>UQKK01000001.1 GCA_900541505.1 uncultured Ruminococcus sp.
TTCCGCCGCCGGAAACTTCAGAACGTGTCTTTGCTTTCTGTGTTCCCTGACGATTATTTGCAAGCTGGTTTACAACTGCCATGTGTACGAGATGTTCGTTTACTTCCACACCAAACACAGCGTCGTTTAAATCGATTGTACCAACTTCTTTACCTTCGATATTATAAACAGATACATTAGCCATCTGTGTGTTCCTCCTTTCTTACTCTGTCAGATTATTTGCCGCTCTTTACTGTCTCTTTGATTGTTACCAGGCATTTCTTCGGTCCCGGTACAGAACCCTTTACTAACAGCAGGTTGTTTTCAGCGTCTACTCTGACAACTTCAAGATTCTGAACAGTGATTTTCTTGCTTCCCATCTGTCCCGGCATCTTCTTACCTTTGAATACCTTGCTCGGATCGGATGCAGCACCGTTGGAACCCGCATGACGATGGAACTTAGAACCGTGTGTCATAGGTCCTCTGCTCTGATTGTGACGCTTGATAGCGCCCTGGAAACCTTTACCTTTGGAGATTGCAGTCGCGTCTACCTTGTCGCCTGCTTCAAAGATATCTGCTTTGATTTCCTGAGCCAGTGTATATTCCTCAGCATTTTCAAATCTGAATTCTTTTACATATCTCTTTCCGGATACGCCAGCTTTGTCAAAATGACCTTTCTCAGCCTTTGTCACACCATTTCTGTGTGCGATTTCTTTCTTGCCGCTCTTATCCTTTGTGACGATTTTCTCTTTCTTGTCAACAAATCCGACCTGAACTGCCTTGTAGCCGTCATTCTCTTCTGTCTTCACCTGTGTTACTACACAAGGACCAGCCTGAAGAACTGTTACAGGAATCAGTCTGCCGTCTTCTTCGTTGAAGAGCTGGGTCATACCAACTTTTGTCGCTAAAATAGCTTTCTTCATTATCATTACCTCCTGTGATTTACAGCGGAACGCTTTCGCGCTCATCCTAAATTTTAGGATTGTTACTGTGCTTTTTTGATGTTCGCCTTGCTAAGCTCGACAAAATCTCGTCAAGCGCGCCGAACTAAGTACGCACTAGGTTCGAAAAAACTCACCAAATGCTTTACTTATTCTTCATTTTGATATCGATGTAAACACCTGCCGGCATTTCCAGTCTGGAAAGTGCGTCCACAGTTTTCTGTGTCGGTGTGATGATATCAATCAGTCTTTTATGAGTTCTCTGCTCGAACTGCTCTCTGGAGTCTTTGTATTTGTGAACCGCTCTCAAGATTGTCACTACTTCCTTCTTTGTCGGAAGTGGTACCGGTCCGCTTACCTGCGCTCCATTTTTCTTTACAGTTTCGATGATTTTCTTTGCGGATGCATCAACAAGCTGATGATCATACGCTTTCAATGTGATTCTCATTACTTGACTTGCCATAAAAAAAGTCGCCTCCTTTTCGTACTTTTTCACTTCAGTACGACAAGCGGTGACTGTACACTCTCCCGTGTGTGTCGTGAGAAACTCACACGTTGTTTCATACCTCTACCTTATGGTAAACAGTAATCAGTTGTGATACGTACAGTGACTTGTCGCCAGTTTCCTAACTTGACATTCGCTCCACGGAAAACCTGCCATCCCGCGCTCTCGCGCCGTCGGCAGCAACCTCACGCTTCACAGCTATCATGCCACAGCTCTCTTAGTATATCGGATTCATCCATTTTTTTCAAGTAGTTTTTCAGAAATATTGTATTTTTTTCAGTACAATGTTACTATTCACAGTAGAAGACGAATTTCTGAAATCCTACGGAAATTTTATTGTCTTCCCGACATTTCTTTTCTATAATATAGGAAAGAACTCGTGAAGTAAACTCCTTTTTACAAAATGATTCCTTTTAAGGAGGGAAATATGGACAAAACGAAACGCCGCGGCTTTTCCATTCTCATTGCAGCACTTTTTCTTATCTGTATCGCTCTGCTCATCGCCTTTTTCTTTCCCAGGGGCGATACCCGGCAGGTAGCAGAGGATTTCAGTCAGGCAGACGCATATACAGAACAAGAACTGGACAGGATGAGCCGGCAGGTGTTCTCACATTTCAGGCAGAATTTTAAAAACTGCACGCTGGATACCCTGACTTACGTAGAAGAGGACGAAGCGATGTTTGACAGCGAAGCGAAACGCTATGACGCTTATGCTGCTATCATCCTGCGCTCAGATTTCACTGTACATGAGGATGCGGACCCTTCTTTTGTCTCCGGCAAAAACACGGATTGGAAATGGATATTTATCAAGAAGCATGAAAACTCATCCTGGAGGCTGGCGGGATGGGGATATCTGTAAAATGCCATTCCATTCATTCAGATAAAGATGTATCACTCATCACACCGACACGAAAGGATAACTACTATGAAAGCAACACCGCAATTAATCGTTATGTTGACACACAATGACTGCACTGTAGAGAATGCGCATGAAATTTTCCGCCAGTGTAAAGACTCGGATGCGAAGTTCTGGGGTTTCAAGGAAAAACCGCTTCCGTTGCCGCAGATGAAAGCATTATATTCTTATATGAAGGAATGTGGAAAGACCACCCTGCTGGAAGTCGTAGAATACACAGAAAAGGAATGTCTTGAAGGGGCAAAAATGGCGGCAGAATGTGGCTGCGATATCCTGATGGGCACTTGCTTTTTTGATTCTGTCAATTCCTTTTGTCAGGAAAACCATTTAAAATATATGCCCTTTGTGGGCAAGATAACAGGGCGCCCCTCTGTTTTAGATGGCTCCATTGAAGAAATGATAGAGGAGGCGCATATATGTCTGGCAAAGGGCGCCTATGGAATTGATTTGCTCGGATACCGCTATACAGGGGATGCGGTTCTGCTCAATAAGCGGTTCGTAGCAGAGGTTCCGGCTCCGGTTTGTCTTGCAGGCAGCATCGACAGCTACACCCGCCTTGACGAAGTAAAAGAAGCCGCCCCCTGGGCTTTCACCATCGGAGGCGCCTTCTTTGAAAACAAATTCGGTGATGTCTTTGCGGAACAAGTCAACGCTGTATGCCGCTATATGGACCAGCGTTAAGCAGCAGATTACTCCCGTATCAATTCTCCGGGAATTAAATCATAATCGTACATCACTTCCGAATGGTTATTGAGAATCAACTCTTTATCGGTCACCCTATCTGTAGACCTCTCGATAACCTTTCGGTATATCTTGGAATTTCTGTAATATTTCCCGCCCTCTTTTGCAAAATGGTGGTCTTCCTCCACCAGCTCATAGCGCCAGGGAAATTCTCTCTCACTTCGCAGTTCGGCATGCAGTTTTCCATCCTCGCACCACGCAAGAAGCTGCACATCCTGGTCTGTATTATTCTGAAAACGGTAATCGATATTATTATAGCATACAGATGTACCGGAGCTAAATGGTACACGCTTTCCCTCGTCGGGAGCCAACGCATCGGAGTGTTTATGAAATTCCGTAACCTTGAGCGGACTGTGCAGAACAAGCAGATGTATGGTATTGCCCAGATTACACAGTCCCCCTCCCAGTCCCGGTTTTATCTTGTCGCCGGTGATGACACGCCCATTCTGGTATCCCTTTCTTCTGGTCGTCTTTCCCACCAATTTCCAGAAAGAGAACACTTCTCCCGGATGGATGATAATGCCGTTTATCTTACTGCACGCCAGCTTGATATTGATGGCTTTCCCTTCCTGAAGGCTGATGTCGATGCCCTTCCCCCTCTTAATGAGGTTGGAGCTGTGCTCAGAGACAAGATTCGCAAGCTTCTCCTTCTGTATCGTCCCGGCAAATTTTTCTTTGCTGCGCAGATTGTTGATATGTCTCTTCAAAATCTCCTTCCGTTCGGAAATGGCATAAAAAAGCGGATTCATCTCACAAAACAGTTTTTCTCTCTTCCACAGTCTCATTCAGATTTCCCCCTTTTGTATGTCCCCGATACGGTTCTGGTAAGTCTTACTCAACCCGTACAGTCTCAAAATAACTTTCTCTACGTTTCTGCGAATCCCTATCTTTGTCTCCACATCATGTCCGATAAACTTCACAAGGATACTGTCAATCCCGCTCCTGTTGGCGCCGAGGATATCTGTAAACACCTGGTCGCCTATGAAAACAGTCTCTTTCTTTTTCAGTCCCATCATCCGCACAGCCTCTAAGTACTTTTCTTTCCGCGGCTTCTGTGCATCGCATATGTACAGAGAATCAATATTTTTCAGGAACCGTTCAATCCGCTCCCTGTCATTGTTGGAGAGCAGCAGTGTCTGAAAGCCAAGCCTGTGGAGCATAAGGAACAGCTCGTCCACCTCCGCAGTGGAATCATCGCCGTGAGGCACCAGCGTATTGTCTATATCAAAAATCAGGCCGCGGTATCCTCGCTCATACAGCTTCCTGTAGTCAATGGCAAAAACACTTTCTACATATTCAAAAGGATAAAACATCTTCAGCATCTCATTCACCCACCTTAACGCAGCATTTCTCTTCCCCTATATATTCACAGCTTCAAGACTCGCCCGCGAGTCTTTGCATTCCGAAAAGGTCCCTGTCATCCCGTTTGCTTTTCTCTCTGGCGGAGGCATGTGGGAATCGAACCCACCCAGGACGCTTCAAGCGCCCAACACTGGTTTTGAAGACCAGGAGGCACACCAGTTACCTTTCTGCCCCCATTTATATGCAGAAGGCCTGTTTCGCCTTCCGCTCTGTAAATCATCGTATCAGATGCGCCCCTGCTTTTCAAGATTTATTACAAAAAGCAAGAGAGGCATCACACGAACACCTCATGCAGCGCCTCTCTGTCTATCTTCTTCTCTTCCATAATATCCACAATCCGCTCTTTTTCTTCTAAATCTGTACACCAGGCAAGCCCGCATCCTGCGGAGAGGGAACGGGGCACCGGAATCAGGCGCCCTTTTGCGCCCGACTCCATGCATGCCTTCTCCATCGCCATGGCATCTGCGGTGGTATGAAAAGTAACGACTAATTTTAACTCTTTTTTTCTTAACATCTACTCAATCACCACTGCGAAGCCGTCTTCCGTCTCTTCTGTCACAGCTTTTCTGCCATGGTCCTTTGCATATTTCTCCACATTCATCTTCTGATGCGGCTCCGTCACTAACACTTTTACTGTCTCTTTACTGTCTTTGAGCGCCTGCGCTGTCAGCATCAATGGCTCCGGGCAGGACAATCCTCTTGCATCTATCTCTTTCATCTTCTACTTCCCTTCTTTCCGCTTATTGGCAAATGCTATGATAAAGCATACAGCGATACAGATAATCACCGCTACCTTTCCATTCATCGGCAGCGCTCCGGCAACCACTTCGTTCGTCTGGGCATTTAACGCTGTTCCGCTGGCTGCCAGCCCGAAATTGTGGCAGAGCGCAGCGCCTACGAACATTCCCAGTACTGTCACTGCCGCATCTGAAGAACCCTGACCTGCCAGTATGAGCTGACGCAGCGGACATCCGCCTGAGAGCACTGCGGCAAATCCCACCGCGTACATGCCCAGGATATTCCAGAGGTGCTCAGAATGTGCAATGATTCCCGGGGTGTCAAATGCCGGGGCGAAATTGCCGGTCGCCACGTTGAATACCAGCATAACCGCAAATACCCCTACAATCACTGTCAGCAAATCAAAGTTTTTCATCAGGATGACATCGCGGATGCTTCCCGCGAAGCACATTCTGGATTTCTGTGCCACCGCGCCGAAAACAAGACCGCCAATCAGCGACATGATAATCGGAGCATGCATACTTCCCGGTCCTGCCTCGCTGGCTTTCAAAAGGCTTGTCAAAAGTGCCAGGGCAAGGATTCCCAACATGAGTGCCGGCAGAACACCGCCGCTCATGCGGTTCGTCACATGTGCACGTCCCAAACTGAAGCCTTTCTTTAAGGCGATACATCCTGTCCCCACACCGAGCACGAAACCAATCAGGGCTACCCAGGCATTCAAATCTCCCGCGGACATACGGATGACCATACGCAGCGGGCACCCTAAAAATGCCAGAGAACCAATCATAATTACCATACCAAGGACAAACCGTATCATCGGAGAAGAGCCCGCCATAGAACGATACTCTTTCGTCAGCACGGATATCACAAACGCCCCCAGTACCAAGCCGATAATCTCCGGTCTTGCATACTGTACTGTCTCCACTGACTGCATCCCCAGGGCTCCCGCCGTATCACGGATAAAGCAGGCAATACAAAACGCCATGTTTTTGGGATTTCCAAACCAAGCCAGGCACGCTGCTATCACGCCGCAGATAATACCTGCCAATGCCAGCTTTTTCTTAGAATCTGATAAATTCATGTTTTCTCACTCCTCATCTTCTGCTAATTCTCTGACTGCCGCTATGGCAGTCTCAATCTCTTCTTCTGTATTAAAGTGGGAAAAACTAAAACGCACTGCCCCCTGCTCTTCTGTCCCCAACGCTCTGTGCATCAGGGGTGCGCAATGTGCTCCCGGCCGGGTCGCGATTTTGTAGGTCATGCTTAGTTCATCACTTACCTCAGAAGAATCATAGCTGCGGATATTAAAAGATACGATGGGACACCTGTACTGTGTATCAAAATCCCCGTATACTTTTACACCCTCCAGCCGGGAAATGCCTTCGTAAAACCGTCTCATATAGGACAGTTCCCTCTCTCTTACCGCATCGATGCCTGTTTGCTCCAGATAGGAGATTGCCGCGCTTAAGCCCGCAATCCCCGGACCATTCAGCGTGCCTGCCTCCAGCGCTGTGGGCATGATATCAGGATGGTGGATATTATAGGTATCCACTCCGCTGCCGCCGCTCAAAAGGGGGCGGACCTTCACGCCTTCCCTGACATAAAGCCCTCCCGTTCCCTGAGGTCCCAAAAGCCCTTTATGCCCTGTGAAGCACAGGATATCGATTCCCATCTTCTGTACATCAATGGGATAGACACCCGCAGTCTGCGAGGCGTCCACGATAAAAAGGAGATGATAAGCTTGTGCAATTTTTCCCACTCTGTACGGGTCAATCATGTTTCCCGTCAGGTTGGAGGCATGCGTGCAGACAATCGCCTTCGTATTTGACTTCACCGCGCTTTCCATCTCCTCATAAGAGATGTTGCCCTTTCGGTCGCAGCCTAAAATCGTCACTTCCACACCCTTTTCCCTGCATTCCTGCAAAGGACGCAGCACTGAATTGTGCTCCAGTACCGTACTGATGACGTGGTCTCCCGGTCTGAGTGTGCCTTTAATCGCGATATTCAGGCTTTGCGTAGAATTAGCAGTAAAGGCAATACACCTGGCATCTTCAGCCCTAAAAAAGGAGGCAAGCTTTTCCCTCGCCCCATAGATAACCCTCGATGCGAAAAGGGAACTCTCAGAAGCCCCTCTGCCTGCATTTCCCATACTGCACAGCGCGTCGCATACCGCTTTCACTACTTCCTCCGGTTTTTGCATTGTCGTTGCAGCATTATCCATATAAATCATCTGTCATCTCCCGCTTTCCCTGTTACCAGTATATCCCTCTTTCCAAGGTCCGTCTAATTGATATTTCTCATACGCCCGTCCGACTTATAGACGTTTTCTATAGGACATATGTCCTAAAATCCCCCGTACACTGCCTGCACGGTTTCTATCAGATGCTGCACAGGCTTTGAAAGCTGGAATTTCTTATTATAGACCAGATTGATATTGCGCTTCCCGCCCTCACCGTCCATAGGGACACACAAAACCTCCCCGCTTTTTATCTTATCTTCCACTGCCAGCTTCGAGAGGATGGAGATTCCCATACCGCTGCTCACCAGCCGTTTGATGGTCTCTGTGTTCTCCACACTCGCCTGTATCTTCACGTCTTCTTTTTCAAAGCCCAGCTTCGCAAGCTTTTTCTCCGCCTCCTGTCTTGTACCGGAGCCCTCCTCCCTGAGAATCAGATTTTCACTGCATATCCAGCTTAATCCCTCCTGCTCTTTCAGCTTCTCCCGGTACTCTTCTGTATCCGGAAGCACCAGGACCAGTTCATCCTCATAAAAAGGCAGGTACACACAGTCTTTTTTATCCAGGACTGTCCCTGTAAAACCGATATCCGCCCTGTTATCCTGCACCTGCTCCACCACCCTTTTGCTGTCTGTCTCCGCTACTTTCAGCTGCACTTTCGGAAATTCCTTTCCAAATCTGGCGAGCACCTTCGGCAGCAGATACTGGGAAGGAACTGTGGAGGCAGCAATTTTTATCAGGGTACTGCTCTCTTTCCTGCTGCTGTCGAACTCCATCTCAATCTGCCTCTGCAGCTCTACCATCTGTTTCGCGTAGCCGAACAGCTTCTTTCCGTCCGCTGACAGTTCGACCTCTTTTGTATTTCGCACAAACAGGCGCACATTTAATTCCTGTTCCAGCGAGGCGATATGAGCGCTGACTGTGGGCTGTGTCAGAAATAATTCTTTCGCCGCTCTGGAAAAGTTTTTCTCCTCCGCCACCTGCACAAATGCTTCCAATTGTTTTAAATTCATAGATTTGACACCCTTTCACTCTCCGGTCCGTTTTTCTTTGTCACTTTTCTTCTGTCCATATATTCCAGGATAGGTTTCGCGCTCCTGCGTGTCGTCTGAAACATGTCCCGCACCTGGGAAACCGTAATCTTTCCCTCTGCCTTTAACACCTCCGCAACGCGCTCCTCCGCCGCGTCCATGTATGACTTCAGTGTATACATCTCCTCCGTCAATCTCACGATTTCACCGTTTGACACAAGGAGGAAAAGAATCTCCTCCACCGTTTTTTCCGGCACACCGTCAAAGGAGATATCACCCATCCTCACAAAATCATATTTTGCCTCCGCAAAAGCCGCATACAGCTTCTCCCTGATTCGGGCAAACTCACCATTCTGTGGGAGCTGATAACCGTGCGGCAGCAGAAATTCCCCTCTCTGCTCCAACACCGCTTCCTGCTCCAGCCATGTCAGATAGCAATCCGCCGCCTGTTTTTTTATTTCTTTCAAAAATCGGTTCCTTATCTGGGCTTTGCTCACGCCGGGACAATACGGATGCTCCCGCATAAAATGTTCTAAAAATCCCTGTATCTGCCTTCTGCATACCGTCTGTTTCTCTCCATCCCAAAAATAGGTCCTCTCCTGCGCAGAGATTTCCGTCATCCGCCCCTGTAAAGCAAGACGTTTCAGCGTCTCCCTTACTGTCTGCAGAGGCAGCTTAACGCTTTCTCCCAGTTCTTCCGCTGTCACAGGGGAACTTACAAGCTTTTGAATCTGAAAACCCGCAAAGCCTTCCTCTTCGTCCTGCTCACGCAGCTTCAGTTCTTCGATATCCTTTTCGCAGAAACGCTTCCTCTTTCCTGCGTTCGCATCCAGTACCACGCCCCCTCCAATGGTCTCCAGCGGGGAGTAGAACCTAACAATAAAACGGTCTCCGGCTTTTAATGCCACATCCTCCTCCATGCGAAGCTGGGCATAACAGCTCTCTCCCGGTCGGAGTTCCTGCGTGTCCAGAGGCACTGCCCGGCAAAGTGCTTTACTGGTACCGCTGAGAAAATGCAGCCGGGTCTGGTTCTTGATTCGCCTTGCGGACGATGCAAGAAGGGTAATCTTTACATCCAGAATCCTGCCTGCGTTAAGTGCCCCCGGAAGGGAGAGGACACACCCTCTTTTTAAATCTTCCTTTCCGCAGCCTGCCACATTCAAAGCTGTGCGCTGCCCCGCCTCACAGCTTGGCACATTTTCCCCGTGAGTCTGAATATTCCGCACCCGGCACAGCTTACCGCCCGGATAAATCTGGAGCGTTTCTTCTCTCTCAATCCTGCCGTCTATGAGAGTCCCGGTCACTACCGTCCCCACTCCGCTCAAGGAAAACACTCGGTCAACGGGAAGGCGGGGCGCCCCTTGCGCCTGCCTTTTTTCCACTTTTTCACGCGCCATGGACGCAATCATCTCCGCCAGTCTGTCTATGCCCTCTCCCGTCTTTGCGGACACGCGCAAAAGAGGCGCTCCTTCCAGGAAAGTACCTGATAATTCTTTCCGGATGTCCGCCTCTGCCATATCCAGCCACTCCCTGTCTGCCAGGTCGCATTTATTGAGTACAATGATACACTTCTTAACTCCCAGCAGGTTTAAGATGTCCGTGTGTTCTCTCGTCTGGGGCATGACACCCTCGTCCGCCGCTATCACCAGCAGCACCATATCCATCCCCGCGGCGCCCGCCGCCATATGGTCAATAAATTTCTCGTGCCCCGGCACATCAACGATACCGGCGCGGCTGCCGTCCTTTAAGTCAAAATAGGTAAACCCCAGTTCAATGGTAATTCCCCGCCGTTTTTCCTCCGCCAGACGGTCTGTGTCTCTGCCTGTCAGTGCTTTGATGAGTGCCGTCTTGCCGTGGTCAATATGCCCCGCTGTCCCGATAATCACATGCCCCATCTTACGTTCTCCTTTACCTTCCTGGTTTCCTCTCTCTTTCTCTTGCGCGCGCCGTGCTGTCACGCTCCTCAAAGATTCTCAATTCTAGCGCCTGCTCAACAAACACAGCGGCAAACTGCATCTCAAAGGTCCGCATATCCAGATACAGCCTGTCATCCCCCACTCTCGCCACCACCGGGAGAGGGAGCTGTCTCATACGCCTTTTCAATTCCGCTGTTGTGAGAAGCAGAGGTCGGATTGTCACCGCGAAACTCTCCAATTTTTCCAGCGGGAGCGCGCCTCCCCCAATCTGACTTTCACAGGGGCACACTTCTATCTTTGCTTTCACTTTCGCTTCCCGGAGCATTTTCGCCAGCTTTTCCGCATCCTCCTTCAATACAGAGGATTGTTTCGTCAGCATCCGAAGGATAGGAATCTCTTCCACAGCCCGCTTCTCATGCAGATAAGAAAGCAGCACCTGCTCCAGAACACACGCGGTCAGTTTGTCGATGCGCAGCGCCCGTGTGAGAGGATGCTTTTTCATTTTGCGGATATATTCCGCTTTCCCGGCGATGATTCCCGCCTGAGGTCCCCCCAGCAGTTTGTCGCCGCTGAAACATACAACATCCGCTCCATCCGCAAGACACTCCCGCACTGTGGGCTCATGGGGCAGACCATACTGACTTAAATCAACCAGCACACCGCTTCCCAAATCTTCTATGACAGGAATCCCATACATTTCCTTCAGCGCGCGTAATTGCCGCGTGTCAACATGCTCTGTGAAACCGACAATCTGGTAATTGCTCGTATGCACTTTCAGAAAAGCTTTCGTCTCCTCACAAACTGCGTTCTCATAATCCTCAAGCCGGGTCCGGTTCGTCGTTCCCACTTCTTTTAAATGGGCGCCGCTAAGCTCCATCACATCCGGAATCCTGAATTTCCCTCCGACTTCCACCAGCTCGCCGCGGGAGACAATCACCTCCCCGCCCTTTGCCAGCGCGCTCAGAGCAAGGAGCACTGCCGCCGCGTTATTATTGACAGCCATTGCCGCTTCCGCCCCGGTGACCCTGCATAAAAGCTCCTCAAAATGAGAATAACGCTCGCCGCGCTTCCCATCCTCTAAGTCGTACTCCAGATTGGAATATCCGCCCGCCAAAAAGGAGGCGGCATCAAGCGCCTCCTTTCCAATGGGAGCTCTCCCCAGATTGGTATGCAGGATGGTTCCCGTTCCATTGAGCACCCGTGTCATGGAGGGGCGCGCCCAGTCCGCCAGAGTGAGCTCTATGTTTTCCTCCAGATTCATAAGTTCTCTCTCTGCCTCCTCATCAGTCGCGCAATTCTGTATCCGCCCGCGCAAATCTTCCAGTTCACATCGCACCGCCTCACGCACACAGTCATATCCGTAATGCGCCTCCATTTTCGCAATCCTGTCATCTTTGAGCAGCTGGTCTACCTTCGGAATCTTCCGCAGCCATCCCTGTCTGTCCATCCTATCCATTCTCCTTTTCAAGGCAGATATACGCTTCGCCCCGCGCTTCCACGCGGCCGATAACAGAAACTGCCGTCTCCATCTTAGCCTCTCTAAAATCTCTCATCACCGCATCAGCACAGTCCGCAGGTATACTCGCCAGAAGCCCGCCCGATGTCTGGGGGTCATACAAAATGTCCAGACAGCATTCCTCGATGCCCGGGGCAGATACATATTCCTGGTTGTGCTCCCTGTTTCTGTAGGCACCGGCCGGCACCAGCCCCATTCTCGCGTATGCCTCTGCCTCCTGCATGCGGGGGATATCCCCTGTCCAAATCCGCGCAGTCACATCACTTGCCACTGTCATTTCTGCCAGGTGTCCCAGCAGCCCAAATCCGGTGACATCTGTGCAGGCATGCACCGGATACTTCTCCAGCACCTCTTTTGCCTCCTTATTCAAGGATGCCATCACCCGCACCGCCTCCTGTGCCGCGCCTTCGGATGCCATATCCGCTTTCACAGCGGTATTTATGATTCCACTTCCAAGCTGCTTTGTAAGAATCAATACATCTCCCGGCACGCATCCATAATTTTTCCACATTTTTTCCGGGTTCACAAACCCAGAGACGCACAGCCCGTATTTCGGCTCATCATCCTGTACAGAATGACCGCCCGACAATACAGCATTCGCCTCTTTTACTTTCTCGGCTCCCCCTCTTAAAATCTCTCCCAGAATCTCCGGTGAGAGACAGCTCGGGAATCCGACGATGTTGAGCGCCGTCTTCGGCACTCCTCCCATGGCGTACACATCACTGAGCGCATTTGCCGCCGCAATCATCCCAAAGGTGTATGGGTCGTCCACTACCGGCGTGAAGAAATCCACCGTCTGAATCATCGCCAAGTCTTCGGTAATCCGGTACACCGCGGCATCGTCCGATGTCTCAATACCCACGAGAAGGTTTTCATCATGAAATTTCGGTAACTTACCCAGAACCTGGGCAAGGGTCTCAGGACCTATCTTCGCCGCTCACCCGGCAGTCTTTGTCATCTGCGTCAGACGAATCTTCTCCGCATCACTCATCCGTTTCACCTCCTCTGCCTTATTACAACGTGTTTATGGTCTTATGATTTTGGACGCCCCATCCATCGTCTCTACAATGGTGTACATATTAGTCACGCTGCCCACACACAGCTTCTCTTTCAGCCCGTAATAATCCAGGCATGTCCCGCATGTCAGTATCTCCACGCCATTGTCTTCCATAAGCTTCAAATCCTCAAGAGAAGCGCTTCCCTCACAGGTGAGAGTTGCCCCACCGTTGTAAAAGAGCATCTTTTCCGGCAGCTCATCTAACTGAGTCAGGGCAAACAGAAAGCCTTTCATCAAAACCTTTCCCAGTTCATCATTGCCTGTCCCCATTCTGTCTGAAGAAACGACCACCACCGTATGCTTCTGCCCGCAGCAAAATTCTCCCTCAGCCAGCCCGGTCTCGTCTGTATTTGTCATTTCCTGCACATTCGCTTTTCCCGTATCTCCAGTGCAGTCTATGAGTATCTGGTATCTGCCTTCTTCCAGTTTTTGGGAGGACACCTGCTTGCCCTCCTGCTTCGCGTACTTTGTGACATTCTGCACTGCTGTCTCATTGTCCACCAGCACCTCCAGCATATCCGGTCCCTGAAGTCCGTCTATTGCCTTTTTCGTCTTAACCACCGGAATCGGACATGCATCCCCGATTGCATTGACTGTTATCATAATTCCACTCTCCTTTTACAATTCCATGATTCCCCTCTCTTTACAAGTCACAAAATTTACTCTCTATCGGACGTGTATACTCTTATAAAGAGCGGGGATTGTAGTTTCATACAACTTATAGATATATTCTATCACTGTATGATGGTGAGGTAAACTCTTTTTTGCGGACAGCTTTCCCCGCATTTAGATTTAATTATAACATGCAGGCAGGGCAGAACCAAGATAAGGGAAAAATTATCATATCAGTTCAGATATACAGGTGTCATATGTTTGCAAAACAGTGAAACACTGCTATACTCTTACTATACAATCCCCTATACAGTCCGGCATGATAGCGAAACTGCAACCGCAAGTTGCGAAGTTGCAACCCTATTTTGGTGGCACATTGACACAAAATCGCGTATCCTGACAGCGAAAGGAGGAAACGGATATGACTTTTGGAGAAAAAATACAAAAACTGAGAAAAGAATCCGGACTATCGCAGGAAGAACTTTCCTATCAGTTAGGAGTTTCCCGTCAGGCAATCAGCAAGTGGGAGCGCGACAATGGTTATCCTGAGACCGATAAAATTGTGCGGATGAGTAAAATCTTCCACGTCACTTTAGATTATCTGTTGAATGAAGAAGAAGCTGCGGAGAAGACAGCAGTTCCTCCCGATGAGAGCGGAATCTATGTGAGCCTAGAGACAGCGGAAGGATTTCTCTGCTATCAAAAAGCAAAGGTGACAAAAATCGGGATTGCCGTGGGACTGTATATTGGCAGCCTCGCCTTACCGTTATGGAATCCCGAACTGGGAATCCTCATTTTTATTGTGCTTATGATTGCGGCAACTGTCCTTCTGTTTTCCGTAAAACTAAACGACAATCCATACCGCAGACTATGGAAGGAGCCGCTCCTGTTTGACAAAAACACAAAAGCAAAACTGACCTCGGCATACACCGACTGGCGAAAAAGAGCAAACCTCTGTATTTTAACGGGCATCACCTTTATCGCAGCAGGTATTCTGTTCTTTCCGCTCATCATACCTGCCTCTTACGAGTTTCTTGATACTCTCGTGATTGGCTGCGGAATCCTGCTGGCAGCTTTGGGCGCATTTCTCTGTATCGCCGCCGGCGGTATCATGCGCGCATACCGCCTGCTTATCATGAATGAAACCTATCAGGAAAAAAAGAAAGTGAGGATATGATGAAAAAAACATTTACATGCAGATTATTTCTGCTTCTGATACTTACCGTTTCTCTGCTCTGCGGCTGCAGAGTCACAGAAACACCAAACTTGGAGGACTATTCTCTGGAATTTTCAAAAGCACAGGAAATCACCGCTATCCCTGCGGGTACAGATGAAGTTATCCAAACGCTTTCCGATACGGAAGAAATTGCGGACTTTGTGAACGCGCTGCGGATAGACGAATGGAAACTTGCGAAGCTGCCCGATGATGCCAAAGAAATCGGCAGCTTCCGGTTATCGCAGGAATCTACTCTCAAGCTCGGTCAGACAGAGAGGGAGCAGACACTGGACGACATCTGCATCATCACACTTTATGACAACGCTTATGTTAACCTGGAAATTGCGAACGTAAATCTGGCTTTTACAATAAGTGATGAAGCTGCAGATTATCTGAACAGATATTTTTAATTTCCCCGCGGCATTCCTTTGTGGAATAGCATAAGAGGAAAATCATTGACGGCGCACCGCACACTGCCTATAATGTAACTGATATTTCCAATAACAGATTTGTCAGTGTGAGAGAAAGGATTATACTTATGTGGATTGCAGATAAATGGAAAGATTACCAGGTGATTGACTGTTCCAGAGGCGAGAAGCTGGAGCGCTGGGGAGATTATATCCTGGTGCGTCCCGACCCGCAGGTCATCTGGGATACCCCACGTACAGACCGGGGCTGGAAAAAGAAAAACGGACATTATCACCGCAGCAAAAAGGGCGGCGGTGAATGGGAGTTTTTTGACCTCCCCAAACAGTGGCAGATTCACTATCAGAATCTTACCTTCAACTTAAAGCCCTTTAATTTCAAGCATACCGGACTTTTCCCGGAGCAGGCGGTCAATTGGGACTGGTTCTCGGAAAAGATTCGAAAGGCAAACCGCCCGGTTAAAGTCTTAAATCTCTTCGCCTACACCGGAGGCGCGACTCTCGCAGCCGCAGCCGCCGGCGCACAGGTCACCCACGTGGACGCCTCCAAGGGAATGGTGAGCTGGGCGAAAGAGAACGCCGTCTCCTCCGGACTTAAAGACGCACCCATCCGCTGGCTGGTGGATGACTGTGTCAAATTCGTGGAGCGGGAAATCCGCCGGGGCAACACTTACGATGCCATCATCATGGACCCGCCGTCCTACGGCAGGGGTCCCAAAGGAGAAATCTGGAAAATCGAGGACATGATTCATCCTCTCATCCGTCTGTGTACACAGATTTTATCAAAGGATGCCATTTTCTTCCTTGTAAATTCCTATACCACCGGGCTGGCTCCCGCCGTGCTCACCTATCTGATTGCCACTGAGTTAAAACCCTGGGGCGGACACGTCCTCTCCGACGAGATTGGTCTGCCGGTCTTAGACAGCGGTCTTGTTCTTCCCTGCGGGGCTTCCGGCAGGTGGGAATCATGAGACAGAAACCGTAATCTGATTTAAAATTTCTCCGATGGGCGCAGGGATTGTCAGTTCCGCGCGCACACTCTTTGCCGTCTCCGATTTATTGATGACGACCAGGTGTTTTCCCCGGAAGTAATCAATAAATCCCGCGGCAGGGTAGACCACAAGAGACGTGCCCCCGATGATGAGCGTGTCCGCGTCCGCGATTGCCCGAACGGATTTCTCCATCGTCATCGTATCCAGTGCCTCCTCATAGAGCACCACATCCGGTTTGATGATTCCGCCGCAGGTACATCTCGGCACTCCTTGCGCTTCTTTTACATAGGCAGCATCATAAAACTTCCCACATTTCATACAATAATTGCGGTGGATACTGCCATGCAGCTCATAGACCTGTTTGCTTCCCGCCGCCTGGTGGAGTCCGTCAATATTCTGTGTGATGACAGCTTTTAACTTTCCCGCCGCCTCAAGCTGGGCGAGCTTTTTATGCGCCGGGTTCGGCTTCGCGTCCAGCGCCATCATCTTTTCCTTGTAGAACTCATAGAAGGCTTCCGGATAGCGCACGAAAAAGGAATGGCTCACCACTTCTTCCGGAGAATATTTGTATGCCTGGTGGTAAATCCCGTCGGCACTCCTGAAATCAGGAATATTGCTCTCCGTAGAGACACCTGCGCCTCCAAAAAACACGATATTTTCGCTATCGTCTATGATTCTCTGCAATGCTTCTACTTCTCTCTCATACATCTTTCATACCCCTTGCCTTTCCTCTAATTCCTTCACATGCCCTTTCTCTATATGTTTGTCAATGATATCCGACATCGCCTCCCAGATATCTGCTGATGTTTCGGGTATTCTGCGGTTCCTCCTGTAGATTTGGGATTTGTGCACCCCGTGTTCCACCCAGCTCTTACCGTCAGATGCATCGTTTAAAAGGAGCGGTTGGAAATTGTCCAGAAGGTGAGCAAATTTTGCTTCGGGAGTCTCGTAGGCTTCAAATTCCTCCCAGAGATTCCGAAACATCTGCCCCTGGTCTTCCGGCAAGATGCCAAAAATCCGGTCCGCCGCTTTTTCCTCCCTCTCTCTTTTGGATTTCGCGGCCTCGTCGTCATAAGCATAGGTGTCTCCGGCATCGATTTCCACTAAATCGTGAATCAATACCATAATCATCACCTTTGTGATGTCCACCTCTTCTTCCATGTGCTCCTTCAAAAGAACTGCTGCCAGGGCAAGATGCCAGGAATGTTCCGCGTCATTCTCCTTGCGTTTTCCGTCCGCCAGATAAGTCTGCCGGAAAATATTCTTCACCTTGTCCGCCTCGATGATAAACTCCATCTGCCGTTTTAAACGCTCTTGTTTCTTCATTTTATCCATTTTCCCATTTTCTCCATCTTTTCCAAATTCCTGCATCAGAGTCTCAATGCCCTCCTATTCCATGCAAAATATCCAATACCGTCTTTAACTCTTCCAGATTCATCTGTCCCGGCGCGGAAGCCCTTCCCAGACTGGCGAATGTGACAGCAGAGCCAAAGGCTTCCCCGCAGATGCGGCTTATCTGTCCCATTTTCCCCATGGACATGGTGATGATTGGACAATGCAGCAATCGGTCTGCTCTTTCCGTGGCGGCAAGAAGCGCCAGCACATCCCGTCTGCTCTGCGGCATAACTGCAATCTTAGCGATATCCGCCCCTGCTTTATCCATCTTCTGAAGTCTGTCAAACAGCTCCCCCTCTGCGGGCGTTTTCGCAAAATCGTGGTTGGACAGCACGGTCTTTACCCGGTATTCTTTTGCCAGAGAGTTGAGCGGCTGCACGATGCCATCGCCCATAAAATATTCTATGTCCGTCAAGTCGGTATATCCGCTCCTGATGACCTCTTCGTTCAGTCTTTTGTATTCTTCCGGTTTGGCTTCTCGTTCCCCGCCTTCTCCCTTAGTGCGGAAAGTGGATAAAAGCGGCTTTTCTCCCAGAATTTCTCTCAACTTTTCCAGTGTCTCTGCCGTCTCTTTTTCCCGAAAAATATCCTCATACCAATCCATCCGCCACTCCACGATATCGGCGGCAGAACAAGCAATCGCTTTGGCGCACTTTAAAATTTCCTCCTGTGATACCGCCGCGATTGGAACACATATCTTCGGCTGCCCTGTCCCAATCTCGATTTCTCTTACTCTGACTGTATCCATCTGCTGTCTCCTCCTCAAACCAGATATCAAAGAGGCTGCCTTTAAAAAACCTCTGACAGTTTCTAAAGACAGCCTGCTTGCTTTTCGCTTCCTATAAGTCAACGCGCCCTGTTGTATCGCCGTTGATGACATAATATGCCGCAGATTCTTCTGGTTTCAGGTAAATCTTGACATCCTTCATGTCTCCAACCTTGTTCTTCAGGGTCTTCGTCCATACATCCTTCACCTTCTGGAGAAGCTCTTTTTCTGTATATTCTTTTCCTGCAAACTGAAGGAACATCTCCGTCTTCAGCTCTGCTTTCTTTGTTGTTCTCTTAGCAGGTGCCTTCTTTGCCGGAGCCACTTTCTTCGCCGCCGCCTTCTTCGCCGCAGGTTTCTCTGCTGTTTTTTCCACCGGAGCCGCCTCTTTTAAAACTGCTGCTCTTGTCTCGATTGCTTTTGTCGTATCCTTTTTTGTTTCAATCGCTTTTACCGGTGTTTTCTCTTTTGAAGTTGTTTTCTTTACTGCCATACTTGTTCCCTCCTGTAAAACCTGTCAAGTATTCGTCCTCTTAACTTCTCATACCTAAATGCTACGCACCCTATTGTAACTCATTTTATGCGAAACGTCAAAACTTTTTCATTTCTCTGCTTCCAGGCTATTTCCAAGCCGTTGTTCACTCCTGACATTTTCGCTTGCCGGAGTTTCCTTACGGTTCTTTCTCTGCCTTGTACCCTCTGAAAAATTCTCTCAGTCCGTCCAGTGTCTTCAAAAGAATCGGTATCTCCTCTTCCTCCAGCTTTTCAATCACCGCGTTCGTCATTTGTCTGTGGTATTCGGCATGATGGCGGTACGCTTTCTTTCCTTTTTCGGTGAGCCGGATATAGACCACTCTCCTGTCCTGCTCACTCCTTATACGAACGATGTATTTCTTATTGACCAGACTGTTGACGGCTGTCGTGAGGGACCCTGCTGTGATTCCCAGCTTCTTAGCCACCAGAGACATGGTGCTGTCATCTCCAAGCCCCACTGCCTCAATGATATGCATATCATTGTTGGTGATGTCTTTAAACTCCTCTGTGATGATAGCATCTTCTTCCTGCTTCCAAATCTCATTAAACAAATGCACTAGTACATCATTGATTGTCTCATAAACATCCATGCAGTTTCCCTCCTTTCTATCCTATCCAGTCACGCTGTCACAAATAAGGACTGCATGACTTCTCTTACAGTCTCTATCCTGTCCGACTTCCACGCCTTCGCACCGCAGAACAGCAGCGCCTTTTCCACATTGCCCTTTGCCGCCTCAATCAGCCCGTCTGTGATGCAATACGGTATCTTTGCCGGCTCACATTTCGCCAGGCAGCCGTGGCACGGGCTGTGGGGAATCTTTTCTCCCGCCATGACTCGTTTCATAAAGGGATTTAAGATTGCTCTTCCGGGCATCCCCACCGGACTTTTCACGATAGCAATCTCTTCCTTTGACGCCCGGACATACGCTTCTTTATAGCGGATATCCGCGTCACACTCCTCTGTCGTCACAAAACGGCTCGCCACCTGCACACCGTCGGCGCCAATCTCCAGCATCTCTTTCACATCTTTACTGTCATAGATTCCGCCTGCCACGACAACGGGAATCTCTCTCCCATATTTTTGTGCGTAACTCTGTACGGTGCGGATGATGTTTTTGATTTCCCCGCAGTAAGCCTCTTTCGTGTATGTTTCTAACTCTTCTTTTTTAAATCCAAGATGTCCCCCTGCAAGAGGTCCCTCGATGACGACCAAATCCGCGGTTCGCTTATATTTCCTGTCCCAGTACTTTAAAATGACTTTCGCGGATTTGTCCGTGGAGACGATGGGCGCAATCTTAGTTCGGCTGCCCTCTGTCAATTCCGGCAGTTCCGTGGGAAGCCCCGCCCCGGAAATGATAATATCCGCCCCGGCTCTGACTGCCGCCCTCACATGCTGCGCATGTTCTTTCAAGGCTGTCATGATATTAAATCCGATGATTCCGTCCGGAGAAATGGCTCTCGCCTTCTCCATCTCTTTTGCGATGGCTCTCTCATTCGCCTGTGCCGGATTTTTGTCAAAATCCTTCTCCCGGTAGCCAATCTGCGCGCTCGATATGATACCGACTCCGCCTTCTTTCGCCACAGTCCCCGCAAGCCTGCCGAGACTGATGCCAACTCCCATTCCGCCCTGTATGAGAGGAAATCTGGTTATCTTCTCTCCGATTTTCAACTGCTTCATATCCACTTCTTTCTGCCCAAAGGCATACCTTATCGGGCAAAGCCCGCCATCCCGAGGTATCAGATACTGCGGAAACGCTGGTAACGCCTTTTGGTCAGCGCCTCCTTTTCTATTTTAACATATGTCTCCAGGAATCCCGCAATACCCTCTTTCATTTCACAGACCACATCGTCCATTGTCTCTACTGTGAAATCTTCCGGCTCCGGGATAATCCTCTCGATGACTCCCAGCTCTTTTAAATCTCCGGCTGTCAGCTTCATCACTTCCGCCGCCTCGCTTGCCCGTTTGCTGTCCTTCCAGAGGATGCTTGCGAATCCTTCCGGCGAGAGCACGGAATAGACGGCATTTTCCAGCATCCAGACCTCGTCTGCCACTGCCATCGCCAGCGCGCCGCCGCTTCCTCCTTCTCCGATTACAATGGAGAGTACCGGAACTTCCAGTCCTGAGAGTTCAAAGAGATTTCTGGCGATTGCCTCGCCCTGTCCCCTCTCCTCTGCCTCCAGACCGCAGAACGCACCGGGCGTATCCACAAAGCAGATGACCGGACGCCCGAATTTCTCTGCCTGTTTCATCAGCCGCAGTGCTTTGCGGTATCCGTCAGGTGATGGCATGCCGAAATTACGCTTCAGGTTTTCCTTCGTCGTCTTCCCCTTTGCCTGTGCGATAACCGTCACCGGCATACCGTGGAAATACGCGATTCCCCCGATAATTGCCGGGTCGTCCTTATAGTAACGGTCCCCATGAAACTCCATAAAATCCGTAAACAGATTGGCGATATAATCCTCTCCCACAGGACGCCCCTTTTTGCGGGAAATCTGTACTCTGTCCCAGGCACTTCTTTCGTGGGACTCTTTTATATGTGAATGTCTGTCATAGGAATCTCTGCTAAGTTCGCTTTGATTCTGTATTGTACTTTTTTCTCTGCTGTGAAAAGCAAGGATGTGTGCCAGTGTTTCCTTTAACTCTTCTCTCTTAACAATGGCATCGATGAAGCCGTGCTCCAGCAGAAATTCTGAGCGCTGAAAGCCTTTGGGCAGCTTTTCTCCAATGGTCTGCTCAATCACGCGGGGACCCGCGAAACCGATGAGAGCTCCCGGCTCTGCCAGGATGATATCCCCTAACATGGCAAAGCTTGCCGTCACTCCGCCCGTAGTCGGGTCCGTCAGCACGGAAATATACAGCCCGCCCGCATCGCTGTGCCTTTTGATTGCCGCGGAGGTTTTCGCCATCTGCATAAGGGAGATGATTCCCTCCTGCATCCTGGCGCCCCCGGAACAGGCAAATAAGATGACCGGAAGCTTTTCCTCTGTGGCGCGTTCCACCGCGCGGGCAATCTTCTCTCCTACAATCTCTCCCATGCTCGCCATCAGGAAACGCCCGTCACAGACACCGATGACAGCAGGATTTCCGTCTATCATCGCCTTTCCTGTCACAATAGCTTCATTCAGATGGGTCGTCCCCTGCAGGCGCTCCACCTTTTCTTTATATCCTTTAAAAGACAGCGGATTGACGAAGTCCATCTCTTTATCCCATTCTTCAAAAGTCCCCGCATCCGCAATCATTTCTACTCTTCGGTAAGCATGCACGCGAAAATATCCGTGGCATTTCGGGCAGATGTAAAATCCCTGTCTTACATCCTCCGCAATGATTGCCGCCCCGCATTTATTACATTTGCGAAGAAGTCCTTCCGGCACTTCCGGGCGGTCTTTGAGCGAAATATAATTCTTTCTGCTCGTCTTTTTAAACATGTTCTGCAATTTCATCAGATAAATCCTCCAAAGGGCTTACTCTCCCTTTTCTTTTCCCATCTTCTCGATGAACTCCACGTCAATGTCTCCACTCACAAAGTCCGGGTGATGCAAAATCTCATACTGATAGTCCACATTGGTGTCAATGCCCTCGATGATGACCTCTCCCAATGCACTTCTCATCTTCATAACTGCTTCCCTGCGGTTCTTCGCGTGGACAATCAGCTTCGCCAGCATGGAATCATAATACGGCGGTACGGTATAGCCGCTGTAGATTGCGGAGTCGATGCGCACCCCTTTGCCTCCGGGAAGGTACATATCCGTGATAGTTCCCGGTGAAGGGCGGAAGTTTTTCGCGGGATTTTCTGCGTTAATCCGGCACTCGATAGCGTGCCCTGTAATCTTGACATCGTCCTGGGTGTAGCTTAATTTCCTACCGTCCGCGATGCGAATCTGCTCTTTTATCAAATCAATCCCTGTCACCCATTCCGTCACAGGATGTTCCACCTGAATCCTGGTATTCATCTCCATAAAATAGAAATTTCCGCTCTTTTCCAGAAGAAACTCGATAGTTCCCGCATTGGTGTAGTTTGCCGCTTTCGCCGCCTTCACCGCCGCCTCGCCCATCTTTTTCCTCAGCTCTTCGTTGAGCGCCGCGGAAGGAGATTCCTCTATCATTTTCTGATGGTTCCTCTGGATGGAGCAGTCTCTCTCTCCCAGATGAATGACATTTCCGTATTTATCTGCCAGAATCTGAAATTCGATGTGCCGCGGGTGCTGTACATAATGTTCAATGTACATGGTACCGTCACCAAAGGCTTTGGCCGACTCCTGCTGCGCGGTGAGGAAGCTCTTCTCAAATTCCTCCGGCGAGTAAGCCACTCGCATACCTTTACCGCCGCCTCCAAGTGCAGCCTTTACAATCACCGGATAGCCAATCTCATGGGCAATCTCCGCCCCCGTCTGCACATCCAAAACAGGCGCTTTGCTGCCCGGTATGACCGGAACGCCTGCATTTTCCATGGTGTTTCTGGCAACGGATTTATTTCCCAGACTGGCGATGACGCCGGAGTCCGGTCCGATGAAGATGATGCCGCACTTCTCGCACAGCTGTGCAAATTTGCTGTTCTCAGATAAAAAGCCGAATCCCGGATGGATGGCATCTGCCCCGGACACCAGAGTCGCGCTGATGATGCGCTCCATACTCAGATAGCTCTCCGTGGAGGGCGCCGGACCGATGCAGATGGCTTCATCCGCAAGCTGCGTGTGCAGCGCCTCTTTATCTACCTCGGAATAGACAGCCACTGTCTCAATCCCCATCTCGCGGCATGCGCGGATGATGCGCACGGCAATCTCTCCCCGGTTTGCAATCAATACTTTCTCAATCATGCTTTTACTCTCCTACCATGAAGGTCAGCTCCGCGCTGGCTACCACTTTACCGTCCACAGAAGCGACCGCTTCGCCCACTCCCACAGGACCTTTCTGCTTGATAATCTTTGTCTCCAGCTTCAATTTATCGCCGGGGAACACCATACCTTTAAAACGACATTTCTGCACGCCGCCGAAAAAGGCGATTTTCCCCTGATTCTCCGGCACGCTTAAGATTGCCACAGCTCCCGCCTGTGCAAGCGCCTCCAAAATCAATACCCCAGGCATCACTGCTTTCTGGGGGAAATGTCCCCGGAAGAAATCTTCCCGATAGGTCACACATTTATATCCCACTGCATACTGTCCAGGCTCATAATCCTCAATCCCATCCAGCAAGAGGAAGGGATGTCTGTGGGGAATGATTTCCTGAATCTGCTCTACGTTCAAACTGTTCATAGATGACTCCTTTCTAAACCGTCACGTCCGCGGCTGTTATTCAATCACAAAGAGAGGCTGTCCGTACTCCACCGCTTCTCCATTTTCCACAAGAATCTCAGAGATGGTCCCGGAATATTCGCTCTCAATCTCATTCATCAGCTTCATCGCTTCCACGATTGCCAGAATCTGCCCTTCTTTTACTGTATCCCCTACTTTCACATAGGGGGCTGCGTCCTCCGCAGGCGCTGCATAGAAGGTTCCTACCAGAGGGGATTTCACAACCTTGCCGGTAAGCTTCGCCGCCTGACCCGCTGCTTCCGCAGTATTGGCACCTGCCGCTGCGTTCTCTAAGTTCACGTCTGCTGCCGGCGCTGTGCCCGGCACAATCGTCTCACCCGGTGCCGCAGGATGCACGCCGGGAACTACAGGCTGCATCCCAGGCTGGGGAACGACTCCCGGCACACAAACATGGGCGGGAACCGGAGCCTGAGGCAGTACCTGCTGAATCTTCACTTCACCGTTTTGTTTTTTCAGGCAGAGTTTTTCGTCATCTTTTTCATATTTCAATTCTGTCAGTTCGGATTTGGAAACCGCCTCCACCAACTGTAATAACTCATCAAATTTCATGTTCTTTCTACCCTTCATATTTTTTCAATAACAAAGTTGCATTGTGTCCGCCGAATCCGAGAGAGTTTGTCAGCACATAGTTGATGTCTTTCTCCACCGGAGCCCCTATCGCGTAATTCAGGTCACACTCCTCATCTGTCTCAACCGTGCCCACTGTCTGGTGGATGAATCCGTCTTCGATACTCTTTACGCAAGTGATAAATTCCACGCCGCCTGCTGCCCCGAGCAGATGCCCAATCATGGATTTTGTAGAGTTGATGACAACATCTTTCGCCGCATCGCCGAGCGCATACTTGATTGCTCTTGTCTCAAACAAATCATTGTGGTGAGTACTCGTACCGTGAGCGTTGATGTAATCAATCTGCTCCGGCGCGACATCTGCCTCCTGCATAGCCAGTTTCATCGCCATACCTGCGCCCTCTCCGTCTTCCGCCGGGGAAGTGATATGATAAGCATCCGCGGTTGACCCATATCCCACAAGCTCCGCGTAAATCTTCGCGCCGCGCTTTTTCGCGTGTTCCAATTCTTCAAGCACGACAACTCCGGCGCCTTCTCCGAGCACAAATCCGTCTCTGTCTTTGTCAAAGGGAATGGATGCCCGCATGGGGTCATTGGAGGTGGACAGGGCAGTCAGTCCTGTAAATCCTGCCACTCCGGTGGGGCAGATGCTGCTCTCTGTTCCGCCTGCAATCATCACTTCCGCATCCCCGTATTGGATGGCACGGAAGGCATCTCCGATACAGTTTGTGCCGGATGCGCATGCCGTCACGATATTTGTACATTTTCCCTTTAATCCAAGCTGGATGGAAACATTTCCCGCAGCCATATTGGAAATCATCAAAGGCACCATCAGAGGATTCACTCTGCTTGGTCCTTTCTCCACAATCTTTGTATAGTTCGTCTCCACGGTCTGCAGGCTTCCGATACCGGAACCTACAATCACGCCCATGCGGTAAGGGTCTTCCTTCTCCGCCTCAATCCCGGCATCCGCAAAGGCTTCCTTGGCTGCAGCGACCGCATACTGTGAGAACAGTTCCATCCGTTTTGCCGCTTTGAAATCCATGCGTTCTTTTGCCACAAACCCTTTTACTTCCGCCGCAATCTGTACTTTGTAATCGGAAGCATCGAATTTGGTAATGGGTCCGATTCCGACCTTTCCCTCTCTGACGCTGCTCCAAAATTCTTCTACTGTATTTCCAATCGGTGTCACCGCTCCAAGTCCGGTCACTACAACTCTTCTTTTCATATTTCTCTCCTTCTACATTGCCATTCCGCCGTCTACATTCAATACCTGCCCGGTAATGTACCGCGCGCTCTCTGACGCGAGAAACGCCACCGCTTCCGCGATATCTTCCGGCTCCCCGAATTTTCCGAGAGGAATCTGGGAAACCGCCCCTTCCTTCACTTTCTCGGAAAGGACTTCTGTCATCTCTGTGTTGACAAATCCCGGCGCCACGGCATTCACTGTGATTCCTCTGGACGCGAGCTCCCGCGCCGCTGATTTTGTCAGCCCGATGATACCAGCCTTAGATGCGGAGTAATTTGCCTGCCCCGCGTTTCCGAGTACCCCGGATACAGAAGCCATGTTGATGATGCGCCCGCTTCTTTGCTTCAGCATCTGTCTCGCCGCGAAACGGATACAATTGAACGTCCCTTTCAGGTTCGTATCTATCACCGCATCATACGCTTCCTCTGTCATCTTCATCAGCAAATCGTCTCTGGTGATGCCCGCATTGTTTACGAGGATATCCAGACTTCCATGCTCACTGATAACGTCTTTTAAAAATGCCTCACAGGCAGCGAAATCAGAGACATTGCACTGATAGATACTTGCCTTGCCGCCCTCTGCCTCGATTTCACGCAGCACTTCTTCTGCCCGCTCTTTTGAGCCGTTATAATTAATCACAACCTCTGCGCCCAGGGAGGCAAGCTTTTTTGCCACTGCTCTGCCAATCCCTCTGGAAGCGCCTGTCACAACTGCCACTTTTCCGTTTAACATAACTCTTGCACCACCTTTTCCACATCATCCCAACAGCCGATATTGTATACCTTCACGTCACGGTTGATTTTCTTCATAAATCCGGCGAGGGTACGCCCCGGTCCGATTTCCACAAAGGTGTCCACTCCATCTGCTATCATGCGCTCCATGCTCTGCTGCCAGCACACAGAAGATGCTACCTGTCTGGAGAGCAGCGCTTTCGTCTGGCTGATGTCCGTCACATATTCCGCTGTCACGTTGGTGACATAGGGAATCTGAAGCTCTTTTAGCTCCACATTGTCCAGAACCTTTCCCAATTCTTCCCCGGCTTCTTTTAACATGGGGGAGTGGAACGGTCCGCTGACATTTAAGGGCATCACCCGTCTCGCTCCGGCATTTTTCAACGCCTCGCAAGCTTTCTCCACGCTCTCCTTCCATCCGGTAATGACAATCTGTCCCGGACAGTTGTAGTTCGCCACACTCACGCCTTCAATGTCCGCCACTCCTTTTTCTACTGCCTCGTTCTCCATGCCGAGAACAGCTGCCATGGAACCTTTGCCCTTTGGCACCGCTGTTTCCATGAGGATTCCTCTTTTCCGCACGGTCGTGATAGCATCTTCGGTATCCATCCCGCCAGCCGCCGCAATCGCGCAGTATTCGCCAAGGCTCAGTCCTGCTGTCACATCCGGTTTTAATCCCCGTTCTTCCACAACCTTTTCCATCGCCATACAGATGGTCACAAGCGCTGCCTGTGTGTACTCTGTCTGGTCCAGTTTGTCGTTTTCTTCAAAGCAAAGTGCTTTCATATCTATATCCAGCAATTCTGTCGCTCTGTCCACGACCTTCCTCGCTGTTTCACTCTGTTCATAAAAATCTTTTCCCATCCCGGCTTTCTGCGCGCCCTGTCCGGGAAATATAAATGCAATCTTACCCATTTTAAGAAATCTCCTCCACAAGAACTTCAGGCGGGGCTTATTCGTAGAAGCCTTTTCCGCCAATCAGATTATCGGTCTCTTTTACCAGCTTCTGTATCAGTTCCCGGCAGGATAATTCTTCTTTTACCATACCGGCAATCTGTCCTGCCATGACGCTTCCATTTGCGACGTCACCTTCCACGACCGCTTTGCGAAGCCCTCCCAGAGTCAGAAGTTCCAGCTCTTCAAAATCAGCGCCTTCCTTCTCCTTCTCCAGATAAATTTTTGTCATCTGGTTGCGCAGCGCCCTCACCGGGTGTCCCGTGGAGCGTCCTGTCACTCTGGAGTCGATATCTCTCGCCTTGATGATACATTTCTTGTAATTTTCATGAACCTGAGATTCATTCGTAACCACAAAATGCGTTCCCATCTGTACGCCCTGCGCGCCCAGCATGAACGCTGCGGCAATTCCTCTGCCGTCCGCGATTCCGCCCGCTGCAATGACCGGAATCTCTACCGCATCCACAACCTGCGGTACAAGAACCATAGTTGTATTCTCACCGATGTGTCCGCCTGCCTCAGTACCTTCTGCCACAACCGCGTCGGCCCCGCATCTCTCCATACGTTTTGCCAGGGCAACGGAAGCCACGACCGGAATCACCTTCACGCCTGCTTCTTTCCACATCTTCATGTATTTTTCCGGAGAGCCGGCACCTGTTGTCACGACTTTGACGCCTTCCTCCACGATTACTTTCGCCACATCATCCGCATAGGGACTCATGAGCATGATATTTACACCAAACGGTTTTTCTGTCAGCTTTTTCGCTTCTTTTATCTGTTCCCGCACCCAGTCAGCCGGTGCGCTCGCCGCTCCAATCAGCCCAAGTCCGCCCGCCTCGGATACGGCGGCTGCAAGATGATATTCAGCAACCCATGCCATCCCGCCCTGTATGATTGGGTATTCAATTCCTAATAGTTCGGTTACTTTTGTTTTCATATTGACAACCTTCCTCTTTTCCTTTTTCGGATTTTGGGCGGAGTTTTTACGCCCCGCCGTTTTCCTTATCCGTATTTTATTTGTGAGCTTCCAGATATTTTACAACATCGCCTACTGTCGCAATCTGCTCCAGGTCCTCAGACGGAATCTCTACTTCAAACTCTTCCTCAAATGCCATAACCATTTCAAATAGATCCAGGGAATCCGCTCCTAAATCATCTTTAAAAGAAGTCTCCTCTGTGATTGCTGCTGCATCTGCTCCCAAAGACTCTGCTACGATTTCTTTAATCTTCTCTAACATTTTTCTTTTCCTTTCTTCTCTCACTTTTTGATTTTTCTTATTTTTCCTTATATCTGCCCCGGTATATAACAGGAACATTTATTGTAATCCGGCTGAACCGGTAATTACCCTTTCTTGTTTTTGGATTTTATCTGCAGGCTGTTTTGCTCCCTGACTTTACTCTCTGTGCTTGCTCTCTGTCTCTGCCGTGCGTCCTACCATTCCATGAGGGCAGCTCCCCAGGAGAGCCCTGCGCCAAATCCTGCCAGGATGACCTTCTGTCCTTTTTTCAGCCTGCCGTCCTGGTTCATCTCATCCAAAAGAATCGGGATACTGGCGGATGAAGTATTTCCATATTCTTCCATATTCATAGGGAATTTGCTGATATCCGTCATCAACCGCTTTGCCACAGCTTCCACAATACGCTTATTTGCCTGATGCAAAACAAAATAATCAATCTCCTCTACTTTCGTACCTGCCTCTTCCAGAACTTCCAGAATCGCTTCCGGCACCTTTTTGACTGCAAACTTAAATACCTCTCGCCCGTCCATCTGCATGTAGGATTCCAAATCTTCCTCTACATTTTGAACCCCTTTGCGGTGACGGCTCATGCAGGTAAGCGCACTGCCTTTTCTTCCGTCAGAGTGACTGACACTCACAACCCGGTCGCCTCCCTCTGCTCTTAAGACCGCTGCCCCTGCCCCATCTCCGAATAAGATACAGGTGCTTCTGTCCTTCCAGTTCACCAGATTCGACAAAGTCTCCACTCCAATGACCAGTACAGTCCTTGCCATTCCCGCGGCTATATATGCCTGCGCTGCCTCGTACGCGAACAGAAATCCGGCACAGGCGGCATTTAAATCCATGGCAAACGCATTGTTCGCTCCGATAAGTCTCTGTACCTCGCACGCAGTACATGGGAGGATGAGTTCGGAGGAAATAGTAGAAACCAGAATCAAGTCTAACTCCTCTGCTGCAATCCCACTCTGTTCCAGCGCTTTTCGCGAAGCATCCGCCGCCATGGACACTGCTGTCTCTTCTTCTGCTATGCGGCGTCTCGCCACTCCGGTGCGCTCTCTAATCCATGCGTCATTTGTATCCACCAGCTTTGCCAAATCATCGTTACTCACAATCTTTTTGGGAACACTGGAACCCGTTCCGTATATTCTTCCTATCATAGTTCTCTCTCCATATCAGGCATATTTTCTGTGCCGTCAAATACTTTGAATCTAAAATACTTTGACTTTCAAAGTATATCACATTTCCTGAAATTGTCAAGAAAAAAGAAACGTCAAAAAGTGACATAAAAAAATAAATTTAGGGGTTTACAAATGACTTCTATTATGATAAGATATCTCTTGTCGAGCGGAAGTGGCGGAATGGCAGACGCGCTAGATTCAGGTTCTAGTGGGAGTTAATCCTGTGAGAGTTCAAGTCTCTTCTTCCGCATTGGACGTAAAAAGGAGAATCCTTTGTAGAATGAAGGATTCTCCTTTTTTTGCGCGATTTTAATCCGCTTGATTTTGATTGCATCTGATTACAGCGGGCGCAACTTTCCCACTTCCGCCACCTGATTGGCATCAAAAAATGCGACATCATGCTTCTTTACCAACTCTTTATATAATGGAATAATTTTATACATTTTAGAGCAATATAAAGCCCTCAAACCAGAAAATCCCCTCCAGCTTTTGCCAACCTAAAAGGAAGAGAATCGCAAAGCTTTCGGGGCGTTTTCTTTTATTTTTGTAACAGTCTGTTTATAATAATCCGCCGATAGATAAAAATAACGGCGCAAATACCAGGGAGACAATTGTCATCAATTTAATCAGAATATTGATGGATGGTCCTGACGTATCTTTGAACGGGTCGCCTACAGTATCTCCTATCACAGCCGCTTTATGCGCCTCGCTTCCCTTGCCGCCATGGTGTCCGTCCTCTATGTATTTCTTCGCGTTGTCCCAGGCTCCGCCGGCATTAGACATGAAGATTGCCATCATGACGCCCGTCACCAGAGACCCTGCCAGCAGTCCTCCCAGAGCCGCGGGACCGAGCAGGATTCCGGTAAGAAGCGGAAGTACCACCGCCATGATACCCGGCACCAGCATTTCCTTCAGCGCCGCTGTGGTGGATATCGCCACACAGGATTTATAATCTGGTTTTCCTGTTCCTTCCAAAATACCGGGTATAGCGGAAAACTGTCTTCTGACTTCTTCAATCATCTGGTTCGCCGCTTTAGACACGGAAGACATGGTCATCGCTGAAAACAGAAAAGGCAGCATACCTCCAATAAACAGACCGATGATGACGCGGTGGTCAAGTATATCAATCGTATCAAGCTGCACTGCGTCCGCATAAGTCACAAACAAGGACAGCGCTGTCAGCGCCGCAGAGCCAATTGCAAATCCTTTGCCCATGGCCGCCGTCGTATTTCCCACTGCATCCAGTTTATCCGTAATATTGCGGACCCCTTCTTCGAGTCCTGACATCTCCGCGATTCCGCCCGCATTGTCTGCAATGGGTCCATACGCGTCTACCGCCACAGTGATTGCGGTCGTGGAAAGCATCCCCACTGCAGAAAGGGCAATCCCATACAACCCGCAGAACTGATAAGCCACAAAAATCCCCACACAGATAAGCAGAATCGGGACAGCCGTGGAACGCATGCCTACCGCAAGTCCACTGATGATAGTCGTTGCTGAGCCTGTCTCTGACTGCTTTGCAATTTCTTTTACTGATTTATAATCTCCAGACGTATAAACTTCTGTAATAATTCCAATCAAAAGCCCTACAATCAGTCCGGATACAATGGCAATCGCCGCGTTAAAATCGCCAAAACAAAATTTGCTGAATACAAATGCCGCAACCAGAACAATGGCGCTGGATACGTAGGAGCCTGTTTTCAAAGCTTTATGTGGATTGGAATTTTCATCGCCGCGCACGAAGAACGTCCCCAAAATGGACGCCAGAAGTCCCAGACCTGCAATTGCCAGCGGATACGCCGCTCCCTCTGCTTTGTAATACACCAGCCCAAGCGTCAGCGCGGAAATAATTGCCCCGACATAGGATTCGAACAAATCCGCTCCCATGCCAGCCACATCTCCCACGTTGTCGCCTACATTGTCCGCGATAACCGCGGGGTTGCGCGGGTCATCCTCCGGGATTCCGACCTCCACCTTACCTACAAGGTCCGCACCCACATCAGCCGCTTTCGTGTAAATTCCTCCGCCCACACGGGCAAAAAGCGCAATAGACGATGCGCCGAGACTGAAGCCAAACAAAATATCATCATTTCCTGTGATGACATAGATAGCGCTGACACCCAGCACACCCAGGCCTGCCACGCACATACCCATGACGGCGCCGCCCGAAAACGCCACGGACAATGCCAGGTTCATGCCGCTTTCTTTTGCGGCGTTGGCAGTCCTCACATTAGCTTTCGTCGCTACTGTCATTCCAAAATACCCCGCCAGTGTCGAGAACGCCGCACCAACCACAAAGCAGACAGCTGTAAGCCAGTTGCCGAGCCCCAAACCAATCAAAATAAACAGCACCACAACGAACACAACCAAAATCTTGTACTCCGCTGTCAAAAATGCTCTGGCGCCCTCACTGATAGAACCTGCAATTTCTTTCATCCTGTCTGTCCCCGCGTTCTGCCTCTGCACCTTCATCGCTAAATATAACGCGAACAGAAGGGCGATAACCCCTATAAAAGGAATTATCCTCGTAAAATTTTCCATACTCTTTCAACCTCCCTTTTATGCGTTCCATGTCCTTAGCTACATTTCCCTGCATATTATGAACAGTCTACTGTCTTTCTGTAACTTTATCATCGTCTCGCAGAAACAAAGAAAAGGCCTTTTTTATGTTTAAGAGTACAAAATATCCCCGCATCCTCCCTCTTTATAATCTCAGACATGTATTAAAGTCCCTGTGCCTTAAACAATTCGGCAATTTCATCAGCAGTTTCCACCATTCCCCTCTGAAACCATACGTCAATCCATCCATACAGCGTATAGGCAACAAATGCCGCAGCATAGGCTTGTGTCTTTTCATATTCTGGTTTCGGTCCGCAAATACCGATAATCACATTTTTCAGAAGATAGGTAAGTCCTCTTTCATTCAGAAGCTGATAAAAGGCACGGTGCTTTTCAAAATGAGCAATCATTGTTCGGATATGTTCACTTAATAACACTTCGCTGTTTTTATCAAATTCGTCTGTCCATTCGCGGAAAAGAGTGTCTAAATATGCTTTCAAAATATCTTCTTTGCGCTCGTAATTGCGGTAAAAGGAAGCTCTTCCCACTCCCGCTGTGTCAACTAATTCACTGATAGAAATATCTTCTATTGGCTTTTGAGCGAGCAGCGCAAGAAACGCTTCAGTCAAATGGTTTATTACATATGCGTTACGTCCTTCATTGCTCATCGGTGATACACTTTTGCTAATTTGTCTCATTTTCGTCCCTCCTATTGACATTTGAAAGCTCAATGATACAATTGTATCGGCGATATAAACGTATCACCATCATAACGAACTCAAATAAGAATGTCAATAGCAATAAGCTTTTAGGAGGAAAACAGGATATGACACTTGTGCAAAAACGAATTCTAATTCTAATCATTGTCGCAATCATCGGTATTATTTTAGGCAGACTGGCTTTTAGAGCTTTCGTCAACTGGATGGTCGGCGGGTCGCTGTTTGGAGGTAATTTTCTATGAGCAAAGAAAAAAGGAAAGGAAGAAAAACAGGATTGTTCATTTTTCTATGTATTGTGGTATTCATTGTGTCATTTGCAGGTTCTGTCATTTTCAAAATGACCTATATCTCTCCCGAAATGAAAAAATATTCCGTAGTCTGGAGCGATAAGGTGGGACAGGTTTACACAGACCTTGTCTACGGGGAGCAGGAAGCAAACAAATTTGATTTATATGTTCCTGCCGACAGTACAAAAGAGACTTATGGTTTAGTTGTTTATCTTCATGCAGGTGGGTTTACCACAGGCGACAAAGCAGACGACAAGGAAATGCTGCAGTGGCTTTGCTCTAAAGGCTATGTCGCGGCAGGGATTAATTATACCCTGCGTGATAGCGCTCATCCTGAAGCAAGTGTTTACTCACAGTCTGAAGAGATTAAGTCGAGTATTCCGTTTGTGGTGGAGGAAGCAAGAAAACTTGGCTACAACATTAACCGCATGGCGATTTCGGGCGGCTCGGCAGGAGGCTGTCTCGCACTCCTGTATGCCTACCGTGACGCAGGCACCTCTCCGGTTCCCGTAAAAATGGTATTTGAAGCTGTCGGTCCCGCCAGCTTTTATGCCGAGGATTGGACTCCCTACGGATTAGATAAAGACCCCGAAGCTGCGGCAGGGCTGTTTGGGCTTATGGCAGGCAAAGAAATCACACCCGAAATGCTCGGCACAGCGGAGTATGAAGAGGTCATCAAAGATATTTCTGCTTATATGTGGGTAAATGAAAACACCGTACCTACCGTATGTGCCTATGGCGTTTACGATAAGGTATGCCCGTTTGATTCTTCAAGGCATTTAACAAAAGCATTGGAGGAAAACGGTGTAATCTACGACTATATTGAATTTCCTCATTCGGGTCACGCCTTGCAAAATGATGATAAATGCTATGTCCAGTACATGAGCAAAGTTGAAGAATATCTCCATATCTACATGAGCGAATAAAATATAAAGGGATACACTCCGATGAAACAGGAATACCTACCGTAAAACTGCATATACTTTTTCTAAAACCGTGCCCTCCGGCACATTTAAAGGATGTGGAAAGCACATGAAATGTTCAAAGAAGTATGTTTGGATTGGTTTTTTCTTCTGTCTTGTGCTGGGCTCTCTGTCCCACTTTTTCTATCAATGGTCGAGCAATACCCCTGCAGTGGGGCTGTTCAGTCCGGTAAACGAGTCTGCCTGGGAGCACATGAAACTGGTCTTTTTCCCGGTGCTGCTGTATACCATCTCAGCCCGGCTTTTCCTGAAAAACGCGCCCGACACACTTTTGTCCGCCTCTCTTCTGGGACTCCTTGCAGGGACGCTGTTTATCCCTGTCTTTTTCTATGCGTACAGCGGAATCCTGGGCTTTGACGTATTCTGGCTGGATATTCTGGACTTTATACTGGCGCTGCTTTTGACATCTTACATCACATGCCGCTGTTCTTCCCATGAAAAAATCAGGAAGTTGCTCCCTCTCCTTCTCTTCCTGACTTTGCTTTTTGCGGCAGCTTTCTTCTATTTTACATTCCATCCCCCGCAGCTTGGAATTTTTGCAGAACCTTAAACTGCCATAAAACTTTCGGTTTAGCAGAACCTCTCAAAAGACTTTGCGTGAATCCCAATATGCGAAGGGACCCGGCTTCTCTGCCAGGTCCCTTCTTTGGGTTAGGTTCTTATTTTTCTAACTTTTTTGGAGGAAAAATTGAAAAATAATTTTTTATATTCCAAAAGGCTCTCGCCTTATTGGCTGATAAAATCTTTGATGATTCGGGGAATCCCCTTCTCATCTCATAAGGATATCCTTATCTTGTCACAATGTCAACCGGAACATTGAAAATCTTTGCCACTTTCAGGATAGTGTCAATATGTCTTCCTGTCGCAGCCGCAAAGTGATGCGTCGGTCCGCACTCGCTCCAGCGGTTTACAAACTCTCTCGCACCGCAGGTAAAGCGTGTTCTCATGTTTGTATCACCGAAGGAAAGAATCTTTCCTTCCTCATTGACACCCTCTGCCACGATGAACTTGAAGTGTCCGTCGCCGTCCTGTGTGATTGCCAGATAGGTAACCGGTCCTGTGTATGGGTAGAACTGTGTCAGGTAACCGCCGCCTGTCTTTCCGTGGAAGACTTTTACAATCTTCATGGTAGGTTTCTTATCGGAAATATCTGCATCACCTGAACCGCTGTGTCCGATGATAGCGATATCATCGTTAAAGTCGATGGAGTACATCTCTGCCAGCTGTCCGGTGCCGGAAATCGTCTTTAAGATACTCATCGCCATGGCAACTTTCATATCACCTTCTACCGCACACGCTGTTCCCTGCTTGATAAGCATAGAGAACGCGGGAATGAGCATACTGTCGAGAACTCCTGCTTTTCCCTGTGCGAATCCGTCGTAGTGAGAGGCGATTAAGCCCAGTTTTTCGTCTTTGACCCACTGCTCGAAAGCAACCACATATTTCGCCATCTCCCAGACTTCCTCTATGCTTCCGCCGCCTTCGATGTCGAAGGTATCCAGGATATCCTGTGCTTTCGCGCGGATGGCATCTTCATCTGTAATATCGTCGGCGATTGCCCACATCTTCTCCCAGTCAAACTGTTTCGTATAGAGGTCCATTCTTCTGTAGAGATTGGACTCATCAATATAAAGGTCCATCATACCCGGGTAAGGTCTTCCAATCTGCGCGATGTTGGTCTCACGGAATCTTCTTCTCACCTGCGCAGCGCGGCACCAGCTGTCAATCTCCTCCTGTACTGCCGGGTCCCCGCCCTCAACAACACCTGTGATGACCGCGTGTCTCTTGCCGTATCTCTCGAGGTCAGCTACCATCTCGCCAACAGCACCGCATGCATACCCTTCTCCAAGCCAGGAAGCAATGTCTGTGTGGTCGTAGTCCAGAGCTTTTAATTTCTGTACGTTTACCAGTACCACCGGCACATCCAAATCCTTCACTGCCGGAAGCATGTTATAGGATGTCGCGTATGTGAGAAGCTGCATGAATACCAAGTCTACATCTGCCGCACGGAATAAATCTCCCGCTGCCTGGGACTGCTCTTTTGTGGTTACCATTCCGCCGTCAATAATTTCTACTGTCTCCGGCAGAGTTTTCTTGAATGCCGCATACTGTGACTCAAACTCCGGTACCAGTGACGGGAACTGCGGCAGATAAGCTCCCAGCGCGATGGAAAATACACCTACTTTTGCTTTTGTTTCAACTAACATTTCAAATCCTCCTCTTTCTCTAATACATTTTTACATCAAAGGACTCTCTGACACAGGTCCTTGCTTCCGGTAAATCTTTGAATACGCCGTCATGGAGCATCTGTACGATGACATTTCCGATGGCGGTCGCTTCGGACGGTCCCGCGGAAACCTTTTTGCCCGTATATTTCGCGGTCAGTTCATTTAAGTATCCTGCGTTGGAGCCGCCACCCACCACATAGATGGTGTCGTATGTATTGCCGGTGATTGCCTCAATCTCTTTGATGGTATCGCCGTAGCATTTCGCCAGACTGTTGTAGATGACCGCGGAAATTTCCGCAACCGTCTTCGGAACCTGCTGGTTCGTCTCTTCACAGAACTGCTGTACCGCTCCAATCATACTCTCCGGCGCCAGGAAGCAGTCGTCATTGCAGTCCACAATTGAGGAAATCGTCTCCTTAGATGCTCTCTCGCAGATTTCCGCAAAAGACAAGTCCTCCGTAAATTCCTTCTTGACTGACTGAATCATCCACAGTCCCATGATATTTTTCAGATAACGGAAACGGTGGTCGTATCCGCCTTCGTTTGTAAAATTCGCTTTCATGCTCTCCAGGGAGCAGTCCGCCTCTTTTCTCTCGATTCCCATCAGAGACCATGTACCGGAACTGATGTAGATAGCATTGTCATCGTTGGTCGGAACCGCCAGTACCGCGGAACCTGTATCATGTGTCGCGGGAAGCACCACCGTACAGTCGAAGCCCACTTCTTTTTGTATCTCCTCTGTAAAATTGCCCACAACCGTTCCCGGCATAGATACCGGCTGGAACATCTTCGTGTTGTATCCGAGCATCTCCATCAGCTCATAATCCCAGTCATTTGTCTTCGGGCTGATGAGCTGTCCCGTAGTAGCGTTGGTGTATTCGTTCTTCTTCACGCCGGTCAGCAGGAAGTGGAAATAATCAGGAATCATCAACAACGCAGCGGCTTTCTCCAGGTATTCCGGATGCGTCTCTTTCACTGCCATCAACTGATAGACGGTATTGAAAATCTGCTTCTGGATTCCTGTCCTTTTATACAAATCTTCATGGGAAATTATCTCATATACTTTCTCGTCCATGCCATTCGTGCGGCTGTCACGGTATCCCACTGTATTGCCAAGAATATTGTCATTCTCATCCAGAAGGACATAATCCACACCCCATGTATCAATGGACATGGATACCGGAACTTTGCCGACCTCTTTACATTTCTTCAGTCCGTTCTTAATCTCTGTAAACAGGCGGTCCACATCCCAGCACAGAGTACCGTCCTTATTATCCATCCCGTTCGGAAAGCGGTACACTTCTTCGAGCTGCATCTTCCCGTCCACTACAGTTGCCAGCATGTGACGTCCGCTGGATGCCCCAATATCAATGGCTAAATAGTATTTATCCATTTTTCGTGCCTCCTTCATGATTTTTTCAGCTTACCCTCATTATAAAAGAAAAAAAAGGACAAAAAAAGGACGTTATTCAACAATAATACCGTCCTTATTTGCACATTCTCCTCCTTTCTCCTTCACTTTATCTCACCTTTGTACCCATCCGAAAAAAGACGCCTCTGTCTGTCGCAAATTCATTTCGTTTTGTTCCCCTTACGCATCTGCCAAAAGCCGCACGGTTTGTATTCGGTCTTTTCAGTAAAAACAAACGGAAAAACCGTAATTTTCACTGTGCCTGACCGCCCATACAGCTAAAACGCTTGTATTCTCCATAATTTATGTATATAATAGGCAACCGGACAAGCGCCGGACTCCGAAGGAGTCTCGAATAAAAAAAGGAAAAGAGGAAAAGAGGAACATATGAAGAAAAGAATGAAAACACTGGTCGTTCTCCTTGCAGCTTCCTGTCTGTGCCTGACAGCAGCAGGCTGTTCTAAAACGGATGAGGGAACTGCCGGTCAGACAAAAACAAATCAAATTTCTACAGAAGAATCCGCAGAAGTCAGCAGCCTGGAAGGTGTACTTATCAGTTTTATCGGAAAAGAGCTCACCATCGAAGCCAATGGCAGCAAATATTCTTTTGACTTATCTGATGCTAACATCCAAGCGGCAAACATGGTATCCGGCGATGATATCATCGTGTGCTATAAAGGCTCTCTCAAAAAGGACGGCGCTCAGAATGTAAAAGTAGTTTCCATTGAAGATAAGGGGCAGGCACCCACCCAGCAGCAGGAAAAGACCGCTGTAGGAACTCTGGTACAATATAGTGAAAACTCCATCACTATCCGGCAGAATGACGCCACACAGCTTATATTCAATTCCAACAACTGTGAACATGTATTTAAAAATGGTCTGCGGGAAGGCAACTGGATTATTGTCACCTACCTGGGCGATATCGTAGGAACAGATACGCACAACATCAAAGTTCTGCGCATCACAGACAATGATTCCAATCCTGTCCAGGAAGAACAAAAAAGTATGGAAATCAAAGCTGTGGACGAGACGGTATATGCTACCGCAGGTGTATATATCCGCAGTTCCTGTTCCACTGATGCCGCTCCCATCGGCAGCCTCGCCAAAGGCTCTTCCATCCATCGCTCTGGCATCTGTGCCAACGGCTGGTCCAGGGTCACTTATAATGATGAAGATGCCTATATATACGGCGACTATCTGACCACCACCGCTCCCGCAGAGGAAGCTCCGGCGGCAACTACCGGCGGCGAACCTCCCAAAACAGAACAGCAGGGCAATGAACCGGCTCCGGTACAGACACCCCAGGAGCAGCCCCAGGAGCAGCATAACATAGTAACCGGCAAGGTGGTAGAGGTTTCCATGAATACACTCACCTTTCAGACAGATGAGCAGGCAGTTTATACGATAAACATCGCCGATGCCGCTCATGAATACAAAAACGGCATTCAGACCGGAAACAGTGTGACTATCACCTACACCGGTGATTTGAGCGATTTAAACAACATCATTGTTATCAGCGTGAAAGATGACGACCCGAATACATCGGCAGAAAATGCCGTATATACCGGCACTATTGTGGATGGAACTATGAACACCTTTACAATTCAGACCAAAGATAAAATTCTCATGACGTTCTCCAAGGAGTCCTCTGTAGATAACACGAACGGACTGCTCATCGGGACAGAGGTATCGGTGACTGTAGACACCGCGACTGCGGATGATACTTCCACCATCATGGAGGCAAAGCAGATTGACCTTACTCCTGCCGCTTCTTGAGAAAAACTATCATCCTTATAAATACGGTATTTCAAGTGATAATTTGGTTTCTCAGAATGGAGTTTTACAGAGCAGATTCCCTGTACTCTTTCGGGCTCACCCCGTAACGCTCTTTGAATTTCCTGTAAAAATAGCTGCTGTTGTCATACCCTACCAGCTCTATGATATCTGTCACGGGCAGAGAACTTTTCGTCAGCAAATACGCGGCCTGCTGCATGCGCTTAGCCTGCAGCAGGTCCTTGTATGTCTTCCCGGTGCGCTTTTTAATCTCCCGACTTAACCAGTACACCTCATATCCCAGCATCCCCGCGAGCTCCGACAGGCTGCCGTTCTTATAGTGTTCGTCCACATAGTTTAAAACAGCTCCGGTCAGTTCCCGGTCAAACTGCCTGCTGCCCATTTCCATCTTATCCATATGGTTCAAAAGCTGCAGAAGCAAAAGTCCCATGGTAATCTGATTGCAGCTCCGCTTATTGGAGGAGTCATAAAAAATCGTCCACACCATATTTTCGATAAGATTCTGTACCGGCAGGATTCCTGCCACATGGAAATACAGATATGCGGTGTCCTCATCCCTTCCGCACAGCGCGCCAATCAAAAAGTCTTTGAGCAGGTTCTCCTCCCCGTCCATCATAGAAAAAGCGGTATTAAAAAACTCCGGCAGGACAATGAAATTTACCGCGATATCCTCCTCCCCCGCCGGGAGGATTTCCTGCACCGCATTGGGATTGAGGAAGAGAAGGTCCCCCTCCTCCAAAACCACCTGGTTTCCGTTCAGAATATGTGTCGTCGTACCCTTGCACATATAGATAACTTCCACGTAATTGTGGCGGTGTTTCGGAAAGTGCACAAACCTCGTATGAGGGCGCACCTGGATGAGCTTCCCCTTTTGCAGAAGCTTCTCACAGTCGATGACCATATCATTTTTCTCGGTGTAGATATGAGGGTCTATTCCCTTTCTCTCATCCAGTATCTTCTTTTCCTCCTCCGTAATCACGGAGAGTTCTCTCAATAATTCGGCATCCATCCGCTCACCTGTCCTGCCCCGCAATCTCCTTCGCAAGTTCCATATATTCCCCGGCGCTGCGGCTGCTCTTTCGATAGGCTATCACAGGGACATTGTTGTCCTGCGACCACTCAATCCCGCTGTCCACCCGGATATAGGTATCGAATACTTTCACATCATCCAGCTCTTTTAACGTATCCAGTGTCTGTTTGAAATAATTTTTTCTCGTGTCCACCTTGGTGATGACAATTCCGCCCAATCGAAGCTCCGGCGCAATCTGCCGCACTTCCTCCAGAAATTCAAACATATTTCCAAGACCAAACAATCCCCACGGCGTCGCCTCCACCGGAAGGATGACCTCATCCGAGGCGCAGAGAATGTTCATGACCCAGCCGCCCAGTGTGGGAGGGGCATCAATAAGAATATAATCGTATGTTCCTGACTCCACGATATGTTTGAGCCCTTTCTTCAAAATAAATTCCCTCTGCCATTTCGTGAACAACTCGTACTCAATGGAACTCATCAGTGTGGAGGACGGAATCAAGTCCAGATTTTCGTAAGGGGAAGATACGATATAATCCGTAAGGTCATCCTGCCTCTTGATTGCCTCATAGAGGTTTTTCTCGCTCTGCGCAAATTCCAGCACCTTTTCCTCATCAAAAAGGGACAGGGACAGATTCATCTGCATATCCCCATCAATCAGCAGTACTTTCTTTCCCAGCTCAGCCAGACCATATCCCACATTGGAACAGGTCGTCGATTTTCCGCTGCCTCCCTTATTATTGGCAAAGCAAATCACCCTTGTCTCACTCATCCCGTGCTGCTCCTTTCCACTCTGTAAAAAACGCTTTCGGTTCCGGTCCGAAATTCTTCTCTATCAGCTTTACATATTCTTCGTATGCCATAACGCCTTCAAACCCTTCCCTCAGCGCCTCCTGCACCCCTTTGTAGTACCAGGCGATGGCAGACTTGCTCTGCATACGAAAACGTTTCCAGAGATTCTCCCCCACAACAGGATAATCCCGGTCAATATCGCGCATGTTCGACAGCTTGTCCGCCAGCCCAATCATCTGTACAGGGCGAGGCGCTGTCTTCAGCCTGAGAATCGTTGCGCCTTTTCGTTCTTCCCAGCTCTTCGATTTATCCTCACTTTCCAAAGCCACCATGGAAGCCACCCGCTCACCAAATCTTTCCTTCAGCAGTTCCTCCGTGATTCCCTTGCAGTCCTCAATCGTGTCATGGAGAACCGCGGCACAGATGATTTCCTCATCCTGTGTCATGGTCGCGACAATGTCCGCCACCTCCACCGGGTGGACAATATAAGGTCTCTTTGTTCCCTTCCTGAACTGTCCCGCGTGTGCCTTCGTTGCAAACTCAATGGCTTCGTCAATCATTTTTTCGCATACCTCCTCATCTGCCCCATGTCAGACGGCCGCTCCACAACTGTGTATTAGCCTTGTACAAAGAGCGGAAGTCCTCTTAATTCATCCTGATAAAATCATAGCATAAGCCTTTCCGATACACAATGAAAACAGTATACAAATTTTATCAGATGGGCTATACTGGTTACTATAGAAAATCAAAAATGTCGAGGTAGACTATGAAGCAAAAACATGTTTTGATAACCGGGGCTTCCCGCGGAATCGGCAGGGCATGCGCGCTCGCCTTTTCCCGCGCGGGTTTCCATGTGTTCTTAAACTGCCGGAACTCTGTAGCTGCCCTGGAAGAGCTGAGCCAGGAGCTGACTGCCATCGGCGCCTCCTGCACGGCTGTCCCCGGCGATGTCGGCAATCCGGATGCAGTCAGGGATATCTTTTCCACCATTGAATCACTCTGTCCGGGCTTGGATGTACTGGTCAATAATGCCGGTATCTCTCACATCGGACTTTTGCAGGATATGACGGACAGCCAGTGGTCAGATATTTTGAACACCAACCTCTCCTCCGTATTCTACTGCTGCCGTGCGGCGATTCCCCCTATGATTCGCGCGAAACGCGGCAAAATTATAAATATCTCTTCCATGTGGGGGACTTCCGGTGCCTCCTGTGAAGCGGCTTACTCCGCGGCAAAAGCAGGCATGAACGGGCTGACGAAAGCCCTCGCTAAAGAGCTGGCGCCATCCAACATCCAGGTCAACGCCATCGCCTGCGGCGTCATTGACACTCAGATGAACGCCCAGTTTTCAGCGGAAGAGCGCCTGTCCCTGACAGAGGAAATTCCCGCGGGCAGATTCGGCACTGCCGAGGAAGTGGCGGAACTCGTTCTCTCCCTCTCAAGCGGGCACCCCTACCTGACCGGACAGATTATCGGACTGGACGGCGGCTTTCTCTAAGCAGCAGACTTAAAAGGGCGCAAATGATAAAGATTCCGCGCACAGCAGCCGGCATATTACCGCGCGGCGCAGAAGACCATTTTTAACAAACAGGAGATTAACATGACAGATGTAATAGATTTGACAAAGATTTCAATGGACTGCGGGCTTCCCGAATTTGTGGGAACTACTGTACTTGACACTATCGGGCTTGTGATTCCGGGCATCGACCCCTCACTCTTATCCCGCATGGATTTGAAGAAAACTTATAAGAGTCTCGGCATCTTAAGTTCCCGCACCGGGGCTACCGGACAGATTAACGCGGTGGACGAGGCGGTCAAGTCCACCAATACTGAGGTTGTATCCATCGAACTTCCCAGAGACACCAAGGGCTGGGGCGGACATGGAAATTTCATCATCTTAGGCGGGAACAATGTCTCTGATGTGCGCCGTGCTGTGGAGATTGCCCTGGAATTTACGGAAAAATATGCCGGAGAGCTCTATATCAGTCAGGCAGGTCATCTGGAATTTACCTACTCTGCCAGCGCGGACCAGGCGCTTCACTTTGCCTTTGACGCTCCCGTGGGAAAGCCCTTTGGCTTTTTCTGTGGTTCTCCTGCGGCAATCGGTCTTGTGATGGCGGATTTGGCGGTAAAATCCGCTCCTGTAGATATCATCCGCTATATGACGCCGGACAAAGGGACCAGTCACTCCAACGAGGTCATTGTGGCTGTGACCGGGGAGGCGAGCGCAGTCAAGAGCGCGGTTCTTACTGCGCGGGATGTCGGATTAAAACTCCTGGTGTCCATGGGAAGCTACCCTGAAACACCGTCCAAACCCTACCTGTAATACACAAAATAGGGGTGAAGAAAAAGGCAGAACCTTCTTTTTCTTCACCCTTGATTTTCATTCTTTTTACGATTTCGTTCCTTTTTATGCGCCGTTTAAGGACTCATAGACCAGTTCCGATATTCGCTGTATCATCCACACTGCTTCATCTGAATCACTCCAGCCTTCGGACATGACACAGAGGATATAATCGGTCTCCTCCCCGAATACAATCGCCGCATCATGCTCCACTTCATCGGTCTCCCCCGTTTTATTCGCTGACAAAACTCTCTCCGGGAGACCGGCGGGAATCTTGGTCGTCAACTGCTGCTCGCAGAGAAGGGCAAGCATCTCCCGGGATGCTTCCTCGGATACACAGGTACCGCTGTAGATGGCTTCCAGCAGTTTTCCGCAGTCCTCCACAGATGTGTGATTCTCCTCCTCTTCTGAAATCTGCTGCGGCTCTGTCTCAGACGGACTCAAAGTATGATAAATTCCCGTATCGGTATAGTTGCTATCCTCCAGCCATTCCCCCACAGATGTGCACCCCTCCACAAAATCCAGGGAAGGGCTGTGCAGACGCACCAGCTCATTATATGACTCGTTGTCGGACACGGTAATCATGGCAGTGAGTACGTCCGTAAATTTCTCCTCGCTTGCCTGCACGGACCCGCTCAGCAGGCTGTCATTCTCAACGAGCTCCTCCTTATTTTCAAAGGCGCTCTCCATGACAAAAAGCTTAATCAGACTGGCGGCATACATCTCCTGATTATTCAGAGAAATAGTATCCCCTGTCTGTAGATTTTTCACATAAATGCTCCAGGTTCCATCCATCTGTCCCGTCAGCTGCTCCAAATCTTCCTTAAGTCCCGTAAGCTCGCCCTCCGTTATCCCTTTGGTATACCCGCCCGCTGTCGTCTCTTTCGCGGATGCGCTTCCCCCAAGACTTTCTCCTTCTTCACTGGAAAGCGACAATACCACTTTCTCTGAAGCAGCATCTGCGGACTCTGCTGTCTCTGTCTTCTCCCCGCTTCGAGACAAAAACTGCCAGCAAAAAAAGACGGTCAAAAGCATGGCCGCCCCCGCGAGCATAATAAACTTACGTGTGATTGAATTTTTACCCCTCATTTTTCTTCTCTTATATCTTTTCTGTTCTTCATCTTTTTCAGCTCTCTTCCGGCAAAGGTCACTGCCAGCACAAACGCCGCCGCATCGGCGATGGGTCCCGCATACATCACACCATCGATTCCCACAAAAAGTGGGAAAATGAGAATCAGCGGCAGCAAAAAGAGAACCTGCCTTGTAAGAGACATCGCAATTCCAAGCTTCGCCTTCCCGATGGAAGTAAAAAAGCCGGCGGACATGGGCTGTATCCCATTGGCAAAGGTCATAAACATAAAAATCTTCAGATAGTGCTCCGCAAACTGGAAATACAGTTCGCTCCCGCTCCCGAACAGTCCCACAATCTGATGGGGAAAGAACTGAAAGCACAGGAAGAATGTAGTCGCGATGAAGGTACACAGTGTCGCGGAATAACGGTATGTCTTTCTCACACGCCCATACTTCTCTGCCCCATAGTTAAAGCCCCAGATAGGCTGGCACCCCTGGGAAATACCGATGCAGATTGCCAGAAAGACCTGGTTTACCTTCGTGACGATGCCCACACAGGCGATGGGAATGTCGCTCCCGTACACGGAGGCTGCTCCGTAATGCCGCAGGGTATTGTTCATGGCAATCTGTACCACTGTCATGGCAATCTGGTTGATACAGGACGCCAGACCAAGGGAAGCAATCATGCGCAGATACTCTCCTCTCGGTCTTAACATCTCCTTCGTCAGATGCATCCTGCGCAGTTTCACAAAATAGATGATAACCAGAATCCCGGACACCACCTGCCCTATGACTGTCGCCAGAGCAGCCCCCTGGATTCCCCATCCGAACCCGAAAATAAACAGCGGGTCTAAAATGGTATTGATGACCGCGCCTGTGAGCATACAGGTCATGGAATAGGTAGGGCTCCTGTCCGCCCTGATGAGATGGTTTCCTCCTGTCGTCAGCACAAAAAAGGGCAGCCCGAAGGCGGTGATTCCCACATAGTCCACCGCATAAGGCATGACCTCCGCCGTCCCGCCGAACACGTGCAGAAGTGGTTTTAAAAACACCAGAATGATGACAGCGATAACGGTCCCGCTGATGGTGAGCATGCCAAGCCCTGTGCCCGCAATCCGGCTCGCTTTTTCCTCCCTTCCCGCTCCCATCTCCAGGTTGTAATTAGAGGCGCTTCCGATTCCCAGAAGCAGTGCTGTGGCGGTAGAAATCGTGGTGACCGGGAACGCCACATTGGTCGCCGCATTTCCCAGCATCCCCACACCCTGACCGATGAAAATCTGGTCCACAATGTTGTAGAGCGCGCTCACCAGCATACTGATGATAGCCGGAATCGCAAATTTCGCGATGAGCCTTCCTTCCGGAGCGCTCCCCAGCGGATTTTTCTCCTCTCTTTCCTCTTCTTTTCTTTCCTTCTCTTTTTCCAAAATCTTATCCTTCTTTCCCCACTCTATCCCTCTGTCCTTCTATACTTTGGCATATATTTCTTTAGGCACATATGCCTTCACTTCGATTCCCTCTGCTTTATATTCCTCTGACAGAAGCTGCCCGTTCTTTCGGATGAGCTGGATTTTCCCCGCCTCGTCAAATCCATACAGCCTCTCGATATAAATCTGTTCTCTGCGCAGGATGTCAAGAAGCGCTTCTTTAAATTCCTCCATCCCCTGCCCGGTCCTGGCAGAGCAGGGAATCGAAACATCCGCCCGCAAATCCCGCGCGCTTTTTACTGCTTCCGGCTTATCCTGCTTGTTAAACAGAGTAATCACCGGTTTTCCCTCCACGCCCAGGCTTTTCAGCGTGTCGTATACCACATGCATCTGTATGTCCATCTGCGGATTGGAGGCGTCCACCACATGGACAATGATGTCCGCGTACTTTGCCTCCTCCAGCGTACTCTTAAACGCTTCAATCAAGTGATGAGGAAGCTTCCGTATAAATCCCACCGTATCCGTCAGAAGGATTTTCTGCGTTTTATCCAAATCCAGCACCCTCGTGGTGGTATCCAGGGTGGAGAACAGCATGGCATCCTCCAGGATACCCGCCCCGGTCAGCGTATTCTCAATACTGCTCTTTCCCGCGGAAGTATATCCCACCAGAGCCGCCACCTTCAGGCTGGACTCCTTTCTCTCACTGCGAATCAGCTCCCGGTGCTTCTCCACTTCCTTCAGTTCCCGCTTCAGGCGGCTGATTCTCTCACGTATAAGACGCCGGTCTGTCTCCAGTTTCTTTTCTCCCGGACCTCTCGTGCCAATCCCGCCGCCAAGCCTGGAGAGCGAATCCCGAAGTCCTACCAGGCGGGAAGCGCGATACCGCAGCTGTGCCAACTCCACCTGTATCTTGCCTTCCCCGGAAACCGCGCGGGCGGCAAAGATATCCAAAATCAGCAGGGTCCGGTCAATGACCTTGCACCCAAGCTCTTCTTCCAAATTCTTAAGCTGCACGCTCGAAAGCTCGTCGTCACAGACAATCCCTGTGGCGTCCGTCTCCCACAAAAGCTCCTTTAATTCCAGCATCTTTCCCTTGCCGATATAAGTCGCCGGATGAATGGCTTCCCTCGCCTGCACCAGCCTTCCCACAACTTCCGCTTTCGCTGTCCTGGCAAGCTCTCCCAGCTCATCTAAAGACTCCCCGGTCTCCTCATTTTTCCCTAGCTGTACTCCCACGAGGATAACCCTCTCTGTCATTTCTTTTAAGTCAATCCCTGTCATATCTGTTTCTCCAATACTGATTTTACCTGCGGTTTCGCCTCTGGCTCCCTCCTATGCCGTTTTTACCTTCTGTATGCCCTACACGTCTATGCAAGCCGAAGGCGCTCCTTGTCCGCCGGGCTATTTAAGCCGGATAACGAACACCGGCAGAGGCGGGTGATTTTCCCGGTTATAATAACAGTTTACAATAACCAGCCATTTTTTGGAATCCAATTTCTTCAAAAAACCGAGCAGAGCATCCCGCTCCTCGTCTCCGGTATCCCCTCCGCTGTAAATGCACAGGCTGATGATGCCGCCCTTTTTTATAAGCCCCATCGCCTGCCTTACTCCCTCCAGGCTTGTCTTCGGTGTGGTGGCAATCCGATGGTCCCCGCCCGGCAGATAACCAAAATTAAACACCACCGCATCCACTTCTTCGCGCACATGCTCTGCCATACTCTCATGTCCGTCCAGAATCAAGACTGCCCTGCCGTCATATCCAGACCGACAAAGTCTCTCCTTTGTGTGCCGCAGCGCCTCCTCTTGAATATCAAAAGCATAGACTTTGCCGCTTTTCCCCACCTGCCCGCATAAAAATTCTGTATCCCCGCCGTTTCCCGCCGTGGCATCGATGCACTTGCTTCCCTCCGCGATATAATCTTCCAGGAAACGGTGACAGTATTCCGTAATCTGATAACTGCGCTTCATGCCTCTCTCCTGTCTCTTTTTGCTGTCTCTATTTGATTGCTCCTTATCTGCACTCTTGTTTCTCTCCGCTTTATTATAACCAATTTAGAAGAAAGCGGGCAAGCCCGCTTTGCCTTCTCTTCAAAATATCAAAAGAAGACATTACCCGGCTTTTTAACCGCTGTAATGTCTTCTTTCATTGTTCTTCTACGGGAAAGATTTGAAGACTGTCTTATCCGTCCCAAATTCCTCCAGGCGCTCCATCTGCCCGTCCCCCATAACAGGGAACTTCCGTCCGTCATACCGTTCGTCCGTGTATTCTTCAAACCATTTTTCAAGCTGCCTGAATAAATGGTTTCGGATTTTTCTATGTTTTGGACTTGCAATCAAATTTTGTTCTTCATTCGGGTCGCTCTGCAAATCATAAAGTTCATGAGGTCCATAAGGCGTCCGGTACACCAGCTTAAAGCGGTCATTGCGTATCATCCGCACAGGTCCGTATTCCTCATAGACAACCACTTCTTCCCTGATTTTTTCCTTCTCCCCGCTCAATATCGGCGTCAGGCTCTTCCCCGGAAGTGTCTCCATATATTTCCGCGTCTTCTCATCTTCGATATCCGCCAGTTCCAAAATGGTGGGGAATAAATCATACTGGCTCACAAGAGCTTCATTTACGGTATGGTCTTTTACCCCGGCGCCCCAGATAATGCACGGAACCTTGACGGAGGATTCATACATGTTCATAGGAAACGTTCCGTTGCCTTTCCCCCATACGCCGTGATGACCGAGGTTAAATCCGTTATCCGCCAGAAAGATGACCACCGTATTCTCATCCAACTGATTCTCTTTCAGACACTGCATGATTTTCCCGATGTTTCTGTCCATCGCCGTCACACAGGTATAATACCCCTGGATATACTGGCGCCGTTCCTCCTCATTGTGAGGCTGGGTGCGCTTCTTGGCCTGCCACGGATGTTTCGGAAGATTCGGTATATAAGAGAAGTCGCAGTCATCGTATTCTTTCCAGATGTCTTCCGGCTGGTCCTCCCTCTCCCACGGGTCATGAGGAGCCGTGTAGTGAACGCTTAAGTAAAAAGGTCCGTCCTTTTTCTGACGCAGGAAGTGCAGGGCATCCTCTGTGATGAGGTCTGTCACATATTCTTCTTCCATTTTCAGCTTCCCATCTCTGATATACTCCGGGAGCATATAGTTGGTCCCGCCGCGGGCAATCACTTCCCAAAAATCAAATCCTTTCTGCTTTTCGTAGGAATTGCCGAGGTGCCATTTTCCCGCCAGACCACATGTATAGCCATATTCTTTGAGAACCTCCGTGTAACATAGATGTTCCTTCATGAAGTCCACGCCGCCTTTTTCAAAGTTCATGTATTTTTGGTAAGACAGGGTTTCCTCAAATCCGATTTTTGCATCCGCCGGTATCTTCTCCACCTCCTTGGGAGTAGGTCTGTCGGCAAGGTAAGGAACTGCGTGGCGGTGATTCATCATAATTCCTTCGTAATCTTTTTTATTGACAGAGCCTCCGCCGAGCCAGTCGAGAACGCCGTGAGCAGAGGGCATTTTCCCGGTCAGAATGGAAGCCCGCGCCGGAGAACAGACCGGGCTGGTACAGAAAAAGTTTTCAAACCGCACCCCTTCCTCTGCCATTCTGTCTAAAACAGGCGTCTTTATCTCCGGGTTTCCGTAGGAGCCCAGACTCCAATACCCCTGGTCATCCGATAAAATCATTATGATATTTCTTTTCTTTGCTTCCATGATTCTCCCTCCAGATTGCTGAATCAACCCTGCTGCAGGCTGCCGCGCGCATCTAAATCTCTTCGGATTTCTTCAAATTTTTCATCCGTGATATCATAAAAATGAATGGAAATCACCGATGCGATGTACCCTAAAATAGGAACTCCGAATCTCAAAAATACAATCGTAAACAGGACTGCCTGGCTCTGTTCCTGATTCGCCACAAATCCGACAAGCCCCATGACGAAAGAGGTGATAAATCCACCCAGCGCGGAACTGCATTTATTCATAAATGTAAATGCCGAGGACACCATACCATTTCCTTTCACATTAAACTTCCATTCCGCGTAATCTGTACAGTCGGCAAGCATCACCCATGCCAGATTGGACGGCATCGCTGAAATGAATCCAAACACTGCCATCAGGACAAAGAGAACCGGCACCGGACAATAGGGATATATCATGACCACCGCAAGAGGCGCGATGGAGAGAAAACTTCCCCACCAGTAAATACTCTTTTTCCCCCATTTCTTCACGATGTAGGGCTGCGCAACTGTCGCGACAATACTGGAAACCGTGATAAGTGTCGCTACCGTTGGCACCAAATCCTGACGATTGAGGACATATTTGAAATAGTACATATTCGCCGCGTTCATCGTGGCATTTGCAATCATGTCCGTGCCATAGGCAATCATCAGCATCAGGAGCGGTCTGTTTTTAAATAAGACTTTAAATTCTCTCCACCCTGCCTTGTTCTCTTTCTTCTTTGCAGCCTCTTTTGGAGATTGCGTGGTGGAATCATAATTTTTACTTCTCCAGATAACAATCAGATAAGAGACTGCCGCCATAATACCGACAAGCGCGCCAAACGCCGACCATCCCTGTTTGCCGTCTCCAAACACCTTGACAAGCGGAAGAGCGAGGGCTGTGATAAAGTAACGTCCTGTGTGCGTCATCATACTCTTCCACGCAACCACTGTCGTCCTCTGCTTGCTGGTCTCCGCCATCATGGGCGTCAAGGAATAGTAAGGGATATTCACTATCGTAATTGCCAGTGAATAAAAAATATAAATAGCATAGACATAGACAATCTTCATCGTGGGGCTCAAATCCGGTGAACGGAATAATAAAAATATGGCAATGCCCAAGAGCGGCGCCCCGACCGCCATCCAGAAACGGTATCTTCCCATTTTTGCCTTCGTGTGGTCCGCGATAAATCCCATCAGCGGGTCTGTCACGGCATCCACGACTCTGGATACCAGCATCAGTGTCGCAACGACCATCGGACTGATTTCAAATATATCGGTCAAAAAGAAGGTCAGGTATGTAAGCATCAGCATATTGGAAATGCTGAACCCCAATCCGCCAAAGGAATAGCCAATCATATCTTTTAAAGGTGTCTTCTTTAACATTGTACTGCTCGCAACTTTTTCATTCATCTCTGTTTACTAAGTGTAACTGGTGTACACTTATTCCTCCTTCCATTTATGTGAGGTTTATCTGATACGACCACTATTCTCCTTTTGGCAGAAGCTGTGCCAGTGGTACAGGGTCTTTTGTCATCTTTTGGTTTTCTTTCAGCATTTCTCTCATTTTCGATTTCAATGTCTCATACTCCGAAAGAACAGCGAGGTTTGTCTGTTCGTACGGGTCTTTCTCCAAATCATAGAGTTCATCCAGCCCATCCTCTGTGCAGACATATTTGTATCTGCCGTCCGTGACCATCCTCCCGATAATGGTTACGCCGTAGCCGTGCCCGTACGTCTCACACATCAGACTGCTCCTCCATTTTGCAGGTTCTCCTTTTGCCAATGGAAGCAGACTTTCCCCGTCAATCGGCTTTTCAAAGGTCATATTCGCGGCGTCCATGATGGTTGCCGGGATATCACAGGTAAATACCAGCTCCGATTTTGTCTGTCCTGCCGGTATCACATGCTTCCAGTTCATCGCCAGCGGCACCCTCATGACCTCCTGCGCCATATGGGAGTCCTTATCAAAATGCCCTCCCTGACAGGCAATGGCATCCCCGTGGTCTGTACTCCAGATAATCAGGGTATTTTCGTCCAGCCCTAATTCTTTAATCTTATCTACAATCATTCCCCCTGCCGCATCCAACATGGAAATGTGCGCATAACAATGTGCCAGAATTTTCTGCCACTCACTCCAGGGAAGCGGATTCGGATAGATGATGTTCTCCCCATCTCCTAAAGGACGGTTCGCCTCCATCTTCAGTGTAAAAGGTTTATCATGAAGGTCGTTTCTGAAACTTGGATATTCCTCAATCTTCTCCGGCTCGTACCAGTCTAAGAACTCCTGTGTGGGGAAGAACGGCTGATGGGGACCCCAGAAGTCCACTCTCAGCGCAAACGGCTCATCCTGCGGCTGTTTTGCCAGCTCTTCCAGTTTGTCACACGCCATGTTGGCAAGAAAGAACGCCTCATGCGTCTCTTTTGGCGTCACTGTCACACCTATGGCATGTTCTCCACACCAGAAATCTTCACACTGATACAATTTGCCCTCTTCCAGCTTTGGAAAATAATTTTTTCTGTCGTAGTCATCCTGTCTGAACACGCGCTCTACTCTGTGCTGTGCTCTCGGCAGACCTCTCTTTTTGAGATACTCATCATACAGTTTGGTATTGTACGGATTCCCGTAGCCAGTCTCGGATAATCCCTCACAGTGATGGTCATAGGCACATCCCGGACCTGCGTGCCACTTTCCGTAATAGTAATTCTTGTATCCCCCTTTGAACAGACTGTCCAGATAGACTTCGTCCTTAAACTCCGGGTCATTTTCGTTATGTATCTGTCCGTGCGTATGGGGATAGAGCCCTGTCAAAAGACTTCTCCTGGCAGGTCCGCACATCGGGGACACACAATAGGCATTCTCAAAGTTCACGCCGTTCTCGGCAAATTTTTGAAAGCAGGGGCGCTTTGCTCCTTCTCTCCCGTGGGTTTCATGACCGTAAAAAGCCTGATGGTCATTTAAAATAAATACAATATTGGGTCTTTTATTATCACGCATTTTCTTCTCTCCTGCATTGCTTCCTTCTATTTTCTCATATGGAGCAGATTCTCATATTGCTCTTTCATCAACTGAATCTGTTTCTCCCGGACATGGATTTTTCCCTTTATGGTTTTCAACATGCCCTCTTCTCTCATTTCCTTTATGGTGCGCTGGAGCGTTCTGATACTTACGCCAATGTCATAGGCTATCTCTGCGTTTTTTTCTTTTATGACATAATCATCCCTGCCCATGCCGGACTCTTCTCCATGCTCCAAAATATATAAAATCAGCTTCTCTCTGGGATTCAGAAAGATAATATTATCTGAGCGGTAGGAAAATCCTGACATTTTGTCACAGATGTTCTTTATGACCTCCACGCCAAGCTCTCCGCACTCCATTAAGCTGTCAACAAAATACTTTTTCTCCACCTGCAGCAGCCAACAGTCTTCAATGGCAATCAGTGTTGCCATATCCGCCTTCGAAGGGTCCACTGCCCGCCCCACGCCTAAAAACTGGGGCGCCTGTCTCCTCGACATTAAATTCATTTTTCCGCTCTCAGAGGACCTGTATTCCGAAAATGAGCCCTTCAAAAGGTAGTACACCTTTTGTATCACTACATCTTCTCTCATAATTTTCCCCTTTGCCGGCACTTTCCGAACGGACATAAACTCATTTAAAAACGGAGTGATATCTTCCAGCTTTAAATCCTTTGATTTTTTCTGGTTTACAGTTTGTACAATCTTAAGCATTGCGTTTTCTTTTTCCATTTCTGCCTCCTAAAGTGTTGTTCAGTTGCTTTTCCTGTACATTTCTATAGCTATAAGATACTGTAAATTTACTTTTTCTATAAGCTATTGTATCGGGAAAGCCATTTTAAAACTACGCCAAATGGCGTAGTTTACGTTTTTTGATATTTTATACAATATGCGACTTTTGTTTTTGTGGATTTTTACCAGATTGCTTCGTCCGACGCGCAATTACTGCCCCGGATATTTTGCGCCTGCAAGAAGAACCTTGTGCGCCGCCACAATAGCGCAAAACACGAAAACACCATGGTTTAAGGCTCGTATACCCTTGTAAAGAGAGGGCAGCTTTTCTGCAAAAAAAGAAGCCGCTGCCGGATTTTACTTCTATTCCGACAGCCGCCTCTGCGTTATCTAAATTTTCTTTTTTGCGGCAGCGTTACCCTGTCTTTGCAAAGGCATACGCAATCCATAGTACCCTCTCTTTGCAAGAGCATACACAATCAGCACTATCTGGTCTGTAAAAACTCTGCCTCTCTTATCATTTCCTCATCGTCGGGATAATCCTCCAGGTACTCCGCCGCCTTTTCCTTGGCATTCGCCCAGTCCAGAGCCTTCTCATAGCACACAACCGCGTTGAAACGCATCTCTCTGAGAAGCTCGCCGTCTATGGTCTCCTCGGACGCCCTCGCATCGGCAAGAGCAGTCCCTGTGACAAAATACTGCGCGGCACTTGCATAATCCCCGGTCTCCATGGCGCTAAGTCCCATCAAATTATACATCTGCGGCGTCTCTTCCATGCCATTATCCAATCCCGTCTGCAATGCCGAGAGCGCTCCGGCATAGTCGCCCTGCTCATACAGAGCCATGCCAAGCCCGCGGTATACTTCCTTAGTGTCTTCCCCTTTATCTATCACTTTCTGAAAGCTTTCCGCCGCCTTCTGATAGTCTCCGGACTCCATCTGCTTTATCCCTGCCTTCAGCGCATTGCCGCAGCCTGTCAGAGAAACTGCCAGCATGCACACGCATAAAACGAGGAACGTCATCCGTATTTTTCTCAATCTCATATTCAGCACCCCTTACTCCGGATATTTAATCATCCAGAATGAATTTACAATGTTCAGCAGCATAACCCCCATATCTGCAAGTATCGCGTTCTGCATGGACACCAGCCCGAAAAACGCGAGAATCAGAAGAAACACCTTCATCCCTACCGCGAAAATCATATTCTCCTTCACGGAACGCAGTGTCCCTTTTGAAATCCGGATTGCGTTGATAATCCGGGAGGGCTCATCCTCCATCAATATGATATCCGCTGCCTCCAGCGCCGCATCCGCGCCCAGACCGCCCATGGCGATTCCGATATCCGCTCTGGCGAGCACCGGGGCATCATTGATTCCATCCCCCACAAATGCCAGCTTTTCCTTTTCCATCTGGCTCTCCATAAACTCTTCCACCTGCGCCACTTTATCTTCCGGCAAAAGGTCCGCATAGACGTAATCGATACGAAGCTCTCTGGCAACTGCCACTGCATTGTCCTCGCTGTCCCCGGTCAGCATGACCGCCTCCAGATTATGCTTGTGCAGCCAGCGCATGAGCCTTGGCACATCGCGGCGTATCACATCGTCAATGAGGATATATCCCGCATACTCTCCTGATACCGCCACATAGATTGCTGTACCTCTTTTATTGACAGGCGCGAAGAAGACACCTTCCTGCACCATAAATTTATAATTTCCCACCAGCACTTCTCTGCCGTCTACCTTCGTCTTGATTCCCAAACCGGGGAACTCTTTTACTTCACCGACTCTGTTTAAATCCAGCTCCCTGCCGCATCGCTCCCTGAGCGAAACGGCGATTGGATGCGTAGAATACCCTTCAGCGGCAGCCGCGATATCCAAAAGCTCTTCCTCTGTCATATCTTTCGGCTCTATCTCACTTACATGGAAAACGCCTTCCGTCAGGGTTCCTGTCTTATCAAACATAAAGGTCTCTGTCTTTGACAACGCCTCCACACAGTCGCAGCCCTTCATCAGCACCCCCTGTCTGGATGCCGCGCCAATCCCGCCCAGGAAAGCCAGCGGAACGGAGACAAGAAGCCCGCTGGGGCACGCCGCCACAAGGAAAATGAGTCCCCTGTATATCCATTTCTCCGACTCATGTCCGGGCAGCATCATAGGCGGCAGAATCATGACAAGGATTCCCAGAAGAATGACGATAGGAGTGTAATATTTTGTAAACCGCGCCGCCATATTCTCACTCTCTGCCTTCTTCTGGCTCGCGCTCTCCACCAAATCTACAATCCGCGAGGCGGTGGAGTCCTTATACAGGCGTGTCACTCTCGCCTCAAGCCCGCCGCTTATGTTGATACTCCCGCTGTAAATCCGGTTGCCCGGCTTCACCTCCACAGGTTCATATTCTCCCGTGAGCGCCTTCTTGTCAACCGTACTGTTTCCAAAGGTCACAACTGCATCCACCGGTATCTTCTCCCCCGGTTTTATGACAATGATATCTCCAATCTCCAACTGTTCAGGGGATACCGCTTCCTCCCCGGCATCCGTCTTCAAGTTGGCAGATTCCGGGCGGATATCCATAAATTTTGCAATAGACTTTTTTGTTTTTCCAAATGCAATCTTCTCTATGAGGATTCCAATCTCAAAAAACAGCATCGCGCCGGTCGCTTCCACATTCCTGCCCACACAGAAAGCGCCGATAGTGGCAAGTATCATCAGCAGATTTTCATTAAAAAACCGGAAATGCCGGATTCCTTTCAGCATTTCAAAATAGGTCTCAAACGAGACGATAACATAAGGCACCAGATAGAGTGCCGTCTGTATCGTCCTGTCGTGGCTCTGGTACTTTCCCGTACTGAGCAAGATGATATAAAATACGGCGCCCGCGCCGATTTCTATCCATTTTCTCCTGATTTCCTTTGACATTTCCCTTTTTCCCGCTCCTGCTCTTCCTTTTTCTTCCTTCTACTCTCTGATGTGTTCCATTCCCTGATTCAGAATCGTCGCAATATGACCATCAGCCAGTGAATAAAACACCGTCTTTCCTTCCCTTCTGTTTGTCACCAGCTTCATCTGCTTGAGTACACGGAGCTGATGTGAAATTGCCGACTGTGTCATGTCCAGTGTCTGCGCAAGGTCGCAGACGCACATCTCAGACTGAAACAGCGTACATAAGATTTTAATCCTCGTCGCATCGCCAAATACTTTGAAGAAATCCGCCAAATCCTTGAGCTCTTCTTGCTGGGGCATGTGTTCCAATACATCCTTTACAATATCCTCGTGTACATGGATATCATCACAATGCTCCACTTCTATTTTATCCATAGGTGATTCTCCCTTCTTATGAGCAGCCGCTCAAATTTTATTATACGCAAAAGACATGGCACGGTCAAGTTTTGAGAGTGCAGGAAAGCACAGGAAATGCGCGTTTTTCTGCCTTTCCTGTGCTTTTTACCTCTTTCGCCTTTTTTTTACATTTTATCTTACATATTCCGTATCTTTTTTCCACTCCGGCGCCGCTGTTTCCGGTCATACATTTCCCATTCTTCCGTAAAGCGCCCGGATGGAATTTAAGATGCACAGCATCGCCACTCCGGTGTCCGCAAATACCGCCATCCACATATTGGCAAGACCGGCAAGCCCCAGCACCATGACCAGTGCTTTGATGACCAGCGCAAACACGACATTCTGCATGGCAATCCTGCCTGTCTTGCAGGCAATCATGAGCGACTGGGGAATCGCCTCCATGGCGGAGGTCATGAATACCACATCCGCCGCTTCAATCGCTGCGTCTGCGCCGCTCCCCATAGCCGCCCCGACATCCGCGCCTGCCAGCACCGGCGCGTCGTTGATACCGTCTCCCACAAACATCACACTGCCATGTGTCCTGCGTATGGACTTAAGACGTTCCACCTTATCCTGGGGCAAAAGCCTTGCATGTACTTCATCCACTCCGGTCTGGCGTGCCACTTCCTGTGCATTCTCCTCAGCATCTCCCGTCAGCATGGCAGTGATGACTCCGGTCTTTTTCAGTGCCTGCAGTGCCCGTTTCGCGTCCTGTTTGATTTCATCCGCGATGAGGATTCTGCCGGCGTAGGTTCCGTCCACTGCCAGAAATACTTCTGTGCCGTATTCCTTTCTTTCCTTTTCCGGAATCTGGATATGATAGTCTTCCATCAGCTTCTTATTTCCGCAGAGAATTTCTTTTCCCTTTGCTTCCGCCCGGATGCCTTTCCCGGAAATCTCTTCTGCCTTATCCGGTCTTAACACCTGAATGCTTCGTTTCTCTGCTGCCGCCAGGATGCTTCCCGCGATAGGGTGTGTGGATATACTCTCACATCCCGCGGCATAGGACAGTACTTCTGTCTCTCTCATACCGCCCGCGGGGATGATGCCCTGTACCGCGAAATTTCCTTTCGTGATGGTCCCCGTCTTATCCATAACCACCGCGCGCACCTTTGTCAGCGCCTCCAGAGCAACGCCGCCTTTAAACAATATGCCCTTCTTAGAGCCTGCCCCGATTCCAGAGAAAAACGCCAGCGGTACGCTCAAAACCAACGCACAGGGACAGCTGATGACAAGGAAGGTCAAGGCTGTATATACCCAGTAACCCCACTCTCCTGTTACGAGGGACGGCAGCACTGCCGTCGCCAGAGCCAGCACAACGACAAAGGGCGTATAGACTCTGGAGAATCTCGTAATAAACCGGTCAATCTTCGGCTTGCTCGCCGCCGCGTTTTCCACGGAATCCAGTATTCTCGTGACCATGGATTCCTCCAATATTTTCTCCACTCTTATTTTCAGCGCGCCGGATGTATTGACGCAGCCGGAAGTCGCGCTGTCGCCCGGATTCACCTGAACCGGCACCGGCTCCCCTGTGACCGGAGAGGTATCGATGCGGCTCACTCCCTCCACAACCACAGAATCCAGCGGAATCCTGTCGCCGGGGCGCACCAGTAGGATATCTCCGATACATGCTTCCTCTGCCGGAATCTCCTCTGTCCTCTCACGAGTACCCTCTGAAACGACACGGTTGACAACCTCCGGACGCATATCCACTGCTTCCATAATCTGGCTTCTGCTCCTTGCCACCGCAATCTTTTCAAACAGCTCACCCACTCTGTAAAAGAGCATAACACCCACTGCCTCCGCGTATTCTCCAATCACAAAAGCTCCCAGGGTGGCGATACTCATGAGAAAATTCTCATCGAACACATGCCCTTTCCCCAGATTCTTTACCGCAGTCCATAAGACCTCACGCCCTAACACCAGATAACCGATGACAAAGAATGCCACGGATACATATTCATTCACAGAACCTGTGAGGTTCGCTGCTATCAAAAGCGCTGCGCCGATGCCAATTTCACAGAAATCCTTTCTGTTCTCCTTAAATTTTCCTTCTTTTGCTCTCTCCCTGTGACCGGCGCCTTCCGCCCGTTTCCTTACAATCACTTCGCCCTCAATGGAAGCGCAGATTTTCTGGAACTGCGGGAGCAGGTCCTCCTCTGTATTTGCCACAACCTGGAGCTGTTTCGTCGCAAATACGATGTTGGCAAAATCCACCTGCGGCAGCTCCTGAATCTTCCGTTCCATCTTTGCCGCGCAGTTGGCACAGCCCAAATTCTCCAGTATATAAATATCCTTCTTCACATTGTCAAAGGCATGATTGTACTCTCTGCGTTCTACCGCCTCATGGGTATGGTCGTGATGGTCCCCGTGCTCATGATGATGTCCCTCGTGCTCGTGGTCATGTCCTTCATGCTCGTGGTCATGTCCGCACCCACAGGCTTCGCCGTGCTCATGATGATGGTGGTCTTCATGTTCATGGTGATGGTGCCCCTCATGCTCGTGGTGATGGTGCCCCTCATGCTCGTGGTGATGCCCTTCGTGCCTATGGTCGTGTCCGCAGCCACATGCTTCGCTGTGGTCGTTATGATGGTCCCGGTGTATCTTTTCTTTCAATACCGCCTCTGCCATATCTCTTTCCCTCCCTGCTTATATATCTATGTAACGAAGATTTTTTAACAACATATGAACAACTATTCATATGTTCATATAATCACAAAATTTGAATTTTGTCAATAGAAAACAGGGAATTTTTTATAAAATCCGTATCCGTTCAGCTATGCAGTGTACAAAAAAAGAAGACAAAGCTCTTATTCCGAACTTTGTCTCCCTGTAATCATCTGTGCTCTGTCTGCACTGCGAAACCTATGTAAAACGATTTCAACCGTCTTTTGCACAGTTATATTCTTTTCATTTCCTGTTTACTGGTCCACAAACTCTATCGTCTTGTTCTCCCGCTTGGCGCCCAGTACATTCTCCGCTATCTCTTCCACATCCGGCTGCTCCTCTTTTGCCGCTGCAGAATTCATCACGCACTCCTGGATTGCCTCGTTGAGCGACAGCATCTTGTCGTCCAGCTCCGATACCATCTGCGCACATTCCCGAAGGTCCCGGCTGATATAATCCGGAGCGTTGCCTTCAAACTTATAGTAAATCTTATGTTCGAGACTCGCCCAGAAATCCATGGCAATGGTGCGTATCTGTATCTCCACCTTTGTATCGACTACACTGTCTGAGAGAAAAATCGGCACGGATACCAGCATGTGATAACTCTTATATCCGCTCTCTTTTGGATTTTTTATGTAATCCTTGATGGAGAGGACTTTCAAGTCGCTCTGGTTCCCTATCATTTCCGCCAGACGGTAAATATCGGATGTAAAAGAACAGATTAAGCGCACCCCGGCGATATCGTTGATATATTTTACCATATTCTCGATGGAAGTCTCATAGCCGTTCCGTTTGAGCTTTTTGACAATACTCTCCGGAGTCTTTATCCGGGTCTTTATATGCTCGATAGGATTGTACTGGTGTACATGCTGAAATTCTTCATTCAGAATCTCCAGCTTTGTCCCGACTTCTTTCAACGCCGCATTATACAGGAAAATGACTGTCTTCCAACTGTCCACGTCCTCATAATTCCTCAGTGCATCCTGCATCTGCTGTTCTCCTCTCACGTCGCTTTTCCCCTCCTTTCTCGTTTTTTCAGTATACCATATTTCTATAGCCTTGTCACAGAGTTCACTCTTTTTTTATAAATGTCATCTGTCTCTTTTTACAGTTCCCACTCTCGCTTAAAGTCACCTGCTTTACGCAGTCCAACTCCCGGAAAACCGCTTAATCCGGCAGTTTCATATCGCCGTAGCGAATCCATTTTTTCTTGCGCATGAACTCCGAGAAAAGCAGTGTCAGCACTGCCGGGAGAATGAACTGAATCAGCAGAATTTTTATAAACACATTGATAACAGGCTCACTCGCTGTCATCACCTGCCAGGTCATAATCGGTCCCACGAGTCCTGCCGTTCCCATGCCGGAACCTGTGGCATTGTTCGTCATATGTAAGAGCATCGTCCCCACAGGGCCTAAAATCGCACTGGATAAGATAACCGGCAGCCAGATAATCGGACGTTTCACGATATTGGGGACCTGCAGCATGGAGGTGCCGATTCCCTGTGCCAGAAGCCCTCCAATTTTATTTTCCCGGAAGCTCGCCACCGCAAAGCCAATCATATTGCAGCAGCACCCCACTGTCGCTGCGCCCGCCGCAAGTCCCGAAAGATTGAGGATGACACCCAGCGCCGCCGAGCTGATGGGAAGGGTCAGTATCATCCCCATCAATACAGAAACTACCACACCCATCAGAAACGGCTGCTGCTGTGTTCCCCAGTTAATCAGAGAGCCCAGCCACAGCATAAATTTCGATATCGGAGGTCCTAAAAAGAGACCCACCGCTGTTCCTAAACCGATACATACCAGAGGGGTAAGAAGGATATCCAGCTTTGTCCGCCCCGAAATCACACAGCCGACCTCAATCGCAATATATGCTGCGATAAAAGCGCCCAGAGGCTCTCCCGGTCCCGCCAGCACCACATTTCCTTCCACAATGAGACTCCCGGACAGAAGCTTGTCCGCGAAAGCTCCAATCATCCCCACCACAGCGGCTGAGATAATAACAAGCTGAGGTGCATCCAGCTTGCGCGCCACACCGATGCCTATACCGGCTCCGGTCAGCGAGGCAGCCACTTTTCCCATCAGGAAAATCATATCACCTGCGTCCGTGCCAAGAAACGTGCCAATCTGCTGGATAATCGTACCGATAATCAAAGTGGCGAACAAGCCGTGCGCCATCCCGCCCAGACCGTCGATAAAAATTCTGTCTAACAGTTTCATCTCTTACCTCTCCTCATCTAAAAACACTATGGCAGCATGTATTTTGCCATTTTCCCGTCTTTTCACATTCCAGAATATTCTATCACAAACATAAAAAAAAGTATACCCTGAAGGGCATACCGTAACCCATTCCCTCCGGGATGGCGGGCTTCGCCCGGCAAGGGATACCCTGAAGGGCATACCGTAACCCACTCCCTGCGGGATGGCGGGCTTCGCCCGGCAAAGGTATCATAAAAGCCTCCCTGCTCCGATTTTTCCGACAGGGAGGCATATTTTTCCCGCAATGCTTATCGTACACTACTGCTCTGTTGTCCTTAAACGCTCCACCACAGTAACCCTGCATGCGCTGCGATGACTTGCCGCCGGGACAATCAGCGAGATGGCAAGAAGGAAGGGAATACAGATTGCGATAGGAAGCAGAGTAAAATGCCAACTGAACATCCACATCTGCCCTGCCACCATTTCCACGAGGAAATAACCAATTCCCGCGCCTGCGCTGGCACTGATTAAGATTGTCAGTATCCCGTAACAGATACCTTCACACTGCAGCATATGCCGCTGCTGCTTTCCGTTCATGCCGATTGCCTCCAGCATCGCCAATTCCTGTTTCCTTGAGAGGATGGAGGTCACTGTCACATTGACAAAATTCAGAATCCCGATGAGCGCCAGAACCAGACTCAACAATCCCCCGCCTATGACAAATACATTTTTCATGTCCCCAAACTCTTTTAAGTAATCCGACTTCGTCCGTCCCGCCAGATTGGGATTCACCTTCTCGCAGTAATCGCTAAGCCAGGCTTCCACCGCCTCTTCTTTTTCCTCCTCCACATTGAAAATAGTTCTCATGGGCTGGGAAATGCCGCAAAACTCTTTCATTTCCTCCTCCGGCAGGATAAATTGCTCCGGAATCAGGGGATACCGTTGGGTACTCAAGGCGCTTGGTATCTGCGCTACGCAGAGCACCTCATATTCCTTTGTTTTTCCGTCATAGTTCGTGAGAGTCACCTTATCTCCCGGCTCCGCAAACGGGAAATCAAAGGACTCTTTCATCTCCCCCACACTGTCCATGGCGTTGACAAGGACATAATCTCCACTCTGAAATGTCTCCCAGTCAAAAGCGTCCTCATCCGGCAGAATCAGTTTTTTTGCCGCCGCCTCATTGATGCCGTAAATATCCGTATCTGCCGCCTTTTCCTTGCGAATCTCATCATAAGCTTTCTCTCTTACCTCCTCCCCGAACCATCCGGAAAAGAGGGGATTTTCCATAATACGCTCCATCTGTTCCCATTCCGCTTCCGAGTAGGCATGGTAATTGCCGCTGACATAGACATTCCCGACATCTTCCACCCCGTCCTGCTTTTCCAATTCCGTCAGGAAGTCTTCCGTCACTCCTTCATACTCCACATAGGGACTGCCGAAATTGAGAATGCTGGCATCCGCCACCGCAAAATCAGAGAGTATATAAGCGGAGAGAAATTTGTCCATGTCAAACCCTGTGACAATAGTGTACATGCTGTTTAATAAAATCAGGCTCAAAGAGAGGGACAGCACCACCAATACCAGTTTTCTCCTGCTTCTTCTGATATTGGCCAGCGCCATGCGAAACGGTGTGGCTCTCTTTGTCCGTTTCTTCTTTTTACGCCGGGATTTCTCTGTAAAACGCACCGCTTCCACAGGGGATACCTTTGCCGCTATCCGGCAGGGCTTGATACAGCTGATATAGACCGTAATAACAGTAAACACTGCCGAGCCTATGAAAATCAGCGGGTTTGCGGAGTAGGCAAGGGGCACGCCGTCCAGCATCTCGATGATAAGCGGTGTAAAAAACCTTCCTACCATCCACCCCAACAGAAGTCCGCAAGGGACTCCAAACAGGCACAATCTCCACGCCTGCCTGCGGACAATCTTTTTCAGCTGTCTTCCCGTGGTGCCAATCGTCTTTAAAAGTCCGTAGAAGCGGATATCGCTGAAAATGTTCAGGTAAAAAATGTTGTAGATAATCAAATACCCGGACAACATGATAATGCCTAAGAGAACAACAATAAGCGCTATGGAATTAAAATCCACGGAAGAAAAACTGTACGCCCAGTTGACGCCCGCGTTGACTTTACCCGCGTCGAATCCGCACCGTTCCATCAATGCCTGCACTTTTTTCTCGATATCAAAGGAATTGGAGAAATTAAATTCCACATTCATATATCCGCTGTAGTTTGTCTGGTCCGTCTCGTAAAAAGGAATCTCCTCCAGAGGCGCCACCTTTTCTGACCATTCTTTTGACACGAGGATTTCCTGTGCCATGGAAGCGGAATCCCCCTCCCAGAACCCGCAGAGGGTGAACTCCTTCGTTATAATTTCTTCGTGTACCATGACCTGCAGGCTGATGCGCTCCCCCAGTTTATGGGGAACGTTCAGAGCGTCCAGTACAATGGTACTCATCGCCGCCTCGTTTTCTTTCTCCGGCATCTTTCCCGTAGTCGGATAAGAAAAACTGTGCTTTGCAGCCAGAGGCTCAAAATAGCGCACTTCACCCTGGATGCGGTTCAGTTCCGGGTTCATGGTGTTGCCCACGAAAATGTTGTAGGACAAATCTTTGACGGCGGAATCTTCTTTCACCTTTTCGTACTCTTCCCATGTAAAGTTCTTAAAGCCCGCGTGGGTGCTTCCTCCCACCTGCCGCATGGTAGATTCCGTATTGCTCTTTAAGAGACTTCCTCCCACAGTAAAAACAGAAGTAAAGAGAACGGTCGTCAAGAGAACCGCCGCGAAGCTGATGATATTCTTCTTCCTTTTGGACTTCAAAATCCTTTGGGAAAGCCGTTTGATTACCTTTTGATTTCTCACTTTACGCATGGAAGCCATCACCCCTTATCTTCCCGTCTTCGATGCGGATGATTCTGTCCGCCAATTGAGCGATTTCTTCATTGTGCGTAATCATAACAATGGTCTGTCCAAACTGCTCTCCGGTCACCTTCAGAAGACTCAACACATCCTGGCTGGTGGCAGAGTCCAGATTTCCCGTGGGCTCATCCGCCAGAAGAATCGCCGGCTTTGTCGCCAGCGCCCTCGCGATTGCCACCCTCTGCTGCTGTCCGCCGGATAGTTCACTGGGGAGACTGTTCATCTTCTTCTCCAGACCGAGCACTTCCACAATCTCTCCGATAAATTTTCCGTCCACACGGTTGCCGTCCAGTTCAATGGGAAGGGCAATATTCTCCTCCACATTCAGCACCGGCACCAGATTGTAACTCTGGAACACAAATCCAATCTTTCTCCTGCGGAAGATGCAGAGTGCATCGTCTTTGAGTCTGAAAATATCCTTGCCGTCCACCATCACTTTCCCCGATGTGGGGCGGTCCAGACCGCCCAGCATATGCAGAAGCGTAGATTTTCCGGAACCGGATGTCCCCACTACCGCCACAAACTCTCCCTGTCGGATAGACAAGGTCACCCCGTCCAGGGCGCGCACCTGATTCTCCCCGGTGCCGTAATATTTCTTTAAATCCTGTGTCTCTAAAATCGTCTTCATTTCCTGCTGCCTCCTTTTATAGGATAGACTTTAGCACACGAATCTTTCCCTATGCTGTCTCAAATCTGTCAGTTTTGAAAGATTTCATGATTTGAGAACACATCCTGACATTTGAGATATACAGAAAATGCGGCACCGCCTTCCTTTTTAGCGGCTGCCCGGATATATCCGCCCTCTTTTTTAAGGATTTCCCTTGCCAGACAGAGCCCCAGACCAATCCCTTCTTTTTCCGCGAACCGCGGGCTCCTGTAAAATCTGCCAAACAGGAGGGGCGCCTCGTCCGGCAGGATTCCTGGTCCTTCATCAGAGACCTGAATCTGCACGAAAAATTGATACTTCTTTACCTCTATAGTCACTGTGCTGTTTTCCGGCGTATATTTCAAGGCATTATCAAAGATATTATAGAGCGCCTCCGCTGTCCACTTTTTGTCGAAACATGCCTGCAGTTCCTTTGTCCACCCAATCTCTTTTATTTGTATCCTCTTCTCCCTGCGCTTTGCCTCCCCTCGCTCCCTGACGTCCTCTAAAAGCGGCAGAAGATACTGTACCTTCGGCTGCACCTGGATGGTGTCGGTTTCCAGACGGGACATTTTTATTAAAGACTGAATAAGGAACTCCAGCCGTTCTGTCTCCTCAAGCAAACGCAGCGCTAATTCCTTATCCTGTCCCTGTGCGCGCTCCTCTAAAAGTTCCCCGTAGAGGTGGATATTGGCAATCGGAGTTTTGACCTGGTGGGAGATGTCCGAGACAAGCTCCTGGATAGATTGTCTTTCTTTTTCCCGATTTTCTTTATCCAGCGCCGCCGCGCCCAAAAAACGAAGCCATTTCGTCTCCAGCTTTGACAGTTCGCTCTCATCGTAATCTGATTCTGTAAATGTGCCCGCTATCGCCTCATCCAGCATAGTATTTAAAATATCAAATGTACGCCTTCTGCCCTGTCCAATCATCCATCCCGCCTCCTGTCGCTCTTTCCGGCTGTTCCGCCTTCTTTTCATCCGTCAGCCTGTCTGTATCTGATTTCACATCTACTTCCATACATATCCAATGCCATATATATTGACAATGTGCTCTGGTTTGGAAGGATTGTCCTCTATCTTTGTCCGCAGTCTTTTGACCGCCACGGAGAGGGCGTTGTCCTCCACATACTCCGCTCCGTCCTGCCAGATTTTCTCCAGCAGAACCTCCTTGGGGATGGTATTGCCGCGATTCTCCAAAAGTATCTGCAAAAGTTTCTGCTCGGTGCGGCTTAAGAAAATTTCCCTGCCGCCCTTCTCAAAGCGCATCTTTGCAGTATCCAGATACAGACTCCCATCCTTGTATTTTCCCCTGCCGGCGCTGGTCTCTTCTTTTCTGTTTTCCCTGATTTTCAAAAGATTCGAGATTCTTGCCCGCAGCACCGCAAGGCTGAACGGCTTTGTCACATAATCGTTGGCTCCCAGCTCAAAGCCCATCACCTCGTTCATTTCCAGGTCATTCGCCGTCAGCACCAGCACCGGAGCATCCGATTTTTCCCGGTATTCTTTCAGAAAGGTATAGCCATTTCCGTCCGGTAGGTTCAAATCCAGTATCACCAAATCAAACCCGCCCTTTTTCTCCGCCAATGCCCCGCGTGCCTGCGCAAGCGTAAAGCACCCGGTAAAATGGCAGTCTGTACTTCCAAGCCCGATGGCAATTCCCTCGTTAAGCCCTCTGTCGTCTTCGATTATCAGGATTTCCTTCATTTTTCATACTCCTCATGTAACATCAAATTACCAGTGTGTTATCTCATTAACTTTCAATATTATTTGTATTAGTGTACCAACATCTTAATCTTCCTTGAATACCTATGTCAAGCCGCGCTGTCCGGTGGAATCCTATTTTTCCTTGAGCGGCAAATCAATTTGTGATAGAATGTCCACAGACAGCGCCGCCGTACATTTGCGGCACAGAAAGTGAGGAGATATCATGTTCCGTCTATGGGGAAAAGAATTTAAGGACAACCGCATGCTGCGGGATACGGTCATCTGCGATGAAACAGATGACACCCGCACACATAAGATTTTCCATGCGCTGGATGCCATCTGCTATGAATTTGATTTGAGCAAGCCTATCTGGTTGGATTCCACTATCGCGGAATTTAAGCGCCATGACAAGGCTCGCTTTTACCAGGACAACTTTGTGGACTCCATTGATTTCGATTATCTGGAAATCCAAATCATCGAAGAATAGGTACTTTATTCACTGCGGATTGCCGCCAGAGGACTTAAGCGCATCGCCCGAAGCGCCGGGAAATACCCCGAAGTCATCCCCACCAGCACAGCGAAGGCGAGGGAGGCGAGGATAAGCCACGGCGGGATATAGGAAATATTTCCATCCAGCCCGATTGCGCTTCCGTTCCCGGTCAGGAAATTAATAACTGCGGACATCAGGATACTTAAGATGTTGCCGATGATGCCGCCGATAAATCCGATAAAAGCCGCCTCCAGAAGGAACATCTGCCGGATGTTCTTTAAACTGCAGCCGATAACTTTCATAACTCCAATCTCTTTCGTCCTCTCATAGATGGACATCATCATCGTATTGGCAATTCCGATTGCAGCCACCAAAAGAGAAACCGCTCCAATTCCCCCAAGTACAGCCTGAACCATGGCAAACTGTTTCTTCATACTCTCCATGTATTCTGCGTTGGTTGAGACATTATAGCCCATTTCCCGAATCTGTGCGGAGAGAGTGTCCACGGCATCCATATCATCCGCCTGCACCATTGCGGAAGAATACACAAACTTGCTGTACGGCTTGCCGGATTTTGTGCTGGGCTGTCCGGGGATAACTCTGCCTCTGAACTCTCTTTTTAACATCTCTTTGAGCGTATCCAAATCGCAATACACATAGTAGTAATGTGCGTTATAGGAATTGACATCTCCCTCCACCACACCGCTGGCGCCAACTACATATTTTTTCGGTATCTTTTTTGTTGTACTGCTGCCTGTCCCTGCTGCATTGCTCTCTTGTCCGCCTGTCCCCAGCTCTGTATTTCCCTGTGACTGGAAATACCCCTCCTGGTCCAGGATTAAGAACATCTGGTCATTCATAAAATCAATATCCGGCAGCTCGCCTGTATCCCAATATCCCTTTCCTGTGGATTCTTCATAGAAGGACTGTATCACTCCGTTTCCCACGACCAAATCCAGATTCCCGCTGCCCGGAGAGGGAAGGCTCCCGCCCGGCGCCAGATTGATTTTCAGTTCCTGAAGCCCTTCCGGTGTCATGCCCTTCAGTTCCAGATACCCTATATATTTTCCTTTCAGGGCAATCGCGCTTACATTCAGCACCGGTTCCACGCTTTTCACATGCTCTATCTGTTTTAGCTGGGAAATGACATCATCAGTGATATATTTCTGCGACTCCTCCTGCTCACTTCCTCCGGAATAACTGTATATCATCCCCGTCCCCGCCTGTTTCCCGGTTACGGTCAGACTCGTCATACCGCCGGACTGCTCAATCTCCCGGTATACAGATTCCTGCATACCGAGTCCCAGGGAAATCATCACCACAATGGAGGCTGTCCCGATTACCACTCCGAGGATTGTCAGGAAAGTCCTTAATTTTCGGCGCTTAAGGCTCGATATGCTCATCCTCAGTAAATCGGTCCACCTCATCGAACAAATCCTCCTCTTCCCTTGCTGCTTTCTTTTTCTTCTTCACCTTTCTTACTGCGACAATGGTCACGATAACTGCCAGCACCAGCAAAATGAGAATCACCGGGAGAATAGGAAATCCTTTCTCCTCCTCCACTGTCATCATCGCCGACATATCAGCCGGCGCAGCTTCCGGGGTGATTTCCAGAGAAAACTCTTTCTCCACTGTGGACGCCTTTCCCGCCTCATCCTCATAGCTTACAATCATCTTATACTTTGCCTTGCCCTGCGTGGGTGTTGTCCCTGTCACAATGCCGTCAATGGTGCCTGTGGCGCCGGATTCCAGATTACCGACAAAAATCTCCTCCCCTTCCAGACCATCGCCCTGGAATTTTGCTTTCACATTATAAAGCTTGATGCGTCCGGTGTTGTAGAGACTGCATGTGATATTTGCCTCCTCACCCACAGCGATAGTTTCCGGAGCCAGTTTGACTTCACTGAACTCAAATCTTGCCGCCTGCTTTACCGGGATTGCCAGACTGGAGCTGCTCTCATACTGCGTGGAATCCCCGTTCTCGTATTTCATAGACAGCACGATGCTGTACGGTTTCTGTACTAGGTCTGCCCTAGCGTTTAAATCAATGGCAATATCCCTCGTCTCCCCTGCCGGGATGCTCTCCAGATAGACAGAACTGGAACCAGAAGCCGGCAGAAAAGCCGGCGCTTCCGCCGCTGCCTCTGTCCCGGAGGAGGGAGCTTGAAAATCAAACAGCATATTTGCCACCTGTGTCCAGGTTGCCGTATTCTTCACATGCACAATCAGTTTAAAATTGCTCCCCGCATTTACCTCTCCCGGCTCTGTACTGAATCCCGTCACAATCACACGGGGAACAGAGGCATTTGTGCTTCCCCCTGATGCTGCCACCGGGTCATTGTTCACAATCCCGCCGCTTCCCATGTCATAAGTCTGAGGTGTCCCTTCATCCGCACCGCCGCTGCCTGAATCCCCATTATTATCTGTATTGCCCGTATTGCCGGATTCCTGCGGTTTTTCTTCTTCCTTCGCGACCGTTTTCACATAGACATATTTACTGTCTCTGAATTGATTCGTTCCGTCATCATATGTAATTGTAAAATCCAGACGGTACGATTTGCTCTCCACATCCGGGCGCACATGGAAATCCCAGGAAGCCTGCGCATTTCCCTGTACATCGATATCTCCGAGCTCCTGCTCGTAGTTCATGCTCTCAATCTCAAAAGGCCAGGACGAAGCATCGTCAAGCACCGGAGCCACTGTCACATTTTTTGCCGCTGCTGCTCCCTGATTGGTGATATTTATTTGGAACTTTGCCTCCTGCCCCGCCTCATATACCGGTGTACTCTGCCCGTCTCCCACAGACAGCTTAATCTGTGGAATCGGCGTATTTTCCGCATGCACTCCCGTCTGCGCAAATGCCCCCGCTGTCAGTACCGCCGCGCACAGCAGGGCTGCCACTCTTTTAATGAATCTCATCTTCCTTTTCCTCCCTGTTTTCTATTTTTACGATTTTCCCATCAATGATATGGAAAACCCTGTCCGCATACTCTGCCAGATGATTATCGTGCGTTACCATGACAAGTGTCCGGTTCTGCTCTTTCACAATCCTGCGCATAAGTCTCATCACCTCCTCCGAGGTATGAGAATCCAGATTGCCCGTGGGCTCATCGGCAAACACAATCTTCGGGTCCGTCACCAGTGCCCTCGCCACACCGACACGCTGCTGCTGACCTCCTGACATCTGGTTCGGCATATGCTTTTTGTGTTTCTGAAGCTGCATAAGGTCCAGCATCCTGTCCGCTTTTTTGAGCCTCACCGACCGCTCCTCTCCCCGGAAATTCAGGGGAAGGGCGACATTTTCCAGGGCGTTCATGGTGCCAATCAAATGGAAGGACTGGAAAATGAATCCCACGTTTTCCCGTCTGAAACGCACAAGTTCATCCTCCTTTAAATTCTCCAGATGCTGCCCGGCTATGACAATCTCTCCCCTTGTCGGCTTCTCCAGACCTGCCAGCATATTTAAAAGGGTCGATTTCCCGGAGCCGGATGTACCCACAATGGCGCAGAACTCTCCCTCAAAAATATTGAAATCCACACCGTCCAATGCCCGCACGACAGAATCCCCGACACGATAGAGTTTGTACAGCCCCTTTACTTGTATCATCTTTTTCACACCGCCACTTTACTCCTTCCTGCTCTGTTATCGTACTGCGTTCATAATATAGTTTATTAAAAACTTTGAAATATTTCCTTTTGGATTTGCTTAAGATTTCCTTAAGATGAACATAGAACTGTGCTTGCAGAAGCTAAACGCTGAACACTTCCGGAGGGCTTTCTATTCTGCGGGAAATCCCTCCGGATTTTCTGCAGAAAAAACCGGGTATGCTGTATCTACAACATACCCGGTCGCTCAAGCAGATGACGGGAATCGAACCCGCCTCCCCAGCTTGGGAAGCTGGTATTCTACCGATGAACTACATCTGCACGGAAAGTATTATAATACTTTCACAAATAAAATGCAAGACCTATTTTCACTTTCCGCTGTCTGCCGAGCGCTTCTCTGACCCTCTCTTCACCAGCCAGGAATTGACCATATGGCGGCGGATGAGATAGCGGTCCGCACCCTGCTTCTCCTCTTCTTGGCATCGCTTTTCCAGAAGATGCATCGCCTCATAGCCCATTTCATAGATGGGTCGCAAAACGGAGGTCAGACGGATATCCGTATATTCCAGCTCTTTGATATCATCAAAACAGACCATGGAGATATCCCGCACCAGTTTCAGCCCTTTTTCCTGCATATAGCGCAGGCATCCCAGCGTCATGATATTATTACAGGAAAAGATAGCCGTCGGCGGCTGCGGAAGGCTCATCAGCTTATGCATCGCCTGGTAAGCGCCCTCTTCCTTGAATCCTCCGCTAATCATATAACGTTCATCCACTTCAATCCCATTTTTCTCCAGCGCTCTTTTATAGCCATCGCGCCGGTCATGTCCCGGTTTTGAAGTAATCGGTCCCGTGATGACGCCAATACTTCTGTGCCCTTCCTCAATCAGACACTCCACTGCCTCACATGCCCCGTCCACATCGTTGGAAAACACACCGTCAAATTTATATCCCCGGATATCACGGTCCACCAGGACAATGGGAATCCCCTGTTTTTCAAACTGTTTGAGTCTCTCCGCGGTCTCCATATCGTGTTCCGAAACCGGGGTGACAATAAGCCCTCTCATCATCTCCGGTTTCAGATTTTCCAGTACTTTGTGCTCCCGCTCTGTATTCTCGTCTGTACCAAACATAAAAACATTGTAGTCCTTCTCGATGGCACAGTCGGAAATGCCATGCAGTATCTTACTGAAAAAAGGGTTCTCGATATCCGGCACAAGGAACGCGATATTTCTGGACACCCCCACACTCAAATTTCTTGCAAGGCTGTTCGGTCTGTAAGACTTTCCCTCTATCACGCGCAGGACTTTCTCTCTCGTTGCCGTCTTGACATTGTTCTTATTATTCAGAACCCTGGAAACAGTCGATGGCGAGACGCCCGCTTCCCTCGCTATATCATAAATATTCATGAAGTTTACCTTACTTTCATCTAAATTGATGCCAGCGCCGTTCTATGTGCGGCAGCATAGATACCTGCCGCAAATTTTTGGCGCTATTCTTAACATAACAACAATTTAGTAAGATGTCAACTGGCATACAGGGATATTCTTCTGTGAACGAAGCCAGATGTCCCTGTCATATTTTCCAACAGTATCTCCTGCCCTGCAGGAGGAACATTTTAACCTTTCTTTCTCGCCTTGAGCATATCCATGGTTACCGCAAAGATAATCAGGACACCGCTGGTGATTTCCAGCACGTGGGTGTTCAGTCCGAACTGTACGCCCGCGTTGTTGATGAGTGTCATCAGAATTGTACCGAGAATTGTTCCGGCTACCGCTCCGCGTCCTCCTGTCAGGGAAGCGCCTCCGATTACTGCCGCCGCGATGGCATTCATCTCGTATCCTTCGCCGCCTGTCGGCAGAGCACTCTGCACACGTGCTGCCAGCATGATTCCGGCAATACCATATAACAGACCCGCGAACGCATATACGCTGTAAAACATACCGCGCACTTTGATACCGCAAAGTTTTGCTACTTCGACACCACTTCCGATGACATACAGGTTACGTCCGAAGATGGTAAATTTCAGCACCAGGAATATGATGACCGACACGATTACCCAGAAAATGGCGAGTACCGGGAGCAGCCCTCCGATGTTGGTATTTCCCATGTCAAGAAGTCTCTGGTCAAGACCGCTGACTGTCAGCGCGCCGCTTATAATTTTTACAAAACCGTAGATGATTGTCTGGGTTCCCAGAGTGGCAATCATCGCCGGAACCTGAAATTCATAAACAATAATTCCGTTCACCAGACCGCAGGCTATAGACACGACGATTGCGATAATCAGTGTGAGGAAGAAATTCGTGTTCGTATCTCTCTGCAAAAGCGCCAGCACCATGCAGGCAAAACCTGTAATAGCACCGCAGCTGATATCGATTCCGCCTGTGATGATGACCATGGTCTGCGCAACCGCCAGCACTCCGATGATAGCACACTGTTTCATGAGGTTCGTGATATTATATACGGTACAGAAATTGTCTGTCCCTACTGTAGCAATGATAAACAGCGCTACGATAATAATGCCGAGCGTAAATTCCGTCTGCTGGAATACGCTGGACAAAGAACTGTTTTTTCCTTTTTTCTGACTCATAATGTCCCTCCTACCCTTCAATGGATGCTCTCTTGAGCACGTCTTCTTCTCTTAAGTTCGCCAGTTCGTTTCCTTCAAACTCGCCAGTTATCTTGCCCTGCGCCATAACGATGAGGCGGTCGGACAGTCCCATAACCTCCGGCAGGTAAGAAGAAATCAGAATGATGGATTTCCCCTGTGCCGTCAGCCCTTCCATAATCTTATATATCTCTTCTTTCGCGCCTACGTCCACACCGACTGTAGGTTCATCGAAAATGAGGACATCCGGGTTACAGCACAGCAGTTTGGCGATAACAACCTTCTGCTGGTTTCCACCGGAGAGATTTCCCACGAGCTGCATAACACTGGGCGTCTTGACATTGACACGTTTGGAATAGTCCACTGCTCTGTCATTTTCCGCTTTCAGAGAAATGACCCCGCTCTTACTTATCATCTCATAGGAGTTCATGTTGATATTCGTCTTAATCGGAAGCTGCAGCGCCAGACCGTCTGTACGCCTGTCTTCCGTCAGAAAGCTGATGCCGTATTTCATGGCGTCGCTGGGGTTTTTGATGTTGACTTTCTTGCCCTTCACATACACATCTCCGGTAAGACGTTTCTCCACACCGCAGAGCGCCCGCATGATTTCACTGCGCCCCGCTCCTACCAGACCGACAAATCCCAGGATTTCACCTTTTCTTAAGTTGAAATTGATATTTTTGAAGTGGGAACTGTCTGAGAAATTCTCCACGCGCAGGACTTCCTCGCCCGGTTTCTGGTGATTGATATTATAAATATCTGACATCTCACGCCCAACCATCATGGCAATCAGAGAGTCTTTCGTCACCGCTTCGATTGGCTTTGTGTCAACATAAGTACCATCTTTTAATACGGTAACTGTATCGCAAATATCCATGACTTCTTCCAGACGATGGGATATGTAGATGATGCTCACTCCTCTTTCCTTCAGCTCCGCTATAAATTTGAACAGAATTTCTACCTTCTCATTCTCCAAAAGAGCGGTAGGCTCGTCAAAGATAACAACCCGGATATCATCGTTTACCGATATCTTGCTTATGGTAACCATCGCCTGCATCGCGATGGGAAGGGTCTTAATCTTCTCGTTGGGATTTACGTTCATCTCAAACTTGTCGATAATCTTCTGGCTGTCTTTCTGCATTTTCTTCCAGTCAACCGTACCGAGCTCTGTCTTGGGCTGTCTGCCCAGGAAATAGTTCTCAGCTATGCTTAAATCCAGAGCGATATTGACATGCTGGTAATTGGCAAACACGCCGTGGCTCTGCGCTTCAAGCGCGTTGGCATTGACAACCCACTGACCGTCATAGTTCATGGAGACTTTCCCTTCATCCGGCTTCTCAACACCCATGATACATTTGATGAGAGTGGATTTCCCGGCGCCATTCTCTCCGCAAAGCGCATGGACCTCTCCTTTTTTAATCTCAAAACTCACATCGTTCAATGCCGTGACGCCAGGATAAAATTTGCTTATGTGGTCAATTTTCATAATTGTCTCGCTCATAATTCCATCCTTTCTTATAACAACGGGAGGCAGCGGCAAATCTCACCAATTCCCTGCGGCCTCCCAAGGTACATTAAACTATTTTATTCACTGCTGCCAGATGTTCTCTTATTTCTTAAGACGTGTCGGGTCAAGCAGATCCTGCATTTCTTCGTCATTCATGTTATCCTGTGTAATGACAACCGGCGGGCAGTTAATCTGTTTTTCTGTCTCCGGGTTCTCCCCGTTAATCAGTGTAAGGATTGCATTTTCCATACACAGATATCCCTGCTGATAAGCGTCCTGTACGATGATAGCGTCCAGATATCCACCTTCAAGAGCTGCAATCTCTGTGTCATCGGAGTCAACCGCTACATTGACAATCTTGTCTGCGATACCGGAGCCCTGAACTGCCAGGCACACACCGTCACCAGTGATGTTATTTCCGGAGTACATTCCCATCAGCTTGTCGCCATATGTAGAAATGATGTTCTCCGCGTTGGACTGTGCAGTCTCTACTACGTTTCCGTTGTAATAAGTATCTGTCATTTCCAGTCCCGGCGCGTTTTCTTCGATATATGCGCGGAAGCTGTCAACTCTGTGGTTCAGCGCTTCATTCTCAACGTTTGTGTTCACGCCGAGTACGCCAGACTCAATAGAGATGCCTTTTTGCTCTGCGATGTCGATGAACGCCTCTGCTGCCATCTCACCGATGGTGTCATTGGAGCAGTAATAGAATTCATTGTAGGAATCCTCGTAAGCGCCATCGTCACCTACGCCCAGTCCGCAGTTTACGAAGTTCAGTACAATACCTGCATTGGTTGCTTCCTGTGCCTTCGGTACAGTTGCATCGATTGCCAGTGTCGCTGTTACGATAGCGTCAGGCTGTTTTGCGATACACTGCTCGAACGCTGTTACATACTCTTCTGTCTGGCTCTCTTCAGCCGGTCCTACTGTGGAGAAATCGATGGTTACACCGTATTCTTCCTCACAGTCTTTCATCGCGTTCTCAATACCGATTCCTACATAGGTCCAGAATTGGGAAGCTGTGGAAGGTGTCAGATATACGATTGTATAGCTGTCGCCGCCTCCTTCTCCGCCGCCGGATGCTTTTCCGGAATCTCCGCCCTTGCTGCAGGCTGCCAGGGACATTACCATGGTTCCCGCCAATAATGCTGCTACCAACTTTTTCATTTTCATAATCGTTTCCTCCTTTTTAATTATTACTTAAATTGTCTTCTGACAATAAGTATCCTTTTGATTCGCTCCCTACAGAACTCCCTTCTGCATGATAAAGCATCCGTAAGGCTGTCTCTCACTCGTGCACACTGTCACATAAGCCTTGCCCGCTTTCTCATAAAATTTTGTTCTCTCAATCTCGCCCACTTTTTCAGCGCTGTATCCGTTCTTCTCCACAGCGGCAATGGCATCGTCCCAAACCTGCGGTCTCTCCATCTCGATGCCTGCGTCTTTATCCGGCACCATGTACTCTACCGGATGTTCGCAGTAATCCACGTCCAGAGGCATGAGCTGAAGAATCGCCTCTATCATCTCCGGCGCGGTGTTGCCCTTCGCCTGGATACTGACGCCGTTTGGCGATTTTGTGATAGGCGGATAGAAGTCATCAGCGATGACAATCAAATCGCCGTGCCCCATATCTGCAAGCGCTTTTAGTAAGTCTGAGCCAATTCTTGTCGGAATCCCTTTTAACATGTCTTTTTCCTCCTGTTCTTCCTTTTATTTGTGTTCATTTAAAAATGCTTCAATCTCTTCCAGTGTCGGCATGGACGGAGTGGTTCCCATCTTCTGCACGGAGAGAGCCGCCAAACCGTTGGCGAAACGCACCGCTTCCCAGATGTCCTGTCCTTTTGAGAGCGCTGCCAGCAGACCGCCGTTGAACGCGTCTCCCGCTCCCGTGGTATCTACCGCGTCTACCTTAAACGCAGGAACGATTTCTTCTTTTCCGTCTGAGGAAACAAATACTCCTCTGGAACCCAGTGTGATGATAACCTTCTCCACACCCTTTTTATAGAAATACTCTGCCGCTTCGTGAGCGGATTCCAGACTATCCACATGTACCCCGGTGAGTTCTTCGGCTTCCACTTCATTGGGCGTCACCATATAAGTCTTGGAGAGGAACTCATCGCTAATCTTCGCGTAGGGCGCTGTATTTACAATGACTTTGCAGCCGTAGCGGTTCGCCATATCTACTACCATCTCATTGGCATCCTGGTTGACCTCAAGCTGCAGCAGCACGTATTCGCTGTCTTTTATCAGTGTCTCAATCCTGCTCACCTCTTCGGCTGTAATAGTGTTGCAGGCACCGGGCACGATGATGATTTCATTCTGACTCGTATTCTCATCCACCAGAATCAGTGCAATCCCTGTCTCCACATCATCTGAATAGTAGAGACTGTCTTTGTCCATTCCCAGTTCATCCATGGCATTTAAGGCAACATCCGCAAAACTGTCTCTCCCCAGCTTTGTCACCATCACCACGTCAGCTCCCGCCTTATGCGCAGCCACGCACTGATTAAACCCCTTGCCTCCGGGACCCATCTTAAACATGGAACCTTTTACCGTCTCACCGGGAACCGGCAAATGCGGGCTCCTCGCCATCAAATCTACTACAAAACTGCCAAATACAACAACCTTGCTCATTTCATACCTCCTGTTTCCCCTCTATGTTTTCACATGAAATATTTTTTGCAACCGCTTTCATAATTTCTAAATCAACCATATCACCTAAACACCATCCAGTCAACCGAAACGCTGGAATTTATTGTCAAAACGTCAATATTACTACTTTTTATTTTATTTTTTTGTGCATTTTTTCCATTTTTTTGAGATTGTTAAATAAAAAACCGGTTTCAATTGTTTTTCCATTTTTTATATGCTATAATTTTCATAGATTTTTATATCTTCATTTTAATTTCCGATTCAATACAGGAGGAGAACCATGAATATTGCAAAGAAAATTGACCACACCATGTTAAAAGCAGATGCAACGAAAGAAACCATCGTGCGCTACTGCAAGGAAGCAAAGGAGAACGGATTTGCCTCTGTCTGTGTGAATACCTGTCACGCGGCTCTTGTAGCTTCTGAACTCAAAGGCACTGACGTCAACACCTGCTGCGTTGTCGGCTTCCCGCTCGGCGCTATGATGACCTCCGCCAAGGCATTCGAGGCTTCCGAGGCGGTAAAGGCAGGGGCCAACGAGATTGATATGGTCATCAACATCGGTGCGGTAAAGGATAAAGACTGGGATTTCGTAAGAGAAGATATCAAGGCAGTTGTGGAAGCTTCCAAGCCTGCTATTGTGAAAGTCATCATCGAGACCTGTCTTCTGACAGATGAAGAGAAGGTAAAAGCATGCCAGCTCTCCGAGGAAGCAGGGGCTGCCTTTGTTAAAACATCTACAGGCTTCTCCACAGGCGGCGCTACCGTGGAGGACGTAAAGATTATGAAAGAGACCGTGGGCGACCGTCTTGAGGTAAAGGCAAGCGGCGGCATCCGCACCCGTGAGTTTACCGAAGAACTGATTGCGGCAGGAGCTGACCGAATCGGCGCCGGAAACGGAATCATCCTCTTATAGGCAGTTTTTATGGGCAGTTTCCTCTCTCTCGCAGGTGCGAGAGTTCCACAAGGGAGCGAGGTCCTATACAAGCACAAAAACCCCTGACAGCAGACATCCCTTTCTTTGATGTCTGTTGTCAGGGTTCTTTTTTCATATTCCCAAATAATTTCTGGCAAATATATATCCCTTAATCCTCTATCTGCCAGTCTATGGGCGCAATCCCGTGAGCTTCCAGAAACTCATTTGTCTGGCTGAAGGGACGACTCCCGAAAAACCCGCGGTACGCCGAGAGCGGGCTGGGATGGGGAGCCTCCAGTATCAGATGCTTCGGATTGTTGAGCATCCTCTTTTTTCTCTGCGCGGGACTTCCCCAGAGGATGAACACCATGGGTCTGTCCTGGCTGTTGAGCGCCAGAATCGCGGCATCCGTGAACTCCTCCCAGCCGATTCCCCGGTGGGAATTCGCCTGATGCGCCCGCACGGTGAGGACGGTATTTAACATGAGCACACCCTGCTTTGCCCACTTTGTGAGGCACCCGTGATGAGGTATGGCGCAGCCCAAATCATCGTGCAGCTCCTGATAGATATTGACAAGGGAGGGAGGAATCTGCACTCCTTTCTGCACGGAGAAACATAGACCGTGCGCCTGCCCGTAATTGTGGTACGGGTCCTGCCCCAGGATGACTACTTTCACATCCTGCAGGGGAGTGAGGTGAAAGGCATTAAAAATATCATTTGCCGGAGGAAAAATCCGCTTTGTCTTATATTCCTGATTTACTGTCTCAAATAATTTTTTATAATAAGGCTTCTTAAACTCACCTTTGAGCGCCTCATACCATTCTCCGTTCAATCCCGCCATTTTCCAATCATTCCTCTCCTGTATATTTGCTGTCCCGGATGTTTACAGTCTGACCGAAACACCCTCTTTTCGCAGGTATTCTTTGACCTCTTTTATCTCCAGTTCTTTATAATGGAACAAAGAAGCCGCCAGCGCCGCATCCGCTTTCCCCTCTGTGAGCGCTTCCTTAAAGTGCGCAAGCGTCCCCGCCCCGCCGGAAGCGATGACCGGAATGGAGACATGCTCCGCAATCGTCCGCGTCAGCTCTAAATCATAGCCCGCTTTTGTCCCGTCGCAGTCCATGCTGGTAAGAAGGATTTCCCCGGCTCCCAGAGCTTCCGCCTTCTGCGCCCACTCAACCGCATCGATACCCACATCAATCCTGCCGCCGTTCTTATAGATATTCCAGCCGCTTCCGTCCGCGCGCTTCTTGGCGTCGATTGCCACCACCACGCACTGGCTCCCGAATTTATCCGCCGCTTCGCGTATCAGTCCGGGCGTGTTGATGGCGGAGGAATTGATAGAAATCTTATCCGCCCCTTCTCTCAACAGAGCGCGGAAATCATCCACTGTGCGGATACCGCCTCCCACTGTAAAGGGGATGAAGACGCACTCTGCCACCTTGCGCACCATGTCCACCACCGTGGCGCGGGCATCGGAAGAAGCTGTGATATCCAGAAATACCAGCTCGTCCGCTCCCGCCTCATCGTAGGCTTTAGCAATCTCCACCGGGTCTCCCGCATCCTTTAAATCCACGAAATTTACACCTTTTACTACCCTTCCCGCATTGACATCCAGGCAGGGGATTATCCTCTTTGTAAACATAACGTACCTCCTAATCCAGCTCCACGAAATTTTTCAGTATTTTAAGCCCTGCCGTGCTGCTCTTCTCCGGATGGAACTGGCAGGCAAACAGGTTGTCCTTCTCCACAGAGGCATGGATTTCCACACCATAGCGCGTGGAGGCTTTCACGATGCTCTCCTCCTGCGCCTCCAGATAATAGGAGTGTACAAAATATACATATGTATGTTCTTCTACCCCCTGAAACAGTCTGCCGCCATTCTGCAAATGCAGGCTGTTCCAGCCCATATGTGGAATCTTAAGTCCTTCCGCCTGGGGAATCTTAAGAATCTTTCCTTTTAAAAGCCCAAGTCCGGCTACCCCCGGCGCCTCCTCGCTGCTCTCAAACAAGAGCTGCAGCCCCAGACAGATTCCCAGAAAGGGGGTCTTCTTATCTGCCACCTCTTTCATCACCTTGTCCAGTCCGGTACTTCTAAGCTTTTCCATGGCATCACCGAACGCCCCGACCCCCGGGAGAATGACCTTATCCGCTTTTAAAATTGCTTCCGCCTCCCCGGTCACTGTCACTTCCTGTCCCAGGTGAAGGAGCGCTTTTTCCACGCTCTTTATATTCCCCGCATCATAATCAACAATTGCTATCATAACTTTTCTTCCCCTTCCTTTTCTTCGCCGCAGTCTCCACATCCGGCATCCAGTTCAAACCAAAATTCCACGCCATTATCGAAATTCTGCACCCCATACGCCTGATGGAACGACTCCATGATTGCCTTGACGATGGAGAGCCCGATTCCGTTGCCGCCGTATTCTCTGGTGTGCGCTTTATCCACTTTATAAAATTTATCCCACAGTTTTGATAAATCTTCTTCGGGAATCGCCCTGCCGCTGTTGAAGACCGTCACTCTCACCACATTTCCCTTCGGTATCACGCGAATCTCAATGCGCTTTTCATTGTCCACGTGGTGAACCGCATTGGTGAGATAATTGCGCACCACCTGTTCGGTCTTAAATTCGTCCGCCCACACATACAGCGGACCCTCAGCAATAAAGTCCACCTTCGCCTCCGCCTGCTGGATAAGGATATCGCAGCTTGCCAGGACGCCCTGTATCAAATCTACCAGGTCAAAGCGGTCAAACTCCACTTCATCATTGCCAAATTCCAATTGATTGAGCGTCAGAAGATTTTTCACCATCTGGTTCATCTTTCCCGCTTCATCCATGATGACATCGCAGTAAAATTCCCGGCTCTCCGGGTCGTCATTGACCCCTTCTTTCAGCCCTTCCGCATACCCCTGTATGAGGGCGATAGGCGTTTTGAGCTCGTGGGAGACATTTCCCAGAAATTCATTGCGCATGTCCTCTATCTTTTCTTTCTGTTCAATATCTTTTATGAGTTGATTGTTGGCGCTCTTCAATTCAGAGATGGTTTTCTCCAACCGCCTGGACATCGTATTAAAGCTCTCTCCCAGCGCATCGATTTCCCTGCTGCCGCCGTCTTTGTATCTGGCGTCAAAGTCCAGATTCGCCATTCTCCGGGACAATTCCGCCAGCGCCAGTATCGGTTTGGTTATCTTTCTGGAGAAAAACCACACAAGCAGAGCACCCAGCACCAATCCCGACAATCCCATGTATATGAGGAACTTATTCGCCAGTCCCGCGCTCTCTCGGATACTCTCCAGCGGCGTACGCATAGTAAAAAAGGAACCGTCCGAAAAATATCCCCACATCTCCAGGTAGTCGGTTTTATTCATAGAATCCGTCGCCTTTAAAATCTGGTATTCCTCTGTGCTCAGCAGAACGACTCCGTCATCCTGGTTCTTATCGAAGAAATACCCCAGCATTCTGCCGAAGAGAAGCCCTCTCTCATCCTTGATGGTGGAAAAGATGAGATTTCCTCCTGCGGTATCCATGATGGAAATATCAATATTCGTCTTCTCGGTCTGGTTCAAAACCTCATTTTTTACGCTGTCAGATGTAAAATTCCCATCCGAAAGCGCGCCGTCAATCGCCTCGTATGTCTCCACCAGGTCATCTTCCTTGTGAGAGACATAATATCTGCCGAGGAAACGGCTGTTGATAAACAGCATCCCCGCCATGATACACACAATCAGACCGATAAAAACAGCAGTTATCTGCGTTCTGATGGACCATTTCATTGCTCTACCTCGAATTTATAGCCCATACCCCAGATTGTATGGATATATTCGCCCCTGTCTCCCAGCTTACTCCTTAACTTCTTCACATGGGTATCGATGGTGCGGGCATCTCCAAAATAATCATAATTCCACACATTATTCAAAATCTTCTCACGGGAGAGCGCAATCCCCTGATTTTCCATAAAATATGTCAAAAGTTCAAATTCCTTAAAACTCAGTTCAATGGGCTCGCCGTCCATCTTGACGATATGCGCCGATTTATCCAGCACAATCCCCCCTGCTTCCAGAAGTTCTCCCTCCACTGTGCCGCGGGTACGCCTTAAGATTGCCTCCACCCGGGCAACAAGGATTTTCGGGCTGAAGGGCTTGGAGATGTATTCATCCACTCCCAATTCAAACCCCTGCAGTTCATCTCTCTCCTCCGAGCGCGCGGTGAGCATGATAATGGGGACTTTTGATGTCTCCCGAATCTCGCGGCATACCTGCCATCCGTCCATCTTCGGCATCATGACATCCAATATAATAAGAGAGAGGTCTTTTTCTGCGTAGAAGATATCCATGGCTTCCACTCCGTCCCCGGCTTCCAGCACGCCATAGCCCTCCCGCACGAGAAAATCCTTTACCAGCTTGCGCATTCTGCTTTCATCATCCACAACTAAAATCTTTGCTTTTTCCATATGTTCCACCGGTATTCCTTTCATCACTTTTGTCACCCATCATAGCAGGAAAATATGACAATCCTGTGAAAAACCCGGCAACAGTTCAGCCACGCAGTATATTTTTAATAAGGGCGAGGGCTGAACTGTCACAAAACCATCTATATTCCTGCTATTCTACACTCTTCAGTGATTCTACCATGTCAATCTTTCTGAGTTTAAAATACATCACACCGTTTACAAAGAAGGAAAATGCCAGTGTGATAAGAAAACTGAAAATGAAACTGCTGACATCGATGTTCCTTCCGAACATGACGGACTCAATCTCCACTGTCACAATGATGAACTGATGCAGAATCCTTCCCAGTATCATCCCGAACAGACCGCCAATCAATGTGAGGATGATATTTTCCCGGTACACATATGCGCTGACCTCATTGTCGTAAAAGCCCAATACTTTCAGTGTGGCAAGCTCCCTTTTTCTCTCCGTGATATTGATATTGTTCAGGTTGTACAATACCACAAAGGCGAGCATGCCTGCCGATATCACCAGTACCACAATCACAATGTCCAGACTGCTCAGCATGTCCCCAATCTGGTCCTCAATATCCGTTGTATAGCTCGCGCTGAGAGCGCCCGGTTTTTCCAGGAGCTCTTCCCCGACTTTACGTATCTGCTCCATCGTTCTGTCCTGTGTCCTGTAATACACAGCATTGTACTCCGGCTCCTTGCCGTAGAGTTCCTCATACAGCGGTTCTGTCATATACAGGTAATGCTCCATATAATTCTCACAGATGCTCTCTATCCTGACCTCAATCTTACCTTTCACATCGTCCTGTATCCAGACGGTATCCCCTGCCTTAACATCCAGCGCCTTTGCCATCTTCTCTGTCAGAATGACGCCGCTGTCATCTAATTCATATCTTTCCCCTGTCACACGGTCTTCAAACGTCACAAGTTCTGAAAAATCTTCTGTATTTTCCGGGACATTCAGATACACATTTCCATGATTGTCTCCCTTTTCCACTGTCACCTGAATCAAAAGGTTCCTCGCCATATCCTCCACGCGTTCATCCTGTTTCATGATGTCATAGACTTCTTCCCGCTCCTCATCGGATGCACTCTCATTGAGGATGATATTGCCGTCATAATCCTGAATCTTCTCATACTGCAGGATTCCGATATTAAAGATGGAGTCTTGAAGCCCGAATCCCACGAGAAGGAGCGCCATGGAGCCGCCTATCCCGAAGATGGTCATAAAGAATCGCTTCTTGTAGCGCATAAGGTTGCGCACCGTAGCCTTCCAGATAAAACTCAGGCGTTTCCACACAAACGGCACTCTCTCTAAAAGAACCCGCTTTCCCTGTTTCGGCGCCGGAGGCCGCATGAGCTCCGCCGCCTGCTCCCGAAGCTCCCGGAAACAGGAGAAGAAGGTCGCCCCGATGGTGCATGCCAGCGCCGCTGCCGAGGCAGCCGCCGCATATCCCAGATTATAGGGAACCACTACGACGTCCATGTGCGTATACATGATACCGTATGCCGTGATAATGATATAGGGCAGAACCTTTTCACCAAAGAGCACGCCCAGCGCGCATCCGCCCACTGTGGCGAGACAGGCGTAGCCCAGATATTTGCCGGCAATCGCGTGTCTCTCGTACCCCAGCGCTTTGAGCGTACCGATAAGGGTCCGCTGTTCCTCCACCATGCGGGTCATGGTCGTCAAGCTCACCAGAGCCGCCACTAAAAAGAACAGCACCGGAAATACTTCTCCAATGGCTTTCATCCGGTCCGCGTTGTCCCCGTACCCCGAATAATCGGTGATGGCATCCTCTCTATCATTGATGTACCACTCGGCATGTTCAATTTTAGAAATCTCATCCTCCGCGTCCAGTATCTTCTGCTCGGCATCTGCCAGTTCCGTCTGCGCCTCCGTCTCTGCTTCCGCGTAGTCCACCCAGCCATCCGCCAGTTCTTCTTCCTTCTGCGTAATCTCCGACTGCGCAGCGGCAAGCTGCGACCTGCCTGAAGCAATCTGCGCCCAGCCATTGTCAATCTGGGTCTGTCCGCTCTGTATCTGAACCCACGCGGAATCAATCTCCGACTGACCGGCAGCAAGCTGTGTCATATAGTTATCTATGCTCTGAAGCGCCTGCTGCAAATACTGGGCATCAAACTGTGCGGGAAATACACTGTCTACTTCCGCCTTTGCCGCTGCCTTCGCCGCCGCTTTCGCTTCCTCGCTGTTTATCTGGGCGAGCATTGCCTCACTCGCCTTAAGCTGTGCCTGAAGCTGCGCCATCTCCTCCGTATCATAAGCCTTATCACCCAACTGCTCCACCAAATCCTCGATAGCGCTCTCCAACTGACCGATGGTCGCCTCGAGCTGTGATGCCTGATTGCTTAGTTCGGTCTCTGCCGCTGTGTACGCCTGCGCAAGCGCCGCATCATATGCCTGGGTGTACGCAGCCTGATAGGTCTCGTCTTTTGTGATGGTTCCCGCTTCTAAAGATGCCTTCTGCGTTTCCAGCGCCGCCAGCGCCTCATCGAGCTGTGTCTGCCTGGATACCAGCTCTGCCTTGCCGCTGTCCAACTCCGCCTGGCTGGAAATCAATTCGTTTTCCGAAGCGGCAAGCTGGCTTAAGGAACTCTCTATCTCCGCCTTGGCATTATCAATCTGTGTCTGACCATCCTCCAATTGCTGCTTCGCGTCTGCAAGCTGTGTCTCCACCTCTGTCTGAGCATCCTCGAACTCTTCCTTCGCATCCGAAAGCTCCGCGTTCGCCTCGTCTATAATTTCCTGGTACCGCGCATCCTCGCGTTCTTCCCGGATAGTTTCCACATGGTCCGTGACCTCGCCGACCCGCTCATCGTACGCCTCAGTGAAAGCTGTCAGTGACTTTGCTCCCTCTACACTGGCATAAATCTCTGTATACACATCAAGACAAAAACTCTTTGCAGGCACGCTGGCAAATCCTTCCACACTTCCCGTACCGATGGTGCTGTTTCCTCTTTGAATCGCAATATAGCAAGGGCTGCTGACAGCCCCCACCACCGTGAAAGTATCCGTCTTCAAAGTATCTGTGATATCGTCGTCCGTGCCAGAACGAAACGAAATCTCATCGCCCACCTCATAGCCTTCATCCGCCATAAAATCTATATCCAGCACACACTCATTTTCCGCTTCCGGAAGCCGCCCCTCTTCCACAACTACCTGGTTCATCGTCGGCAGGATAGAAGAAATATGTATCACGCTCTCATTTTCGCCGCTCGTGCAGAGCGCATCCACTGAGTAGCCGCCTTCCACACTCCCTATGCCTTCCACTTTTTCAAGTGCCTGTATGTCGCTGTCCGTCAGTCCCAGTGTACTGATGACCTGGATATCCATCAGGTTCTGCCTGTCAAAATACGCATCCCCTGAGATACGCATGTCCGGTTCCGCTGCCCGGATTCCCGAAAAGAATGCCACCCCAATTGCCACGATAAAAAAGATGGAGAGAAAGCGTCCCAGGCTTCGGCGGATTTCCATATAAAAGTCTTTCCGCAATGCTTTTCTGCTCATGTTATCAACCTACCATTCAATTTCATCTATTGACATCGGATTATCATTCGTCTTCATCTCTGACACTTTTCCGTTCTTAATCTTTATCAGACGGTCCGCCATAGGAGCCAGAGCCGAATTGTGCGTAATGACAATGACTGTCATGCCCCTCTCCCGGCACATATCCTGCAGAAGCCTTAAAATCGCTTTTCCTGTATTGTAGTCCAGCGCCCCCGTAGGCTCGTCGCACAGCAAAAGTTTGGGATTCTTCGCCAATGCTCTTGCGATGGATACTCTCTGCTGCTCCCCGCCGGATAACTGGGCGGGGAAATTATCCATACGTTCTTCCAGCCCCACTTCCCGCAGAACTTCCTTCGCATCCAGAGGCTCCCTGCAAATCTGCAGGGCAAGCTCCACATTCTCCAGCGCCGTCAAGTTCGGCACCAGATTATAAAACTGGAAGACAAACCCGATGTCTTCCCTGCGATATCCTGTGAGCTGTCTCGCTGTGTATTTTGTGACCTCGTCTCCGTCCACAATGAGGCTCCCCGATGTCGCCGTATCCATGCCGCCCAATATATTCAGCACCGTCGTCTTCCCGGCGCCGCTGGGACCCACAATCACGACAAACTCACCCTTATTAATGGCGAAATTGATTCCATCTGCCGCACGTATCTCCACTTCGCCCATTTTGTATATCTTTGTGATGTTCTGAAGTTTTACGAAATTCTCCATATATTTATCCTCTGGTAAAATATTGTGCAGCACGGCAAATTCGCTCCGTGCCTGTATAATTTTATTATAGCATGTTGCACCTGTGAATTAATGGAATTTCATATTATTTTAATACTTTTTTGGCGGCAGCGAGCCAAGTGCACAGCGCAATTTGCGGGCGATGCACTCTGAACTGCTGCCTTTTTTCGTTTCGGGGTTCCTTATACGGCTTACCTATTTTGTCTCAGGATTTAATCTCACCGCTTTTCTAAACAGCACCAGTCCAATCAAAAACATCACCGAGAGCGCGCTCACTCCGACATTTACACTCCCGCTCAACTGGCTCATGACAGACACAATGACCGTACCGAATACCGAAGCACCCTTCCCGCATATATCATAGATTCCGAAGTATTCCCCTGATTTCTCCGCGGGGATGATTTTCGCGAAATAGGAACGGGATAATGCCTGAATCGTGCCCTGGAACATTCCCACCAATACCGCCAGTATCCAGAAATCTACTTCCGAATCCAGCCAATATGCATAGACGGCGATGCAGAAATAGGCGCAGATACAGATACTGATAATCTTCGCCGGAGATATCCGCTTCGCCAGCCGTCCGAAAATCAGTACGCACGGGAACGCCACAATCTGGGTCACAAGAAGCGCCAGCAGCAGCGCGTTGCTGTCAAGTCCCAGCGCCTCCCCGTAAGCGGTCGCCATATCAATCACCGTATACACACCGTCGATGTAGAAGAAAAAGGCAAGCAGGAACACAAAAATCTCTTTGTTCTTTACGATTTCCTTAAAAGTACCGCCCAGTCTGCCAAGACTCTCCCTCACAACATGATTGCCCGCCTCCGCGAAATATCTCTGCCGGTAGGATTTCAAAAGAGGCACCGAGGACAAACTCCACCATACAGCGGTGATGAGGAAGGCAATAATCATAGAAGCCTGTGCTCCCAGACCAATCTTTCCTCCCCCAAGCACGACCAAAAGACTGGCGGCAAAGGGAATACAGCTTCCGATATAGCCCCAGGCGTAACCGGAGGAGGACACCCGGTCCATCCGCTCCGGCTCTGTCACATCGGTGAGCATCGCGTCATAAAAGACAAGACTGGCGGAATACCCGGTCTTGGCAATCACGAAGACCACGAGGAACCACAGCCATGACGAGAGGAATCCCAGCAGGATACAGCCTGCCACTCCCACTGCCATAACCGCGGTAAAGATTTTCTTTTTATAGTTTTTCGTGTCCGCTACCGCGCCCAAAGTCGGTCCCAAAAGGGCGGTCAAAAGCGTGCTTATGGAAATGGCATATCCCCAGTACGCGAGATAATTCACCGAAGTAATCCCTGCATTTTCGGCAATGGTATTGAAATAAATAGGGAAAATGGTGGATACCATCATGGTGAACGCAGAATTTCCCACATCGTAGAGCACCCACTTTTTCTCCAGCGCTGTCAGTTTAAATTTCATCGTCTTCCTCCCCTCTCATAAGGCTTGATTGATTTGTCATCATAATTAAAGCGGCAATTTCTCCCAGTCCTCCCCCGCGGAAAAGTTGCGGTTAAACCTGGAGGGAAGCTCTGCCCCCTCAAAGAGCACCTTCTGGTACTGTATGATAAGCCCTGCTGCCAGCGGCACCGCCCCGGCATAGAGACCTTTCAGAATCCGGCAGTACTTTTCGCAAGCCGGATTGGGCTGCTCGCTCATCACAATGCCGTGAAGCGCATCATATTTTTTCATCACCTTCATGCCCGCAAAAAGCATTTTGCGCTTCTTCGGATTAGGCGCCCGCATAAGCTTGTGATAGAAAATCATGGATTTCAGTGCCTTCTTCACCGTCTCCACCGACAGCCCGTCAAAGAAGGGAGTGATTACCTCCGCATTCTCCATGGTGGGATGGATGTGTCCTGTGGCAAGATACCTCACCGGATTGATGTAATCCTCGGTCAGCAGCAGCCGGTCAAATTCCATCTCAATCTCCGTATGTCCGATTCCGCTGACCTGAATCATTTTCTCGATGTAGCCGTGGCACTCGCTGTCCAGCGCAAAGTGACAGATAAACCCATAAATATAGGCTCTGGCAGCCGCAGGGTCCTTCGCGTTTTCGATGACCTCCACCGCGTGGCGGAAAAATTCGTCCGCCTGTTTCTCGTGAAGCTCATTTCCCTGGTCACTCACCGGATTTTTCACCAGTGCTTTATAATAAAACAAAAGGTCCGGTCCATGAAGCCCGATATCAAAAAGCTCTCTGTGATTCTCGATTGCTCCCTGAAGCGGTCTGGGCAGGGCGCTGATTACTTCTTTTCCAAACTTATAATGTGCGTATGTTGTCGGCATAGTCAGTCTCCTTTTTTATAAATCTCGTTTACGGATTTATTACTCACCGCCTATAGAGGCGGGAGTCATCTCCCTCTGATATATATTATCACAGAATCCCCGGAAAAGGAGTATTATATTGAGGAAAAATATATGAAAAGTCTTGACATTTTCGTTTTTCCTTTTATATTATAGATATGGTATCAGTGTACTCGCACATATACTGATTCTAAATCATGGGCTTGTACTGGTTTCGACAGGGGCCTTGAAGATGGAGAAGCTATCCGCAGGTTGATGCGTCAAATCACAAACTTAAAATTAAACGCTAACGATAATTACGAATTAGCTGCAGCCTAATTGCTGCATGTCAGCCCTGAGGCACTCACACTTCAGGAATCTGGCACCGACTATGTGAGAAACGATGCCGGCAAAGCTTTGAGCCGGCAGGCGTATCATGAAGCTACTGAAACCGTAAGGATGTCAGCTTTCCGTACGGCAGAGGGAATGACAAAGAACTGACTATGATAGTAGAAGTACATGGGATAGGTTTTTGGACGCGGGTTCGATTCCCGCCAGGTCCACTTGAGCACATCATGGCGAACTCTGTATATGAGGTCATCCTATACAAGAATATGTTTGGCTTGGTGCATTGGCTAAAATAGGAACAGCTTTCGCTGTTCCTATTTTTTGTAGTGCAACTGCCTCATTAACAGTATGCCTCATATCCATCATTTCCTGCCTATTTTTATAATGACCCAGTCCACAAATACCAATCTCCGTCCACTTTTATGATTGGAAAGCTGATTTCACCGCTATTCTCCTCATCGACTTCCCCATCTTTGATAAAAGTTATATCACAAGTTATCCATTTTGCAGCTTGAAGGTTCATTTCAAAATCGTTGTCTTCCATTGTTTCCCGCAATTCTTCTATATCTGCCTCTGGTATATTCTCTTCATCGATGATTTCATATTCAATCTTGTCATAATCTTCCCATTCATCCGAGTCTCCTATAGAAGACATCATTTCATCTACCAATTCTTCCCGTGAATCAAGACCTTCTGCTTCCTGTATAGCTTCCAGTACCACTTCCGGGTACAGGGACATGATTTTTTCTACATCTCTTTCCATAATCCCCTCCACCATTTTTCCGATAAGGGCTTCCGATGAATCTGCCTTTTCCACACTTTCGCTTGAAACCTCCTTCCCGGAATCGTCCCGCATAAATGCGCGCACTCCGAAAATAGCGGCAACTATCAGAACCACTGCTACAACTATCGCTCCTATCGCCACATAAGGCGGTTTCTTCTTTCCCGTGGACGGCGCGGCTGGTGCCGTCCCCTGTCCCGCATTTCCCATGGGGCCCTCCGTGGGTGTTCCGCAATTCGGGCAAAACTTTACTCCTTCGTCCATCTGTGTTCCACAATTTCTACAAAACATCTTTTGTTCCTCCTGATTATTACAATTGTTTTTTGAGACAACATATTAAACAGCAATGCCGGAAGCCGTATAGAAACTTCCAACCTTCTGTTTAAATGAAATATTTCCTTTAATCAAATGCAGCTCCCCTCCCCCCGTAATACCATTTCCCATCAACTTTTATCAGCATAAGTCTCTGAGTGCCGCTATGTTCCTCATCTTCTTCCCCGTCTACCATTACAGTCGTCTGAACATTTACGTCCTTCCCCGCCTGAATCTCCATATCAATTCCAGAAGCTTCTAAATCGTTCTGCGCATCTTTTATCTCTTCCTCAGACCAAGATTTTTCATCCACTATCTTATATACATATTTAACGTCTGCCTCTCCATACAGGTCTATTCTGTCAACTTCCATTTTGACTGTCATCTCTTCTTCCTGTTCTTCTCTGTCCAGCCCCTCCTCTTTTTCTTGAAATTCTATCATCTCCTCCGGCGATAAAGACAAATATTTTTCACCATCGCATTCCTCTATTGCCTCCATATATGTTTCCACAACTTGCGTATATGAATCCTCTCCGTTAGATTTAGCCTCTCCTGTAGATTTTCCCAATCCGCCAGCCACATTCGATACGCAGGAACGCATCCCGAAGATAATCGCAATCACCAGAACCACTGCTACAACTATCGCTCCTATCGCCACATAAGGCGGTTTCTTCTTTCCCGTGGACGGCGCGGCTGGTGCCGTCCCCTGTCCCGCATTTCCCATGGGGCCCTCCGTGGGTGTTCCGCAATTCGGGCAAAACTTTACTCCTTCGTCCATCTGTGTTCCACAATTTCTACAAAACATCTTTTGTTCCTCCTGAAAATTTATTTTTCCATTTATTTGTCAAGCTCAGCGAAAAAGGAAAACTTTCCCGCCCGCTGACGCAATTACATTCTCTTTCTAAAAACCTGCAGGCAGTCCGCCCCCGGTCATCAAATACCAGTCCCCATCTACCTTTATCATCACCAGAATGATAGAACCGCCGAATTTTTCTTCTTCGCCTACTTTTCTCGCGGTGACATCGATTTCAACTCTTTTTGACGCCTTAACTTTATCTGCAAGTTCCCGGCATTTCATACTTCCTTTCAGCTTTTCCGATGCCTGGTTATGTTCTACTTTCGTTATTTCATAATTCAGGGTAACGTCATCCCATTCACTCTCTCTGTACAGGGAATAAACGTCTCCTCCCATCGCATTAATCAAATATTTCCCAAGACTCTCATCGTCATAATCATACTCGCTTTCCCAATAGTCGATAAGCTCGCCCGGAAACAGATACAGCATCTCATCCCCGCTGCGCAGTTCCAACGCTTCCACGAAATCCTCCGTGATTTCTTTGTAAGAATCATCGTGCTTGTCTCTGATAGCAGAAAAACCCCATCCCAGAAAGTAAAGAATAGGACAGATACACACTAAAACCAGTACGCCAATGAGCGTGCCGTAGACTGCACGTATCCCTGTCCTTTTCTTCTTTCTTCCTGCGGATGGGGTAATTTTCGCATATCGCACTCCACTTCCTGACGGTTTTCCCTTCGCTGAAGCGGATGGATTGGATATTAAATTTTGATTCGTGTTTCCTGTCGGGACTCCTACCGGTGTGCCGCAGTTAGGGCAAAATTTTACCCCCCTCAATTTTTGTTCCGCAATTGCCACAATACATCTTTTGTTCCTCCTGAAAATTCATTTTTTGTAAAAAATTGGAATTATTGAACCATTATACAACATTATCGTCCAAAAAGGAAACCAATATTACTATTCTTTTTCACATAAGCCTTTTATTCCAAATATGATTCCAATCAAAAATAAAAGTACTTCTCCATATCCGCCCAAATAACTTTCCGTGTCAATGAGGATTGCGCCGCCAATTAAAATGAACATTAATCCAAAACAATGATACCGTCAACTCCACCGGAAAGGGAAACAACGATTTTTTCAATGTCGCAACAAAAAAGAGACTCATTTCCAGGTCCTTAGCTCTCCCAATATTGTAATAATTGTATTAAGCATGACCCTTCTAAATTTGTTTCGTCCTCTCCACTCCAAGTTGCTTTATCACGCTGCTCAAATTAAATTATTTATATTCTGACATCTTTTTACATATCAAAGAATTCTTTGATTTTATCCCCCGTAATTTCTGTACATTTTCTGGTATATTTAACATCTTTTTTAGGGCTATTTTTTGATTTCTCAAATGCTTCTATGAACTCGCGGGCAGTTTTATTATCTTTTATATTGATTGTCTTTAAGATACTTTTTGTCGCCACGACAATCCCACTCCCTTCTTTTAAATGACAATGTTATCTTTTTCTACTATAGCAAAAATATATTTCTTTTTTCAACCACAAGATGTAAACAGATTCTGCTTCGATTCTTTCTTGTGCATTTTTTCTCAACATGGTATAATAATCGCACAAGTGCGATTCGAGCCGTTGCCTCGGCTCGCCCCGCTAAAGCGGGGTTTATACCTGGCAAGCCACGGCTTGAAAAGTAAATGCGGCTTCCCCGCGCTTCCTTTTCTGCGCTCGTGGTATAATAATCGCACAAGTGCGATTCGAGCCGATACCCCGGCTCGCCCCGCACAACAACCGTTCTGATTACAAAGGGTTTTCCTGCGTAAGAAGGCGCGCATACGATATAGACCGCAGGGAGAGTTTCTCTTCCCTGTTCTTTGTATACCTGCGCCTTCCTCAGGCGGCAGGTTTTTTTATTTTCACAGGAGGTTTTTTATGGATACGAGGATTGCTCTGGTTGGAATCATTGTCAATTCCAATGAGGCTGTGGACGAACTGAACCACCTTTTGAGCCAGTACGCCCGCTACATCATCGGGCGCATGGGGATACCCTACCGGGAAAAAGGAATATCTGTCATCAGCATCGCCATGGACGCGCCGGGAGATATCATCAGCGCCCTCTCTGGGAAACTGGGTATGCTCCCCGGCATCAGCACCAAAACCGTCTACGCAAAGACAACGTAAAATTTTCTGCCGGGCGCGGTTTTCCGCTTAAAGCAACTTTCCCAGCAAGAAGACAGACGGCAAAAATACCGCACACAAATTTCACACAGGAGTGACACAACATGCACAGACACACAGACCAGCATTTAAAAATGCTCATCGACAAACTGGAGGAAACCCACTCTCTTACAAGAGAGGAATGGGTCCCCCTCATCCGGGGGCGCACAGAAGGGCTCGCCGGATATCTCTTTGAGAAGGCGCGCCGGGTGCGCCAGGAGCACTACGGAAACGATGTCTACATCCGGGGACTCATCGAATTTACCAACTATTGTAAGAACGACTGCCTCTACTGCGGCATCCGCAAGAGCAACAAAAACGCGCGCCGCTACCGGCTGACAAAGGAAGAGATTTTATCCTGCTGCAAGACCGGATACGACCTGGGCTTTCGCACCTTTGTCCTGCAGGGCGGAGAGGACGGATATTATACGGATGACCTGCTGGTACAGATAATATCTGATATACGCCGCGCTTACCCGGACTGCGCCATCACCCTCTCCATAGGAGAGCGCTCATACGACAGTTATAAGCGGCTTTTTGAGGCAGGCGCAGACCGCTATCTGCTGCGCCACGAGACATTTGATTCTCTGCATTATGAGAAGCTCCATCCGCCACAATTAAGCGCGAAGGAACGCCAGAAATGTCTGTGGGACTTAAAAGCCATCGGCTACCAGGTGGGAACCGGATTCATGGTAGGCTCCCCCTACCAGACAGCGGAAAATCTGGCGGATGACATGCTTTTTCTCAAAGAGTTAAATCCCCAGATGGTGGGAATCGGACCTTTTATCCCCCACCATGACACGCCTTTTGCCGGAGAATCTGCGGGAACGCTGGAACTGACCTTATTCATGCTGGGACTCATCCGGCTGATGATTCCCAAGGTTTTGCTTCCCGCCACCACCGCCCTTGGCACGATTGCGCCGGACGGCAGGGAGAAGGGCATCTTAGCCGGAGCGAATGTGGTCATGCCGAACCTCTCCCCCGGAGAAGTCCGCAAAGACTATCTGCTCTATGACAACAAAATCTGTACCGGGGATGAGGCGGCGGAGTGCCGCCAATGTCTGGAGCGACGCATGCAGTCCATCGGCTGCCGCACCGTGACAGCACGGGGCGATTCCCTGAACATATAAAAGTATACAAAAACAAAAATGGAGGAAATACTATGTATGATGTAAATTCAAAACACGCGGAGGATTTTATCAATCACGAGGAAATCCTGGAGACACTCGCCTATGCTGACGAGAACAAAAACAACGTAGAACTCATTGATTCTCTCATCGAGAAGGCAAAGAAGAGAAAAGGCCTCTCCCATCGGGAAGCCTCCGTCCTTCTCGCCTGTGACATCAAGGAGAAAAATGAAGAAATCTTCCGTCTGGCAGAACAGATTAAGAAAGATTTTTACGGCAACCGCATCGTCATGTTCGCGCCGCTCTATCTGTCCAACTACTGCATCAACGGCTGTACCTACTGTCCTTACCACGCGAAAAATAAACACATCGCGCGCAAGCAGCTCACCCAGGAGGAAATCCGCCGGGAGGTCATTGCCCTGCAGGATATGGGACACAAGCGTCTGGCACTGGAGGCAGGGGAAGACCCGGTGCGCAACACCATGGACTACTATCTGGACTGTATCAACACGATTTACAGCATCAAGCATAAAAACGGCGCTATCCGCCGCGTAAACATCAACATTGCCGCCACAACGGTAGACAACTACCGTCTTTTAAAGGAGGCCGGAATCGGAACTTATATCCTTTTCCAGGAGACCTACCACAAGGAGAGTTACTTACAGCTTCACCCCACAGGACCGAAGCATGACTACGACTACCACACAGAGGCGATGGACCGCGCTATGGAAGGCGGCATCGATGATGTCGGTCTGGGCGTCCTCTTCGGACTGGACAAATACCGCTATGAGTTCGCGGGACTTCTGATGCACGCGGAACATCTGGAAGCTGCCTTCGGCGTAGGACCGCACACCATCAGCGTGCCTCGTCTGCGTGATGCGGATGACATCGACTCATCAGAGTTCAAAAACGGCATCGATGACGACACCTTTGCCAAACTGGTTGCCTGTATCCGCATTTCCGTTCCCTATACAGGCATGATTATCTCCACAAGGGAGAGCCAGAAGACCCGTGAGCGTGTCCTTCATCTGGGTATTTCCCAGATAAGCGGCGGTTCCCGCACAAGCGTGGGCGGCTACTGTGAGCCGGAACCGGATGAGGCAAAATCCGAACAGTTCGATGTCATCGATACCCGCACACTGGACGAAGTGGTACGGTGGCTGATGGAGATGGATTATATCCCCAGCTTCTGCACCGCCTGTTACCGGGAAGGGCGCACCGGAGACCGTTTCATGTCTCTGTGCAAGAGCGGGCAGATTCAAAACTGCTGCCACCCCAACGCCCTCATGACCCTGAAAGAATACCTGATGGACTACGCTTCACCAGAGACTAAGGCAATCGGCGACAAATTAATTGAGAAGGAAGTTCTCAATGTTCCCAATGAGAAAGCGCGCGCTGTCGTATTAGAAAACCTGCGCCTCATTGAGCAGGATAACCGCAGAGATTTCCGGTTCTAAACACTTTCACACATTTACAGCGGAAAATCGCTTCTATCGCAATGATTTTTTTAGCAGCAATTTTCCACAGTAACGATTTTGCGCAATAGCGATTATCCGCTGCAGGATTTCTGACCCCGAAATAGTATTCGAAAGGAGACCATTATGAGCCTCAACGCAACCCCATCGGCTAACCGTATCCACATTGGCATCTTCGGCAGAAGAAATGCCGGGAAATCCAGTATTGTCAACGCCATCACCGGGCAGGACCTCTCCATCGTCTCCGATGTGCGGGGAACCACCACGGACCCGGTCTTAAAGTCCATGGAACTCCTTCCACTGGGTCCGGTGGTCATCATCGACACCCCCGGGCTGGATGACGAGGGAGAACTGGGCGCCCTGCGCATCCGAAAGGCATGTCAGGCGCTCAACAAGACGGACATCGCCGTTTTAGTGGTGGACGGCACTGTGGGCATGACCGCCGAAGATTTGGAAATACTTGAGAAAATCAAGGAAAAGGAAATTCCTTATGTCATCGCCTGGAATAAGACGGATTTGCCGGAAGCACTTCCCTGCCCGGACGAAGAAAATATCCTGGGGGTAAGCACCGCTTCAAAGGAACATATTCACGAACTGAAAGAAAAGATTGCCGCCATTGCTCCCAAAGAAGGCACAGACAAAAAGATTGTGGGGGACCTGGTCTCACCGGGAGATTTCGTCGTCCTTGTGGTGCCTGTGGATTCCGCCGCTCCAAAAGGACGGCTCATCCTGCCCCAGCAGCAGACCATCCGCGACCTTTTGGATACCGGCGCAGTCTCCGTGGTTGTCAAAGAAACGGAGTTAAAAGACACCTTAGACCGCCTGGGATTAACGCCTGCGCTGGTCGTCACGGACAGTCAGGCTTTCGAGCAGGTGGCAGCGGATGTGCCAAAAGAAATCCCGCTGACTTCTTTTTCTATTTTGTTTGCCAGATACAAAGGAAATCTGCAGACCTTAGCAGAAGGGGCAGCAGCGCTTGACAGCCTGGAAGACAACGACATCGTGCTGGTTTCAGAAGGGTGCACCCACCATCGGCAGTGCGAAGACATCGGGACGGTGAAGCTCCCCAGATGGATTTTGAACCACACAGGGAAGCATATCCTCTTTGAGTTCACCAGCGGGACAGAATTTCCCGCAGATTTATCCCCCTATAAACTCATTGTACACTGCGGCGGCTGCATGTTAAACGAGCGGGAGATGAAATACCGCCTGCGCTGCGCTAAGGACCAGGGTATCCCCATCACCAACTATGGGACTGCCATTGCCCATATGAAGGGAATCCTCCCGCGCAGCATGGAAATTTTTCAGTAAATGGCGCCGCCCGTCTGCACCAGACCATAAATGACAAGGTAAAGCCCGGAGACGAACAGAATACCTGAAACAGCAATCAGGGAAATGACGATTCCGGGCTTTTTCTTTGGAAAAAGGGTGTCCCGGTAACCTTCTTTCCTGCTGTGGATAAGATAATTGCCGATATACAGGCACGCCGGAGCGGAGGCGGAGCTAATGACCGACATCCCCACACTTGTCAGGGGGAGCCGCTGCATCTGCTCAAAATACCCTGTCTGCGCCATGTATTTATATAAATCACCAAGGGCGGCAAGGACCACCACCGAAGCCATGTTGTTGATAAAATGATAGAGGCAGCTGTAAAAGAGATTTCTTGTCTCCAGAAAAATATATCCCAGAGCGATTCCTCCCAGAGCAGTCGGCAAAAGCTTCGTCATGTCCGCGTGAAACAATCCGAAAATGACGCCGCTGACCAGCAGAATGAGCCAGTTTCTTTTCAGAGGCAGGAGACTGTTCACAAATACCCCTCGAAACAACGCCTCCTCACACACTGCCGGGAAGACCGCCAGCATCACAGTCAAAAGCAGCACCGGGATATCCGCGTAACCCAGGGCTGTCTCCACCCCGGATTCCATATATGCCTCCGGGAAAAATATCTGCAGTATCATCGTTGTCACCGAGAGAATGGAGAGCATCCCCATCCACATCAAAAGCACCCCTGTCATACCGGAAAAAGACGGTCTGCGAAAAGGAAACACTTCTTTTAGATTCCCCCGGAATAAAAGGACTGCTGCCACAGACAGCAAAAGGAAGCCCGCTTCTCCCAAAAGGCTTCCCAGCACACCCATGCCGCCCAGTATCTTCGGCGTAACAAAAAACAGGTACACCACCGCCACCGCGATGACCAGTACGCCCTGCCAGGGCTTCAAGGTCTTATATGTCTTTTCTTTATCCAATCCTGTCTTGTCCTCCCCCTTTTATATTCTCCCCAAATTATAACACAACTGACTTGGCGGTGTCTAAAAATCTTTCACTCCCCGTTTTCTTTGGGAAAGGTTATCTCCGCCTTAAACAAATCCGCCTCCGTGGAAATCTTAAGCTCTCCGTGCTGAAGCTCCGTAAAGCTCTTGGCGATAGCAAGCCCCAGCCCCGAACCTTCTGTATTTCTTGAGGAGTCTCCTCTGACAAAACGGTCCGTAATTTCATCCGCATTGAAATCCAGTTCCGCCGCCGAAACATTTTTCATATGGATTCTCACATGTGATTCCGTCTCGGTCATCTCGATGTACACTCTCGTGTGAGGCATGGCGTACTTTGTGATATTCACGATAAGATTCTCAAAAATCCGGTAAGTCTTCTGGCTGTCCAGGCACAGGATAATCTTATGCTCCGGCAGCTTCCAGCGAAATTCCAGGTTTGCCGCCCGGATTTTCTCGTCATTTTCCAGCCCCACCTGCTTTAAGAGATTCACAATGTCCACCTTCATATAATGCATGATGACATTTTTGCTCGCCGCCTTGCTGATTTCAAACAAATCCTCGATGAGCATTTTCAGGCGCAGAGATTTTCTCTCCAGGACATCGATATATTCCTTCCGTTTCTCTTCGTCCTGCTCCTGCTTTAACAAGTCTGTATAGGTGATGATTGCCGTCAGGGGCGTCTTCAGGTCGTGGGACACATTGGTCACCAGTTCCGTCTTCATACGCTCACTTTTTACTTCCTTTTCCACCGCCTCTTTAAATCCCGCCTGGATTTTTTTCAGCTCATCCCTCACGGGATTAAAAACCCCCGCATCCCCTTCAATAGGCGTATCTAAATCTCCGCCAGCCAACTGGTTGGTCGCCTTAAGAAGCATGGCATATTTTTTCTGAATGTCCCGAAAATACCTGTGCAGGAAAAAGAACAGCAGGATGGAGTATATCAGCACCCCGATGATTCCAAAGAACCACAGACAGCAGATGAGCGCCAGAATAATGAAATTAATTCCCACTATTTTTAATATAATCCGGTTTGTCTTCTCCTGAAAGTCCAGGTGCACCAGCGCATCATACTGCTTTGCCACAAACGCCTTGATTCCTCTGCATATCCCGGCAATGATATTTTTCAGGTTCCTGCCGCCCGAGCTGCTCCCCTGCTTTGCCCAGCATAGGACCTTCGCTGTCAATGTACGCTCTGTAAAATATGCTTTCTTCATCGTAAACACCGCCCTTAAACAGGTAACTATCCAGTAAACTACCGCATAGAAAATAAACCATGCGGCGAAATTTATAAATACGCTCAATGCCTGATTCAAAGGGCTGTTTACTCCCGGAACAATTTTCGGAAGCCCGCCGTTTATGGTCGCGTAAACTACCGCGGAGGGGTAATACACCAGAACGCCGCCCAGTACCGCCAAAAAGAGCAGACAAAACTCCAGAGGCGCGCGGAAAATCGAGGCATTTCCGATATCAAATTTTTTGTGGAAGGGCAAAAGGAGCGCCGCTGCCCCGGCAAAGATACCAAAGGTAGTGATAAATGCCGGCAGCCTGGTGTGCCCCAGCGTCCCATATACTGTTATCAAACCATCCGTTTGGGAGGCACTCATATAATCCTCCAGATTTTCCTCTGTCATCCCATAGATGACCTCCACACTCTGAGGCGTGGAAATATCACTCCAATAGGAATCCGCCGTTGCATTTGCCTCATCGAGATATGTTCGCTCCGCGTAATACTGCGTTTTCGCGTCCACATCCACACCGTCCACCGTGATATCCTCCAACGCCCCATCCGCCTGGAAGACAAATTTTGCCCGGAAAGCGTAACTGGTGCTCTCCGATGTCAGATTCTGTATCCGGGTGGCAGGCATATGGTAGACGAGCGTCTCCCCTTCTTCATTGAGGAGCGCACAGTCCATATATTTACTTAAGAGCAGATATTTACTCTCCGTATACTCATTGAGAATATCCGCTTTATCTGTCTCCTTGGAATATTCATTGTACAGAAAATATATCCCCTGACACAAATCTTTTGAGAAGCTGTAATATGTCTCTGCCGTGACATTCTGCCGCGATGAAAGCTGTTCCATATCCTCGGCAATGAGCCTGTAAGTCGAGAGCATACCTACGGAACACAGACAGAGAACTGCCAGCATCGCGAGTATTCCCTGTCTATACCTGCTTTTCGATTTTGTATCCAACACCCCACACCACCTTTAAATATTTTGGATTCTTCGGGTCAATCTCTATCTTCTCACGGATATTGCGCACATGCACCATGATGGTGTCTGTATTGATTGCTTTCTCTTGCCAGACCCTCTCATAAATCTCGTCCGCCGCGAACACTCTTCCCGGGTTTTTCGCCAGAAGGAGCAGAATTTTATATTCTATAGGTGTCAGTTTCACCGGATTGCCGTCTACGGTCACCTCCACCGTCGCCTCATTAATCTCCAGCCCGCCAATTACATAGACATTCTCCGTAGGCGCCAGCTTTTCTAAAAATTTCCGGTAACGGCGGAGCTGGGAATTGACTCTCGCCATCAGTTCCATAGGCGTAAAGGGCTTTGTCACATAGTCGTCCGCGCCTAAGTTTAACCCCGTTATCTTATCCACTTCCTCTGATTTCGCGGAGAGCATGATGACCGGGAAATCGTAAGTTTCCCTTAATTTCATCATCATGTGGATGCCATCCATACGGGGCATCATGATATCTATGATTGCCAGATGTATCTCTTCCCTCTCCAGTATTTCAAGTCCTTCCACCCCGTCCGCAGCCTGAAATACCTCGTATCCCTGGCTCTTTAAATAGATTTGGATTCCTTCTCTTATTTCCTTGTCGTCTTCCGCGATTAAAATATGGTTTGTCTCCATGTTGTCCTCCTTGCCATGTTGTCATGTCCCTAAAATCTTTTTCGCTTTAGGAAAACCTGCTTAAATCAGTAGTTCTCAAAATTCCTTCACCAGTATATCACATTTTGGCATCTGTGCATCAACGGGAAGCTCTGGAATCCTGTCCTTAGGCACAATTCCATAGTCTCGCACCAACACCTTCACCTTTGTAAAAGGCAGCGGCACCGCATACTTATCCCATCTGTGCTTCAGACGTATACAGGCTGAATAGGAGATACTGATGCCTACAAATTCTTCCTGGGCATGCTCCGAGAGATAGAACGCCAGCTTTTTCGGTTCATGCCTGGGTCCCAGCGGTCCGTCCAGGGCAATAGCAAGGGAGCGTGTCTGCTCATAGGACTGCCGCAAAATCTTTTTCAATTCCTTAAATGCCCCGAATCCATCCGGCACCCGCAGCGCATGTCCTTTGCTCTGCTCTATCATGTATTCGATATACTCTCCTCTTGTATCCGCAGTCACAATGACATCTACCGGCGTTGTCCTATCCGCCAGGTTTTTGAGTACCAGATTCATAAAGAAACTGTCCTCATGCCAGAAGCCGAAAATCTGACTGCTTCCGTACTGCGTATCTTCCTCCCACTGTATGGTAATTGTACGCTCAAGTAGTTTTAAATACTTTAAAAAAATGACTTTCAATATCTGCTGTCCCGCTTTTCTCACCCTCATATTCTGCTCCTTCTTTCCCGGAATGTCCATTCTGCCCGCCGCTCTCTGCATGCCCTGATTTCCGCCTGCTTTCGCGCAATACACTGGCGGTACAGTTCTTCCTCCCTGGCAGCCAGAACGCGCGCTTTGTACCGCATGGCTGTCTCCTCGGCATGTGTCCTCATTGCCTCATGGGTTTTAGCCTCAAGCGCCGCGGCAGCACTCTCTGCCCAAATTTCAGTATCTTCCGGTGTCGCAAACCCGTTGTATCCGTTCTCCACCACGTCATCCACACCCACTGCACGAACCGCATTCACCGGCAGTCCCGCTGCCATCGCCTCTGCCAGCACGATTCCCTGTGTCTCGGACTTAGAGGCAAACAGAAATAAATCGCACGCCTGCAGATACTCCCTGACTTCCTCATTGGCTATATTTCCCACAAAGACCACATCCTCTGAGAGACCGAGGTCTTCTGCTCTTTTCTTAAGTTCTTCCCTTAAGCTTCCGTCCCCAATCAATAGAACCCGGAAGCCTCCTGCCACATACTTTTTCAGTTCAGCAATGCCTTCCAGCAAAAACAGGGGATTCTTTTCCATTTCCAGACGGGACACACTGCATAGGAGATATTTCCTGCCATTTAAGTACTTTCTGCGGATTTCTCCGCTCCGTTTGGGACTGCGCGTATAAAATTCCTCCGCCAGCCCTGTGGGAAACACCTCTGTCCTCGTATATGTGCCGTTTACCAGAATCTGTTCTTTCATCCCGCGGGACGGGGCAAGCACGATATCACACTGGTTTGTGAACCACCTCATATATTGGGGCACCAGTCTTTCTTTCAGCAGAGATACAAGCCGCCGTTTAAACCAGGGGCTCTTCTCCCGCAGTTTCAGGCATCGGATATAATGCAGATAGTCCTCATATCTGGTATGCCACGTATAGACGACCGGAATCCCATATTTTTTCCCCAGATAGAGGGCACAAGGTCCGGTAAACATCGGGTGGTGCACATGGATGAGGTCAAAGGATTCCCTCTCGAACACATCTGTGACCTCCTGTATCAGGACTGCGGGATAAACCATGCCGTTTTCCATCGTCCGCTTCCGTGTGTGAAAACGGACAACCCTCTCCGGACATTCCCGGTCCTCCATTGTTTCATGATATTCCGGCGCAAACACTGTCACTTCGTGTCCCCGTTCTATCAGATACTGCGCCTGTCTTTCCACCGAGATTGGCACTCCACCCACAAAGGGTCTGTAATTATTTGTCAGCATCGCGATTTTCATTTTATACGCCCCCTTTTGCCAGAACCTGAATCGCCGTCTCACCAAAGAAATATCCTGCTCCTACAAAGACCAGATTCCAGATAAAGATTCCCAGCACAGAGCTGAGCGTATATTTAAAAAACTCCATCCGCACCATTCCCGCCGGGATGGATATGATGGTGCGCACCATCGGCAGAAGCTTGCTCACAAACACGCCCATTCCGCCTTTTTCCCGGAGCATCTCCATCTTTTCCTCAATCACATCCCTGTGCTTTGGAAATTTCTTAAAGTAGAACCCCATCACCTTCGGGCCTCCCAGTCTGCCAAGCAGGTACAGCAGCCAGCTCCCGGTCAGCCCCGCCGCCACAGTGAGCGCCATCACCAGCGGAAAGCTGATTTCCCCCTGTGATGCCCAGATTCCCGCCAGCGGCATAATGAGTCCTGCCGGAAACCCAGGCAGATTTAAGTACTCCAGCAATACGATGAGGTAAATAAAAAAGGCGCCATATTCAAGAAAATAATTTGTCAATGTCTGGATATTCATAAAGACAGCCTCCTTTAACTATCTACAGATTACTCTGCAATTCTAAAGGAGGCCGATATAAGATTTTAAAGAATTTCTTAAGATTCAGACATGCCTGCCGCGTGCTCTTATCCATCACCAACACCACAATTTTCAGCACGCCCTCACGATTCAGTTATGCCTTCCACGCACTTCTGTCCGCGCCGCAGGTCTGTTATGCTTTATCCTCCTGGGCTCTGAACTCTATCGCACCTGTCGCTGCATCCATAGCGTCCACGATTGCCAGTGATTCTAACTGAAATCCCAAATTGCGGATAATCCTTCCGCCTGACTGGAATCCCTTCTCTACGGCGATGCCGATTCCTTCCACTACAGCGCCCGCTGCCTGTACAATCTGAATCAATCCCTGCAGCGCACAGCCGTTTGCCAGGAAATCGTCGATGATGAGTACATGGTCATCCGGTCCTAAAAACTTCTGCGCCACAATGACGTGGTTCTTGCATTTATGAGTAAAGGATTCCACCTCTGCCACATACATCTCTCCATCCAGGTTGATGCTCTGGGACTTTTTGGCAAATACTACCGGCACATTGAAATGCTGCGCTGTGATACAGGCAATCCCGATGCCGGACGCCTCGATGGTGAGAATCTTGTTGATGGTCTTCCCCGCAAAACGTCTCTTAAACTCCGCCCCCATCTCGTCGAGCAGATTGATGTCCATCTGATGGTTTAAGAAACTGTCAACCTTTAATACATTTCCCTCTTTGACTACTCCGTCTTTCACGATTCGTTCTTCTAAAAAATTCATCTCTCAACCTCTCCTACTCTTCTGTATCAAATATTTTAAATACTCTCATTAACACGTAAGCATTTAACCAAGTCACCAGCGAAACTCCGATTCCCAGCCAGATTGGGATTGCCAGGAGCATCGTCTGCACCGTCAGCAGCGAAACTACCACCGGCGCCACCGAAATCACAAGCATCAAAACCGTATACGGCAGTTTGGCGATGGAGAGCAGCAGCGCGTTTTTCAGTGTCGCCTTTATCGTATTCTCATAGCGCGCCGTCAACGGAAACACATAGAGAAATACCGAAATCAGCCAGAAGCTGAAAAATCCGAAAATCACCTGAAAAACCAGCTTTATCGTGCCGTCTAACGACCTCGTCACACTCCAGTCCACAGATAAAATAATACCCAGCACTGCGATAATGAGCCATTCTGCCGTGCTCTGTTTGAAATTTTCTTTAAATGCATGGAGAAATCCTCTTGCGATGTAGCCCTCCTCATTTCTTACGATTTTCAGCATAACACTGTACATCGCTGTGGTGGAAGCCCCAATCGTGAAAAGGGGAATCGAACAGACTACCCATAGAATATTAAGAACAATAAAATCACAAATCCTCGAAAGTGCCCTTGTCACAACATTATCTGTCATATTAAATTTCATAATATGTATCCGCCTTTCCTCTTGTATCCCTGTCTGTGTGTACGGACCTCGGACCTACGCCTTGAATCTGGCTTCCGTATCTGTACATAAAATGAAATAAACGTATTTCTTACAGTATAACATAAAATTTCCTGATTTTGGGTATGAAAAAAAGCGGGTGATGGGAATCGAACCCACGTATCCAGCTTGGAAGGCTGGTGTTCTACCATTGAACTACACCCGCGTCATCTCTGACACGAGTGATATGATATCACAGTCTGAAAAACTTTGCAAGAGGTTTTTTTATTTTTCTTCTTTTTATTTTTGAGAAATTTTGGGCTGCATCTCAGCCATGCACTGCGGTTTTGCGAATAGCACAGACTGAATTATAACCGTTTTCATCTTATTCCATCTCATGCAGTATAAAATGGTTCTTTCTGTAGGACAACAGCCCTTCCTCCCTCATCCTGGACAATTCTTTTGACAGTGCGCTGCGTTCTACCAGCAGATAATCCGCCATCTGCTGCCGGTTGAAAGGGATATCAAATTCCCGGTCTTGATGTTTCACTGCCTCGTAGGAAAGGTAAGACAGAAGTCTCTCCCGGATTGTCTTAGGCATGATGTGGCTCATCTTTCGGGAAAATGCCAGATTCTTCTGCGCCATCACCTGGACTAAATTTTGCAGAAGCCTTACATGGCTGGCGCATGACGGGTCAAATCTCTCCAAAATCCCGGAAGAATCAATAAATATAATCTCTGCGTCCTCAGCGGCAACCACATCCACTGTCAGCGGCTCTCCTCTGGTACAGGCGTAAGTCTCCCCAAAGACCTGACCGCAGCCCGCATGGTCCAGAATGTTTTCATTTCCCCACGCATCACCCCGGATAATATAGACACTGCCCTTTACAATAATCCCCATTTTTGTGACACACTCACCCATGTGGAAAATCGTCTCCCCTTTTTGATAGGTTTTCTTTGCTGCTTTTAAGAACTTGAGGAGCCCTTCTATCTCGTTTTCTTTCATCCCCTGAAACAATACGCTATTTAACATCTGTCTTACTTCCATCATTCCACCCTTTTCGTTGTTAAAACAACGGATTTTTAAATGTAAGTATAGTACAATGCCTGTGTAAAATCAATGGCCACTATTTTAAATCGCTGAAACCGGAGATAAAAAGAGGACTTTTATACGCCGGACGGCAAAAACAGAAAGGATGATAGATATGATAAGAAAAATCATACAGATTGACGAAGAAAAATGTAACGGATGCGGACTCTGCGCCTCTGCGTGTCACGAGGGCGCCATCGGCATGGTAAACGGAAAGGCAAAACTTCTGCGTGACGACTACTGCGATGGTCTGGGCGACTGTCTGCCCGCCTGCCCCACAAACGCCATCACCTTCACAGAGAGGGAAGCTGCACCTTACGACAAGGCTGCGGTGGAGGCACATATGAAAGCCCGAAAAGAAGCGCAAAACGCAGCTCTCTCCGGCGGCTGCCCCGGTAGCAAAGCCAGAAGCCTGCGCCCTGCCGCCGATACCACGGCAAAAAGCAACCCGGCTTCCTGCGCAGGCGCAGCTCCTTCTCTCGCGTCAGCCGCCAAAAATGCGCAGACGGCTTCCGAACTTATGCAGTGGCCGGTACAGATAAAGCTGGCGCCTCTGATCGCGCCCTATTTTGAGAATGCGTCCCTTCTGATTGCCGCAGACTGCACCGCCTACGCTTACGCCTCCTTCCATCGGGATTTCATAAAAGGAAGGATAACCCTCATCGGCTGTCCGAAGCTGGATTCTGTAGATTACGCGGAAAAGCTCACCGAGATTTTGCGGCAGAACGACATCCGCGACGTCACCATCGTCCGCATGGAAGTCCCCTGCTGCGGCGGAATTGAGATGGCGGCAAAGACTGCCATTAAGAACAGCGGGAAGTTCCTGCCTTCACAGACGATTACGATAAGTACAGACGGAAAAATTTTGTAGAAGAATCGAGCAGCCTATACCGAACAAACCCCCGTTGCCTCCCTTGACATCACGTTTTGCGTAATTTACAATAAGCTGGCGAAGCGGCTGTCTTTACAGGCATGTCCCGCATATACTGATAGTAGTGAGGTGCGGTTTATGATGGATAAAGAATATCTGATACAGGAGCGTCCCCTTAGGGCGCTTCTGATTTTCTCCATTCCCATGATGATTGGTAATCTGTTCCAGCAGTTTTACACCATGGCGGATTCTGTCATCGTGGGGCGTTTTGTAGGGGAGGAGGCACTGGCGGCGGTGGGCGCGTCCTATTCTCTGACTACTGTATTTATCTCCATCGCCATCGGCGGCGGAATCGGCGCTTCTGTGCTCGTATCCCAGGCATTTGGCGCCAGAGATTATACGAAGATGCACCGTATGATACGTACGGCTCTCATCACTTTTTTAGCCCTGAGTCTCCTGCTGGGTGCCTTTGGCTTTGCGGCAGGGAAATCCATCATGGTCCTATTGAACACACCCGCAGATATTTTGGACCAGTCCGTCGTCTATCTGCGCATCTATTTCCTGGGACTTCCGTTTCTCTTCATGTATAACGTCCTTTCAGCGATGTTCAATGCTTTGGGACGTTCACGGATTCCTCTGTTTTTGCTGATATTTTCCTCCGTCTTTAATATCCTGCTGGATATTTATTTCGTATGCGTTTTTTCCATGGGAGTGGCAGGCGTTGCCTGGGCGACCTTCCTGGCGCAGGGATTGTCCGCAGTACTGGCATTTCTCATTTTTCTAAGGACATTACGGGAATATAAGGGAGAACAGACAGACTGGTTTTCTGCGTCAGAACTTGTCTCCATGACACGCATCGCGCTTCCTTCCATCTTGCAGCAATCCACTGTCTCCATCGGCATGATGCTCGTACAGTCTGTGGTCAACACTTTCGGCGCGCAGATGCTCGCCGGGTATTCCGCTGCCATGCGCATCGAAAGTCTGTGCATCGTTCCCATGTCCGCCATCGGAAACGCGCTCTCCTCCTACACCGCGCAGAACATTGGAGCCGGTAAATATGAACGTGTCCGCAAGGGATACCGCACCAGTTATCTCATTGTCGGGGTGATTGCGGCTGTCATCTGCTTCATCCTGGAACTTGCCAACCGACCTCTGATTACACTCTTCCTCGGTGAGGAGGGAACCCGGCTCGCTCTCTTTACCGGAATGAACTGCACCCGTTTCATGGGCTGGTTCTACGCCCTCATCGGACTGAAAATGATTACCGACGGGGTACTCAGAGGCGCCGGGGATATGACCGTATTCACCATATCCAACCTGGTAAACCTAAGTCTCCGCGTCCTCTTTGCCGTTACCTTCGCGCCCCGCTTTGGAATTGCCATGGTGTGGACCGCCGTTCCTCTCGGATGGCTCGCCAACTATCTCATTTCTTATCTGCGCTACCGGACCGGGAAGTGGCAGAAAGCCCTGACAGCCGATTCATCTTCTCCAGGAACAGCCAGTTAAAGCCGGCGATAACACGCCCAACGCCGATGACAGCCACCGCTGTCCCTACGCCAATCCCCACCAGAAGATGTCCGCTCAGCAGTCCGATACTGAATGTGATACAGAGATTGACGCAGTCAAACAGATTCTTGGCAAGCCCCACGTCTCTGTGAATGGTCTCGGAAAGGCATTGTACAATTCCGTCTCCCGGATTGGGAACCAGGCGCATGTCCAGTGACATTGCCGCTCCAATCCCTGTACAGATAATAGCAGCCACCAGCACAGCAGCCCGCACTGGCATCACATCCGCGTACACCGTCTTAAAATCCGGGATACAAACGGAAAAGATGTTCAAAAAACGAGTGAACACATAGCACAACGGAAACTGGAGCACGTCACTTATGAGCAGCTTCCTTCTCTCTTTCGCGAACTGTTTCTGAGAGAAATGCAGGAGTATCTGTATCAGCACAAAAATCCCATAAACCAGAAATGTCATATTGCCGAAATTAATCTGCCAAATCTCCGATATGCTGTAGGGCACTGATAAAATCGGAGATACGCCCAGCCCCGCTTTTGTGTTCAGCGTCAGTCCCACCGCCAGGATAAACAATCCCACAATATAAAATATCCCTCTGAATATGTATGCTTTTTTCAAAACTCTCATCCTCTCTGCTATTTCTTCTGTAAATAAACTGAAAATTTTTCCGCCCTTCCCTCGGAAAACTCTTTTATCATTTTATCAATTGCCTAAGGATTTTTCAAAAGCTTTTTTCCGACTGTCTCCAAAGCGACCCGGAATTTTTCTTCCGAAGGCTCTGTGGAAAGAGCGATTCTCAGATAAGCATGTTTTTCTCTCTGCCCAATCAGAAAACGGTCCGAATGATAGACCCTTATACCCGCCTCCTGCAACTTTTGTTCCACCCGGCTGCCGCTCCTCTCATCATCAATCGGCAGCCATCTGTAAAAACTGAGCGGATGTCCGATTCCTTTCATAGACGGAAATGAATCAAAAAACAACCGATTTCTCTCCTCAGCTAATATACGTTTTTGTTTCACAATCTCATTTGCTCTTCCGGATATGATGAGCTCCGTAATAATCTCCGCATCCAGGGACGAGGTCTTTACATTCACATTAAAAATCGCTTGATGTATCTGCTCCCTGAGCCTGTCCGGGTAGACCAGATATGCCACCCGCAGACCGGAGCAGATTGGCTTGGAGGTGCCGGAGAGATAAATCGTCTGTTCCGGCACAAATCTCGCCATAGCCCCTTGATAATCTGCCGTGATTCCCGCTGTAAAAAATGCGTGGATATCATCTTCTATCAGAATCAACCGGTATTTCTCAATGACAGCCGCCAGCTCTTTTTTCCGCCGTTCTGATATCATGACCGTAGTGGGATTGCAGCAGGACGGCATGAGAAACACTCCGTTAAGAGGATTCAGTCTGTGCTGCGCCTCCAGTGCTTCCGCACACATGCCTTCCTTGTCCCCCGAAACGGGCACCAACTGCAGATGGAACATTTTCGCCAGTTCAATAAAATTAGCATACGTATACGTATCAACGGCAATACGGTTTCCCGGCTCAAACAGCGCCAACAGGGTTAACGCGAGTCCGTTCTGCGTTCCTGATACAACTGCCAGATGCTCGGTATCTGCCTGTACCCCGACATTTTTCAGCCAGTTGACACCCGCGGCTTTGTGATGAGGCATTCCCGTGGGATATTCGTAATTCAGCAATTCTGCAACCTGCTTTTTTTTCGCGACAGAGACAATGGTGTCTGAAATCATGTCATTGCAGTTTTCAAAAGAACCCACGAAGCCTAAATCAACACTTTCTCTCACTAAATTTTCCGTAGATATCGTGACCGACTGCGCCGCGCTGGGTGCCACATAAGTCCCGCTTCCGGTCACTGCGTAGATAAGTCCCTTCAGCTCGCATAAACGGTAGGCTCTCGTAACGGTTGTAAAATTGATATCCAGGAAGTCCGCCAGTTCCCTCTGCGGAGGCAATTTCGTGCCGGGAGTCAGAAATCCTCCGGCAATATCTCTCTCCAACTGTTCCGCAAGCGACAGATACAAGGGACGCTTGAGTTTGTCCTTCTCCGGCTTCCATGACATAGGATAATCTAAAAATGAATTAAACGGCATTTTCTCTCCTCCAAAACCAGTGTACTAGCATCGCGTAGTCAAGCCATGTGCGCACAAAAATTGTAATACATACAATTATAGAATTGAATGTATGCAAAGTCAATGCTACACTTGTCTAGTAGGATTTTACAAGTTGCAGTTCAGCCATACAGTGTACGGGAAGCAGAAAACATGCTTGCATGTTTTACATCATTCTATGGTTGGCGCAGAACGGATACTGCGATTCAAAAGCATTTTACCAGATTACGATATGGGAGGCTGTCATGAGAAAAAACAAAACAATTTCAAAAGCTCTGAAATGTGCATTTCCACACACCATACCTATTTTTGCAGGTTTCTGGTTCCTGGGTCTGACCTACGGGATTTATATGAATGTGTCAGGGTTCAGTTTTTTGTATCCCATGTTCATGAGCCTGTTGATTTTTGCAGGTTCTGCGGAGTTTGTGGCTGTCAATATGCTGCTTAGCTCCTTCAAACCTCTGCAGGCACTTGCCATGACAATCATGATAAATGCACGGCACTTATTCTATGGAATCTCCATGCTGGACAAATATAGAGGAACAGGGTGGAAAAAATTCTATCTCATCTTTGGCATGTGCGATGAAAGTTTTTCTTTCAATTACACCGCTGACATACCGGAAGATGTAGATAAAGGCTGGTTTATGTTCTTTGTCACCTTCTTAAACCACATGTATTGGTTCACAGGCGCTGCGCTGGGAGGGATTTTCGGCTCTCTCATCCACTTCAATACGGAAGGTTTGGATTTCGTCATGACTGCCATGTTCGTCGTCATATTTATGGAACAATGGAGGAAAGACCGAAAACATGTCAACGCCTTGCTGGGAATCGCGCTTTCCTTTGTCTGCCTCGTCCTCTTCGGAGCAGACAACTTCATCATCCCGGCAATGCTCTCCATCGTCGCCGTATTGACGATTTTCAGAAAAACACTGGAACCCCCTGCAGGATGCCCGGCAGCTATTAGGCGGGAACAAGGAAAGGAGGAACAACAGATATGACACTTACTCAACAGATGATTACAATCGGCATGGTAGTCCTCGGAACCGCATTGACTCGTTTTCTGCCTTTTCTCGTCTTCCCGGCAGACAGACCAACACCCAAATATATCCAGTATCTCGGAAAAGTACTCCCGGCTGCCGTCTTTGGTCTTCTCGTGGTCTATTGCCTGAAAAATGTAAGCCTCTTCACCGGAAATCACGCCCTGCCGGAACTGATTTCCATAGCCGCAGTCGTGGGACTGCATGCCTGGAAAAAGCAAATGCTCCTGTCCATCGCAGGGGGAACCGTATGCTATATGCTGCTTGTGCAGATGGTATTTTAACATCCGCAGGCTTCCGGATTATCCGACGGTATCCTGATGCTGCTGGAAAAACGTGGGGACATCCCGGAAAATTTGCGCAGCCAGATAAAAAAAGAACAGAATCTCGACACTGTTCTTAAATAAATCTAAAAGAGTGCCTCAATCTCTTATTGAGGCACTCAATGTCACTTATTATGCAATTCATTGCTCTTTCGGGCAATTATCACTTACCACACAGAGGAATCCGAATTTTCTTTCTGCCTGCTGTACAGCAGGGTTTCATAAAAGGTTTTTTATCAGCCTTCAATCGCAATGTGTTTCTTTGTCTCCACGGCGTTCTCATCCTTTTTCGGAATGGACAGCTTCAGGATACCATTTTCATATTTCGCTTTGATATCTTCCTGCGTGAGGGCATTTCCTACATAGAAGCTCCTCTGCATTGCTCCGGCGTAACGTTCCCTGCGGATATATTTGCCCTTCTTATCTTCTTCCTCTTTGTCAAGTCCCTTCGTTGCGGAGATGGTCAGATAACCGTCCTCTAACTGCGCGCTGATTTCGTCTTTCTTGAATCCCGGCAGGTCGATGTCTATCTCATAACCATTGTCATGCTCGCGGATATCTGTCTTCATCATATTCTTTGCGTTCTTGCCGTACAGCGGGTTTCTCTTTCCCCAGAAATCACTCTCAAACGGGAAGTTCATCCAATCATCATCAAATAAATTTTCTCCAAAAATACTAGGCATCAACATAAGTCATTTCTCCTTTCATTTCTCAAAAAATATTTCTATGGGCCAGTTTACACTGCCGCTATCAGCACTCTTGATAGTATCTCCAGTGTTGTAAGCGAAGAATCTCCGGATTTGGAATTTTTCAGGATTTTCTTTTCTTCATCTGTTCCTCTTCCTTTGTTCTATTTATTATATAGCATATAATTGTTAGCACTGTCAAGAGGCGAGTGCTAATTTTTTAAAATTTTTTAGGAAAGCTGCAATTCCTCTCCTCCGCTTCAATCCCTCTCCACCTCCTCCGTCCTATACACCCCTTCCCTCCCAAGTTCTGCATACCCTCCTTCCAACTCCATATCTACCGCCTCTTCTTCCAGAACAACGATATAGTCGTACTTTTCCAGCGCTTCCGGGATATCTGCCTGGGTGAGCATGGTGGTGACCTCCACGTTTGGCGCATAGAGAAAATAACGGCTTACATACCACACGCCCCAATCCGACACCTGCCCCTGCCGGTCTGTGGCAGCGACCAGATAGCGGCTTTCGTCCTCCACTCCCCCTTCATACCAGCGGTCCGACACGAGGCGCTCCACTCTGCCGGGCAGGGACTCTCCATAGTCGGACTGTATGCTGTTCAGACCATTGATTTCCGAATACAAAAAATTTATTCCCACTGCTGCCGCTGTCAAAACACCGTACTGATAATATCGCTTTGTCTGGGGAGAGCGAAACGCCCGCCCGATATTTCGCTCGTCTATGGGAACAGCAAAGGAATCTTCCATATCCGTCACCGCGCATAATATCAGGCTCCCTGCGAAAAAGACCATGATACTGCACGCGTAGCGGTCAAATCCGGCGAGGCGCACCGCTTCTTCCTCTGTCATCAAAAAGAGATACATGTACAGAATCCCCGCATAATAGCCGATAACAACTACATCTGCGAGAAATAAAACTTTTCCCAGTTTCCAGCGCTTCTTCATGCGGATTCTGACAAAGATAAGGCAGAGGATGACCACTACATGGCACAGAACGAACACCTGCGCGGCTCTGTCAGAAGGCTGGACGGACGCTTTTATAAAATCTCTAATAATCTGCGCGTACTGTTGAGGCTCTGCCGGCTGATAAGTCCCTCCCGCTGTGTGAAAGCTGAATTTTTCCTCAAATCCCACATACACCGTATCTACATACTCCCTCCACAAAAGAAAGGGGAGAAATGAGAGTGTCAGAGTAACTGCCGCCCCCGCCAGAGCCGCCGGACGTCCTCTGGAAGCATCTTTTTTGTTGTTCATAAACGGCTCCTTCTCCAATCGTTTTGCTCCGCGTTTTCCGGGCGTAAACCTGCCCTTCTCTCGCAGCACCATCCACAGGAAAAAGAGGAGGGCAAAGCCGGAAAAGACCACTCCTGTATTTTTTACAATCCCGGTAAATCCCAGCAGCATGGATGTAGAAACACAGAGCAGAAAGGTTCGTTTTCTGCAGCGGCAGGTTATCACAATGGAGGTGAGCGCAAGCAGCGGAAGCAGGAAATCCACCAGCAGGTTATTGATGCGTATGGTCAGATTCAGATAAGACAGCATGGAACATCCCATCCCCAGAACGGCATATAAAAGGAAACGCCGTTTTTCTTTTACAATCCCTGTCATCGCGTAAAAGCACGCCAGTATCAGGCTGTTCTGCGCCGCCAGCATGACCGCCTGACTCCTTCCCAGAAAGGTACAGACATAAAACAGGAAAACAGCACAGCCGGGTGGGTAATCTTTAAACACCACCAGTTCCGTCCCCGCAGAGGGAAACTGCCCGGATGACAGCATATATTTGACTACCAGCGCCCAATGGGAGAAGTTATCATAATGCATAAGCCGCAGCTGAAGGGAAAAAAGCAGAAAGATTCCCGCTCCCACGGCGAAACAGAATGGATACAGGTGAAAAGCCGGCGCCTTCACCTTTCTTTTTAAGAGTTCCCGCGCAAACCAGAGAAAGCACAAGAGTCCCCCTGCATAAATCAGATACGCCGCAGGCTCTAAAAGCCCCAGCAGTCCTCCCGCGTAGAGAGCAAGGCTGCCCCCTGCCATTGTGAGGATTGGTACAAAACAAATTTCTGTCCTGGCAATCCTGTAAAACACAAACAAATATCCCCAGCAGGAAAGGAAAAAGCCTGCGCCTTCTATCCACTGCATATGTTTACTTCTCCTCCTTTCTCCGATTCTGGTAACGATAAGAAATATTTCTCACCACATCATCATAGGCAGTCATCCATGGGTCAATCTCCTTGGGAAGGGAGTGTGCCCTGTCGTGGATAATCTGCAGCCAGTTCTTAAAATCCTCCTCTGTTTCCGGTCTGACGACCGCGGCATAGAAAAAGCCGGCTTCCTCCCGCTTTCCATAAACAAGCCGTCCCTCCAGATTTGCCCGGTAAACCTGCGTCCTCACCACAGCGTAAAAGCACTCCCCGGAAGACAAAATCGGTTCCTCTTCGGTGCCCTGCTCCTTTTTCTTAAGGAGCTCCTCCGCAGTTTGCGCGCTCCGCTGAGAAACCTCCTCTGAAGACATTTGCATCTCCACCCCGCCTTCTGCAAAAATCCGAAAGGAGACCCCCTCCTCCGAGACGTCCAAGGTTCTCCCGTGGTACATCTCTTTCCGGACACGTATCTCGATTTCCTCCTCCGCCTCTATCCTCTCATGCTTTCGCTTGGAATCTCTTCCCAGCATAAAGAACACCGCATACACAAGGGCAGTCAGATTATAAAACAGCCAGAAAAGGATGACAGAGCTGTACAAAAGCGCCATGCCGTATTTTCCCGCCGCATATCTCACGATTGCCGTAAGGGTCAGAACGATAAGCACGGCGTGAGGAAAAATATAGCGGGCAGAGGTGGTCTTTACTGAAGTCTTGCGTTTCTCTGTGACTTTAAATTTTTTCTGATGGATGCCGAAGGTCTCCAGAAACACCGGGAGAATCATATAGGGCGCCAGGATGGTATCGATAATCTGGCTCCAGCGCAGATTGCGCACGTTTGTGCTCAAATATTTCATGGAGCGGTTGGACAGCAGATTGGACGGAAGCCAAAACAGCAGCAGTTCCCCAAAGCCGCACTGCACAAGCTGGAAGTCAAACAGTGCGAAGAGAATCGGCGAGAGGATGAACACCATGCGGTTGAAAAAGGACCACCAGTACAGATAGGCATTCAAATAGGACAGCCGCCCGGAAAGGGAAAGTTTTCCGGTAAAGACCGCGTTCGTATTCTGGATGCTCTGAATCACGCCTCTCGCCCAGCGTATCCGCTGTCCAATCATGCTTCCCACCGTAGTGGCGGACAGCCCGGAGGCAAGAACTTCCGATGTAGCGTAAGTCACATATCCAGCCTTCTGCATGCGCAGGCTCGTCTCAAAATCCTCGGTAATCGTGCCATAGGGAAAGCCGCCGATTTCTTCCATCGCCCCGCGGCTAAGCAATGTGTTGCTCCCAGTGTATGCCGCCGTATTGGTGGAATTACGCATGACATTGATTTCCCGTGAAAAGAAATCCTGCTCATTGGGAATATCCCGCTCCGCAAAGAGGTTAAACTGGAATAAGTCCTGATTGTAGAAGCTCTGGGGCGTCTGTACCAGGCCCATGCGCACCCCCGGTATAAAAAAATAAGGTACTGTCTTTATCAGGAACTCCCTACGGGGAATCATATCCGCATCAAATGTGGCAATAAGGGGTGAATCTGTTTTCTCAATCGCATTGTTATAATTCCCCGATTTGGCATGCACATTGTCTTTCAATCCCAGATACCCCACCTTCAGATGCTCTGCCAGTCTCCTGATTTCTTCCCGGTTTCCATCATCGCACACATAGATGTGCACCTTGTCCCTGTCCGGGTATTCCAGAAAAGTACAGGCGTTGATAGTCTTATAGAGCAGGTCTTCCGGTTCATTGTGGGTGGCGATGAGCACATCTACATGGGGAAACTCTTTTTTTGTAAGCTTCGGCGGATGCAGCGTATAATTTCCGCTTCTCATCCTGCTGATGAGCAGTTCAAAAAGTCCCAGCGTCGTGGAGGTCTCCGCCATCACCAGCACGATTCCGGCTGCCATCTGCAAAGTTCCCGCCGACCAGGGCAGGGTAAAAAAGATTCGCCAGAGCAGATAGATGGTAGAAAAGAGTATCGTCAGCACGAACACAAGATTCCGTTTTTTCTCATAGTTTTGCACTTTCTGTAAATTCATCTGCTCCTTTACTCCTTCTCTGCAAATACCCAGTCCTTCTGCAGCTTATATGATATGAAAAACAACACTCCGTCACAAAGGATTTTCGCCGCCGAGGGCGCCATGGGAAACAGGCGCACCACTGTTGTCACAGACACTGCGGAAGCCAAGGCAATCCCCACGCACAGGAGAGCGTATCTCACCATGCTTCCCTTTCGCCTTTTTCCCGGAAATACGTACTCCCTATTGAGAACATAATTGGCTCCCGCCGAAAGGATACGCGCAGCCCCAGTCGCCCATGTGATACGCCCAAACAGGGAAAGTACCGGCAGCGCGCTCCTGTCAGGAATCCATTTTAAAAAGAAATGAAACAGAACCACATCCAGTATCGCGCAGCCCACTGAAGACAAGGCAAACTGCCATATCCCGGCAAACAGTACCCCCAGAATCCTCAGGCTGTCCCAAAACGGGCGGAAGTGGGAACCTTCATTCTCTCCTTCGTAAATGGTATCCACCGGGACATTTCTCACCGGAATCCCCTTGCGGACCACTGTCAGGAGCATACGCATCTCATACTCGAAGCGCTCGCCGGGAATCTCCGTCAGTTCCCCTAAAAGGCGGAAGTGAAATCCCCGCAGCCCCGTCTGTGTATCTGGAAACCATTTTCCGCACAGCAGCCAGAAAACAGTGGAAGTACATCGGTTTCCAAACCGGGAGCGAAAGGGGATTCCTGCTTCTTTAAAATCCCGCGCGCCCAGAACGAGGCAGTCCGGATGTTGTCCCACCGTCTCCGCCACCCGCAGCAAATCCTTGACCGCATGCTGTCCGTCACAGTCTGCGCACAGGATGAGCGCCTCCCTGCTTCCATGCTCTCTTACATAGGCAAACCCTGTCTTCAGCGCCCTTCCTTTTCCCCGGTTATGGCTGTGCCTTAAAACAATTCCTGTCCCGTCCCCGGAAATGCGTTCAAAAATCTCCCCGCTCTCCTCCCCGGAACCATCGTCCACCACCACAAGTTTTGCCCCCAGTGTTCTGACTGTCTCTCTGGCATAGGCGAGGAACTCTTCCTTAGGGTCCAGAGCCGGAATGATAACATAGATTTCTCTCACGTTTCGCCGCCCTCTTTCTTCTGCAGATTTAAAAGCCTGCTGCGCGGACAGTCCTTCCTGCACCCTATACATTCCCGTTTCATACAGGAAATTTTCTTCCAATTGATATAAAATCTGTCCTTTCCCGTAAATTTCGCGATGTAGAGTGCCGTGTCCGCACAGCGGTAGAGTCTCTCGTAGTTTCGGATGGTCCGGTCTATAAAGACGGCGCCAATACTTACAGACACCCCATATTTCTCATAATAGTGGTGCATCTTTGTACGTACATTTTTTAAGATGGACTGAAATTTGTCCTCCAGTATCTCCCCCGGCATGGGGTTTGGCATGAGCACAATAAACTCATCCCCGCCCAGGCGTCCGATGCAGTCGCTCTTGCGAAATTCTGCCTGCAGACATTCGGCAAAGAGCTTTAAGGCGCGGTCTCCTTCCGGGTGTCCCTCGCTGTCATTGATTTTCTTAAAATTATCTAAGTCAAAAAGCACCAGCACCCCGGATGGCTCCTCCGCCTGCAAAAAATGCGCCGCATACCGCTCAAACCCGCTGCGGTTTAAAAGTCCCGTAAGTTTATCATACTCCGCCTCCGTGCGCGCCATGGTCAACTGGCTTTCAATCCGGTCTATCCCCTCTGCTTTGTAAATATATTCCTTTTTCAGTTCCTCAATAGATTTTGCCAGGGACTCTACCTCCGGGAACTCATTTGTCTCCTGTCCTTTACTATAATCCCCTGACAGGATTGCGGATATTTCCGTCTCCATCCGCGCCAGACTGTCAAACAGATATTTCTTTAAGTGGCGGCGCACCAGCAGAATAGTGAGAAGACTGATGATTCCGATTCCTGCCAGACCTTCCGCCAATTCCCACACGACATTGCCGAATATGTTATCCAGTTTGGAAAATGCCATCAGATAGATTTCCTTTTCTTCCTGTACGACAGCCAGATGATAAGTTCCGTTAATGTTCACGATTTGCGTCTTATCTTCCTCTGCCGACTCAAAAAGCTCTCTTAGTTTTTCTCTCTCCCTCTGTGTCCCCACCTCTATTTCCTGGTCATTATTTGCCGTAATTCCGATGATATTTCCGGTCTCCTTATCCACCGCCGCAATGCTGGTAGCATATTCTGTAGTCGCCTGCCGCAGTGTTTGTTCTGCCAGCGCTTTTCTGCCAAGCAGACTGGAGGCGGGAAGTTCTGCCGAAGCTGCCACTGCCGCGAAAGTGTCATTTTCTGATTTTACAAAAACATAGATGAGCGGAACGCCCGTCTCCTCCGGGTATTCCATACGGATATGGTATCCCGTTTCCCCTCTGCCATGCAGGAACGCCTTAGCCTCGTCCTGAACCTGTTCTCCATTTTCCCCGGTCTCTGCCAAAACATTACCGGATGTATCCAATATACAGATATTCTCAAGTTCCATCAGTTCTCTGAGCACCACAAGCCCTGACGGAGACATTGCCTGTTCGTCCTCTGACAGGATATATTCTACTGCCAGTATACGGTTTAAATAGTCCTCTCTGAATAAACTTTCTTTTTCTGCCTGGTCCTCAACTGCGTGTTCCAGGTTCGTCTTTACACTTTCCAAAAGCTGGACCAGATAGTGGCGGCTCTCCTCCCTGCTCCGGCTGTACAGTCCCACTGTGAAGAGCAAAACCACGAGGAGCGCTGATATCGTGAATGTCAGTGCCAGATTCCGATACAGTCTTTTCATTTTTAAGCGCTCCCCTCTCTTTGTTTATGTGCTCTTCGCTCCCTGTAGGCTTTCCCTGTTAAGGGGCGGGAGAAATAGTATCCCTGAGCGGTAAAGCACTGGTTTTCCAGGAGAAATTTCACCTGCTCCTGCGTCTCCACGCCTTCTGCCACCACATTCATATGCAGCTCTTCCACCATATGGATAGTAGAGCGCACAATGGTGTCCATCTTGGGGCTCCCGATGAGGCTGATAAAAGAGCGGTCCAGCTTTAAGGTGTCAAAATGTGTATCCGCCAGAGATTTCAGCGTAGAACTTCCCGTCCCATAATCATCCATATCTACCTGAAATCCCATTTCATGAAGGGAATCCACCAATTCATCCATGTCCTCCTTATCGTGGGAAACCGCTGTGCTCTCTGTGATTTCAAAGGACAGTTCTCCCGCCCGGATATCACATTCCTGTGTAATCCTCCGTATTCTTAGGGCAGTCTCCCGTCCAAGGATATTTACTTTTGAGAGGTTGACCGATACCGGACTCATATCCGTCCCCTCTTTCTTCGCCTCCCTGATATCCCGGCATACGATGCGCAGCACCTCCTCATCCAGCGCGATAATCTGCCCGGTCTTCTCAAACTCCGGGATGAACTGTGCCGGAGAAATGATTTCCCCGTTTTCCTTTTCCCAGCGCACCAGCGCCTCCGCTCCGCAGATTTCCCCTGTCCGCATATCATGTTTGGGCTGATACCACACACAAAATTCATGATTTGCCAGGGCTTTGCCGAAAATACGTTCCATCTGCCTGCGCTTCGCGTGTTCCCTTACCTTGTCCGCATATAGCTGGGAAGCTCTCTTGAATCTGCTGTATATCGTCATATACATTCCCTCCGTCTGTCGTGCCTGACCAATACCATTAGGTTTCCTAGAAGTGGTGTACTCTATACGGAATAAATTTATTAACAAAAAATGCCGCCATACACGGGCTGAATATCGCCTTTCTGTGTATGACGGCTGGTGCTGTCGTTCTGTTTGCAATTGCGGTGAGACTGCTCATCAGCAGGAAGGAGACGAAGTAACGCAAATCTCGCGGAACTCTATCTGTGCCCCCTTTGCCTGCACATGGATGTTCGCGTTCTCCGGGTAATACCTGGTCGTAAATACGGCTGCTCCGTCATTGACGAATACTTCCACGGAGGAAACATCCGTGAGAATCCTCACGTTCTCGACGGTTTCCATCTTAGTATAGCGCAGCCTCCTGCCGCCGGATACAGAATTTTTGCTCTGATTTGTAAATCTCATTTCAAATCTTCCGTCCCGGTACTCCAGGATAAGTTCTTCCCCAAGGACAGCGCGGAACTGATTATCCTCAATTCCGTTTATCACGGCATCATATACCGGATGGTCTTCCAACGCAAGCTCTCCCACACCGGAAATAATTTTCTTTTCCTGTTCTTCCAATTCCTGTACCGGTCTCTGGCGGATGACTCCGCCTTCTGTGTATATTTCTCTGGGGATGGTAAGGCAGTGCTGCCATCCTTCCTCCAAAGTACGGTTGGTGTATTCCTCACAGTCGGGCATTCCCATCCAGCCAATCTGGATGCGTCTCCCGTCTTCACTCACAAAACTCTGCGGGGCATAGTAGTCAAACCCGTAGTCCCACAGGCAATAGCTCCCCAGGCTGTACTCTGTGAGAATGTCCCCGTCTACCGTAAAATATCCGGACTGATAGACATTTCTGTCTTTCCATTCTTCTCCCTCAAGCCCCTGTAAAGAAGCGCCAAACAGCTTAACTCCACCTACTTCGTAGTAGTCCGGGCACTCCCACATATATCCGGACGGTCCTTTTGCCTCTATCCGGCTTTTGAACTTCCAGTTGTATAAATCTTTTGACTCGAAAATCAGCGCCTGCCCCGTATCTGCTTTTGTCCTCGCCCCCTGCAGCATGTAGTAGATTCCGTTTTCTTTCCATACCTTGGGGTCTCTCACATGGAGAGTCAGGTCATCCGGATAGTCTTCATTTTTCATCAACAGCTTTTTCCGACCTAAATGAAATCCGTCCTCACTCTCCACCAGCACGGTATTGGATTGTCTGCCGCTGTTAATATAATCATCCCGGTCTTCCATCTTTACATTTCCGGTATAATACAGATACATCTTTTCGTTTTCAATCCATGCGCAGCCGGAATATACTCCGTGACAGTCAAAGGGCTGGTCAGGATAAAGCGCAGCGCCCTGATATTCCCAGGAAATCATATCCCTGCTCGTGTAATGCCCCCACATTTTAAGTCCGCCCTGCGCGTCAAAAGGAGAATACTGGAAAAACACATGATATACGCCTTTAAACTGGCACAGACCATTGGGGTCATTGAGCCATCCGGTAGGCGGCATCAGGTGAAATGTCTGGCGGAAACGCCCGCAGCCTGCTTTTCTTTTTTCCTCCGCCTCTCTCTCCTTTTCCGCTGTCAGATTCATCAAATCTCTTGTCAATGTATTCATACTGTCTACCTCATCATGCTTTCATATCCATGATTTTTCGTTTTATAACTGCGGTTCCCTGTCCACAATTTCTTCTATTTTTTCAGTGCCAGGATTACAGAATCCGCTGTCACATCCCCAGGCTCTGCTTTTTTAATCTCGCTGTATTCATCCGCATTTGTAAGGATAACCATCGTCGTTGCCGGATATCCTGCCTGCTTTATGACATCTAAGTCCGCCTCGATGAGCACGTCCCCTTTCTGTACTTTTGCGCCGTCCGCAACTTTTTTGGTAAATCCTTTTCCATCCAGCTTCACAGTATCCACACCCACATGTATCAGAAGCTCCCCGCCTGTCGGCGTTGTCATACACACGGCATGACCGGTATCGAAAATGTTGATAACTTCCCCATCGCAGGGCGCCAGAATCTTTCCATTGGATGGTTCCACCGGGATTGTCGTCCCAAGCATCTCGGATGCGAACGTCTCGTCACTCACTTCTGTAAGCGGAATCAGCTTTCCTTCCACCGGAGTCACCAGTTCTTCTGAAGATGTGTTTCCACCTCCAAGCGCTGCGGAGTCCGCCGTATGATTTTCCGTCTCTGCTGACTCTGCCGCAGTGTTTCCTGCAATACTGCCCTGTACCTCGTTTCCTTCGCTGCCGCTCAGCATCGGAGTCCCCTCACTATTCTGCCTTGCGCTCTCCTTTCCATTCTTCACTTGGTCTTTGTAGAGGACAAAGGAAAGAGCGAAAGCCACGCCGACAGCAATCAGCATTTCAATGATATATTGTACCGGTTCCTCCAGACACAGAAGAATACCAAAGATACCTGTAACGCCTGTTCCCTTGGCTCCAAGCTGTACGATAGAAGCATAGAGCGCGCCGCATCCACCGCCGATACATCCTGCGATAAATGGTTTTAAAAATCTTAAGTTCACGCCGAAGATTGCCGGCTCTGTGATTCCCATAAATGCACTCAAAGAAGAAGGAAGTGCCAAGGACTTGATTTTCTTATCCTTTGACTTCACTGCTACCGCCAGCGCTGCCGCTCCCTGGGCGATGTTCGCCGCACTCGCAAGAGGGAGCCAATATGTAACGCCATACTGCGCAATCTGGCCGATGTCAATGGCTGTATACATCTGATGGATACCTGTGACAACGGTAGGCGCGTACAGAGAACCCATGACCAGACTTCCCAGTCCCAGCGGAAGGGTCAGAAGCCACTGGATTCCGCCGAGAATTGCATTCTCTGCCCAGACGAAAACCGGACCGATGACGGACAGTGTCAGATATCCTGTCACAAACACACTAACAAGAGGCGTGACAAACAAGTCCAGGACTTCCGGGACAATCTTATGGAGCTTCTTCTCAATCACAGAGAGTACCCACACTGCGATGACCACCGGAATCACATGCCCCTGGTATCCCACCATGTCAATATCATACAACCCGAAGAACACGGACTGTGTCTGCTGTACCCCTTCTGTAGCGACAGTGTATGCGTTCTGCAAACTGGGATTAATCATAATCATGCCGATAACTGCTCCCAGATACGGATTTGCGCCAAATGCCTTCGCCGCTGAAAACGCAATCAATATCTGCAGGAAGGTGTATGCCGTGTTGCTGAACAGATTGGCAAATACATAAATGGAACTGCTCGTATCCATGCTGAGGAAACCGTTGTTAATCATGAAATCCAGAGAATTCATGATTCCCATGAGAAATCCGCTCGCCACGATTGCAGGTATGATAGGCACGAAAATATCTCCCAAAAGCTTGATTGCCCTCAGAAATATATTCTGCTTCTGGGCTGCCGCCTCTTTTGCCTCCGCTTTGGAGCTGGCTGTAATCCCCGCAATCGAGATAAACTCATCAAACACCTTGTTTACCGTGCCTGTCCCCAGGATAATCTGGAGCTGCCCGGATGCCTCAAACACTCCTTTGACACCGTCAATATTCTCCAGGGCTTCTTTGTCTGCCTTGCTGTTGTCCGCGATGACCAGACGGAGCCTTGTCGCACAGTGTGCGGCAGATACAATATTCTTACTCCCGCCAATCTGACCCAGGATATCCTGCGCTGTTTTCCTGTAATCCATGTCATATCTCCCTTCCTTATTTTAACTACTTTTTTCTTCACAATATCATTTACATGTGAAATCGATTTCATATCACATGTAAATGATAAGAAAAAAAATGCCATTTGTAAAGATGGCATTTTTCATAAGATTATACTTTATTTTTTGTCTATATTGCACGAACAGAGTCCACAAAGCGAAATCCCAGTTTTATTTCCATCGGTATCTTCTCGCCCCGTTCAATCACATCCAGCAGAAGCTCTGCCCCTCGGATTCCACTTGTCTTGTACCCGAAATGGACCGTCGGGATTCCCCCTGTCGCTGCTTTGAGAAGCTGGTTGTCGCCAAATCCGGTCACCCGGATTCCTTCTCTGCCGCATTCTTTGACTGCGCGTATCGCTCCTGCGGCAATCGTATCCGTCGCGCAGCATATGATATCGATATCACTTTCTTCGTCCAAAAGTTCTTTTGCCTTTTCATATCCTGAATCTGTCGTAAACGCGGATACCCGGATGCAGCTTTCCTCCAGCACCATTCCGCCCGCCTTGAACCCAGCCTTAAATCCGTCCTCGCGGGCAGCCCCGGCAGACTTGTCCTCTCTTGTAACCGAAATATATGCCGCCCTCCCGCGCCGCTCTTCTGTGTTCTTTTCTACACCCTTTTTTGCTCCCTGTACTGCCGCCACACTCTTTTTCTCACCCTTTACTGTGCTCTTTTCTGCGAGATATGCCGCCGCGTATTTTCCCATCGCCTTGCCCGCTTCATAATCATCATGATAAATGCAGTTGGCGTACTTCGTATGCTGTCCCACTACCACCACCGGAATCCCTGTCTCCTTTAGAAATTTCCGGTGTCCGGGCGTAATCATCGTGCCAATCAAAATGATTCCGTCCACCGGATATTTCTCGAACAAAGACAGGTAAAAGAGCTCTTTGTCTGTATTGTTGTCCGTGCTGGCAAGAAGCATATGATATCCTCTTTCCGAAAGTATCTTGCCTATCCCTTCCGTGACCCGGCTGATACTCTCGGAATTAATCTTCGGCACCACCACTCCCACCAGCTGTCCCCGCTTCGTGCGCAGAGTCCTCGCCTGGGCGGAGGGCTGATACCCCGTCTCTGAAATCACTTTTTTAATCTGCTCTTTCTTCTCCTCGCTGATATAGCCTCCGTTTAAGTATCTTGATACCGCGGAGCTGGATACACCCGCAAGCTGCGCAATTTCCTTGATTGTCATGTCAATCTACCACTTTCCTTCATGTTTTATATGAGAATTGTAACACGAAATCGTTGTTCCTTTCAGCTAAATGATATTGCTGGGAATAAAACAGTTATCACTGTCAATCGGCATAACTTCCTCACACATGCAGACAATGCCGCCGCTCCCTCGTTTAAGCAAAGTTTTATCAATAACAGAATACTTCTTTATTTCCCGTCTGTCAGGACTTGCCGATTTTTTTATTTCAATCGGATGAATGATATCATTTTCCTCGATAAAAATATCAATCTCTTTTGCATTAGAGTCTCTGTAATAGGTAAGATTTACCTTTGTCTTTGAATAAGCATATGTCTTTACAAATTCCATAACAACATAGTTTTCATAATAATAACCACTTGCAGCGCCGTTCATCAGCGTTTCCGGAGACAGCCACATTGACAGATATGCCGCAAGTGCTGTATCACAGAAATAGAGTTTTGGCATTTTAACAAGTCGTTTCAGCTCATTATTTTCATATGGTTTAAGAAGATATACAATTCCAAGCCCTTCTAAAACATGCAGCCAAGCCTTTGCTGTAGGTTCTGATATCTCAGCTGCTTCAGCTAATGTGGAATAGTTGACCTGCTGAGATATCAAAGCCGCACACGCGCTTAAAAACTTTGAAAATCTTACAGTATCACTCACACCCCCGGCTTCTACTGCGTCGCGCATAAGATATGTTTCTACATAAGAATTGAAATATTCTTCTCGTATCTCCGCATCAACATTCTGAACATCCGGCATTCCCCCCGTCCAAATATGCCTATAAACATTGATGATATTATTTTTTTCAAAAAGTTTCTGTCTTTTCTGCAATCCCCGCAGAGATAAATCAAGGTCATCTTCTATTAAAACCCTCTGCTTTTCCCGTTGTGAAAGACTATACAGATTTAATATGCCAATTCTGCCTGCCAGAGTTTCTCTAACCTGTCTCATCATTTGGTATTGCTGCGAACCTGTAATCCAGAACTGTCCTTTCTCGTCGCTATTATCACACATAATCTTTATTTGCTCGAAAAGTTCCGGTGCTTTCTGAATTTCATCTATCAGTATCGGTGGCTGATAGGTTTGAAAAAACAATACCGGGTCACTCTTTGCAAGGTCCCTTGCCATACGATTATCCAGGGTTACATATGTTCTGTTTGTGCCTTCTGCCAAATGCTTCAGCATTGTTGTTTTTCCGACCTGCCTTGCTCCGGTTACTAAAACAGCCTTAAAATGACAATTCATCTTAAGGAACTTCCGCTCCAATTCCCGCTTTAAATATTCCATAATACGGCCTCCGTTTTTAGGATATTCTAAAGTCAACTTTATATTATCATAAACTTTGATTATAAGTCAATTCATTCTTTTAGTATGTACCATTCCACTCTCGTCCATATCTATATCTTATGGAAATACCAAATACATATGTATCAAAAAAGACCTTGAAAGAGCTTTTTCTCTCAAGGTCTGTCATTTAGTGTAAGTGTCACACGATTTTAACCATTTATAATCGGATTAAGAGTTTAATCATTTTGTCCCCCAAAGGTACATCTTAATACAACTTCGCTCCCGCCGGTATCCTATCGTCCACCATCAGCAGGTTCAGTCCTTCATGACCGTCTTCTTCATGTACCGCGCTAATCAACATACCGCAGGAATCGATTCCCATCATCGCCCTCGGCGGCAGGTTTACGATAGCAATACAAGTCTTTCCGACAAGTTCTTCCGGCTCGTAATACTCGTGAATACCGCTTAAAATCACACGGTCTTTGCTCTCACCATCGTCTAATGTAAACTTCAAAAGCTTCTTGGACTTCGGCACTGCCTCACAAGCCAAAACTTTCACCGCGCGGAAATCGGACTTGCTGAATGTCTCAAAGTCCACCATCTCCTCAAAGATGGGTTCAATCTTTACATTGGAGAAGTCCACCACCGGAGCTGTGTTTACGGCTTCTGCTGTCTTATTTTCTGCCTTTGCAGCCGCTGTTTTTGCCTGCGCTGCATTGTTCGCCTCATTCTTTGCCGCACCCAGTGATTTCATGGTTGGAAAGAGCAGCACATCTCTGATTGCTGCGGAGTCTGTCAGCAGCATACACATTCTGTCGATACCGAACCCGATTCCTCCTGTAGGCGGCATACCAATCTCCAGCGCGTTGAGGAAGTCTTCATCTGTCGTATTTGCCTCCTCGTCACCCTGTGCCAGCAATTCTTCCTGTGCTTTAAAGCGTTCTCTCTGGTCAATGGGGTCATTTAACTCGGAGTATGCGTTCGCCATCTCCCAGCCGTTCATGAAGAACTCAAAACGCTCTACATAATCGGGATTTTCCGGTTTCTTCTTTGTCAGCGGAGATATCTCAATCGGATGGTCTGTCACAAAGGTCGGCTGAATCAGATGCTCCTCCGCAAATTCCTCGAAGAACAAAGAGAGGATGTCCCCTTTCTTGTGATGCTCTTCAAACTCTACATTGTGCTCTTTTGCCAGCGCTCTCGCCTGCTCCAGCGTCTCCACTTCATTCCAGTCCACGCCGGCGTATTTCTTCACCGCATCGACCATGGTGATGCGCTCAAACGGCTTACCTAAATCCATCTCCACACCGTTGTAAACAATGGTGGTAGTGCCAAGCACTTCCTGCGCCACATAGCGGTACAATTTCTCTGTCAAATCCATCATGCCGTTATAATCCGTATATGCCTGATATAACTCCATAAGAGTAAACTCCGGGTTGTGTCTGGTGTCCAGTCCCTCATTTCGGAACACTCTTCCGATTTCATAGACTCTCTCCATTCCCCCGACAATCAGACGTTTCAGGTACAATTCCAGTGAAATGCGCAGCTTGAAATCTTCATCCAGAGCATTGAAGTGAGTCTCAAAGGGTCTTGCCGCAGCGCCCCCGGCGTTGCTCACCAGCATCGGAGTCTCCACTTCCATAAATCCTTCCCCGTCCAGATAGCGGCGGATAGCGCTTAAGATTTTAGAGCGTTTGATAAAGGTATCTTTTACATCCGGATTCATAATCAAATCCACATATCTCTGACGGTAACGGATATCCGTGTTTGTCAGCCCGTGGAACTTCTCCGGCAATATCTGAAGGCTCTTGGAGAGCAGGGTCACAGAAGATGCATGGATGGAGATTTCCCCGGTCTTGGTCTTGAACACTTCACCGACGATTCCGATGATATCACCTACATCCAGTTTCTTAAATTCTTTATAATTCTCGTCTCCCACGCTGTCTCGCGCCACGTAGGACTGAATGTTGCCTTTCAAATCCTGGACATTGCAAAAAGAAGCCTTTCCCATCACACGCTTGGACATCATTCGCCCTGCGATGGATACCTGTTTTCCTTCCAGGTTTTCAAAATCTTCTCTAATCTGTACACTGTGAATCGTCTGCTCATATTTTGTGATGACAAACGGGTCTTTACCATTCGCCTGAAGTTCTGCCAGCTTCTCGCGGCGAACCTTTCTCAACTGGTTCAAATCTGGTTCCTGTACCTTTTTCTGCTGTTCAGCCACTGCTTTCTCCTTTCTCTCCATAAGGGAATACAAGACCCCTTGCGTCAGGAGTCTTTATGCACTCTCCTGATGAATGGGGTCTGTAAATCTTCTCTGTTTCACTGCCTGGTGAAATGCCTTAAAACCTCTCCGCTCCCGCGCTGCGGCAGCAATTATAGATGTTCTTTAATCCTACATAGAACGGCTGATATCCAATACCTTGTACTGGATGACTCCAGCCTGTGTCTCCACATCGACTGTATCTCCGACTTTTTTGCCCATAAGCGCCTGTCCTACCGGAGACTCGTTGGAAATCTTACCTTCCAGACTGTTCGCCTCTGTGGAGCCGACAATCTTAAATTCCATATCTTCATCATATGTGATGTCGAACACTTTAACCGTGCAGCCTACATTGATTTTATCAAAGTCCACTTCGTCCTCAACGACAACCTCGGCGTTCTTGAGAATACCTTCCAGTTCCTCAATTCTCGCCTCAATGTCTCTCTGCTCATCCTTCGCCGCATCATACTCAGCGTTCTCGGATAAGTCTCCCTGCTCTCTCGCCTCTTTGATTTTCTGCGCAACTTCTTTTCTTTTGACTACTTTCAGATTCTCAAGCTCGTCCTCCAGAGCCTTCAGACCTGCGTATGTCAGCAGTCTCTTCTTTGCCTCTGCCATTGTTACCTCTGCTTCCTTTCTTTCACGTATTTTCTTACTATATAAATCGCAGGGAACAGTGCTCCCGTGCTCCATTCTTTTCAATTATATTTCACAATTTCAATATTATACCCAATCCCTATAATGATGTCAAGAGATTTTCCAGTTCTGGATAAGACTCTACTGTATTAATCTTTTCCCGCAGTTTTGCGGCTCCGCGTAGCCCTTTGGTGTACCATGCCACGTGCTTTCTCATCTCCCGGATTCCGGTGTAATCCCCCTTATATTCGATGAGCAGACGGGCGTGTCTGAGCATCGTGTCCCGTATCCGGGAAATGTCTGGTCTGGGCGGAATTTCCCCTGTCTTTTCATAGGTACTTAATTCGGAAAATATCCAGGGATTCCCCTGCGCGCCGCGGGCGACCATGACCCCGTCGCACCCGGTGACTTTCTGTATCTCCACCGCTTTCTGCGCGGAAGTGACATCCCCGTTTCCAATCACGGGAATCTTAACTGCCTCCTTGACCTGGCGGATGATATCCCAATCCGCCTTCCCACTGTAGTACTGCTCCCTTGTCCTGCCGTGCACCGCCACCGCCGAAGCGCCTGCCTCCTCTATCACCTTTGCGATTTCCACGGCATTGACATGTGTTTCGTCAAACCCTTTGCGGATTTTCACCGTCACCGGCTTTTCGATTGCCTTCACCACAGCGCTCACCAGCTCATAGACAAGCTTGGGGTTTTTCATGAGAGCGGAACCTTCGCCGTTTTTTACGACCTTCGGAACCGGGCATCCCATATTGATATCCAAAATAGCAAAGGGGCGCTCTTCTATCCTTTTTGCCATCTCGCTTACAATCTTCGGGTCTGAACCGAAAAGCTGCAGGGAGGCGGGCATTTCTTCCGGGTGAATCGTTAAAAGGCTCTCTGTATTTTTATTGTTGTACAAAATCCCCTTCGCGCTGACCATCTCCATACAGACAAGCCCGGCGCCCTGCTCTTTGCACAGCAAGCGAAATGGCAGGTCTGTCACGCCTGCCATGGGTCCCAGTATATAACAATTGTCCAGTGTCACATTGCCTATCGTTAAGTGTTTCATCTCTATTATCCCATTATTTCCTGTTTTTATGATAAATCAGACGCAGACCATTGAGGGTGAGCTGCGGGTCGTAGGAATCGATACTGTCTGTGGAATCCGCGATGATTTTTCCCAGCCCTCCTGTGGCAATGACCGCGATATTCTCATAGGGAGCTTCCCTCTTTATCTGCTCTATGATGTATTCTGTCTGCCCGATGGCGCCGTAAACCAGTCCTGCCTGCATACTGCTGATAGTCTCTTTTGCCAGAATGGATTTCGGCTTCTTGATTTCCACTGCCGGCAGCATCGCCGTCCCGCCCCACAGGGAGCGTCCCGCTGTCTCAATCCCCGGCGCTGTAATTCCCGCCTCAAATGTGCCGTCCGGTCCTATCAAATCATAAGTAGTTGCTGTACCGAAGTCCACAACAATGACCGCGCCTTTTGCCAGCTCGTACGCCGCCACCGCATCCACGATACGGTCGGGTCCGATTTCCTTCGGATTTTCCGTCACAATGCGAAGCCCTGTCTTGATTCCGGCGGAGACGACCAGAGGTCTCACTTCCAGATATTTGATGATTCCGTTTGTCAGCGAATGCATGATATCCGGCACCACCGAAGCGATGATGACCGCATGGATATCCTTGGAGGAAATATCCCTGTGCTCCAGGATTCCGCAGATGGTAAATCCATATTCATCGGAAGTCCTCGCCTGTTTCGTCGTCATGCGAAACGTGCCTATGAGCTCTTCCTCCTCAAACACGCCCATCGTAATATTGGTATTTCCCACATCAATCGTCAGCAGCATTTTCTTCCTCCTATCCACGTCTATTCCATTTCTTCCCCCAGGTAAAATACCCGGAAAAATAATTCCAGTGACTCGAAAAGTTCCACTTTCTTCTGCTGGAGCTCTTTAATCTTCAGTACACTTCCAATTTCATCAAATGCGAGGTCATTTTCTTCATGGTCCACTTTCAATTCCAGATTGCCCTCCTCATCAAAAACAACCATGAAAATGCCGCCCACATCTTCGGTGTACAGCACACACATAATCTGCAGCTCCTGTTTGACCTCCTCCGGCAATGCGTCAAATTCCGGATTGAAGTAATATTTCTGTTCATATGCGCTCGCGGCGCACAATACCATCTCTTCTTCCATCTGCTTTCCTTCCTGCTGGCCTTTTCCCGCTTTTAGCTTTTTATACTCCTGCACTGCTAGACGTATCCGTATACGCCGCGGACAGAGACTTCTCCGGCATATACTTCTTCCTGTGTGCCGTCTTCCCTTATCACCAGCAGCTCGCCGGTCTCGTTGATTCCCAGCGCGCGGGCCGTATAGGTTTCTCTGCTTCCCAGTATGCGCACTTCCCGGTCCCGGTTGATGAGCAGCCCGTTATATTCCTCTTTGAGGAGGGAGAGATTTCCCGCCTTCTCAAATTTCCCATAGTATTCCTCAAACCGTCGCATGACCTCGGCGATGAGAGGCGCGCGCTTCACCGTATGTCCTCCTTCTATATAAAGAGAGGTTGCGGTTTCACATATATCTTCCGGAAACTCCCTGATATTCACATTGATGCCCACGCCAATCACCACATGGTTGATATAGTCTATCTCCGTGCTCATCTCTGTCAGGATTCCCACCAGTTTTTTGCCGTTTATGACAATGTCATTGGGCCACTTTATCTGCACATCAAATCCACCATACTCCCGCAGCGCCTGTGCCACGGCAACTGCCATGACCAGTGTCATCATGGGCGCTTTCTGCGGCTCTATCTGCGGGCGCAAAAGCAACGACATATAGATACTCCCGCCGGGAGAACATTCCCACGTTCTTCCGCGTCTTCCTCTGCCTGCCACCTGCATATCCGCAACTGCCAGAGTACCGTGGGGAGCGCCCTCCTCCCCCAAAAGCTTTGCCCGCAGATTGGTGGAATCTGTCTCCGGGTAGTACACCACATGACGCCCCGCCCATTTGGTCTTTATCAGGCTCTCCAATTCTTCTGCTGTCATCACGTCCGGGCTGTCCACAATCCGGTAGCCCCGGTTTCTGACCGCCTCCACCTGGTAGCCCTCGTCCTTCAACTGTCCGATAACCTTCCAGATAGCAGTGCGGGACACCCCGAACTTCTCACAGAGCTGCTGTCCGGATACATATCCGTCCGCTTCCCGCAGCATTTTTAATATTTCTGCTTTCACTTTCTATTTTTCTCCCAGCGTAGCCACCATGACTGCTTTGATGGTGTGCATACGGTTTTCCGCCTCATCAAATACTTTGGACTGTTCAGACTCAAATACCTCGTCCGTCACTTCCATATCCTGGATTCCAAAACGCTCGCCCATCTCTTTTCCGATGGTCGTCTTCAAATCGTGGAACGCCGGCAGGCAGTGTAAGAAGATTGCCTCGTCCTTGGCGTTCGCCATCACGTCCTTTGTCACCTTGTACGGGGAAAGCTCGCGAATCCGCTCCTCCCATACTTCGTCCGGTTCTCCCATGGATACCCACACATCTGTGTAGATAACGTCGGCGTCTTTTGTTCCTTCCTTCACATCCTCTGTCAGCGTGATGGTCGCCCCGCTCTCTTTCGCGTATTCGCGGCACAGATTCACCAGTTCCTCATTGGGGAAGTATTTCTTAATCGTGCACGCCACAAAGTGCATACCCATCTTCGCGCAGGCAATCATCAGGGAATTTCCCATATTAAAGCGGGCATCTCCCATGTATACCAGCTTGATGCCTTTGAGTGTCCCGAAATTCTCGCGGATGGTGAGCAAATCTGCCAGCATCTGTGTCGGGTGATACTCATTTGTCAGACCGTTCCATACCGGAACTCCCGCGTATTTCGCCAAATCCTCCACAATCTCCTGTCCGAATCCGCGGTATTCGATGCCGTCGTACATTCTTCCCAGCACGCGCGCCGTATCCTCAATGCTCTCTTTCTTGCCAATCTGGGAGCCTGACGGGTCGAGATAGGTGGTCCCCATTCCCATGTCATGTGCCGCCACCTCAAAGGCACAGCGTGTACGGGTGCTGGTCTTCTCAAAAATCAGAGCAATATTTTTCCCTCTGTAGTTGTCCACCGGGATACCGTTTTTCTTCTTCTCTTTTAAATCTGCTGACAAATCAAGCAGATAACCAATCTCCTCCGGTGTAAAATCCTTCAGTGTCAAAAAATTTCTTCCTTTTAAATCCATCTCTTTGTCCTCTCCTATGTTCATCAATATATGTGTAAATCTCGGCAGATTGATTTTGTCTGCCAGCAAAGCATAACGCTCTTTTACAACCTCTGTCAATGCATCTACCGTATAAATCTCATATTTCGGCACCCGAAGGAGCTTCGCGGTAGCTTCCAGCATGGCGAGATACAGTTCCTTATCGGAAAATCCCAGGGCGAGCTTTAACACAAATGCCATCTCTGCCTTCTCCCTCTCGGAAATTCCTTCTAACTGCTGCTCATACCAGGCGTCGTCGTGGGTCTGCTCCAGATAGTAGATAATCCCTTCCAGCCCGTACAGCAGACGTTTGGCATCGTAGTATCCAATCTTAAAATTTCTGCGGCTTTTCTTTCCTTCAAATTCTATGATGCTCCCAAGTCTCACCCGCGGACCAATCTCATAGACCTCACTGTCCTTGGGAAGTTTCACCCGCGGCACCCTGCCGGGACCATGTATGCGGATTTCGATAATATCTGTATAGCCCCTCTTTACCAGCGAATTAAGCGGGACATTGTTCACCACCCCGCCATCGATATAGCGCTTGCCATGGAGCTTTTCATTCTTAAATCCCACCAGATACGCGCTTGCCAGAAGAAAGTCCTCAAGCATCCCATCCGGAATGTCCTCGATACTTAGGTCTAATTCTTTCATATCTGTGACAGAAAATGTCAGAAGGCAGAACTCTTTCCCGGAGTTCCTTATCTTCTCCTCATCTATGACGCTGTGAATGAGCTCCCGAAGAGGGGTGACATCCACGCCGCCGTCGGAGAGCGTCTTCCAGATTTCCGCCAGCACGTCCGCGAATTTCCCTTTTCCGCTGAAGAGGTCTTCCATCCAGGTGTCATCCACATCCATCACTTTGGAAAAGGTCATCTCACTCCATATCTTCTCCGCCATCTCTACATCGTCCATACAGATGAGCGCGCCGTTTAAAGCGCCCACGGAGGTCCCCGCCACGGCATTAATCTTCATGCCCGCTTCTTTTAAAGCCTTCCATGCGCCTATCTGATAAGCGCCCCGGGCTCCCCCTCCATCTAAAACAATACCATATTCCTTCGTCAAATCCAATAGCGGTTCCATCGCATCACTCCTGTCGTCTCCTCTGCCTGCTCACCTCATACATCAGCACTGCCGAAGCCACCGCCGCATTGAGCGACTCCGCCTGTCCCTCCATGGGGATACGCACCCGGCATCCGGCACACGCAGCTACCTCCTCGCGCAGTCCATTTCCCTCATTTCCTATCAGGAACGCACAGCCTTCTCTGTAATCCTCTTCATCGTAGAAAGTCTTTCCCTCCAGATGTGCCGCGTATACGCTTATTTTCTTTTCTTTTAATTTTTCAATCTCTGTACAGATATCCTCTGCATAGTAAAACGGAACCCGGCATATGGCCCCCATTGTGGAGCGGATAACCTTGGGATTGTAAATATCCACGCACTCCCTGCTCATGAGGATTCCCGTAGCTCCAGCCGCCTCCGCAGTCCGAAAAATAGTCCCCAGATTGCCGGGGTCCTGCAGGTTATCCAAAACCAGGATATGTGGAACCTGCCCCCTCCTCTCACCTGTGATATCAGGAAGGTCATATTCCATCTGCCTGACAACTGCCAAAATTCCCTGGGGAGTTTTGGTATCTGAGACATAGGCAAAGACCGTATCTGACAATATCTGTACTTCCGCTCCTTCCTTTCCATGGACCAGGCGGGACGCTTCTTTTTGATTCTTTTCCCGCCAGCTTTCAGAAATATACAGAGCCTTGATGCGTTCCGGCGGCATCTCCTTCACCAATCGGATTCCCTCTGCCAGAAATACCCCTTCTTTATCTCGTATCCTGCTCTTTTTTTTGAGCTGCACGAGCTCTTTTATCTTCGGGTTTGATGTGCTTGTTATCATGCTGCTCCCTCTGTTTCTCTTTACTTGCCCTCTCTTTACAAGGGCATATTCTTTTCTCTATGATTCCGTGTGGAACTTCTCCAAAACAGAATTTGCTCCTATGATGATGAGGATACCATCTTCCGGAAGCGGCTCCTGCGGATTCAGAACCACCTTCACCTCTTCATTCTGGATAATCCCCACCACATTCAGGCCAAATTTTTCGCGTATTTTTAATTCGGCAAGGCTGTGTCCCACCCATTTCTGGGGTACTGCTGTCTCTGCCATACTGTACTCCGAAGAAAGTTCCATCCAGTCTGTAAAAGTGCTGGATACCAGGTTCTTCGCCACGCGGCTTCCCATCTCTCGCTCCGGATACACGATAGAATCCGCGCCGACCCGCTCCAGAATGACTCCCTGCAGATGGTCTTTTGCCTTTGCCAGTACATAAGGGATTCCCATCTCCTTGCTCAGCATGGTCGCCATGATGCTGGCTTCTAAATTTTCGGAAACCGCCACCACTGCCCCGTCCAGATTCCTTCCTCCCAGTGTCTGCATGACTTCCGGGTCAGATACATCAGCTTTCATGGCATAGGATACCATATCTGAAATCTCCTGTATCTTCTCATAAGACTTATCCACAACCAGAACATCGCAGCCCAGACTTTCCAGGGTCAAGGCAACACTCCAGCCGAAACTTCCCAGCCCAAATACTGCAAATTGCTTTTTCATTTTTCTTCTCCTCTGCTATCCTGATATTTTTCCACTATAAAAAATACTGTCACGCTCTATCCCAACATAATCCGTTTCTCCGGCAGTTCCCGAAGCTGTGTGCCCGCCCTTGCCTTTCCGGCAAAGACGAGAGCCATTGTCATGGGACCAATCCTGCCTGCATACATCAGGACCATCAACACTGCCTGGCTGCCCCTCTCAAGCGCGGGAGTCAAATTAGCGGAAAGCCCAACCGTCCCTACCGCGGAAGTTGCCTCATACATAATATCAAGGTAGTCCGTTCCCGGCTCCAATACCGTGATGACCAGAATACCTGCAATCCACAATACACACGTCACGAAAACAATGGCAATTCCCGTACGCACATTGGAATCTTCTATCTTTCTGCCAAAACACTCGGTATCCTTTCTGCCCCGCAGCACAGAAATAACCGTCAGCAGAAGCATCGCCATGGTCGTGGTCTTCACACCGCCCGCCGTACCGCATGGAGAACCTCCAATCAACATCAGGATACAGCCTAACATTCTGGAGCCTGCTGTAAGTTCTGCCTGCGGTATTGTCGCATATCCCGCTGTCCTTGTAGTCACAGACTGAAAGCCGGATGCCATGAGTTTATCTCCTAAATTCAAATCTCCCATTGTCTCAGGATTACTGTATTCCAGAAAGAAATATCCCACTGTTCCTAAAATCAGCAGTAATGCTGTCATCGTAAGGACGACTTTACTCTGCAGACCAAGCCGCCTCCACAGTCTGATTTTAGGCTCTTTTTCTTTTATTACCCGGCTGCTGTTCATATGGATGTCATGCCATACCGGAAATCCCAAGCCACCTGCAACAATCAAAAACATTGTTGTGAAATTTACAATAGGTGAAGATACATAATCCATAAAGCTGTTGCTGCCTAAAATGTCGATTCCCGCATTGCAGAAGGCAGATATCGAATGAAAGAGGCTATATCCTATCCCATCGCGCACTCCGTACTGGGGTATAAATGCCATGGCAAACAGAACTGCGCCAATCCCTTCAACAATGAGCGTTCCTTTTAAAATGCGGATAACAAATTTCACAAGCCCGGAAAGGGTATCCAGTCCGTATGCCTGCTGAATCACAATCCGGTCTTTCATAGTAATCTTTCGTCTGAGAAGGAGAAAAAACGCCACAGTACAGGCGATAATCCCCAATCCGCCAATCTGTATCAGGAGCATCAGGATGATTTTCCCCAAAAGCGTAAACTGCTCTGCCGGAACAATCGTCACCAGTCCTGTCACACATACTGCCGATACAGAGGTAAATAAAGAATCAAAGAATGCGATAGGCTTCTGGTTGCAGACAGGAAGCCACAAGAGGACTCCACCTGCAAAAATAACACCAAAGAAGCCAATCGCAATTTTCTGCATTGTATTAAATCGTATTCTTCTTGTACTGTTCTTCTTTTCCATGGGTTTCCACACTCTTCTCTAATAAACTCACCCGGGGAGGAGTCCCCCGGATGAGCCTCATTAAACTTTAAACCGGTACCCCACACCCCAGATTGTCTCAATATACTGCGGATGTGACGTGTCGTATTCAATCTTCTCACGGATTTTCTTGATATGCACTGTTACTGTGGCGATATCACCAATGGATTCCATATCCCAGATTTCCCGGAACAATTCTTCCTTCGTGTATACGTGATTCGGATGCTTTGCAAGGAAAGTCAGAAGGTCAAATTCCTTTGTAGTAAAGGAGCGCTCCTCGCCGTTGACCCACACCCGCCTCGCCGTGGTGTCGATTTTCAGCCCGCGAATCTCAATCACTTCATTTTCTTCCACATTGCTTCCGATGAGACGCTCATATCGCGCCAGATGTGCTTTCACTCTCGCCACCAGCTCACTGGGACTGAAAGGCTTTGTCATATAGTCATCCGCGCCCAGACCGAGTCCCCGGATTTTATCGATATCATCCTTTTTCGCGGATACCATGATAATCGGCGTGTTCTTCTGGTCCCGCACTTGGCGGCAGATTTCAAAACCATCCACGCCCGGAAGCATCAAATCCAAAATAATAAGGTCAAAATCTTCCTCCAGCGCCTTCTGTCTGCCTTCCTCTCCGTCACAGGCGACTTCCACTCCAAAGCCGCTCAGTTCCAGATAGTCCCGCTCTAATTCAGCGATGCTCTCTTCATCTTCCACGATTAAAATGCGTTTACTCATCCATTGGTACCTCCTGATATTTTCTGACTACGAAGTACATGGTCGTGCCCTCTCCCTCATTGCTGGTTGCCCAGATATTTCCGCCATGTTCCTCTACAATTTTCTTGACAATGGAAAGCCCAATCCCGCTGCCTCCTTTTGAAGAGTTCCGCGAGGCATCCGTCCGGTAAAACCGGTCGAATATATACGGCAAATCCTTCGCCGCGATGCCCTTTCCGTTGTCTCCAAGTTCCACCTGGATAAAATCTCCCACATCCTTTAAATTCATCGTAATCTTCCCTTTGGGTTTATCCATGTATTTCAGGGAATTGGATACGATATTGTTGATAACTCTGCGAAGCTGCTCCGGGTCCACAATAACCTTGGAATCCACTTCCACATAATTGCAATAGGAAAACTCCACGCCCTTTGCCTCCAACTCCATGTGAAGGTCCTCCGCACAGTCCGCAAAGTATTCTTTCGCTGATATCGTTGTAAAATTGTACGGTATACGGTTGGTATCTATTTTCGAATACAATGTCAGCTCATTAATGAGAAGGTCCATCTCATTAGCCTTATTGTAAATGGTTTTGATGTATCTGTCCATCTTTTCCGGCGTATCCGCCACGCCGTCCATAATTCCCTCCACATAACCTTTGATTGCCGTGATAGGCGTCTTTAAGTCATGGGAAATATTGCTGATTAATTCCTTGTTCTCCTTATCATAAGCGACCTTCTCCTCGGCGTTCGCTTTCAGGCGCAGCCGCATCTCCTCAAAGTCCTGGCAGAGCTGTCCTATCTCATCGTCCGCCTCTCTCTTTATCTCAAAATCCAGATTTCCCTCTTTAATATTACGCGCTGCCTTCTGAAGCTTCGCCAGGGGCACGGACACCGTGCGGTAAATCCAGTAAATCAAGAGCGCCGCTGTCAGAAAGACAATCAACAGATACACCTGCTGAATCTCATTGACCTTGCGCGGTGCGAACGTATACATCGCCACTGTAGTAAAAATGGTCGGCAGTATCATCACAGTCATAAAAGCGATTATCAGTTTTGTCTTCAGCTTCATCTCCTGTTTCCTCCCATACTGATTTCCCCCGGACATTTTACGCCGTGCAGGAGAACCTTTATTCTATAGTACGCTCCAAAGGACTTTCCTATGGAATAAATCAAACAAGGCGGGTCCTTGGTAAAGTGCCCGCCTCTGTTTAAAATCCGCACTGTGCTCAGACCTTCTGTGCCCCGGTCTTACCCCTTTCGTGTACTGTCGTCGTCTCTGACCGGGAACAGTGTAATTAGTATAGCATACCCCAGGACTTTAATTCAACATCATCCCAGATATCTTTTCAGTGCTTCTGCTTTATCCAGTTTTTCCCATGGCAAATCCAAATCGTTTCTGCCGAAATGCCCATACGCTGCCGTCTGCTTGTAAATCGGACGGCGAAGGTCCAGCATCTTGATGATTCCCGCCGGACGGAGCTCGAAATTCTCTCTTATAATCTCCACCAGCTTGCTGTCAGAAACCTTCCCTGTCCCGTATGTATTGACCATGATGGATGTCGGCTGTGCCACGCCGATAGCGTAGGAGAGCTGAATCTCACATTTTTTTGCCAGCCCCGCCGCCACAATATTTTTTGCCGCATAGCGCGCCGCGTAAGCCGCGGAGCGGTCTACCTTGGTGCAGTCCTTTCCGGAGAAAGCCCCGCCGCCGTGGCTCGCCATACCGCCATACGTATCTACAATAATCTTCCGTCCTGTCAGCCCGCTGTCTCCGTGCGGTCCGCCGATAACAAAACGCCCTGTAGGGTTGATGAAAAACTTCGTCTCCTCATCCACCATATCTGCGGGAATAATTTCATCAAATACATATTTTTTGATGTCCTTATGAATCTGTTCTTGTGTCACATCCGGGTCATGCTGTGTAGAGAGAACCACCGCATCCAGACGTTTGGGAACTCCTGACTCGTCATATTCCACTGTTACCTGTGTCTTGCCGTCGGGACGCAGATAGGGAAGTGTCCCGTCCTTTCTGACCTTGGTAAGCTGAAGTGCCAGTTTGTGTGCCATGGCAATCGGATACGGCATATATTCTTCCGTCTCATCGGACGCATAGCCGAACATCATGCCCTGGTCTCCTGCTCCGATGGCTTCAATGTCGTCCTCCATGGTATGCTCCTTTGCCTCTAACGCCTTGTCCACGCCTAAGGCAATATCCGCAGACTGCTCGTCAATGGTAGTGATAACACCGCAGATATCCGCGTCAAATCCGTATTTTCCTCTCGTGTATCCAATCTCACGCACTGTATCCCTCACAACTTTTGGGATATCCACGTAAGCGTTGGTGGTAATCTCTCCCATCACCATGACAAGCCCTGTCGTCGCGCAGGTCTCACATGCCACACGGCTCATGGGGTCCTGCTTGAGCAGTTCGTCCAGAATCGCATCAGAAATCTGGTCGCACATCTTATCCGGGTGTCCCTCTGTTACAGACTCGGATGTAAACAATAATTTTTCCATACTAGACTCCTTTCGTCACTTTCTCCTCCGCGTGTACTGTCTCCGTTTGGCACTCCATCTCGGTCGCCGGCAGCCTGCCTGTCCTACGCTTCCAGATTGACTGCTTGCGTCCCTCGATTCCGCTTTCACTCCATCTCGGTCGCTGGCAGCCTGCCTATGCTGCGAGGAGAAACCATCCTTGCGTGCAAGCACGCAGTCTGGTTTTTCCTCGCAGCGCAGTCAATCTTTGAATACGCAAATCCTTGCCAAACGAAAACAGTCCGCAAAAAGCGGACTGTCGATATCTCATAACAATCCTCTTATTGTTCGATTACTCGCTCAGGTTGGCACCTTCCTTGAACTGAAGGGGTTGCCGCAGCTTCACAGACCCTTTGTGTCTCCACTGCTCTGAATAAGAGAAAGTCTTTCTATTTAGTTTACTGGTTCACTAGGAACTTTACACTGTATGATGATAAAAGTCAATAGGGAAATACAAAAATCACCCCTGTTCCCTATATTCCAGAAATATAGTTGTCCTTGTATACTCTTGAACAGCAATGTTATAATATATCAAAAAACTTTTTAAGGAGTATGCCATGAAAGAAAACATGGGTATTAATTTCGACAGAGACTGATTTTTCCATTTTATTCAGTCTTAATTTTTTATTTGTGAATACACCCTTGTAAAGAGAGGGCAATGTCATAACAAAAATGGAGGAACGACAATGGAAATCAAAAAAGGCAGTGCCTTGCTGGTCATTGACATCCAGCAGGAAGATTTTAAGGAAATGAATGACAACAATCTGCATGAGGCTCGTTGGGACTGTATCCGCAACGCCCGCAGAGTACTGGATGTGTTTCGGAAAAAGAAACTCCCTGTCATCCAGGTGAAAGAAGTGCACCGCGCCGATATGGTGGATTTCGGACGGGAGCTGGACGGCTCAGAAGGGATTCACTGTATGGAGGATTCTCCCTATACGGATTACGCGAAACTCACCTATCCCATAAAAGGGGAGTATCTCATCTCAAAGAGACGGTACAGCGCCTTTTTCGGTACGGATTTAGAAATCCTGCTCAAAGGTTTGCAAGTGGACACGCTCTATCTCATCGGCGGACTCACAGATGTCTGCATCCATTATACCGCTGTGGATGCGCACCAACACGATTATCATATTAAAGTTGTCACCGATGCGGTGGCTGGCTCCAGCGAGGAAGCTCACGGCTATGCCCTGAAAGCTATCCGGTATCTGCAGCGCGACGCGCTCATCACGACTGCGGATATCACACAGGAATCTTCTTTAAACAAAACAGAGTAGACGGCAAACTGGGATGCCGCGTGAAAATGGCGGATGAATACTGCTGTACTGCTACCCCAAAAGAGGAGCCGGACATTTTGAAAATTAGAAATATGAGGGCAGGAAAATTTCTTCCTGCCCTCGTCACGCTATCCTTTTTCTATTTTAAATCTTTATTTTTATTCTTCCTGCTCTGTTATGACACCATTGTCATCAATCACCGCATTGGGTGACAGCCCCTGCAGAAAATCATAAAATTCTCTCTGCTCCGATGCTTCTTTTAGATACTGTGTCGTATATCCGGTCTGCAGACAGGGCACAAAGGACATTTCCTCAAGTCCGTCAATTGTAATGTCCAACTTTAAAAGTCCTGTGTATTTTGTCTCATCGTTGAACCAGAAATCTCCCATACTGTAAATAATGGGGTTTCCGTCCACATACTCTATTCCCTGCAGCACATGAGGATGACCCCCCACCACGATATCCGCGCCGGATGCAAGAAATTCTTTTCCCTGCTCCGTCTGATATTCCGCATACTGATTTGTATCCTCCGGTCCCCAGTGGATATAGGCGATGAGATAGTCGCACTCTTTGGCTGCCTCCTCAATAATCTGATTGTACTCTGCCGTATCATACGCCTCCAATACCCCCGGCGAATCTTCGGTCGCCGCCGGAGTATAGTATACGATTTCCGCGTTGGTTGCTGCCACAAACCCGATTTTTATGCCATTCACGATAAAATATATAGGGCGGTCCGCCTCTTCCTTATTCCGTCCGCCTCCCACATAGGGCAGTTTGGCCTCATCCAGATAGTCCAGTGTGTCCAGAAGAGCCTCCTCACCGTAATCGTACACATGATTGTTGGCAAGAGACACCAAGTCTGTCCCCATCTCATCCAGAAGCGCCATGCGCTCCGGTTTTGCGCGAAAGGTATAGAGCTTTCCCTCCAGCGCTTCTCCCCTTTCACTTACACAGTATTCATGGTTCAGATAAAATACGTCCGCCTGGTTCGTCATTTCCAGAATCTCCGGGGAAATACACTCGGAAAGTCCCTCTGTCTCATCATAGTGGTCCAGTACAAAACCGTCCTCCGCAAAGCAGATATCGCCGGCAACTGTCACTTCTGCCTGATTTTCCTCTTTACCGTCCCGCAGATAAATCTGATGCTCCTTCGCTGTCTTCTCATCATCCAGCCAGCCTTTTCTGCGGTCCGTCAGCACCTGGAAAGTCTCTCCAGTGGCATCGTAAATATCCTTCTCTGTAAGCGTTCCCTTTTCTGCTTTTTCAAGCAGGTCACCTCTTATTTGCTTCGGATATGTGTCTGCCAGCCATTCGGCAAACTCCTCCGCCTCCTGCCCTACTTCCGCCGCCGGAACTGCCTCTTCTTTCGAGACGGCAAATTCCTCATAGCAAGCTTCCACCGCCGCTGTCACTGTCTCTCTCTGCTCTTTTTCCTTTCCCTTTATGACAACCCGCGCAATCACAGCGATGACCACGAGCAGAACAAACAGCAAAACCGCACCAGCGGCTATCCTCTGTTTTTTGACCTGCTCTGCTCTGCGGCGTCTCATCTCCTCCCGCCTTTTTCTGCTGTATCTGTCAGATTCCATCCCTCATCCTCCGTGTACATTCCTGACTTTCACATAAATTTTCCCATCTTCCTATGGAAAAGTCAAGAAGTAAACAGGTTCAGCCAAAGCAGATTCGCCCGTCAATGGGCAGTTTTGTTATCCATCTCTCAATCAACGATACGATTGAGTCGGGACTTTACGGTGACACTGAAGTCACTCTTCGACTTGCAAAACAAAAAATGTGCAGCGCTCAACTGGATTTACGCAGTTAAGTGCTACACATTGTATTATCATTATAGAAAAATCTTCCGGAAGTTTCAAAGGTAATTTTGAACAAAATCCATCTTCTTTTTCCCGTTTTATCCTACTTTCAGCTTAAATTTCTGAATCTCCTTCTCGCTGGAGACCTTCTCAATCATTCCCCCAAGGCTGCGCAGCTTCTCCTCGAAACACTCGTAGCCGCGCTGGATATAGACAATATCATCAATGATGGTGATGCCGTCCGTTGCAAGCCCCGCGATGCAAAGCGCCGCTCCCGCCCGCAAATCCGGTGCGCTCACTCTCGCGCCGGAGAATTTCTCCACACCTTCAATGGTAGCGGAATTGCCCTCCACCTTGATGACTGCGCCCATCCTTGCCAGTTCATCCAAATATTTGAAACGATTTTCAAAAATACTTTCTGTAATCGTGCTGGTCCCATTTGCAAGTGCCAGCGCCACACCTATCTGCGGCTGCATATCTGTCGGGTATCCCGGATACGGCAGTGTCTTGACCTGCGTAGAACGCAGACGCCTCTTCGCCACTACTCTCACCGCATCGTCAAACTCCTCCACCTCACAGCCGATATCAATCAATTTGGAGATGGTTGCATCCAGATGCTTGGGGATAACATTCAATACAGTGACATCCCCCTTTGTACATGCTGCTGCAAACATGAAGGTACCCGCCTCTATCTGGTCCGGAATGATGGAATACTCTGTCTTGTGCAGAGATTTCACACCGCGAATCTTAATCACGTCAGTTCCTGCCCCGCGGATGTTCGCCCCCATGCTGTTCAAAAAGTTCGCCACATCCACGACATGAGGCTCTTTAGCCACATTCTCCATAATCGTGAGACCGTCAGCCATGGCTGCTGTCATCATGACATTGATGGTCGCGCCCACGGAAACCACGTCAAAATACAGGTGGGTCCCCCGCAGGTTCTCCGCCTCTGCCACAATCTTCCCATGTTCAATGTCCACATCCGCGCCCAGCGCACGAAATCCTTTGAGATGCTGGTCGATGGGACGGCTGCCGATATTACAGCCTCCGGGGAGAGCGACCTCCGCTCTCTTATATTTTCCAAGCAGAGCGCCCAGCAGGTAGTAAGACGCTCTTATCTTCTTGATATAATCATATTCAATGTTAAAATTTCCAATCGCGCTGCCGTTAATCTTTACCGTATGTCTGTCCAGCCGCTGCACTGTCGCTCCGATTCCGCTGATAGCCTCCAGCATGACATTGATATCATTCACATCCGGAAGGTTGTCAATCAAAACAGTCTCGTCCGTCATGATTGCCGCTGCCAGAATCGCCAGAGCCGCATTCTTGGCACCACCTATCTCAACTTCTCCTACAAGCGGATTTCCGCCCTTAATAATATATTGCTCCATTTTGCACCTCGATTATCGATACGATATTCCTGCCCCTGCAGTGCTTCAGGGTCATCTTATAATGCCGGCACCGCATGGCAGGAACTATATTCTCAGTCTTATTATCTATATCCGGGTCTACATCTGTTCAGTCTTATCTCATCATATACTGTGACATTATACCACAAAATAATTATTTGTAAAATTATTTTTTTTAATATAACTGAACCCGGTTATTTTTTACTATTTTGGTATTCCTCTACTTTATCCAGGACATTCTCGATGGTCTCTTCAATCCGGCAGCCATCTTCGCATACCACGATATCCGCATATTTCTCGAAATATTTTATCCTTTCATCATAGAGATTCCGCAAAGTCTGACCTTCACGCAGCACAACCCCTCTTTTTTTCGGGTTGCGTATCCTTCTTTTTATTGTTTGATAAGAAGCCTGCAAATATACGATAATCCCGATATCCTTGAAATGCTCCATGGCCTCCTCACAGTAGATGACGCTCCCTCCGGGCGAAATCACAGAATTTTCCACATCCACATCACGGTTTACCTGGTTTTCAATTTTTAAAAACCCTTCTTCTCCCACTGTGGAAATGATTTCCCGAAGCAGCTTATTCTCCTGTTTCTGAATCAGCAAATCTGTATCTATAAACTGCATGCCAAGCCTTTTCGCTACTACAACGCCCACCGTGCTCTTTCCCACCGCCGGCATTCCAATAAAGATAAGGTTTTTCTTCATATGTATTCCATCCTTTATTTTCCGCTTTTTCAATGTACTGCAAAGGCGAGCCGAGACAGCGGCTCGAATCGCACTTGCGCGACTATTATACCATGTGCGCAGAAAAACAAGTGACCCGTAGGGACATTTGTTTTTCAAGCCATGGATTGCCCGGTATAATCCCTGCTTTTAGCAGGGCGAGCCGAAAAAACGGCTCGAATCGCACTTGTGCGATTATTATACCATACTTTCGTCTTTTAGTAAAATCGTCTGCATCGGCGGTTATTGCAGCGGCGGCGGAATAATTCCTGATACAGCATAACTTCAATCAAATCTCTGAGCCAGTTCTGCGGCGGCTGCCCCTGTGGTGGACGGTTCTGCGGCGGACGTCCCTGCGGTGGACGACCTTGAGGCGGCTGTCCCTGCGGCGGGCGGTCCTGCGGTGGGCGTCCCTGCGGCGGGCGGTTGGATGGTCTTTCGTTGGCAAGCAGTTTCCCATATTCCGTGCCGTACAAAATCTTTTCATTTTTCATGACATTCTCATAAATCCGACTGCACATCATGCGCAGCTGCAATTTATCCGGATATTCGTCGTATATCATGCTCCTGTCATACTCCATACGGTCACATTCTTCTTCCACATAGGGCAAAATCCGCTTGGGTATATCCGGATACATGCTCTGCATATATTCCATGTCCCTTCTCTCAATCTTATCATCATCGTACGCAAACGGCATGGGATATGCCATGTAATACGGCAGTTTATGGTTCATACTTCCACACTTCCATTTCAGACATTATATGGATAGTATATGCAAAATTAAAACATATTGTGAATTTATGCTGCTCTTGCCTAAGTATGGCTTTCTATTTGTCTTTGCCATGTCCGCAAACTCCTCTCTTTTCTTCCCATTGAAAAATCGCATCCAAAGAATGATGGCCTCTTCTGTTGTATCCGTTGACACTGCTTTTTGACCCTGTAAGCCACTTGCATAAAGTGTACCGAGTGGTAGGCTGATTGAAAGTAATGCAGCAGGACGCAAAATTTGCTCTTCATCAATCGTGTATACTCTTGTAAACAGAGGGTATCATTGTTTTTAAAATCCCTGTCACAAGGCAGGCAAATTCTCCCGGCAAATCTCTGGGGCAGTTGTGCCCTCCCGGAAAATGAATCAGTTTGCAATTTAATTTCTCCGACAAAAGCTTTGCTGATTTTCCAATCCCCCTCTTTCTGTTCTGCTCGCCCACTCCAATCACAATTGGAATTTCTGCAAGCTGCGTGTATTTAGGCTGATAGTGCAAAATAGGCAGCTCATTCTTTAAAAAATTCCGGATATTTTGGTCCGCGTATTCCAACTCTTCCTCCGTCTGTTTCCGCCCCCGCTCATCTCTCGGTCCGCACATGGCGAGAAATTGAAGCACGGCTTTCCCTATTCTATCCTCACGCACATACGCTTCCATCATATTCCAGTTTTCCTGTAATTCCGCCTCATCATATAATTCCTCTATGACCGGAGGTTCATGCAATATGAGATTTTTTACAGCGGATGGATGTTCCGCCGCCAGTTCCATTGCTATCAGACATCCCAAGCTATGAGCGACGACACTGCATTTTCCGCCTTGCCTTTCAAGCACTGCCAGCGCATCTTTACTTTGTGCCGCCACAGAACAATCACCGTCTGCCGCCTGGCTTCTGCCGTATCCTCTGCGGTCATAGACAGTCACCCGATAACACAAAGACAGCATCCCCGCTGTCTCCTGAAAAAAATGTCCATCCACACCGCCTCCGTGTATCATAAGAAGGGGTTCTCCCTGTCCGACACATTCACAATGCAGGCTGATATCATTTTGAGTCACACAAAATTCATTGACCATCACTTTTCTCTCTTCCCCTTGCTCCTTCAAATTTACAAATCTGCGAAGAGCATGAGGTATATGTCCTCATGCCCTTATCTTTATCACTATTTATTCTTCAAAATACCGCACCGTCGCAATATCTCTTCCACCTGCTCCAAAGGCAGTTCACATATCCTGGATATCTCCTCTGGACTTTTCTGATTCTGCGCCTCTTCTATCACTTTAAGAGTCATGTCCATTCCACGCTCTATCCCTTGCTTTATTCCCTGCTTCAGCCCTTTCTTCAGTCCTTTCTTCAATCCTAGCTCGATTCCGTACTGCTCTCCTCTTTTCAGTGCACTGCCCATCTGGGTATTATAATCTTTCAGCGCCTTTTCTCTCTCCTCATACTCCAACCGTTTCCACTCATCCGCGCTCAATTCTTCCAATGTCCGATATGCCTCGTCCAGATATTCATTCGCCTTTGCCATGTTCGCAAACTCCTCTCTTTTCTTCCCATTGAAAAATCGCATCCAAAGAATGATGGCATCTTCTGTTGTATCCGCTGACACTGCTTTTTGGGGCAGTTTCCTCAGTTCCAGAATCTGTATTTCGAATAAATCTGTATAGACTTTTCCTGTCTTCTGGTCTGTGAGATGTATGATACGGTAACATTCTCTGTCTTCCGGGAAAAGTACAAAGTCCAAAATACTCACATGAATACACTTTTTCAGTTTCTCATAGGATTCTCCGCGGTTTAGCTGTCCGGCATACATTTTGCTGAGATAATATAATACCCTCTTTTCCCAGAACTCGAAGTATGCCACCTGCATTTCCAAATCCATCTGCGTCCCGTCCATGAGTCCTACCTTCACATCCAGAATCCCCGTCTTATCTTCTTTTGCCTCTTTTCTGAGCACTGTGGGAAGAAGCTTTGTCTCACGAATCTCCTCCGGCTCTCTGGCGAGCAGCGCGGCAATGAATCCTTTTCGTACTTTTGGATTTTCCATCAGTTCTTTGAAGCAAAAATCAACTGTGGGAAGCATGATAAAATTGTCGTCTCTCATAATATGACTCCTTTCTCTGCGGGATTTTATATCACAGAAGAAACGAGTCTTTTCACCTCTCTATCTTACCACATCACAGGCGACTTGTCATGATAGGCTGTAGGATTTGGCGTAATATGCAATGGAAGATTTGCTGCCATAGCGACTAAAAAAGCACTGAATCAAATGGATATAAAATTCCCTGAATCACGCTCATAAAAGCGTTTTGTTATGGTTTCCTGTAAATCTGGCAGAAACTGCCTGAAATCTTAGACGGAACAGCCAAGCTGCTATTCGCCCGGACAGATGATATTTCCGAATGGAATCTGTCCTGATGTGCCCTGTACAGGCGCAGTGTTATTCTATCATTTTCCCAAATGTCTCTCAATACCGGAATAGTGCACAAAATTTTCCCGATAGCTTGACATTTTCAAGTCTCACTATCGGGAGATTTTCTTAAATATTACTGCGGAATATATTCGTGTTCTACGGTAATCTTTACAGACGGGAGGCCGTTTGTCACGTTCATTTCAATCTCTGCGATGCCGTCCCATGTGGTGGTGTCGTTATTTTTATTTTTGCACATTCCCACGCCTTCTTCACGGAAAGCGATGTTTCCTGCTTCGACCAGTGCTTCGTAAAATACGGCGCATTCTATCTTACAGTCAGAATCGTTGTAAACATATTCCCAAGTCGCGGATTTTACTTTGCCGTCATTCCCGTATGTGACAGTGACCGGTGCCTGCGTGTAAAACAGCATATTGGAGCTTCCCGCGAAATAATGGGTGTTCCCATTGACTTTCTGTGCTTCTCCCAATCTTTCCGTGATTCCCCACTCTTCTTCTCCAATCAGTTCCTGAAGTGTATACAGTCTGCTCTCTGCATCAGCCGGGCTGGGTGCCGGTGCCCCTGTAGGAGTTACAGATGTGTTTGTATTTTTATCTGAAGGCGCTGTCCCTGTTGTTGTAAACGTATTCTCTGCGCTGAGGTACTCTGTTCCGCCATAATTGATATAAAACTGATATTTGTATGTGGTTCCGGGTGTCAGAGTAATTCCAAGCTCCGCGTTGATGTCATACCAGATATTGAACTGGCTTTCTGCGCGGGAACAGCTCTCTTCCTGCTTCTTTATTACATTGCCTTTTGTATCTTTGATATAGCAGCCTACATTCTGTACGTACAGCCGCTGCGGGTTATTTACCTTTGTGCGGATGACTGCGTTGGAATCCTGTAAATCCGGGTCCTGATACGCATAAGTAAAAGAGGGTTCTGTCTGCTCCGGCTGGGAAGCGCTTCCTGTATTTCCGCTCCATGTAAAGAACGTATAGCGTCCGTCTCCCACTAATATTTTGGCGTCTACCCACGCTTTTGTTCCGGAATTATCCCATGCGTTCTGCTGTATCACAGTTACGAGTCTGTCATCGACTTTTTTCACAATCGCCCAGTGTACGCTCTCATTATCTCGAACGATATCGCCCACCTTCGGCGTGGATGTCGCCTCAAATGTTCCCTGGTCGATATTAGGTACAGAAGTCGTTCTTATCAGGTTATTTACGTCTCTTCCATACACGTCCCGGTAAAATTTCTTTACCAGAGCCGCGCAGCTATAAGTCTCATCCCAATCCCCGGTGCTCCCCTGCGTCTTATATACAGCATTGACTGTCACGCCGTTTACAGTGATACTGTCTGTCACGCCGGATGAAGGAATGGAAATGAAAGTTCCTTCCACCATTTTCGCTTCCGCTGTCATTGGAAGAACCGTAAGCCCTACCACTGCTGCCGCCGCACACACTGCAATTTTAATTCCCATGGATTTTAACATCTCTTTTAACATCTTTTTTCCTCCTTAAATCTAAAAACGTTTGTTTTTATTTCCCTGTTATTTTGTTGATGATTTTATTATAGATTCCGTTTTTGCAAATTTGTTTTTCCGTTCTTTCTTCCACCCTCATTTCAGAAAATCTGCTGCCCGCAAATGCCATGCTCGCCTCGAATCCCCGGGAAGTATTCTCATACCGGAAAGTATTTTCTTTTTTGATTCCGGTGTCCTCTGCCAGATGGATGATTTCCATATCTGTCCCGAAAAATAAAATTACCCAGCCCTTTTTCTGCTTCTCTTCTATCAAATCTCTTATTTTACTCTGTGTGAAATGTACACTGGCATTTTCCATACCGTCTGTGATAATGAAAACCAGCACCTTTTGTTCCTTTTCATTGTCTGACACCGCCTCCACCTGGGCGAACACCTTTCCGATGGCATCGAAAAGAGCAGTATTTCCTTCCGTATAATAATCCTTCTCCGTAAGAAATTCAGCTTTTTCTATCGGGGTGTGACTGTACAGCACCTCACACCGGTCACTGAACAGTGCTGTCGTGATGTATGCCTCCCCCTCTTCTGCCTTCTGCTTCTTTAGCATCCGGTTATAACTTCCTATCGTATCCTTTTCTTTTCCAAACATCGACCCGCTCTTATCCAGCAGGCACACCATCTCAGTTACTTTCTTTTTTTCCATTTTCTTCACCCTCCTGTATTGCCAGCGCCCTTCTCTTATATGTTTCTGTAGGAAATCTTTCGAATTTCCCCTGACATTATGAACGGCGCTTCTTTCTTCGTTTCATGGTGTCCATCATAACTGCTGTTTTAGAAAATTTGTTTTTGCCTCCATACCCTCTCTGTACAAGAGCATACACGGTCGTCAAAGAGAGGGCACCTTCTCCATACACAAAAAATCTTAAAAAACAAATTTGCAAAAAGGGAATCTATAATGAAATCATCAACAAAAAACAACCACCGCAGAGGCGGAGGTCAATAAAAAACCAAACGAGTTTCAAGGAGGAAAAAGTTATGATGAAAAAATTTGCAAAAGGGATTCTCGCTGTATCTGTACTTTCTACCATGGTTTCCGCGACTACATTCGCAAACGGAGGAGATATCCTTCCCGACAGCGACACAAAGGCGATAAAAGAAAGCACGCTCTCCAATTTATCGGACTGGGAGCTGCGCGCCGCGCGTTATGAGATTTCCGCAAGACATGGCAAAGAAGTGTATTCTGAAGATATGAAAGATTATTTTGAAGGCAAGAGCTGGTATCATCCTGACGAGGATTTTGATTCTTCCATGCTCTCTGAAACAGAAAAAGATAATATCGAACTCCTCTACGACTGTGAACTGGAGCGCAAGCAGGAAGCAGCAGAAGAACAATTCCAGATAAATCAGGAAATTTCCATGAACAGTGATGTCCAGGTCATGTCCTCCTCATTTGTATATATGGACAGTCCGCTCTACTATGAAGATTTCGTTGGCACCTGGGTGGATGAAAGAGATGAGGATTACCCGTATGTATTGGAAGTTTGGGAAGAAAACGGCTCTTTCTACTACGAGTACTACAGCATCGCTCCGGGAAATTCCTCCGGCGTAGGTTTTGCCAACACCTATACAAAATGGGGTCGCTGGCACGGAGCTGTCGTGCTGGATACACAGACCGGATTCATCACCTGCTATGACGGCGATGACCCGGCTACTGATACCATGTTTAAAAATTTTGCTTATGATGTCATGAGTGACACTATCGTGGAAGCCAGCACCAGCGAGTACCGCAATGTCTATGAAAAAAATGATGATTATGAATATGAGTTATAGAGAAGTAAAAACCGCAAAATGATGCATATCCATATGATTTGATATCCATTTTTCCTGTTCTGTGACCTTGTCAGCATATAAAAGGTCACAGAACAGGAAATCAATCGATATGACGGCAGACCAGATTCCCCATCCTGAAAAGATTTTACACAGACTGGCAAGGTCCTCTAAGGCCAATAATATTCCGCCCCGTGAAACACTTCCGCAGGTGTAATATACACTCCAATCCCATTTTCTCTATATTTTGCATACATCAATATCGTATTTTCCACAGTCTCAAACTGTGTCTCTGATTCAGCTTCAGCTTTTTGGCGCCCATCCTCAATCTCCTGCGCAAGTGTTTCAGAAGTTTTCTCAGATAATCTATCCAGCAATTCCGTGACATCCGCTGCCGCCTCCGCCACAGATATATCTGTGGCTTCCCCCGCGGCAGAAATATCTCCATTTTCACCGTAAACCAACACCTGCAGCACTTCCCCGTTCACCGTATCGCTGCCGATGACGACAAAGACCTGCTCTGACATCCGGTATGTCTCTAAGTACCAGAAGTTGGTCAGAATGTCACCGTACTCCTGGATTTCCACACTGTTTTTTTCTTTTTCCTCTATCTTTTCCATCTCATAGCCAGCTGCTTTTAACTCTTCCTCAAGTACCTCTTTCTGTACCGGATAGCGAAAGACATTACAGGGCTCACCCCAGTTTTTGACATCCTCTGCTGACAGAGTGTAGGTAAACGCATTGCGGCTGTTTGCGATGAGGGAACTTGGCTCTTCCGTCTTTTCCTGCGTAAGGGCATGTTCCTTGACATAGGCGGTAAACTCCTCATACCGGCCGCTGCCCCGCTCATAATTTCCCGCATACTGCGTGTCATCCCGCGCGGCTCTCTCTTCCTCTGCCAGTTGGTTTTTCTGCATACAGCCCTGTGCGTATATTGTCAGATGATAGGCGCCTTCCTCCCGCGGAAAAATCTCCACCTCACATTTGGCGGTCAAATCCAGCCGGCAGCCGTCCTCCCCGACCTCTGCCATGATTTCTCCGGCTTCTTCCTCAGTCAGATAAGTCTCCGGCACCAGCAGGGGAATGATATTCTCCAGAATCAAGGCGCAGTTTTTTTCTTCTCCCGTATAAGAAATCTCGGAAACTCTGCCGCTTGGCAGGTCGGAAGTTATCTCCAACTGTTCCCCCTGTCTGCGTATTTTATAGACATCCTTCTGCATGAGCGACAGATTGATTTCTCTGTTCTCCGTCTTCTGGATGGTCGCATACCCGGTATCATTTTCCCTCTCCAAATCCGCCCTGCCTTCCAAATCCAGATAGTACAGCAGAGCATCTGAGACCGTATCTTTATCCAGATAAAAGGTTGGGGAAGTAGACGTAATCCCCTTTGCTTTTTGCGCATCCTCTTTGGAGATATCATAATAATCCAGCCTTTCCCCGCTGGAATTTTCATCCCATGAGCCGTAGGTTTCGATAAAGCGCAGCGTCTCTTCATATTCCGGGGCATCCGGCGTCAGTATGAGCCTGCAGAAATCCTCCCGATTTGCTTCTCTGGCTCTCTCACTTTTCCAGGCAAAGATTTCCTCTCTGTGGGTACGGGCATACAAATAGATACCGCCTGCTGCCGCGCCTGATATACAAAGCACCGCAAGCACTGCCGCGAACACCTTTTTCCACAGGTATTTCTTTCCACGCCGCCTGCGCCCGGACACCTGCGAGAATTCCGCCGCTTTCAGCCACGGCTCTCCCCATATATGCCGTATGATTCCCAGTCTCTGCTCTGTCTGAGGGGATGTCACGCCCATACGTTCCAACAAATTCCCGGTGCAGAAATACCGTCGCTGTACATCGACTTCCAATCCCTGCAACAATGCCTGCTCTATCTTTCCTTCTATCTCCCGGTCTTTGGAGGGCTTTTTCAGCCTGTCTCTCTCCATGCGCTCTGCCGCGAAAGGCACCTTCCGCCCGGTAAACATCTCATACCAGACGGCAGACAGAGCATAAATGTCACTCCATGGTCCTGTAATCCCGTCCGGCACGCACTGTTCCGGAGCAAGATAGGGGCTTTGCTGTCTCTCCTTTGAAAACAGCAGCTCCTTTCCCGGCGCCGCAGCCTGCCCGGTCAATGCCGCCCTTTCAGGCGCCGCAATCCTCCCGGTCAAAACGAGCGTTCCCTCTTCATTTACCAGCAGGGTATCCGGCGTAATCCTGCCGTTTATCAGCCCCGCGCCGTGCAGATAGGATAGACCTTCCAGTACAGGTTTCAGCATGGAAAACGCCTCTTGTGCCGCCATGCTGCCGTGCTTTTTCATGTACCGGGAGAGCGGCTCTCCCTCCTGAAAAGCCATAACTGCGTAGCCTTTTTCCCCCTCCGTGAAATAATCTTTCACAGCGATAAGTCCCGGCACCTCAAACTGCCCGAAGATCAGACGAGATTCCTTCTCTCCAATCTGCTCCCACTCTTGTGCGGTGTATTCCCGAATTGCTATTTTTTGCTCCAGAATCTTATCATACCCGATATAGACCGGGCTTTTTTCTGTGCTATTCTCCGAAATCACCGCGCCCACCAGGTATTTTTCCTTCAGTACCGTGTACGGCTCCAGCCAGGCTTCCTGCCAGCGATATTCCCATATTCCCTTTTTACACACCCTGCATACGGCACTGTCATCTGCCGTCTCACTCATACAGAAAATACATCTCTCCTGTCCCATATCCTACCTCTTTGTACACGGATTTTTCTATAAAACCACTGTCTTTATAACATCCACCTCGTGCCGCCGTCTGTCAAGGCAGCGTCTGCCGGGAAAAATCCCCACAGCACTTCCCCTGTGTCCTTGTTTACCTCCTGCTCTGTAACCGACATATCATCAAGCGCTCCCCGAATCACATGCAGTACGTTTTCGTAAGCTTCCGAACCTGCTGTGTCCGTGTACACTCCCACGCCCAGCACATCGCCATTGACACAGTCACTGCGGATTTCCAGGCGCACCTCTCCTTCTGCCAGAAAGTTCTCCACATCCAGGAAATACGTGGAGATGGCGCCGTACTTCTCCACCTCCGCCCGGCAGCTCTGCCTGCTCTCTGTCATTTCTATATCCAATCCGGCTCTTTCAAGACTTTCTCTGAGTTCCTCCGCTTTTACGGAAAACCGGCTCTGATTGCAGGGCTCACCCCACTCTCTGACCGCCTCCGGGGACAGCGTATAGATGGTGGTCTCCCCCTGCAAGGGAAAGACTTCGTTTTCTTTGACCTCCACCGCCTCAGCATGAGTTTCCAAAAACTCCATAAATTTGCTGTGGGCTTCACTGGCTCTCCCGTAATTGCCCGCATAGACAGGCCCTCCCTCATTCTGTCCGGTAACAGTATATATATGGAATCCGAGGATTCCCACGGCAAGCACCGTTCCCACGGCAAATCCCAGAACAAGGGGCTTCCATTTTCCAAGCTTATCTCCATGCCGCCTGCCTCTGTCTGCTCTTACATATCGACCGCCGCTATGCTGTCCATCCCCATACTGCCAATCTCCATGCCGCCCGTCTTCCTGATGCCTGTCCTTTTGCTTCCTGCCCCCTGCCGTTTCATCGAAAGAACCTCTCTTCGCCTCTGCAGCCGCCGAAAATCCCGCTGCCAGTGCCTTCATATCCGGGAAACGCTTGCGGTAATCTAACTCCAGCCCCCGCGTCAGCGCCGCTTCCTCCTCCGGGGAAATTTCCGCGCCATAGGAGGAGGGAAGGAAGAGTTCATCCTTCTTGGCACGGCTGATGGAAGGGTCCGGTCTGACCCCTGTTATCATCTCATAGAGAGTGGCGCACAGGGCATAGACATCTGTCCAGGGTCCCTGTTTTCCCTTGTGCATATACTGCTCTAAAGGAGCATAGCCTCTCTTTACCAGCACAGTCATCGTCTTTTCATTATCCAGGTACTTCCTTGCCGCGCCGAAGTCGATAACCTTTATCGTCCCATCCTCCTGCACCATCAGATTGGAGGGATTTAAATCTCTGTGGATGATTCCCAGCGCATGTACTTTTTCCAGTGCCTTTGCCACAGGTTCTAACATTTCCCACGCCCGCTCAAAAGAAAAGGGGACTTCCATCCGCTCCATGTAGCTTTCCAGACTGATTCCCCTGACCTGCTCCATCACAAGGTAGGCGGTGTTGTTCTCCTCGAACCAGTCCAGTATCTTCACCACCGCCGGAACTTTGAACAGTTTTGACATCCTCCGCGCCTCCAGCAGAAAGTCCGCCTTGCCTTTCTGGAATGTGCGCAAATCTTTCTTTTCTCTGGGAAGCACCAGGGCATTTCCCTCTTCCTCGCGTCTTGTAAGCTGGGGCGGGAAATATTCTTTCAGCACCACCATCTGGCGAAGGGACTTATCCTCCGCTAAATATGTCATGCCAAATCCTCCGGCGCCCAGCAGATGCCGAATCTCGTATTTTCCATTTAATATCGTTTTTCCTGCCAGTTTTTGTGTTCCCATTTTCGCCTACCTCGCCGTGATGCCCAGTGACACCATATCCTCCCATCCGGTTATGGATACCCCGCACATTTCATTGAGGGAGATGGACGCGAGCTCCTCCCTCTCCCAATAGCTCCACAAGTCTTCTATTTCCGCCGGGGTCAGATATGTCTCCGGGCATACCACGGGCAAAATCTCTGTAAAAAACCGTTCCGCCATCTCCTCGTCCAGGACCCGGTCCGCCCCTGTCAGATTCACTTCCGTCACTCTGTCCGTGATACAGTCATAAGTGATATATACCTCCCCATCCTCATAGGAGTATATATCTTCTTCCAGAAACTCCACAGTGATGGGATACGCCTCCCGGTCATAGACCATCGCGTAGCTGGTGTGATACCCCTGCCTGAAATCCGTCAGTTCCTCTCCCAGAAATTCTTCCATCTGCCTTTTCATGGTCTCTCTTTTTATAGCAAATTCATCGGCGGGACAGCGGGGATACACCCAGCCCTCCATCGCCTCCGGCAGGATGTCATAGGAAACGGCAAACTCGTAGTCCTCCACCTCGTAGGCGCGCTCTTCAAGAAAAGCAGCTGCCTCCCGGTACTCTTTGGAGTCCCGCTTCTCTATCATAGGCAGCGCCTTCTGCGCCTCCTGTGTCTCCTTTCTGATTTCCCAGGCAAGTGCCTTTCCCGGGTTTATCCGGCAGTACAGATACACACCCCCGCCTGATAGTCCCGCTGCCATGACAAAGCCCAGCAGGAAAAGCCCGGCTTTTTTCAGCCTGCGCCCGATTCGCTGTCCCTTATCCGATGCCGCAAGGCTTCGCTCCACCTCTGTGGTAATCTCTATCCACAATCCGCCAAAACGGGCGCGCACCGCCTCACTTAACCTTTGCTGCTTTTCCTTCTGTAAAATCTCTTCGATTTCCACCGCGTCTTCCCGGCTGTGCCTCCTGTTATCCATCCCGGACAGTTCTGCCAGAACATCGGATTTCCCTGCTCTTACCAACAGATTTTCCATGCAGAAGAAACGCCTCTGTATCTCCAGAGATAAGCCCTGCATCATAGCTTCCTCCAACACAGAAGAAATCTTCACATATTCCGAAGGAAATTTCAGAACATCCTGTTTCAGCCGATTAAGAGCAGGCGGCACTTTGCGCCCTGTCGTCATCTCATACCAGACAGCACAGAACGCATACAAGTCGCTCCAGGGTCCTGTCTTTTCCTTCTCCTGGTACTGTTCTGCGGGCGCGTAAGTCTCTTTGACTTCCTTTTCCTCCGGATTCATCCCCTGTCGTCTCGCCGCGCCCAAATCTATGAGCTTTACCTTCCCGCTGCCGTCAAAGAGCAGATTGTCCGGACTCACATCGCAGTGTACGATACCCTCGCTGTGCAGCCACATAAGCGCCTTCGCCGCGGGCAGCAGCATCTGAAGGGCTTCTTCTGCCTCCACGGTATGACGGCTCTTTATGTACTCTTTCAGGCTGCCTCCCTCTAAATATTCCATGACCAGATACCCTGTCCCGTGTTCCCCGAAACAGTCGGTGCAGTGCACCAATCCGGGTATCTCCCCCATTTCGGCGAAAAACGCTCCCTCCCGCAGAAATTTTTCTACACCTGTTTCAAAACGCTCGCTCTCTCCCTCCGCCCAGGCTCTCACGCACTGGGTTTCTCTGTCGCGGACAGCGCCTGCCTGGGGAAAATATTCTTTGACGGCGATTCTTTTTTCGTCCTCAGTATCCCATGCCAGATAGGTGATGCCGAAAGCGCCCCTTCCGAGCACTCTCCCGACCAGATATCTTTCATCGAGCACCGTGTAGGGGCGCAGTAATGTTTCCTCCCACTGATATTCCCATATTCCTCTGCCGCAGGAAGGGCATTTCTTCTGCCCCTCCTTCAGTTCCTGCATGCAAAAGATGCAGCGTTTCTTCTCCATAGCACCGTCTCTTCCTTTTCCCCGTCATTCCTTCTTAAGCCCCAGATATTCCGCCAGTTCATCCTGATGGCAGTAGGCGTCTTTATATACCTTATAGAGGTAGAAATTCTCTCCTCTTGTCACCTGCTTATCCACATGCTCTTCCAACACCGCGAAAGGCTCCTGGCTTTTCAGAAATTCCATGACAAACCGGTCAAATCCGCGGTTCGGCCGGAGCTGGGAAAATCCGCAGTTCTCCAAAATCCGGTTCATCCGCATGAGCGTAATCTTATTGTCGTCACCCAGGGAGGTCTTCATCTTCACAAACAGAAGGAAGCTGATGAGCGTCTCTCTGTTGATGTCCCGTTTTCCCGTGATAAATTCCCGGAAATAATCTTCCCCGGAGCGCCCTCTCTGATAGAGCTTCGCCGCCTTTTTGGGGTCCCTCTCATATTCGCTGTCGAGTTTTTCTTCCTTCTCCGACTCTTCCAGCTCTCGTTCTTTTAATTTCTCGAGGATTCCCTTTTTCTCCGCTTCTCCGGGGTTGGCAGAACATAAGCCCAACGCGTGGGCTATCCTTATCTGCAGGTTTTGAGGCCAGTCCTCCACACCGCCGTAGAGTTCAAAGACCAGCTCTATCCAGTCCACGGACACATAGCCGAAATAAAAATAGTTAAACTCATCAAAGATACCGCCCGGCGTCAGCGCCGTGTTTTCCAAAAGCTTTTGCTTTTCCTCCAGGCTCATCCGCCCCTTGCTCTTCTGGGCATCCCGTTTTAGAGCTGTGAGGGGCTTTAAGAAATTCAATTCCTCTAAGGCGAACCGCTCTAAATATCCCCTCTCCTCTTTGTCCAGCGCACCTGCGTACTGGTTGATAAGTGTCTCTGATTTTTTGCAGCTCTCATAATAATTCTCGCATTTTTCTTGTATGTAAAGGTCCAGATATTTGCAGAAATAGTAGCGCGCTTTCTCCCGCACTGCCGAAAAATTCTCCACATTCCTGTCCATAAACAGAAAGAAATCCTCCTCCGACTTACTCTCGATAATCTCCTGTTCCATGTAGCGCGTCAGCATCTGTGTCTCCATCTGCACAGAAGAATTTTCCTGCACATATCTCCCCAGTTCTTTCAACGTTATCTTACCGCCGGAAAAAATACCTTTCCCCGGCTTTGCCGTCTCGCCGTATTTCTCCATGTACGACTGGTACAGCGCCCTCCAGCTCTCATACCCTGTTTTATGGCTGAACGCGTAGATAAGCCCTGCCTCGTAAAGACTGCGGGCATACAATGTCTCATACCCTTCGTCCCGCAGTGTCTCGTTGACTTCATCTAAATCATAACCGGCGGCAAATCCTTCCGCCAGGATTTTCAGCCTTCCCGGCAGAGGGTACTCCTTTGTCCCCTCCAACAGGCTCTCGTCTGAATCCGTGAAGTTCATTGTCAGTTCCGTAATCATTGTCTCGAATAAATCTGCTTTTTTCATAGCCCGCCCTCAACTTACTCTGATTTAAAAATACCGCGGCAGGATGCGGAAAAATGTCTCCTTCCGCCTGCCTTTATCAAGCAGTTTCCTGGCCGCGGCATCCGTGTGATTTACTCTTTTTATAGTGAGAATCCTGTCATCCTCTTGCTGTGTTATGCTTTCTCACTGTAATGATGCGCATCTTCGAGCATCATATCCTTTACCTTCATCAGACGAATCTGGGTACTTCTCTCATTTTCGTCCAGCTTCATGGTAATGTATTTGATGTTTTCCTCCGTCTCCGGAATGATGACGTGCTCCAGCGCGTTTACACGCCTTCTCGTCTTCTCTATCTCTGCCGCCATTAACTGGCATGCCTTCTCGCACTCCGCCAGACGTATCATGTCCGGCACGATATCGGCAAGGGATTTCACCGCCCCGTCCAAATCACTGGACGTGAAGGCAAATCCATAGGAGTAAATATCATTTTCGTCGGCTGTCCTCGTCTTATAATCAAACGTCGGAATGTTGACGCTCATGACATTCTTCTCTCCCGGCGACAGGTTGATTTCCTGCTTCGGCGCCATCAGTGCCGTGTTTAATGCGGCTTCTGACATGCCTGCCTTGGCAATGACAAAATTCTTGTTGGCGGAAAGGATTCCCGCCTCCACCCTTTTGCGCACTTCCATGTTTTCCCGCACCAAATCCAGATACTGGCGCATAAGCTCGTCCCGTTTGTCTTTTAAGAGCTTATGCCCGCGAATCGCAGTGATTCGTTTCTTTTTCAGGCGGGTCAGCTCCATACGGGTGGGGTTGACCTGTGTCGCTGCCAATTGACGCTCACCTCCTTAACTGTTTACTTGACGTTCTGCCGCCCCGCTCGATTTTGCTTCGCTTCCTCTCGCTGCAGGCGTTTGCTCCTCTGCATGGCTACTATTTGTCGTAGTACTCATCCAGGAATTTGTCGTCGATACGTTTCAGTTCTGTCCTCGGGAGCATACGCAGCAGTTCCCAGCCGATATCCAGTGTCTCCTGGATACCGCGGTCTGTGCTGTATCCCTGGGATACATATTTTTCTTCAAACGCATCCGCAAACTTCGCATACATCAAGTCGATTTCGGTGAGCGCCGCCTCTCCTAAGATGACCATCAGCTCTTTAGCGTCCTTTCCTCTCGCGTAAGCGGAGAAAAGCTGGTTCATAGTGTTGGAGTGGTCGGCACGGGTCTTTCCTTCCCCGATTCCCTTATCTTTCAGACGGGACAGGGACGGCAGTACATCAATCGGCGGCGCGATACCCCTTCTGTAGAGGTCACGGCTCAAGATAATCTGCCCTTCTGTGATGTATCCTGTCAGGTCAGGGATGGGGTGTGTCTTATCGTCCTCCGGCATGGTCAGAATCGGTATCATCGTAATACTTCCCTTCTTCCCTCTCTGTCGTCCGGCTCTCTCATAGATGGACGCCAAATCCGTGTACATGTATCCCGGATATCCGCGGCGTCCCGGTACTTCCTTTCGTGCCGCAGAGACCTCACGCAGGGCGTCCGCGTAGTTGGTGATATCGGTTAAGATAACCAGCACGTGCATGTCTTTTTCAAATGCCAGATATTCCGCTGCTGTCAGCGCCATTTTCGGCGTCGCGATACGCTCGATTGCCGGGTCGTTCGCCAGGTTGATGAACAACACTGTCCTGTCGATGGCTCCTGTTTCCTTAAAGCTCTCGATGAAATAGTTGGATTCCTCGAAGGTGATACCCATTGCCGCAAATACAACGGCGAAATTTTCATCATCTCCGAGCACCTTTGCCTGTCTCGCAATCTGTGCCGCCAGCTGTGAATGAGGCAGACCGGATGCCGAGAAAATCGGCAGCTTCTGTCCACGTACCAGTGTATTCAGTCCATCGATAGCGGAAACTCCTGTCTGGATGAACTCCTCCGGGTAGCTTCTCGCCGCCGGATTCATAGGCAGACCATTGATGTCCATACGCGCGTCCGGCAGGATCTCCGGTCCGTCGTCGATGGGGCGTCCCAGACCGTCGAAGACACGTCCCAGCATATCTTCGGATACGCCGAGTTCCATGCTCCGTCCGAGGAAGCGCACCTTGCTGTTTGACAGGTTGATACCTGTGGAACTTTCAAAAAGCTGTACCAGCGCATCGCTTCCGTTAATCTCCAGCACCTTGCACCGGCGGGTCTCGCCGCTTGCCAGCTCTATCTCTCCCAGTTCATCGAATGTTACATTCTCAACGCCGCGCACCAGCATAAGCGGGCCGGCTACTTCCTGTATCGTTCTATACTCTTTTGGCATTTAGCGGTCCTCCTTTACAAATGCGTTGGCAGTCTCGACGCTCAATTCCTCTTCTACCTTCTTGTATTCTTCATCCAGCGCGTCCTCTGTCACATATTTGAAACGTCCAATCTGTTCTCTCACCGGCATACTGATAAGTTTCTCCAGAGAAGCTCCCTCTGCGAGCGCCTCCACAGCCTTGTCGTAGAATGCCGTTACCAGATTCATCATCATATATTGTTTCTTCAGTGATGTGTAGGTGTCAATCTCATGGAACGAGTTCTGGTGCAGGAAGTCCTCACGGATAGAGCGCGCTGCTTCCATCTTCAGCCGGTCTCCCGCAGAGAGCGCGTCCATACCTACCATCTTTACGATTTCTTCCAGTTCCGCCTCTTCCTGCAGAAGAGTCATCATCTTCTGGCGGTTCTTCATCCAGCCTTCCGCCACATTCTTATCGAACCATTCCTCCATATCATCCAGATACAGAGAATAGCTGTTCAGCCAGTTGATAGCCGGGAAATGCCTCTTATACGCCAGGTTGGAATCCAGTCCCCAGTATACCTTAACGATACGAAGTGTCGCCTGGGATACCGGCTCGGAGATATCACCTCCCGGAGGAGAAACCGCGCCGATAACGGAAAGAGCGCCTTCCCTGCCTTCTTTTCCGAGGGAGATGACATGTCCCGCTCTCTCGTAAAACTGTGCCAGACGGCTTCCCAGATAAGCGGGATAACCTTCCTCACCGGGCATCTCTTCCAGACGTCCTGACATCTCTCGAAGCGCCTCCGCCCAACGGGATGTAGAGTCTGCCATCAACGCCACGGAATATCCCATATCACGGAAATACTCGGCAATGGTGATACCGGTGTAGATGGACGCCTCACGCGCCGCAACCGGCATATCCGATGTATTCGCAATGAGAACGGTCCTCTGCATGAGGGACTGCCCTGTCTTGGGGTCTTTCAGTTCCGGGAACTCGTTCAGAACGTCGGTCATCTCATTTCCGCGCTCCCCGCACCCGATGTAGACAACGATATCAGCCTCCGCCCATTTCGCGAGCTGGTGCTGGATAACGGTCTTGCCGCTTCCGAAAGGTCCGGGAACGGCTGCCACACCGCCTTTCGCGATGGGGAAGAAGGTGTCAACGACACGCTGTCCTGTAATCAGCGGCATCTCCGGCGGAAGTTTCTTCTTATACGGACGTCCGCGGCGTACCGGCCATCTCTGCATCAGGGTCAGTTCCTTGTCCCCGTCTGCGGTCTCCACTACAGCCACTGTCTCTTCCACCGTAAACTCTCCGGCTTTGATTTCCTTGATGGTTCCTTCGATTCCGTAGGGAACCATGATTTTCTGTTCAACGACGATGGTCTCCTGCACCGTACCGATGACGTCCCCGGCTTCCACTTTATCGCCAACCTTCGCGGTGGGCACGAATTCCCATTTCAAATCCCGTTTCAGGGAGGGAACTTCCACGCCCCGCTTTAAGCTGTTGCCGGAAACCTTCATGATATCATCCAGCGGTCTCTGGATTCCATCATAGATACTGGTGATAAGTCCGGGTCCCAGTTCTACGGACATGGGCACTTCCATGGACTCCACCGGTTCCCCCGGTCCTAAACCGGAAGTCTCCTCATATACCTGAATGGAAGCCTCATCGCCGTGTATCTCAATGATTTCGCCAATCAGTCTCTGATTACTGACACGAACCACGTCAAACATATTTGCGTCGCGCATACCCTCCGCAATGACAAGCGGGCCTGCGACTTTTTTAATTGTGCCTGTACTCATTGAGTCTTTGCCTCCTTAATCTTGATTCATTCTTCGTCCTTCTACTCGTTTCCGAACAGAATATCCGAGCCGACCGCCTGTTCCACGGTCTTTTTCACACCTTCGACTCCGGCTCCGGTATTACCCGATACTCCCGGAATCTGAATGATGGCAGGCATGACCTGCTCCTTATATTTCTCTATCTCTTCTTTCAGCCCGTCAGCCGCAGCCTCGGTGATATAAATAATACCGTACTGCCCCTGGGCGAGCTGGTTCAACTTATCCTTTGCCTCCTCGCGGGTCTTTACAGGGCATATGCTAAGACCCAGCGTGGCAAAGCCGTAAATGCTGTCATAATCGCCAATCACCGCAATCTTATACATACATCTCCCTTATCCTTTCCCGGATTGCTTCTTCAGGAAAATCATTCTGTTTTCCCGTCAGGATAATCCGAACAGTTTTAATCTCATTTTCCCTGGCAATGATATACGCTGCCAGAGGTCCCACAGAAAAGGTCTGATATTTCTGGGGTTTCATCGTCTCTATCATACGGTTGTCGCACCAGCGCTCAAATGCCGACGCAGATTCCTCCAGTGCCTGCGCACCTTCCGCGTACGCTGTCCCAGCGAGATAATCCCGAATCGCGTCCATCCCGCCCAGCGCCGCCTTTGCAAGCTGGTCCGCATTGATGCTGTCACACTCTGCCAGAGCGCGTTTTAAAAACTCCGCGCTTTTTCCTGTCTTCTGGGCGCGCACTGCGGTCTTGATATCCGCAATGGCAACCGTAGCGTCCGCATATTCTCTGATAATGCTGTCTTTGGCGTTTCTGCCCGCCTCATAGATGGCATCTAACGCCGCCTTGTCCACGATGATGTCACATAACTGACCATCCCTCGTATGCAGCAGCGTGTCGTACGCTTCTTTCGCCGTCTGCGCCATATTTCCCGGAAGCCTGTCAAAGTCCTTATTTTCCACAATCTGAAGCATTTCCTTTCCAGGTATCTTGCAGTCCTCGTAGAAAATATTTTCGTTCCTCGCCTCTGTGCAGACTTCCTTAATCGCTGCCTTTAAATTGTGGTACAGCTTCGGATATGAGAACACGTCGAACACGCTCATATCCGGCGCCACATCGGCAATGACTTCCCAGATTTTCTCTTCCTCCCGCTTCAGCATGGAATCAGCGTTTAGCTCTGCTCCCGCATCTCCCCAGCCCCTCTCGCTTAAAAACTGAAGGCACTGTTCGTAGGTACTGCAGGCTAAGAGCTGTTCCACCAAAGCCCCGGTGAGCAGGGAGACTTCCAGTGCACGTATGCGCGCAACCGCGTAAGTATATTCCAAATCTTTCAAGACTCATCCTCCTTATCCGCCTTGCGCCGTATCAAAAAGACACCGCGCTTTTTATGGTTACGCTCTATGCAAATAATAAACCGTGCACTTTATCTGACAGTTCATCTCTCCTGGCATCAAATAACGCCTTAATGGTACAGTTCTCTTCGATTCCGCCATAAACGAGGATACACCCTCCCGGCATATCCCTGCCCTCTTTGGAAACAGTGAGTGCTCCGCCTTTCTGCGCGGCGATTCCCGAAATCTTCTGCTCAAATCCTGCCGGCATCCTGTCCAAATCCGCCTGGGAAAAATATACGGTGCCTGTCTGCGCCAGCGCATATCTCTCCACTACTTTTTCCAGCATCTCAAAATATTCCTGCGCATCCATGCTCAGAATTTTCTCGTATGCCTTCCCAAGCACGCTCTGGATAACTTCCTGTTTTGCCTTCAAAAGCGCCTGCTTTCTGTACATGTCGCAGGAGGACGCCGAACGCTCCATAAAGCTGTCCACGTCCGCTTTTGATTTTTCCAGAATTTTCGCGGCTAAAGCTTCTGCTTCCGCCTCCGCTTCTTTTAAAAGCGCGTCCGCCTCTGCCTTTGCCTTCGCAATCTCTGCTTCCGCTGAGTGGTTTGCCTCATCGAGTATCTGGCTTTTCATTTTCTCTAATCCACTCATATCTATGCTCTCCTTTTTCGTTTTCTCGCTGTTACGCTGTCTTTAAAATCCTTCTGTTTAAACCTGGATTCCGCTGACTGCGAGGAAAGAAATCAGAAGCGCAAGAATAGCGTAAGTCTCAACCATCGCCGGGAAGAGCATCGCTTTACCGAACTGGTCCGGTTTCTTCGCCACGATACCGATAGAAGCAGCCGCTGTCTTGCCCTGCGCGATACCGGAAATAAGACCTACGATACCGATTGGCAGACACGCCGCCAGAATCAGAAGACCTGTCTGTACGCTGACATCTTTTACGCCGCCGCCTAAGATACCGATGTTGGACAGTGTGATAAAGCCTACCAGCAGTCCGTAAAGTCCCTGTGTACCCGGCAGAAGCTGGATGATGAGCACCTTCGCGAACTTGCTGGGGTCCTCTGTTACAACACCTGCCGCTGCCTGTCCTGCAATACCTACTCCAATCGCAGAACCTGCGCCTGCAAATAATACCGCCACCGCTGCTCCGAGCAATGCGTATACGATTCCTAATTCACTCATAATACTCATGATAAAGTTTCCTCCTTCATATCTGTATATTTTGTATTTGTTTTAAATGGGCTGAAAGGTCTTCCACCGCCCTCATAGAATTTTCCGAAAAATTCTACAAACTGCAAACGGTTCGTATGCACATACGCCCCAAGTAAATTGATGGCAAGATTCAGTGCATGCCCGATGAGGAAAATCGCGATAAACGCAATGATTCCGATAATATTGTTGGGGAGCATACTTCCCATCTGATTGATGACCGACGCGATAACGCCTGTCGCAAGCCCGAGGGCGAGCAGACGGGAATATGAGAGCACATCACTCAACCACCCTGTGATATTGTATAAATCATATGCCCCCAGCGCAATCCGGACTCCCGGATTCTTGCTGGAGCGTCCGGACATCAGCACGATTCCCAGTGCCCCGACAATTGCCAGGACCTTCGCCAGCGTATTGACTGCCGCCGGGAATACAATCTGCGTCTGCGCGATGGACGCGAAGATATCGCTCGGCAGGAGCATTAAAATGAGCCCTGCCAAAAGCAAGAACCACAATACAACGTCACAGAAAAAGTCCATGACCTTGTTATCCTTCAGACACATATATCCCTTGATGCCAAGTCCCACAAACAGGTGGATAACTCCGAACAGCATGGAATATACAAGAAGCTTCATCGGGTCATTTAACGGCACAAACCAGAGCGCCGGCACCACAACAGTGTGCCCGAAGAATTTCTCTGACACAATATCTACGATATTTCCAAAATATCCCCCAAAGAGAATCCCCCAAACAAGGGTAGATATGCCGCAGTACATGAACAGCCGGATGGATTTCTTCATCCCTGTCCCCATACGCGGGAATTTTTTGAGCACGATAAAACATGCGAGGGCTACAATCGCCCCATACGCTGCGTCGGACAGCATCATTCCAAAGAAGAAGACATAGAAGAACGACATAATCGTCGTCGGGTCCACCTCTCCCTTCTGCGGAAGTCCGTAGGACTCCACAATGCCTTCCACACTCGCGGAGAACGGATTGTTCTTTAAGAGTATCGGCATATCCTCGTCTTCTTTTAAGTCCTCTACGTCCACTGCGCAGTCATAATTTGAATTCAGGAAACTTTCTATTCCTTTTACACTTTGCTGCGGTACATAGCCGCTTAAGACAAAGGTCCGCTCAGACTGGGGAATGTCCCCCAGCACTTCATATTTGTCCGCACGCACGCGGTAATAATCGGCAAGGATTTTAAAATCCTCCCGTGCTGCGGCAAATCCACTTACTTCCTTCTCAATCTCACCGATTCGGTCTGCGTCTCCCTGAATCTTCTCTTCCAGGAGCGCTTTTTCCCGCATCGGTGTGTCCGCCCATACCTGGGACGGCTTTGCAAATCCCGCACTGCGCAGCGCTTCTTCCACGCGCGCCTCCTCTGTGCGCATGCAGAATACCGCAAGATACACCGTATCGGGCTCTGTAAAGATAATCCGGGCATCCACGCTCTCTATCTCCGGCGCTTTCTCAGCCAGGACCTTCAGCACATCCTCCAGCCCCATCTGTCCGGGCATGGTACCCAGCAGCATAGCTGTCTTCTTAGTCCCGCTCAGATTCATGGGGACGTCCAGGTTCATCCAGGGCTTCAGGCTCTCAATGCTGTTTTCCAGCTTTAAGATATCAGCCTTTCGCTCTGCTTTCTCCCTGTCCAGCGCATAAATCTTCTTCGCGGTCCTCAAAAGCTCATCCTTGCGTGCCGTCACATCCTCATATGCCTTCTTCCCTACCAGGGCTTTTCCCTCCAGGGCGGAAAGCATGGACTTCTTCACAGGTGCGTAAACATCCAGAATATCCAATGCCTGGTCCAACGATGACGCGGCCTTTTCAAAATTCATCCTGGAATTTACGGTATCCATCTTGTGGAAATCCTGGTCTTCCTCAACAATATGGCTGATTTCCATCACGCCCATACTCTGAAGCTTCTCCAGAATCGCTTTACGGTCTTTTTTTAACGCGCAGATACTGATTCGCTGCATCTGCAATACCGCCATAATCTTATCCCTCCTTTTCTTCTATGATGAAATTAACTGTGAAATAACGAGACGCATTGCTTCTTCCTCTTTTTCCGCTGCAGCCGCTTTTAATCCTGCGACTTCCTGCTCTGCATCTTTTACAGCGGCTTTTCGTGCCTGCTCGCCGTCAAGCGCTGCCTGCTCCATCGCAGCAGAAGCTTGTGTTTTCGCTGCTTTGGTCTTGTCCTCCCGAAGTTTAAGAGCCTGATTCTTCGCTTCATCCAGTATCTTCTGGCTTTCCTGCTTCGCGTTTTCTACGATTTCTTCCGCCTTGCTCTCTGTCTCCCGGATTGCCTGAATGGTCTCTTCCACCATACCTGTTTCACCACCTTCCCTGTTCATGTGTTCATTCGTCAAATAATCTGTAAAATATCCTCCCTGGAACTATCCAAAGCCTTACTCTGAAACAGCTCCATATTTCCCGCACCAGGCGGGAGCGTACCAAAACATTTTGCCAAACATTCTTTCAAGTACACTCACACTATTATAAGCGAATCTCCGCGCCTTACGGCGCGTTATAGACATTATACAATAAAAGGGCGCATTGTTCAAAACATATTTATAAGCTCTTTGTCCTTATTTTTATAAGTATCTCACATTTTTCACGTTTTCATCCCGAAGTCTGGAAATTCCGGGCAACAAAATAAGCAAACCCGATTCGACTTCCTTTATCATAAAATAAGCAGTCTCCCGACTCATCAGAAGACTGCTCATCATCATTATTTTCCTTATTGTCTATTTTATTATTATTTTGTTTTGCAGTTCTTTACACTCCTCTATTCCCACTTCAGCCTGTGCAGATGTCCTTCCAGTTCCATCCCCGCAAATTCCTGCTGCCGAAGCGCCTCATAGAGGATGATTGCCGCGGAATTTCCCAGATTCAGGGAGCGGATGTCCCCTATCATGGGGATGCGCACGCAGTTTTCTCTGTACCGCACGAGGATTTCTTCGGGAATCCCCGCGCTCTCCTTGCCGAACATAATGTAGCAGTCCGGCTCATACTGCACCTGCGTGTACACCTTCTCTGCTTTGGTCGTCGCCATATAGAGCTTCGCGCCCGGATTCTGCGCGAGGAAGTCTTCAAAATCAATGTAAGTCCTCACGTCCAAATCTTTCCAGTAGTCCATCCCGGCGCGCTTCAACGCCTTTTCATTCAGGCGGAAGCCCAGCGGCTCGATGAGATGGAGCCGTGTTCCGGTCGCCACGCAGGTACGCCCGATATTCCCGGTATTTGCCGGTATCTCCGGCTCATGCAGTACAATGTTCAGCATATATTTTCTTTCCTCCCGCTGGTTTCTCTCTGCTATCTCTCATTGCGCAGGCGCTGGATAAAATGTCCCAGCCTTCCCAGTGCTTCCTTCAAATCCTCCAGAGAATACGCATAGGAGATACGTAAGAAGCCTTCGCCGCACTCCCCGAACGCTGTCCCCGGAACAACCGCCACCTTCTCCTCCTGAAGCAGACGTGTGGCAAATTCTTCAGATGTCATGTTAAATTCCTGGATGCTGGGGAAGACATAAAACGCGCCGAACGGCTCAAAGCACTCCAGTCCCATCCTCGCAAACTCATGCATGAGGAACCGTCTCCTCTGGTTGTAGGATTTGCGCATCTCTTCCACTTCATCCTCGCAGTTTCTAAGTCCTTCCACTGCCGCATACTGGCTCGTCGTAGGCGCGCACATGATAGCGAACTGGTGGAGCTTCGTCATCTGCTCAATAATCAATTCCGGACCGCAGCAGTATCCCAGGCGCCATCCGGTCATGGCAAATCCCTTGGAAAATCCGTTGATAACAATGGTCCTCTCCCGCATACCCGGCAGGCTCGCTATGGAGACATGCTCCCCTTTGTAGCTGAGTTCTGAGTAAATCTCATCGGACAGCACATAGAGGTCATGGTCCTTCACAAACTGCGCCACCGGCTCTAAATCCTCCCATGTCATGATAGACCCGGTCGGATTGTTGGGGAACGGCATAATAAGTACTTTTGTCTTCTCTGTGGTATATTTCTCTAAATCTTCCACCGTCAGCTTAAATTCATTGTCATACTGCAGCGGCACGACCACCGGCACCCCGTCCGCCATCACGGTACAGGGCAGATAGGACACATAGCTTGGCTGAGGAATCAGCACTTCATCGCCGGGGTCCAGCATGCAGCGTAGCCCCACGTCGATTGCTTCACTGCCTCCCACTGTCACCAGCGTCTCTGTCTTCGGATTGTAGGACACATGAATCTTTCTCTCCAGGTAACGGCAGATTTCATCTCTTAACTCCTGAAGTCCTGCATTAGATGTATAAAACGTCCTTCCTTTCTCAAGAGAAAAAATTCCCTCCTCCCGTATCCGCCACGGGGTATCAAAATCCGGCTCCCCGACGCCGAGAGAGATGGCATCCTCCATCTCATTTGCCACGTCAAAGAACTTACGGATTCCGGAAGGCTGTATATCGATAATTTTCTTTGATAATGGTGTTCTCATTATGGTGTTACCTTCATCCTTTCCGACTCTTTCCTCGCTCCCATGACGGTTCCGTAGTCTTTATATTTCTTGAGGATGAAATGTGTGGCAGTGCTGATGACCTCGTCAACTGTAGAGAGCTTCTCAGAAACGAAGCGGGACACCTCTTTAAGCGTCTTGCCTTCCAGAGTCACCAGTAAATCATATCCCCCGGAAATCAGGTATACGGAAAATACTTCCGGATAATTGTAGATGCGCTCCGCTATGCGGTCAAATCCTCTGTCTCTCTGGGGTGTCACTCTGACTTCGATGAGAGCCGTCACCTTCTCCACACCCGCCTTATCCCAGTCAATCAGCGTATGGTAGCCGCAGATAAGCTTCTCCTGCTCCATATTCGCCATAGCATTGGCGATATCCGTCTGTGTCACACCCAACAGCACCGCGAGTTCGGATAAATCCACACGGCTGTTCTTTTCCAGATATTTGAGAATTTCCAGTCTCAACTCATTCTGATTCATATCATATCCTCCATTTCTTATATTCTATATAAGGTACCTGTTTCAGGTTTTCCTGTTATGGTCTCTCAGAGAGCCAGCGCAGATATTCATCCGGCGCCGGTCTGTCCAGATATCGTTTTTCTGTTCCGCTTGTGATCACCCTGGCATTTCCTGCCGTGATAACCCCAAGCCTTCCGGCTCGCGCCCCCGCCCGCTTCAGATAATCGAGCAGCGCAGCGCCCTCATCCGCTATCATAAGCGCACTCCCCGCCGAAATCATCTGATAAGGATTGAGCTGGTAATGCTCGCAGATTTCCACAGTCTCCTGACAAATCAAAATATTCGAAAAATCCATTTCCATTCCCGCTTTATCCGCTTCGGTCATCTCCCAGAGTGCCGCCAGGATTCCTCCGCTTCCAATCTGACAGACCCTCACCGCGCCGTTATGCAAAGCCCCCAGTACAACTTCCGGCGTTATCAGATTTTCTTCCAACGCTCTGGTCTGCCTTAAGAAAGAAGGGGGGAAACGCTTTCCCAGCTCCTCTTCTGATTCCGCCTCAATCAAAAGCGTGCCTTCCAGTCCGGCACAGCCGCATAAAATCAGCTCCTGTCCCGGCAAGACCTTCTTACTCTCTTTTCCTGTATCTCTTTCTTTTTCCGTAAGTTTTCCTTCTCCCGCGGTTTTCTCTTCGCCTCCAGCCCTAAGGATGCCCGCCGCTGTCACATGGACCATCTTTTTGCTGACGCTGGGATTTCCCTCCGCCCTCACCCGGGTTATCTGCATATGCAGCCTCTCGCAGAGCCTTTCCATCTGCGTGACAACCGCAGCCGCTTCCGTCTCCTCAGCCCGCAGCGGAAGCAGCATCTCCACGGATACGCCGATGGGCTGCGCGCCCCGGCAGGCAAGGTCATTCGCCGCCTGAAGCAGAGCGTATTTTCCGATAACATCCGAATCCCCGCTGACAGAAGCCTCACTCCAGACAAAAGTCGGACAAGCGCCGTCACCATCTGAGATGGCAGAACACCGCGCCTCTATGGACAGCGGAAAAACAGATTCCGCCCGTCTGGTCTGAATCTGTCTTTGTATATCCCGTTTCCATACAGTCTGTGATAGATTGCCGATTCTCATAGATACTCCCATCTTACTTGTAATATTTTTTCATGCCTCTGTCTCTTATATCACGGGAACTGTCATCCATTGTTTTTTGTACACTCCCGCTGCTTGTCTTACTGACTTGTCCCGTTGATTTCCGCGATTGCCGCCTGAATCTTGCTCTCATCCTGGGTGGCGATTGCCGCGTTTATCTTCGCCACATCCTCCGCGTTGTCTGAAGCGGTCCCCACTGCGACCGTCTCCTGGGAAGAGAGGTACTGGCTGTAATTGATGACGTCCCGGCTTACTTCCTCGCCGTCCTCATAGACGACTTTCCAGAGCTGCGCTGACAGACCCGTATGCGCCGCGCTCTGTGTCCCCATATAACCGATATAGTCATCTGTGGCAACAAAACGTTTCCCCTCCGGTTCCTTTGTCTCCAGCGTCTCGCTGACATATTCCACCGTGCGGTTCGCCGGTCTCGTCTCTTTTCCGTATATGTTAAAGGTAAGTGTGCCTTCTGAAAGCACACTTTCTATATAAATTGCACTTTCATAGTTATTTTTGAATTTAAAATCCAGGATATCCTCGGCAATTGCCGCATCCATGGACGGTTCCACGTAGGTTACCTGCATAGAATGTGGATGGCGCTCTGTCACCTCCAGCTCCGCCAGCAGCACAGCGTTGTACAGCGTGGTGGACACCTGACAGATTCCGCCTCCCATGGACTCCACGACCATATCCCCTTCATAGGAAGCGGCGGGATAATAGCCGTTCTCCTCGGTGTAGGGCTCCATCGCCGCATTCACGGAGATTTCTTCCCCAGCTTCCAATACCGTGCCGCCTACATGGTTGGCGCCTGACTCTACATTCATAGAACGTCCGGAGCCGTCACTGCCGTAATAGGTAGAGTAACTGCCCAGCAAATCCGTCATTTCCTCCAGGTCTTTTGCTGTCACTTCCGGCTCTACATGGCTTACTTTCGCCTCAACCTGTCCGCCTTTACCGTTCCACTTCTTTCCCAGGAACTGGTTCACCTCATCCACAGTCTTTTCCACATCCAGTTTCTCACCTGGCTGTTCCGCCTCGACAGCAACACCATTCTCGCCCTGTGTCACACGGGCGTTGACGGGCAGATTCAAGAGAGGATTCAGACGCGCCTCCAGTATGCTCTTTGCCGAGTCCGCTGTAATCTGATATTGAAGGGGAAAATCTTTTTTGAGCTTCCCTTTTTCTGACTGTTTTAAAATCTTGTAACAGCTCACCGAATTTCCGGTCTTGCCGTACTCTGCCGCCTGTGTCACCAGCTTATCCAGCCCTTTTACCGAGAGTCCCAGCTCCGCGAAGGTTGCCTCGCCTGTATTCCCATTTTCCAATACAAAGGTCATCTTTTCCTGAGCGTAGGCTTCTGCGGAATTTTGAAGGGTCTCCTTCGCTTCCTGCTTTGTCATGCCCGACACATCAATACCGCCCACAGACACTCCGTTTATAATGACATTCTTGTCATATTTGTCAATCGTCCTGTGCAGTCCGATACGCACTCCGGCAATCACACCGACCGCGCAGAGAAACACAACCACCAGACCCAGAGGATTCCTCCTGTTCCTGCGCCTTCTTTTTTTGCGCTTCCCTGACGGGACATACCCTGCGCTTTTCTTCCTGTAATTGTTCCCCATAGAAAAACCGCCTCATCCGTAAAACCAATACCCTCTCGTCTTCAGACCGGTATTCCGCTTATGTCCTCTTATATGACATAGGGAAGTACCATCGTCAGTACCATCGCGATGATAATCACAAGGATTCCAATGGATGCAATCCTGCGAAATTTCTTATCATAAAAATTCATTTTCATCTCTCCCTTAAAACTTTCCGACAGGTAGTAAACTACATTTTATACTCTTTACTGTATTTTTGCAAGCGGCACTCCTCACATTTGGGACTCCCCGCCGGATGGTCCGCCCGAAAGGGCAGCTTCTTCATCGTCTCTGCCGCCTTTCTCTTTAGTCCCGCTTTGACACCTCATAAACTTGTGCCTGATGTGTCAGGGCATTTCGGTTCTGATAGTCAAACAGCAAAAGTTTTCCGCCTATCCATTCCAAATGGGTCATCTTCCGTATCTTCTGCCTGTCATAGGACTCATAGCCTTTCAGATAGCGGAACTTACTCGCCTCGTCCTCATAAAACTTACGCACCTCGTCCTTTGTGATTCGTATGTCTTTTGCGAAGCAGGGACGCCTCTTGGCATTTTCCCGCAGATACAAATCCAAAAGCAGAGTCTCCCGGTAGCTTTCCACATTTACTGTCTTTTCCGCGCAGAGGAAGTCAAAGAGAATCTCAAATCTGGCAAGCCGGGAATGATTCAGCATGGTCAATCCTTCCCGCTCATAATACGCCGCAAGCGCCTCATACATGGCATAGGCATCCTCATACTCTCGCTCCAGCTTCTCCATGGTATTCTCAAACTGGCGGCTGTTATAGTAGACTTCCACCATTTCTTCTATCTGCTTTAGTTTCCGGATATCCCCGTAGGACACCCCTTTCGTGGAAAGCACCTCATAGGGCGGTCTGTCCTGGTAGGAAAGCCCGTACTCCCGCGCCATTTCAAACATGTGCGAACCTTTGAGCACTTTTAAAAATCCAAGCTGCAGCTGTTCCGGCTTCAATGCATAGACATCGCAGAAGGATTTGCGGAAGCTTAGCATATCCTCATAGGGAAGCCCGGCAATCAGGTCCAGATGCTGGTGAATGTTTTTCTTCTCCTGCACTCGTCTGACCGTCTCACCCACACGCTCAAAGTCCATGGTCCTGCGGATTTCACGGATGGTATGCTCATTGGTGGACTGTATGCCAATCTCCAGTTGGATGAGCCCCGGACGCATACGCCCAATCAGCTCCAGTTCTTCTTCATTTAACAAATCCGCGGCTATCTCAAAATGAAAGTTGGTTATCCCCTCATCGTGTTCCAGCAGATATCGCCAGATTCCCATGGCATGGCTGTGTCTGCAGTTAAAGGTTCGGTCCACGAATTTCACCTGAGGCACCTTTTTGTCAATAAAAAACTGAAGCTCTCTCTTTACCTTCTCCAAATCCCGGAAACGCAGGCACTTGTCCACCGATGAAAGGCAGTAGCTGCACGAAAAGGGACAGCCCCTGCTGGACTCGTAGTAAATGATTTTGTTTTCAAACCCTTCCATATTTTCGTAGACAAAGGGCACTTTGTTCAAATCCATCACCGGACGGGGCGGATTCGCTGTGATTTCCGTCTTATCTTCTTCTGTTCTTCTGCGGTATACAATTCCCCGGATGGTGTGAAGCTCACAACCTCCCGCCTCAAGCTGTCCCATGAGCTCACAGAAGGTCTCCTCCCCTTCCCCGCACATCACGCCTTCCAGCGCCGGAAATTCATGCAGAAGCTCTTTCGCGTTGTAGGACACCTCCGGCCCTCCCAGCCACAGTCGCACATGAGGCAGGATTTTCGGCAGCTCGACAAGCAGTGCCCTCACATAAGAAATATTCCACAGATAGCAGGAAAAACAGAGGACGTCCGGTCTCTTTTCAAAGAGGTCCCCCAGAATCTCGTCCAAAGGCTGATTGATAGTATACTCCGCGATGTCCGCCTCATATCCGTGCTGCGCGGCGTACGCTTTTAAGCTGTAAACTGCCAGGTTGGAATGAATATATTTCGCATTTATAGCTGTCAGTAAAACTTTCATGCTCTCCTCCATTGACATTTTGCCAAAAACAATGTAAAATTAAGACTCGTGCAGCCGGGGTGTTAGCGGTACCTTGTACCTGCAATCCGCTATAGCAGGGGTGATATTGCGCAGAGGGCGAAAGTTTGTAAAGCTGCCCCCGGTAAGTGACGTCGATGCTTGGGTCTTACGCGACGGAAATCTGTGAACCGTGTCAGGTCGGGAACGAAGCAGCACTAAGCAGAACCTTCCGGGTGCCGTGAGGGTGCCTGGGCTGAGTTAACTGCCGGGGTAACGTTTATGAACCTGGTTCGAAGCGCAATGCACGTAAAAAGAATATCCGGGCACTGCCATCGGCGCCGTTTTCAGACGGATTCGCTTTTGCGCAGTGCCTTTTTTTGTCTTAGTTCTCTGAAAAACTGTTTCATCAGACTGCTGCACGCTTCCTCCATGACCCCCACCGTCAATTCCGCTTGGTGGTTAAATTCCTTCATCTGAAGGAGATTTAACACAGAGCCTGCACAGCCTGCCTTGGGATTCATGCATCCCACGACCACCCGTTTCATGCGGGACTGCACGATTGCTCCGGCACACATCTGACATGGCTCCAGCGTCACATACAGAGTGCAGTCTTCCAGCCTCCAGTCCCCCACCTTTTTGCTCGCCTTTTTGATGGCAGCGATTTCCGCATGGGCGAGCGGGCTCTTGTCCGTGTTGCGGCGATTGTATCCCCTGCCTATGATTTTCCCCTCACAGACAATGACACATCCGATGGGCGTCTCCTCCAGCGCATAGGCTTTCTTCGCCTGCTTCAGCGCCTCTTTCATGTACCTTTCGTCCATCTTTCGCTGTGCCGCCTCGGATTCGCTCATTTCTCTATTTTCTGTGTGTTCCATGTCTTTTGTCCGCATGATGTCCGCCTTTCACTTCTTTTTCGCCTCGGTTCTTTTTCTTTCCTGTGCTGAATACACTTAAGAGAAGACAAGACCAGAGGTATTTTATGAATCCCGGTAACTGTTATTTATATGAATATGACAATATACGCAAAATAAGAAACGTAGGGTTTTTCAAGATTACCCGCCACTATCATACCTGCATCCTTCAAATCCAGGCAAGGGGAATCGGCGTCCGTCCCCAGGAAAAGGCAAATTTGTATGTCTTCTTCCAGGACGGGGAGCGCACCATCGCCAAACGCCTCGGTTCCCTTCCCTGCATGGCGCAGTCCCTCTCGGCAAGGATTTCCGTATCCGAATCCGAATTTCCCGAAAACCGGACTCTGGAGAGGATTGACGGATTTTTCTTAAAGCCGACCTCCCCCGGTTCTCTGCTCTTCTGGGTTGCCTCCCACATGGTGCCCAAAAACATCACCATGTATGAGGACCTGCAAGCACCGGAAGAAGCCCCAGTCACGTTGCCCGAAGAGACTCTCATGGCACCACCGGAAGAAACTCCGGTCACGCCGCCCGAAACGGTTTTGGACGGTGGCCTGCCACCGGAAGAAACTTCGGAGGGTGAAATGCCGCAGATTGCTGTGCCGCCGGAAACTGCCATTCCTGAGGAAGCACAGTCCATGCAGGAAGAAGTCATGCCGGAGACAGAAACCACCGCCGCAGAAAGTACAGCAAAGCCGGAGTCCTTTACTGAGGATATCGCGCCGGAATCGGAGACCACCGCCGAAAATCTCACACCGGAGCAGGAGACTCGCTCTGAGGAAACCGTCCGGCAGACAGCTTCCGGCGATATGGCTGATATGCAGCAATCCGCAGGCTCCTGCGAATCCGATGACAGCGCAGGCTTCTGTGACGCCGCCGCAGGCACCCGCCAATCCGATGGCAACGCAGGCTTCTGTGACACCGCCGCTGACACCCGCCAATCCGATGACAGCGCAGGCTCCTGTGACACCGCCGCTGACACGGACTCCGAACGTCCGAACCGCTCGGCGAAAAAGATTCAGCGCAGTGACCTCACCCTGCTGCCCCGGAAGTTCTGGTTCCTCGCCAACAACAGTTTTCTGCTGCATGGATATCATAATTATAACCACCTCCTTCTTGTGGAAGAAGATGGTCATTACTGGCTCGGCGTCCCCGGCATCTATGATTCTCACGAGGCACGCGCGGCCGGGCTGTTCGGTTTCCCGCAGTTTACCCGCTCTTACGTGGAAATTCTCGATTTAGGCGAAGACGAGCGAAACGACGATGCGGATTTCGGGCATTGGTGCCGTTACATCAAATAATTCCGTTCATTTCCTGGTAGAGTCGCTTAGCATAGCTGTCTGTCATACCACACACATAGTCTGTCACGAGCAGGAGGCGGAGATAGAGTTTTTCTTCCTCTGTCTTCCCCTCTGCCTGCAGCTTATAAGCATTTTTATAGTTATCGGAGATAAAGGAAACCACACGGCTGTCTATGGAATCCAGCTTGTCCCCGGTGTCATAGTACAGCACAGCGTGTACCAGCTTATCCATCAAAAAGTCGAGGATGACTGCCTCGGAAACTTCCATTTTATAGATAGTTCTGGAAGAAAATACATAGCGAAATGCCATATCTCCCAGCAAATCCATAAGCGCTTCCCCGAATGTCCCATAGAACAAATCATAACAGAATGTCCCCGCCATGATTTCATCATAGTGGGAAGTAAATCCGTAGGTAGCGCAGCTAATCAAAAAGCCCTGCACACGCACAATCCAGTTTTTCACCGCGTAGGATTCGGGATTATTGGGCTGCTTTTCCCTGCCCCGCTCATAGAGCTCCTGCAATTTCCCCAGTGCGTCGAAGGGAGAATCCGGATGCTTTTCTTTGAGTTCCGTCAGCTCCCTCTCCAGAGTGTGATAGGAGATAAATCCCTTCACAAACGCATCCTCAATATCTGCGGTCTTATATGCCAAATCGTCCGCCGCCTCCAGGATATAGGTGAGAGGATGGCGCATATTTCCCGCGCCTGTAGCTTCTGTAATTTCCTCAAAGATATGGCGGTCCGCATAATAATAGCCCATCTTTTTATCTTTGATGTTCCCGCTCTTTTTATTAATCTTATCCGAAGGAACCGGATATTTCACAATCGTATTCAAAAGGGCACAGGTCAGATTCATCCCGTGTTCATCCACCAGATAGTGCAGCTTTGTCACCAGGCGCAGTGCCTGGGCGTTACCCTCAAAATGGTAGAAGTCTTCGCGCATCTGTTCTGTGAGCATGTCCTCCACCGCTCTCCCATGGAATGTGAGGCTGGGAAGATTTCTCTCAAACCACTCCCTGATTGCCGTCTCCCCGAAATGTCCGAAGGGCGGATTTCCGATGTCGTGGATGAGTCCCGCACATTCCAGGATGTGACAGATATCTTCCTTCATCTGCACGGTAAAGCCGCTGGACTTGCGGTAGGTCAGAATATTTTCCCCGATATTCTGTCCCAGTGATTTTCCCAGAGAGGAAACTTCCAGCGAGTGGGTCAGCCTTGTACGGATAAAGTCACTCTTGTCCAGGGGAAAGACCTGCGTCTTATCCTGGAGCCTGCGAAATGAGGCGCTCCCGATGATGCGGTGATAGTCCTTCTCAAACTCACTGCGCAAATCTGTAGATTTTGCTTTTTTCCTGCCCTGGCTCTCCCGCATCCTCTGCGGGGAGAGCAATGTCTTCCATTCCATGTATGTCTAACGCTTCCTTTCCCTTTTCCGGCTGTCAGTCCAGATAAATCGGCGGCTCGTATGCCTTGCCGAGCAGTGCCTTCATCCGCTCCTGGTATCCCAGGAACGCCCACTCTGTCATATCTGTCCATTTGTGTATTTTGCGGTCATATACCTGGACATAGCCAATCCGCGTGGGGTGCATGCGCACGCTGTTGGACTGGTACTCTCTGCCCGTGTAGGGGTTGATTTCTCCCCGCTCTCTGTCCTCCTCCGCATCGTTGTGACGGATGACCGGCTCGAAATCCTCTTCCTTGTCCGCTCTTATCTTGTCTTCTGTCCTCTTTGCTTCTTCCGCCTTCGCTGTCTCTTCCTTCACAGACGCAGGTTCTGCCGCATAAAGACTCTCTGTTTCAGGCTTCCCGCCATCTGCCGATTTTTCCTCCGTGCGGGCGGCGGCTTCCTTTTTGCGGAAGAAAATACCTCCTGTGGAAAACTTTTCCTTCTTGGGGCTCTTTATCTCTTCCTTTATGGCTTCCTCGGACTCCCCTGCCTGCGCCGCCTTCTCAAGCTCCGAGAGCTCCTGGTGAATTTCATAGAGCTCCCCGATGGTCATATCACGCTCTTCCTTCGAATCGGAGGCAGATTCTTCAGCCATCTCTCTGGGACCGTCCGCCAAAGACTTCTTCTCAAGCCCAACATCTGTCTCCCTCTTTTCGATATCCGGCGAATTTGCCGTTCCCTTTTTTGCATCCATCGGTTTTGCCGCTCCTCTTTCTGTATCCGCCGGTCTCGCTGCGGACGCCGCCTCCCCTGACAGGATACTTAAGTGAAACGGACACTCCAGAATCTGCGCAATCATCCGCATATCCTGTTCCTGAAAATTATCTCTTCCCAGCCGCTGGGTCAGATTCTGCCGGGACATCTTTTTCCCTGTCTGCGCTTCGATGAGTTCTGCCAGTTCTTTTATTGTCATGCCCTTTCTTCCCAGGACGATTTTGACTTGTTCCCCAAATGTAAGTTCTTCCATGATTTTCCTCCTTATGTAATACCGGAATATAGAACAATGTTTTCCATCAATGCGCCGCCCGCAAGTCTCTTACACTGTGCCGATATTCCTGTCCCCTCTAATGACGAGTTTTCCCTTTTCTCATTTTAGCAAAACCATATTTCTTCGTCAACATTCTCATTCTCTGTTACATTGACATTGTAAATCCGGGCAGATTTTTTTATAATACATACAGCAAGACGAATGAAAAGAGGAATTACCGTGTTAGAACGTTTAAAAAATGAAAAGATACGACCCGATTTGCTGGAAATGGTCTCCGGCTTTCTGAAAGTCCATCCCACCCCGCAGGACCAGAGCGACCGCATACCCGCGCCCTCCCACTTTTATTATGGGAAGGAAGTCTGGGAGGAAGCGCTCTGCGCCATTTTGAGCGGGAAAAATATTCTTCTCGCAGGGCATAAGGCGACCGGAAAAAATATCTTTGCAGAAAATCTCGCCGCCGTGTTCGCGCGTCCCAGGTGGGATATTTCCTTCCATGTCAATATGGATGCCTCTACCCTCATCGGCACTGACACCTTCGCGGACGGCAAGGTCACTTTTCGTCCTGGCCCCATCTCCCAGTGCGCCAAATACGGGGGCTTCGGCATTCTGGATGAAATCAATATGGCGAAAAACGAGGCGATGGCGGTGCTCCACGCCGCCCTGGATTTCCGCAGGGTCATCGATGTCCCCGGCTACGAGAGGATTCCCCTGCACCCTGCTGCCCGCTTCATTGCTACCATGAATTACGGCTACGCAGGAACCAAGGAATTAAACGAAGCACTCACTTCCCGCTTTGTTGTCATCCAGATGCCGATGATTACGCAGGAGCAGCTGAAAAAGCTTCTGGAAAATGAATTTCCGGGAATGAAGGCAAAATACGCGGAGCAGTTTGCAGCTCTCTTCCTCGATTTGCAGAAGAAATGCGAAAATTCGGAAATTTCCTCCCGCGCCCTGGACTTGCGCGGACTTTTGGATGCGGCTTCCCTCATGGAAAAGGGATTGGAGGCGCACAGCGCCCTGGATATGGGCATCACCAACAAGACATTCGATGCCTACGAGCAGACCTTGATTCGCGATGTGATACATTCCCGTATCCCCAGGCATCTGGATTCCAAGCAGATTTTCGTATAAGCTCTGTGAGATAAAGATATCCGTTCTCTTTACAGAGGCACGAAAACCGCCAAGACTGAGACCGCGGTGTCAAAAAATGAACGTATAGAAGGAGGTCAGTGTCATGGACCGGGACATCCAGGAAGAAAAACGGGCAAAAAATATCATATGGTCCGCTGCGGGCGATTATTCTTTTGACCCGCTCTATCTCGCCTTTGACAAACGCGGTCACGCCGATATGTACTTAAATCTCATCATCGGCTTTGTATATAAATGGTATGAAAGAGCACAGATTGACGCTTTCTTCGACTCTCTTGGCACCTCAAAAAAAGAACTCTATGAGGGAATTTTCTGGCTGGGTCTGGAGCACGCCGCCTTTGAAAAGGAAAAAACGCTTCGCCCCGCTCTTTTTGACCTGCGCAGGGAATACGCCGCCGCAGGCTTAAAGGAATGGCGCCGCGCCGGGACGGATTCTCCCCTTTTAAGGCTTCAGGTTGGGAGATTTTGTGCGATACTCGGAAAGCGCGCCAGGCTTTCACAGCAAGAGTCCGCCCTCCTCGCAGAGCTCTCTTTTCCAGCTTCCATGGACACGGAGGAAATCATCGCAAAGACCAAAGATATTTACCGCACGTATTTTCAGTATACCCCTGTCCCACGCGTAAAAAAGAAGGGAGTCTATTTTCTCCAGAAAGTGCTCCCCGCCTTTTATTCCCTGGGGAAGGTCCACTCCGGTCTGATACGGATACAGCCCGCCCCCGCCGGGGAAATAAGTTCTCCCAGCCCTGCCGGAACACTCCTCAAGCAGATGAAGCTTCTGCTGCAGATTTCCGGCATGGAGAATGATGCCCTCTCCGGGCAGTACGTGAAGGCATGTTTCGGGGACAGTATCTATTCCGAGCATACCGCCGCTTCTCTGGATGCTGCTCTGTGCACAGGCAATCACGCCGGGCTCCACCTGCTCTTCACACGCGGCGCACTGCCGGCACTGACAGAGTGCCCGGAAAAGCTTCGCAGGGAGGTGGGAATGTTCCGGCGGGAAGTTCTGACGCAGAAGGAAAAGAATCTCCGCTACTATAAGAATGCTCTTCCCGTTCACAGAAGCAGTATCCTGCGGCTCTGTGAAAAATTGCGTCATGCTCTGGAATCCGCCGTTTTGGAGGATGCTTCCTTTTCGCGGGACGGCAGACTCCATGCCGAGAGAGTCTGGCGGGCGCTCTATCTGGACGATTCGCGGATTTTCACAAAAATACAGGAAACACCTGTGCCCTCCTTTTCCGTGGATATCCTGCTGGATGCTTCCTCCTCCCGAAAGAGTTGTCAGGAGAGCATTGCCGCCCAGGGGTATATCCTCGCAGAGAGTCTCACGAGGTTGCACATCCCCGTGCAAATCTGCTCTTACTTGAGTGTGCGCGGCTATACAGTCCTGCGCCAGTACCGAGGCTACAAAGATGTGGATAAAAACCGGGAAATTTTTTCCTATGCCGCCGCGGGCAGCAACCGGGACGGGCTCGCCCTGCGGGGCGCGGCACACCTGATGGAGGACTCTCCCTGTGAAAAAAAGCTCCTCATCGTCCTCTCCGATGCCAGCCCCAGCGATGACCGCTGCGCCAAGGACGGTCCTTTCTACCGCAACCGGGAGTACACAGATAGCGTGGGGATTGCGGATACCGCAGGTGAAATCCGCAGGCTGAGACAACAGGGAATCCAGGTTCTGGGGGTCTTTATGGGAATTGAAAAAGATATCCCCGCCGCAAGAGAAATCTTCGGCAGGGATTTTGTGAGAATCCAGGACATCGGACATTTTGCCGAATCCGTAGGAAATCTGATTATAAGGTCACTGCGCAGTCCTTAGATATACCGAGCTTACTCCACATCCAGGAGCGCTTCTAAATTTTCTTCGCCGGTGCGTACTTTCACGACACGGTCCACGCTGTACACGAAGATTTTGCCGTCTCCGATATGACCTGTATAAAGCGCGCTCTTGGCGGCTTCGACTACCGTATTGACCGGGATATTTCCCACAATCACTTCTACCTTGACCTTCGGCAGCAGCGTGGCATCCATCTCGACTCCACGGTATCTCTCGCCGGCACCCTTTTGTACGCCGCATCCCATAACCTGAGTCACAGTCATTCCCGTCACACCGATATCGTTCATAGCTTTCTTCAGATGGTCATATCTGGACAATCTGGCAATGATGGAAACCTTGTACATGCCTGTAGAGGATACCGCAGGCTGTACGACTTTGACCGCCGCGTCTCTCTGTGCCTGGGACGCCTGTGCGTATTCGTCCGCTCCCAGATTTGTATTCTCGTTGATTTCCATGGTCATAGTGTTGGAAATATCCATAATGCTGAACCCTGCGTAAGCGGACGGCAGACCGTGCTCGCAGCTGTCCAGACCGACGATTTCTTCCTCCTCGGATACACGCAGCCCCACAGTGGCTTTTATCAGCGCGAACGCAATGGTTATCGTCACCGCTGCCCACGCCGCAACTGCAAACAATCCAATCAACTGCAATTTTAACTGCTCAAATCCTCCGCCATAGAATAGCCCTTCTTTAATCCCCGCTGTCTCAAAGGCAGGTGAGGAAGATGTGGCAAAAAGACCAACAGCGATGGTTCCCCAAATACCATTCAGACAGTGAACTGCCACCGCGCCCACCGGGTCATCCACATGCAGTACATTGTCCAGAAGCCACACGCCAAACACCACCAGAAGTCCGGCTACCGCGCCAATCACTGCGGCTCCGACACAGTCCGTCACATCACAGGGCGCTGTGACAGCAACCAGTCCTGCCAGAGATGCGTTCAGACACATGGACACATCCGGTTTCCCATATTTCAGCCAGGTAAAAATCATACACACTACTGTGGCAATTGCCGGAGCAACCGTTGTTGTCAGGAAAATGGACGCCAGCTCCGCCGGGGACTGCGCCGCCGCGCCGTTGAATCCGTACCAGCCAAGCCAGAGGATGAACACACCCAGACATCCCAGCGGCAGGTTGTGTCCCGGAAACGCATTGACTTTTGTAATCTTCCCTGCTTTGTCCTTGACAAATTTCCCGATACGTGGTCCCAGCATGGCAGCTCCCACCAGAGCGGAAATTCCTCCAACCATATGGATTGCCGTGGAACCCGCGTAATCGTGGAATCCAATCTGCGAAAGCCATCCGCCTCCCCAAATCCAGTGCGCTTCAATGGGGTAGATAACCGCCGAAATGACACCGGAATAAATACAGTAGGATAAAAACTTTGTCCTCTCCGCCATTGCCCCTGATACGATGGTTGCTGTCGTCGCGCAGAATACCAGGTTAAACACGAAGCCCGACCAGTCGAAATCCTGATAGTTAGTGATAATATCCAGCCCCGGTTTTCCGATAAGCCCCATTATATCTTCTCCCAGGAGCAGACTGAATCCAATCAGGATAAATACCACCGTTCCGATACAGAAATCCATCAAGTTTTTCATCAGAATATTTCCTGTATTTTTCGCTCTCGTAAACCCCGCCTCTACCATCGCAAAGCCTGCCTGCATCCAGAAGACCAGAGCGGCTCCAATCAGAAACCATACGCTGAAGACCTGGTCGCTGACCGCGCTTAAAATCTCATTACTCATCTGTATTTCCTCCTTATAACTTATTAAAGAACGAAGTCTTTCTTTGTCCAGAACTTTGTCAGCGCTCTTTGTCAAATCTTCTGTATCACGTATTTAAGAGGACGTTTCTGTGATACAAAAAAGGTGACTCCACATACAGTTTTCAATCCTGCTGTAAAATCACCTTTGATTTACCAAATACACTCTTTGCAAGGACTCCCTTCTTACAGGAAAACCCTTCTTAGTGGGAAAGTCCAAGTCCGTCCAAAGAAAAAGCGCTCCCTGCTCTGCAGGAAACGCCTTTGTTCTTCATGTATCTAATTATATCCTCACACTGTGCAATGTCAATCTTTTTTAAACAATTTTCTGTTTTTTGTAACATTGAGAGAATTTTCATATATTTTCCAGAAAATTTTCGTGTTATTATACAATGTCAGAGAACATCCTCTCTGCAAAGTATCCCTTATCAGGCGAAGCCCGCCATCCCGAAAGGAATGTATTACGGTGTGCCTTTTAGAGTATGTTTTACTCCTCCAGATATTCTTCCAAAGTCAGCCCTTTGTCCGTCATCTCCTTGGCGGCTTCTTTTCCGACATAGCGGTAATGCCACGGTTCGTAGATAATTCCGGTCACGTCTGCCTTTTCCGGCGGATAGCGGAGGATAAATCCATATTCCGCGCAGTGCTCTGCCAGCCACTTTTGCTCCGGTGTATCCCCCTGGGCGTCATCCAGTTCCTCATAAGCGGAGGCGATGATATCTACCGCCAGACCTGAGGCGTGCTCGCTCGTGCCCGGGACCGCCACGGATTTCGCCGTCTCATCGTAAGCGTCAATGGGCGTATAGCCCTGGGAAATCCAGTCCTGCATGGTGGCATTAAAGACCTCCCTCTGCTGGTCATAGGAACGATAAGCGGATGCCACATACATGCTGAGCCCTTCTGCCTGCGCATCGGAGAGCATCTCCTCTAAATCCGCGGCAATCCGGCTGTCCACAGAGCGCTCCGTCTCAATCTCCGTAAGCTCCGGCGCGTAGTCTGTCGCCAGCGGATGGCTGTCATTGATGAGCGCCAGCGCCCAGCCGTCCCCATTTCCCGCGAGCTGTTTGGCACTGTCCGTGACTGCCTCCTGCTTCTGAAGCTTACCGCTCATTTCTTTATTTTCCTTCTCCAGTTCCTGATTTTGGGTCGTCAGTTTTTCCTCATGCAGATTCACCACCCGTTTCGCAGCTGCGAGCGTAATGGCAATCCCACAGATGGCTCCTATCACAATTCCGGTTATCAAAACCTTTTTCATCTTGTCGCTTAATCTTTTCATCTCAACTCAAACTCCGTAAGTATCTCCGAATCAATGTCACTGTCTGTCGAGCAGACCGCCATCTTATACGGCAGTCCTTTTCTCTCGTATTCACAGTAATAATATGGTTCCTCAAATTCTTCTGGTTTTCGTATCAGCTTAGGCGGGCTGCCCAGACGTATCTCAAATGCATCGAGCGGAACTCCCATCCCCTTCCTGGTCGCCTTCATAAAGCTCTCCTTGAGCACCCAGTAACGGAAAAAAATATCATCCTGCTCTGATTTGTCCGCGGCATTCTCTATCGTCTCCAGCTCCTCCGCACAGAAAAACCGTGCCGCCACCTTTAAATTGGCACTCTTTTTCTCCTCAATGTCACAGCCCACACGGGCTTCCTCTCTGCCCTCCACCTGCGCGGCGCACATCACAAGACTGCCGGAATGGGAAAAATTCACACATTTCTCCCTGTTCAGAAACTCCAGCGAGTATTTTTCTTTTATCTTATCCCACAGCGCCCAAACACCGACACTCTGCGCGCGTCCCGCGGGCACTTTTATCCGGTCTGCCTTTTCCTTCCGGAAATCGGGGAGCGCTTCGTAATATCTTCTGTAGCACTCTTCTTCCAGCAGAGCGCTCACATCTGCTATCCAAGCTTTTACCATGCTATCCCAACCTCATCCGATTTGTCGTTTTCACCGCGCAGCTGCCGGCTGACGGCTGCTCTGTCTGCGCATCTTTGTCTAGCGGTCCTTCAGATAGCGCACCTCAAATGTGTCGATGGTGATGGGTTTATTGAAGAGCGTTCCCTGTGCATAATCACATTTCAATTCTCCCAGCACATTAAGCTGGTCCTGCGTCTCCACACCGGAAGCGGCAACATACGTTCCAAGCTGTCTGCATATGTCTATCACCGCTTTTGCCACGATACGGCTGCGGCTGTTGGTGACAATATTCGACACCAGACTCTTGTCCAGCTTCAGCCCGTCGAACTCCATGACAGAAAGGATGGATAAGCTGGAATCCTTCGCCCCAAAATGGTCTAACGTCACTCGCACATTTTCCTTGCGAATCTTGTTGCTCGTCTCCGCCAGCATCTCCTGGTTCATATTATCGTAAGACTCGGAAACTTCCACCTCCAGGTATTCGCAGGATACGTGGTATTTCTCGATGATTGCCATCATCTTCTCCGCGATATCCACCTGGCACAGCGTCGCCCCCGCGAAATTCACCGATACCGGAATCATGGGGATTGCCTCTGTCTCCCATCTGCGCAGTGTCTTGCACACTTCTTCAAAAACATAGAGGTCCAGGTAGTGGGACAGTCTCGTCTCCTGGAGGAGGGTGATGTATTTCTCCGGATTTAAGATGCCCAAATCCTTGTGGTGGTAGCGGACAACCGCCTCCGCGCCGATGACTTCCTCTGTCCTGACATCCACCTTCGGCACAAGACAGACGATAAAGCTGCCCTGCTTGATATCCTCCAGCAAATCCTGTTTGATGATTGGCTCATGGTGCCCCTTTTTCTGGTTCTTATAGTATTTCTGCTTCTCCTCGCGCATCATATTTTCCGCGTGGGATACCAGATTATCCACATTGATATCTATCTTCTCCCATGCGTATCCCATGGTCACAAGTCCGAGACTGATATTGTCCAGCTTGTCATGAGCGGCATGGACATTCCTCATAAAATCCTCATAGGACATATCCTCGGAGACAGCCAGATACTCGTCCCCTGTGAGGCGGAACACATTGCCGCTCTTGAAGAACTCTTCCAGCACTTCGCCCACACGGATGACCACTTCATCGCCGTAGTCGCGCCCAAATTCCTTATTAAAATTCTTCAGTCCGTTGATATCCACAGACAGCGCGCCCACCGCCTCAGGCTTTTTCTCCTCGGCCTCCGCCAGATAGCGCATAAAGCTGTTGCGGTTCATCAGCCCTGTCAGGTCATCGTGATAGCTTAGATACTCCTGCTGCTTCTGCTGCTTCTGCAGCACAATTGCCTGGGTGATAAATGGCAGGACCGCGCGCATAAGGGACAAGTCACAGCCCCCTCTGTGCACACCTACCACAGCGAGAATCGCCACGCTCTCCTCCCCAGTCTCCTGAAAGACACTGTAGCTGTCTTCTGTTGTATCTGTAATCTCCTGTTTCATCCACTTTGGCTGCTGCTCTGCGCTCAGAAGCTTAATCTTATCTCTCTGCCACGCCACATTCTCCGCGCACCATTCGTAGATAGTCTCGATATCATCGTATTCTTTCTCTATATAGTAGACATACTCTGAGTCATAGTGATTGCGCACTGTACTGAGTACATCGTTCATAATCTCAACCAGCGAGCGCTGTTTTTCTTTTTCACTCATGGGCTACCCCTTTTCCATCCTCTTTTTCCCACGAAGGAGGACATAAAAATCTCTCTATTCGCAAATCTCGGATAGAATTATTGTAGTATAAACCACCCTAAAATGCAAGACTGTAAAAAATTCCGACAAACAGTAAAATCCGGCTTTCAGAGCAGGAAAACAGGCACTTAAAGCCCCTTCTCCCATGCTGCGAAAAGCCGGATTTTATACATCAGAGCATATTTTGCTCTATATAACAACCTTTTCTAACGCCAAATCAATGACTTTTGTAAATTTCTCTTTCACCTGATTGGCAACTTCCATCACTTCCGCGTGGTTTAACGGCTGGTCCAGAATCCCCGCCGCACAGTTTGTGATGGAGGAGATGCCCAGAATGGAAATCCCCATCTGCGCGCATACGATTGCCTCCGGGACGGTGGACATCCCCACTGCGTCCGCTCCTAAAAGCCCCGCCATTCTCACTTCCGCGGGCGTCTCATAGGAAGGACCGGAGAACATCATGTAGACACCTTCTTCCAGCTCAATCCCTTCTTCCGCTGCCAGAGCTTTCAGTTTCTCACGGTACTCTTTTGCGTACACATGGCTCATGTCCGGGAATCTGGCGCCGAACTCCTCCGGATTCTCCCCAATCAGGGGGTTGCTTCCGGAATAATTGATGTGGTCGCTTATCATCATCAGAGTGCCGGGACCGAAATTCCGGTTCACCCCTCCCGCCGCGTTGGTAATGATGAGTTTCTCCACACCCAATTGTTTCATAATACGCACAGGCAGTGTAATCTTTCTCTGGGTGTATCCTTCATAATAGTGCACCCGCCCCTGCATGATGATAACCCTGCGCTCACCAATCCTGCCGAGCACGAACTGTCCCGCGTGTCCCGCCACCGTGGATACCGGAAATTCCGGCAGCTCGCTGTAGGGAATCACAATCTTATCTTCTATCCTCTCCGCATAATCGCCCAGACCGCTTCCTAAAATCAGTCCCACTTCTGGAACAAAATCTGTCTTCTTGCGAATCACATCCACACATGCCTGAATCATTTCCATTTCCTTCATTATTTTTCTCCTCCTTTTATCCATATCGGACCGGGGTATTGCCACCGGACTTTCCATCCTTATAACCGTATTACTGACAACGGTTCTTTTCTCGAATTTTACACCTTGTTCTGTATTCCCGCTATGACACATGTCACAATTTGACTTTTTTGGCGTTGTCACCAAATTCTGTTCATCGTTTTTAGTCATATTGTACATAGCTTGGGGTATGTGTTGTTGGTTTGGGGTGTATGTGCTCTTGCAAAGAAAGGGCGGAGTTTACTATAATAAAGAAAAAAATGTGTCTCGCACATCCTCACGCCCCGGAAAGTTTTATTGTATGGAGAACCAAATATGAAGATTTATATAGAAAGACTGCCATCGGAAACAGTCAATAACATAAAAAACAGAGTCTATACCAGAGAAGAACTGGATAAACTCCATGCCATGGTTAAGAAAAAAGACAGCAACAAACGGCGCGGCTACCGCAGAGCTTGTATCATCATGACCGCCTCTCTTCTTCTGATTATGGCGCTGTCTGTACCTATGGCAACGCCGCCCCTTATGTGGGCTATCGCCCTCACCGCCGGAATCTGTGTCCTCCTCTTTATTACCATTAAAATTCTGGCAGTGGATGTCATCAGAAGGCAGTTCCTTAAGGCACTGAAGAAAGGCTATCCCGAATGGCTGGACCTGTACGGCGCTCACTCTTTCTCCGCCCACAGTGACAGGTACGAAAACAGCCAGACCGCCGATTCCGGACAGGTCTGGCTGAATAAAGGGGTTCCCGCCGAGCAGATTCACCAGAAAGAATTACCGCCCATGAATGAGCGTTTCACCTTTGTCATCGACGACATGTTCTCTCTGCGGGGGACAGTGGGACTCGTTGTGGTGGGATTTGTCCAGGGGACTGTCAAAAAAGGAACGCTTGCCTACATACTGTTCCCGGAGTACGGCACCGTCCGCGAGACCACCATTCTCGATATGGAACTGCGCCGTAAGAACGGACATTTTCAAAAGGCAAAGAGTGCCACCGACTGCCATGTCAGCCTGCTCATCAGCGGATTTACCCACAAATCCCCGGAGCTTAAAGATGCTGTTATCACAAATGTGATAAATATGTAAAAAGGCGCACAGCCCGCAACGTTTTTCGTTCGCCTGCTATGCGCCTCTCCCCTTGCTCCGTTCCTGTCTAGTCCAGATTCCACTTCTTTCCTTTTGACACCTTCAGGCGGTTCATCGCCCTCGCCAGAGATGCCTGGGTGTGGTAATACTCCCGGATGCTCTGCTTCTGCCGAAGCTGCTCCTGTGCCCGCTCTCTCGCCTCCTCAGCGCGGCGAATGTCAATCTCCTCCGGGCGCTCGGCAGTGTCCACCAGCATGGTGACACGGTTGTTCACGATTTCCACGAATCCCGAACCCACCGCGATATCCACCCATTTTCCTTTTTCCACTTCCATACGGGCGTCCCCGACTGTGACCGCGACCACCATGTTCTCGTGGTTCGCCAGGATTCCCTTCTCGCCGTCCGGTGCCGGGATGATTATCTGGCGGCACCTTCCTTCATAGAACACCCTGTCGCTGGCTATGATTTTCAGACCAAATGTATCCATACGCATACACTCCTATTCTGAGGCTTTCGCCTTCGCAATCACATCGTCGATGGTTCCCACATTGAAAAACGCGGATTCAGGATATTCGTCCATCTCGCCGTCTATAATCATCCTAAATCCGCGGATGGTCTCTTTTAGCGGCACATATCTTCCCGGAATCCCGGTAAATGTCTCTGCCACAAAGAACGGCTGGGACAAGAATCTCTGAATCTTTCTCGCCCGCATGACGGTCGCCTTGTCCTCATCGGACAATTCCTCCATACCAAGGATGGCGATGATATCCTGCAGCTCCTTATATTTCTGGAGGATGGAGAGAACTTTGTTCGCCACCTCATAGTGCTCTTCTCCAACCACATCCGCCTCCAGGATACGGGAGCTGGACTCCAGCGGGTCCACTGCCGGGTAGATACCCTGCTCCACAATTTTTCTGGACAATACGGTGGTGGCATCCAGATGAGCGAAGGTCGTCGCCGGAGCCGGGTCCGTCAAATCGTCCGCCGGTACATAGACCGCCTGTACGGATGTGACAGAACCGTTTTTCGTGGAGGCGATGCGCTCCTGCAGCTCTCCCATCTCCGTCGCCAGGGTGGGCTGATATCCCACCGCGGAAGGCATACGCCCCAGCAGAGCGGAAACTTCGCTTCCCGCCTGGGTGAAACGGAAAATATTGTCGATAAACAACAGCACGTTCTGATGCTGCTCATCCCGGAAATACTCTGCCATGGTAAGCCCCGTCTCGGCAACACGCATACGCGCTCCGGGCGGCTCATTCATCTGTCCGAACACGAGTGCCGTCTTCTCCAGTACACCGGATTCCTTCATTTCTGTCCACAAATCGTTGCCCTCACGGGAACGCTCTCCGACTCCGGTAAAGATGGAGTATCCGCCGTGCTCGGTAGCGATGTTCCGAATCAATTCCTGAATCAGGACGGTCTTTCCCACACCGGCGCCGCCGAAAAGTCCGATTTTTCCGCCTTTCGCGTAAGGCGCCAGAAGGTCGATGACCTTGATTCCTGTCTCCAGTATCTCCACCACCGGGCTCTGGTCCTCAAAGCTGGGCGGCTCCCGGTGAATAACCCAGCGGGGCGCCTCCTCTATCTGCGCGTCGTCATCGATAGTCTCACCCAGGACGTTGAACAGTCTTCCCAGTGTCTTTTCACCCACCGGAACCCGGATTCCGGCTCCGGTCGCCGTCACTTCCATATCTTTATGAAGTCCCTCGCTGGCTGCCAGCATGAGGCAGCGCACTTCGTTGTTTCCGAGATGCTGCGCGACTTCCATGATACATTTTTTTCCGCCATTTTCCACTTCCAGGGCATCCTTGATATAAGGAAGCTCCCCGTTTTCAAATACTACGTCAACGACAGGTCCCATGACCTGTACGATTCGTCCTTTTTCCATATCTATTCTCACTTCCTTTTCTGGTTCTGCGCCCTTGCCCCGGCGCAGACCTCTGTAATCTCCTGGGTGATTGCCGCCTGCCTCGCCCTGTTGTAGAGGACGGAGAGTTCCTTTATCAGACTCTGCGCACTGTCTGTTGCAGATTTCATCGCCATCATGCGGGCGTTGTGCTCGCTGGCATATGCCTCCACCAGACAGCCGTACACCATACCGGTCACATAGTTCGGCACGATGCTGTTCATCACGTCCTCCGCGGACGGGTACAGCTCGATTGCCTCCCTGTGCATGTTTAGCGGCATCTTCATCTCCCCGAAATCACTGCGCTCAAGGGGCAGAAGCTTCACCACTTCCGCGTCTGCCTGCACAGAATTTTCCATCCGTGTATATACAATGTATACTTCATCCAGTTCCTTTTTTCTGAACTGCTCCAGGATTTTTTCCGAAATATTGCGCGCCCGGTGCATAGTCGGTTTCTGTACCGTATACTGAAAATGGGTGTCAATCCCCACACCTTGTTTAGCAAAATAATGTCTTCCCAGCTCACCGACCACAAACAGCTTATGCTTTCCCGGTTTCTTAAGGATTTCCTCCTCCAGTTTGACAATATTGTGGTTGTAAGAACCGGCAAGCCCTTTGTCCGCGGTGATGACAATGGAGGCAATCTTCCGCTCCTCTTCCGGCACTTCACTTCGCCTGTCAAAATAACGGTTCTGAAACTCCGGCAAATGACGCAGGATTCTGGAGATTTCTCCCTGCAGCCCATAGAAATAAGGCTCCGTATCGGCAAGTTTTTTTCGCGCCTGGGTCATCTTAGAAGAAGATATCATATACATTGCATTGGTGATTTTCATCGTGTCTTTGACACTGTTAATGCGCTCCTGTACCTCTCTTATATTTGCCATATCAACACCTGCTCTTTTTAAATTCCTGGGCAATCGCTACGATTTTCTCAATCAGGTCATCTGTCAGGACCTTGTTTGTCTCGATTTCTTTCCCAATCTCCGGGTGTTCCGATTCAAAATAAGCGAGCATATCCTTCTGGAAAGCTTTTATCTGCTTCTTTTCAATCCCCAGCATCACTTTGTGCGTTGCCGCGCATAAGGTAAGGACTTTCTCGTGAAGACTCAAGGGGTGGCACAAAGGCTGTTTTAACAATTCCATGAGCCCGCTGCCATATTCCAATTGCTCCTTTGTCGCCGCATCTAAATCAGAACTGAACTGGGTAAAGACCTCCATCTCCCGGTACTGCGCCAAGTCGATTCGGATACTTCCCGAAGCTTTCTTCATCGCCTTGGTCTGCGCCGCGCCGCCTACACGGGATACGGACAGCCCCACATTGACTGCCGGGCGCATACCTGCCGCGAAGAGGTCACTCTCCAGGAAAATCTGCCCATCCGTGATGGAGATGACATTGGTCGGAATATAGGCAGATACATCTCCTGCCTGTGTCTCAATGATTGGCAGCGCGGTGATGGAACCGCCGCCCTTTTCCTCACTCAGACGGCTGGAACGCTCCAGAAGTCTGGAATGAAGATAAAAGACATCTCCCGGATACGCCTCACGCCCCGGCGAACGTCCCAGCAGAAGGGAGAGCGCCCGGTAAGCTACCGCGTGTTTGGATAAATCATCGTACACAATGAGCACGTCTTTTCCTTTATACATAAAATATTCCGCCATCGCCGTACCCGCGTAGGGCGCGATGTACTGCAGAGGAGCACAGTCGCTCGCTGTGGAGGACATCACGATGGTATAGTCAAGCGCTCCGCCTTTTCCCAGGGTATTGACCACCTTCGCGACTGTGGAGGCTTTCTGCCCCACTGCCACATAAATACAGATGACGTCCTTTCCCTTCTGGTTCAGAATCGTGTCCAGGGCGATGGACGTCTTGCCCGTCTGCCTGTCACCGATGATAAGCTCTCTCTGCCCCCGTCCGATGGGGAACATGGCATCGATGGAGAGGATTCCTGTCTCCATGGGTACGCTGACAGACTTCCTGTCAATGATTCCCGGAGCTTCCTGCTCAATGGGACGGTAATCGTCCGCCGAAATCTCCCCTTTCCCGTCGATGGGCTCTCCCAGCGCGTTTACTACCCTGCCGATGTAATTCTCTCCCACCGGAACGCCCGCTTTTTTCTTAGTGCGTGTCACTTTTGTCCCTTCCCGGATTTCCGTATCACGCCCGAAGAGGATACAGCCTATCTCATCTTTTCTGATATCCTGCACCATTCCTTTCAGCCCGGTATCGAAGGCGACAATCTCTCCATACATCGCATGGTCAATCCCGTATATCGTGGCAATGCCGTCACCGACAGAGACAACGGTTCCTACCTCGCTATCCTTTGCCATTATGTCAAAATTTTCTATCTCCTCTCTCAAAATAGAGATAATCTCGTCTGAACTGATGGAACTCACCTTGTTCACCTCCAAGTCAATTTCTCTTCTAACCTCTTAAGACGCCCTCTAAGGCTGCGGTCATACTCCTCGCCGCCTGCGCGCAGGATAAAACCGCCCAGCAGCTCCGGTGCGCGTGTGATAGTAAATCGCACTTGAGTGGCACCGTATTTTTTTTTAAGGAACGTCTCTATCTTGTCCTGCTGCTCTTTCGCAGGGGGCTGCACACATAAAATCTGCGCGTTCAAAATTCCATCCTGCCTGTCGCAGTATCTGTCATAAGCAGCAAATATATCTGAAATCAGATTCATCCTCTGATTTTTACATACTGTTTTGAGGAAATTTTTCATCTCCTGCGGGAAAATCCGTTCTATCACATTTCGCTTTTCCCTCTCCGGGATGGTCGGATTCATCAGTGTCTCTGCGAGCACCGGATTTGTTTTCAGTATCTCTCTCGTCTCTTCTATGGCTTTCTTCGGATACGCGAGCTCATACAGCACAGCCGCATACCGCCTTGCCGCAGCCGGCAGATAACCTGCGTTACTCTTTGTCTGTGTCATCACTCGTCTCACCTACTTCTTCCAGAAACCGGTCATAGATACCCAGATTTCCCGACTCTTCCGCCTTTTCTCCCACGATTTTTTCCGCGGCGCTCATCGCAAGTCCCGCAATCTCGGACTGGAGTTCCCTCACAGTGCGCTCACGCTCGGCGCGTATGGACTCTTTTGCAGATTCCACCATACTGCCCGCCTTTTCGTCCGCTTCCCTGAGGATTTTCTCGTACTCCGTCTTTGCCTGCCGCTGCGCTCTCTTGATAATCTGCGCGGATTCCTGCTTCGCTCCGCTCACCGCCGCCTCGTATTCCTGCCTGATTTTCTCAGCATCTTCTCTGGCGTTTCTGGCGCTTGCCAGTCCGTCCTCAATCAGCTTCTCCCTCTTTTCCATGATGTCCGTCACGGGCTTAATCAGGAAATGCCTGAGCAAAAGATAAAGGACAACAAGATTTATCATGGTATAGAGAAGGTTCATATTTAATTGCAGCACCCATCTCACCCGCCTTTCCTGATATCGTCTCTATTTTAAGAAGAAAATGATAAGAAGACCGATGATAAAACCATAGATAGCGGTCGCCTCTGCCAGCGCACATCCGAGAATCAATGTCTTGCTGATTTTCCCCTCTGCCTCCGGCTGTCTCGCGATTGCCTCTGTCGCTTTCGCTGTGGCAATCCCAATCCCGATTCCTGCACCGATACCTGTCAATACTGCAATACCTGCTCCAATAGCGATAATTGTTCCCATAATTTTACTCTCCTTTTTTATTGAAAATCAAATCCATTTACTCCATCTCTTCATTCATGAACAGTGCCGTCAGGAATACAAAAACGTACGCCTGCAGCAGTCCGTCGAAAATATCAAAATAGAAGCTGACCGGAATCGGTATGATGAGCGGGACAAATGTCTTTAAAAGCTCCATGACCACAAATCCGGCGAGCATGTTGCCGAACAGACGCATACACAGTGACAATGGTCTGATGACAACTTCCAGTACCATAATCGGCGCGACCACCGGTACCGGACGGGCGAAATGCTTTATCCAGTGCTTCAGCCCGTTTCTGTATATCCCCGAAAATTCAATCAGGCACATACTCATAATTGCCAGCGCTGCTGTCACATTCAAGTCCTTGGTCGGCGGCTTAAAGCCGAACAGCGGCACAATGGCGTTGGAAATTCCCAGATAGACAAGAACTGTGATGAGGTAAGGAATATATCTCTTGTTTTCCTTTCCGATAATCCCCTCAAAAAAGTCCTGCGCCCACCCGATGGCGGACTCCAGTGCAAGCTGCACCTTTCCGGGATTTTCAACCTTTAAATTCCTTACAAAAATGATGGAGGCTGCCACAAGAACGGCCATGATAATCCATGTGACGACCACAGATTCTGAAATACCGCCCAGAACCGGAAGTTCAAACACCGTCTCGCAGTTCAATTCTTCCATCAGTCTTTCTGTCAAATCTCCCGTATCGCTCCCTCCTTTTCTTCATCATTCGCTCTCCGGAAGGCTTATTATTCTACAGGCAATTCGAAAGAATTTTCTATGGAATAATAAAAAGCGCATGTGTTCTTCTTCGAACCAATGCACCCCTCCTCCTTCCGCGGATACGGTTATCCCCGAAAGCAGTTCAAGATTACTCTCAATTTGTTGATTTGTCAACAAAAAGGACTTGCGCCCTCTCAAAACCGAATTCACTCGGTTTTTGCACGAATTTGTCTGTATTTAAAAACAACGTTTTTGTTTTTTTATCTATTTTACCTGTCCATTTATTCAAAATGAAAAGGCTCTATTTTTTTCAATTGCGCCCCTCACAATCTTGCACAAATTTTTCTTCTCATTTTTGTGGAAAATTACAACAATTTTTATTTCCCCTGTATTTTTCCCCTCTTTGTTTTATAATGATAGAAATAGAGGAACATGTATTTCAGGAGGTCTCGCATGACATCTGACAATAAAAAAAGATTCCGCGTTTTCTTTCTCGTCGGAATCCTTCTTACTCTCAGTGAAATTATAAAACAGTTTTTGCTCACCTTCGCTGTAAATGGAGGAAGTTACTACTGGTGGTACTTTCCCTTTCAGCTCTGCAGTATACCTATGTATCTTATGCTGCTTCTGCCCTTTTTGCCTGCACGCGCGCAGAATACGTTTCTTACCTTCCTTGCCACCTTCGGGCTCCTGGGAGGCATTGCCGCTTTTGCGGATACAAGCGGGCTGCACTATACCCTCGCCGTACTCACCGCCCATTCTTACCTCTGGCACATCGTTTTGATTTTGACCGGGCTTTACGCCGGCATCACGCTGATACGGACACGTGTCCTCTGCGCGGGCGCTTTCCTTGTGTCTGCCCTTTTCTATCTCCTCTGCTGCCTGGCTGCCATCTTCATCAACCTGACATTCGACTCTTATGGTACCATCAACATGTTTTACATCAACCCGGATTATATGATGCAGCAGGTTATCTTCCGGGATATCGCTGTCAGACTCGGAAATCCTGCCGCCATCTTCCTCTATATTTCAGCAACAATCTGCGGCGCTTTTCTTCTTTTCCTTATATGGAAGTTCGCGGACCATGTGCGGTCCAAGCCATGATATACTCACACTTTGCTGTGTCATCCCCAGCCGGCGCGCCTCCGGTACGCCGAACGCCTCCATCATCTGCCTTTCAGACATCTCTCTTCTATCGTTCCTTCTGCTGCCGTTCCTTCTCTGCCTCTTCCTCGGCAATCCGCAGAAAATCCCGGTCCTTTTTCTTTCTCCGGGGGATAAAGCGCCCTGCCATGTTGCCTTTTCCTCTGGACTTCACATAGAAAAATCCGATGATGGAGAAAACGACAGCGCCCACAAAATTGACCAGCAAATCGTTCATGGTATCTATCAGTCCGATGTCCAGATAGCCGCCCAGCCCTAATTCCTGTCCGTTCACCACTGTGCTGGTGATGTTGTCAATCACATATGGGACATTGTGTCCCGCCGGGTCCAGATTCACCGAACGGATGGCGTGGATGACGGTATCTTTCTGCATGTCAAAGCCAAGAAATGTATCCATCCCAAATTCAAAGAACTCCCAGATGACGCCAATCGTCATGGAAAAGCAGAACGCTACAATGGCGGTAAACACCGGGGACAACGTAAAGGATGTCCTCTCACTGCGGTTCAGCAAGTCCCCCAGGGAGAACCCGATTGCTGCCGCCAGAAATCCATTCAGCGTGTGCAGGACCGTGTCCCAGAAGGGAAACACCAGATAAAATTCGCTGATTTCCCCCAAAATCTCCGCCGCGAATATAAAAACAAGGATGATAATCTCCAGCGTCGTGGGAAGCTCAATCTTGAATGTGACCTGCACAAAGCTGGGAATCACCAGCAAAAGCAGGGTGAGCGCACACAGAAATACATTCTCATAATTCCTATTTAAAACCTGCAGCACCATCATCGCGATGACGAGGATGCGCAGCACGAAATATACGATAAAGGAACTTTTATGTTCCCTGAGTTCCATGTGCATCGCCCTGCCGAAATTGCGGAACCAGCCTTTCTTCTGCTGTTCTTTTTTCTTTGCTTCTTGTATCACATTATCTTTTGCATTGTCACTTGTGTAGTTTTCCAGAGTTTCTTTCTGTTTATCGTTTCTCTTCGTCTCTCTCATTTATCTGCGCTCTCTTTTGCTCTTTCTCGTGTTACCACACTATTCTATCACACTCTTTTGGCAAAAGCGAGCGCACATATTTTCCAGTCTGCCTTCAGTCACAGGGAGCGCTGCTGTCCCCCCCCTGTTGTCCAAAGACAAACTTGCCATGATTATTGCCTAATAAAGGGAGATATGCTATACTTCCCACATGGAAAACCAGAGAGCCAGGCGGCTTACCCTCCTACTTTTCGGAGGGGCTAACCCTCCAGACTGAAAAAGAAAGGAGGGCGTTGCCAATGTATGTTACATACGCTGATTTGATTCAGCTTTTAATATTCATTGTTGCCCTTGTCGGTCTTGTTTATGAGATTTTCAAGGATAGACGAAAGTAGCCGCCAACTACTGCGAATAGTTGACGGCCGTTAGTAAATAACAGTTGTGATTATAAGGGTAGACCGCTTCTCTGGCTTTCCCTTTTTCTATTATCAATATAGCACATCCGGCAGTAAGCCGCAAGTCCTTAATCGCATCGTATTATTCCTTCATTTTGTATTTTCGGTCTAAAGCCTTCCTTACTTCTTCCATGGAAATCCTGACTCTTTTCCTATTCTCGTAAGCGCTCCACAAGGGATTCTCTCTGAAACCGCCGCACCATACATTCTGTGACAGCTACAGGGATAAAGAGAATGAACACAGCGTACCCTAAATAGAACCATACAGGAAATACAAAATGCATATATTTCACATGAAAATATTGTAAAATCTCTACCATCGCATACCCGGCTGCCGTCCCTAAAACTGTGGTAATCACGAGATTCCCCGCCGCCAAAAGGAGCCCCTCTGTGCGCAGCATTTTCGACAATTGCTTCCGCGTCATCCCCACAGACTGCAGCATGGCAAACTCATGACGCCTTGTCAGGATGTTGGTAATCAGTGTATTCAAAAGATTGATAAGTGCAAATCCGATGATAAAGACACTCAATCCCAGTAATGTAGAAAAAACGATGGTGAAAGACTCCCAGCTCTGGAGTTCCTGCTCCCTGAGCGTGTCCATCGAAAGCCATGGGTATGCGCCCAGCACGTCATCCAGAGACCGTTCGATATCCGCTTCCTTCTCCCGGTCTACCTCAAGCACCAAATCTTCATTGAGATTCAGTTCTTTTCCCATAGAGGCAAAGGACTCCTCCGAGAGGATGAAATCTGTAAACACATCTCCGGGCTGTATCGTAAAGTCATTGGCGTCGATGATTCCCATGACTGTAAAGGACTTTTCCTGTGTCTGTTCACCGTCATACCAGGAGATGTCCACCGTATCTCCCACCTGAAACTCCCAGCCGTACGCATCCTCCCACGCGTTTCCCCGTGTAAAGATGATGCCGTCCTTCTCCGCCAGTTCGCTGTAGGAAACCGTTCCCTCCATCAGCAGCCCTTTTATCTTCTCGAAACGCTCCCGGGAAACTCCTTTGACATTTCCGCCGTCTCCCGTGCCATGCGCCTCCCATTCTATATCCAGGTTTTCCACCTGATAAATCTTCTCCACCCCATCGATGGCTTTCAACTCATCGATAAGCGCCTCATCCAGAGGGTGTTCCGCCTTAAACTGTGTCGTCCCATGCTCTGCGGTCTCGGCGACATTGTAGGAATAGCTGATGGCAAACTCTCCGAACTCGAAATATCCCTGTCTGGCGTATCCTTCCAGGTCTGTACAGCTTATAAAGAATGCCGCCAGCATAAACAAGACACCGCCGATTCCCAGCGAAATCATAGTCAGGACGGTCTTTTTCTTATTGCGCGCATTGCTCATGACCGCCAGACTGCCCGGCGTAATCTTTCGTGAAAGTTTTGGCGTAGATTTCCCCACACTGTTTGGTACAGGTTTCCCTGTATTGTTTCGCGTGAACTTCCCCGCCTTGTTTGGCTTAAGACGCCCCGCGCCTGCTTCCGCATCCGCATAGCCGGAGTACTTCGCCGCCTCCACCGGGGAGATGGCGGATGCGTACCGCGCCGGTTTCTGTATGGAGAGTAAAACTGTTACAATATCCGCCGCAGTAACCGCCGCTCCGATTACAAGTACATTCATCCAACTCCATCCGCCGGGACGTATAAAATAGCTGACCGCTCCGCCGATGAGAAGCCCCAGCGGGATTCCCACCGCGCTCAGCAGCAGTCCCTCCATGCGCACCATCCGCCTAATCTGGCGTTTCGTCATGCCAATGGTGCGGAGCTGTCCGAACTGCCGTATCCTTCCCACCACAGAGAGATAAAAAACACTGTAAATGACAAGTACGCTGACAAAGAGCAGCGCAATCCCCACACCGATGATTAAGATTGTCTGCTGGGTCTGCATATCTCCACCCGGAAGCACATCCAGGAAGAAGTTATTGATATTCATATTTTCTCTGGACGTCCCGTGGTCCGCGCCAAAGCCATAAACCAGGTCTTCAAATTCCGGCTGACTCATTTCATCCGCTCCCTGAAAGCAGACGATGGCATCCCAGGGCAATTCTTTTAACTGGCTGCCTTCCCTGGCATACTGTTCGGAAAATAACACGCTGTACATAGGAAGGTTTTCCGCCGTGTGGAAAATGCCCGACACGGTGTATTCTTCCGTGGTGCCGTCCAGCCAGGTAAAGGTTACCTTTTCACCCGGCTTCGCCGTAATCCCCGCCAGTTTACAGTAGGCGTCAGAGAGCATGACTTCGTCCTTTTCGCGGGGAATCTCCCCCTTTGAAGGCGTAACTGTGTCAATCTCAACGCCCTCACTTTTTAAAGGCGCTTCCATATAGGCGACAGGCTGGACCATGTTTCCGTCTATCTCCACTGCCTGCCCCTGTTTCATACCCAGGATATAACTGCTGCGCTCGTCCTCCGCCATCTTAGCAAGCTGTGTCTCATCCTGGCGGTAGTAGACAGCGTGCTGCATCCTTTCTACCTGACGTTTCCTCTCCGTATTCATACCTGCATAGAACAGCGCGATTACCATGAGAAGGCTGACGGAAAGCAAGATGGTAAGCACCACAAAAAAGTTGCGCATCCTGCTGCTCTTCACACTGCGCAGCGCCAATGACCTCACAGACCCTCTGTTGTTGTTCCCTGCCACTCTTCTTGCGCGTGTCATGCCGTCCACCTGCTTTCCATAATCTTTCCATCCTCAATGCGGATGATACGGTCCGCAGTCTGGGCGATTTCCTCATTGTGGGTAATCATGACGACCGTCTGGTGGAACTGACGGCTGGATGCCTTGATGAGCCCGATGACATCCTGGCTCGTCCTGGAATCCAGATTCCCCGTGGGCTCGTCGGCAAGCACCAGGGCAGGTTTAGAGGCAAGCGCTCTGGCGATTGCCACTCTCTGCTGCTGTCCGCCTGAGAGATTGCCCGGCATCTCCGTGAGCTTATCCTGAAGCCCCAGAAGCTTTATAATTTTTTTCATATACAGTTCATCCGGTCTGCCGCCGTCCAAAGACACCGGAAGGATGATATTTTCATAGACATTTAAGATGGGAACCAGATTGTAGTTCTGGAAGACGAACCCGATTCGTCTCCTGCGAAAGATTGTAAGACGGTCGTCATCCATGCCGGAGAGCCGCTTTCCCGCGATGATGACCTCCCCGGAAGTAGGCACGTCCAGACCGCCCATCATGTTTAAAAGGGTGGACTTTCCGCTGCCGCTGGTCCCCACGATAGCCACGAACTCTCCGTCCTCCACTTCCATAGAGACGCCGTCCAGGGCACGCACAGTATTTGGTCCTTTCCCGTAATATTTCTTCAGATTCTCTGTCGTCAAAATACTCATATTCTGCCACTCCTTTTTCCTCACGGAAAGTACATTTGTGCGAAGCAGGCACGTTTCTCACATGCCGCCTCATACCCTTTACTCTTTCCGTGTTTTCTTGATGGATATAGGATAACAGGCAAATGTTTCAAAAACCTCTCGAAAAACAAAATTTCCCCTAAATCAAGCGTTCAGAAAATATAAAGCGACCCTCGTCCCCACACCGGGATGGGACTGTATCTTCAAATACCCGTGCTGTTTTTCTAAAATTTCTCTTGTCAGATAGAGACCGATTCCCAGTCCTTCCGTATTGCGAACCCTCTCTTCCCGGTAGAAACGTTTACACACATCGTTGATGTGCTCCGGGGCAATTCCCGCTCCTTCGTCCTCCACCTCTATCTTTGTGTAAATCTCCATGCGCTGGGATGAGACTCTGATTTTTCTGCCCTCCCCGGAATATTTCACCGCATTGTCCAGCACATTGACAAGGGCCTCGATAGACCATTTTTCATCGCAGAGCAAATTCACCTCCGGAAAAGTTTCGATTTCCAGACAGATTTTCTTTTCAACGGCTTTCCTTCGTATCTCCTCTGTCGCCGCTTCCACCAGGGCACACAGAGGAACCTCGCAGGGTTTCAGACAGATGATATTCTGCTCCAGCCGGGACATCCGTATCAGCGCCTTTACAAGGAAATCCAGTTTTCCCACCTGATTTTTGAGTACAGCCATACAGTTGTCCCTCTCTGTTTCTGAAAGTCTGGGGTTCATCGCCGTATCACAGTACATCACCACATTGGCGATGGGCGTTTTCAACTGGTGGGAGATATCCGAGACAACACCCTGCACCTCCAGCTTCTGCCTCTTACTCTCCTCCGCGTGATGGGCGGTTATCTCCTCCAGCTTTTTTAGTCTCATCTGAATCTTTGACAAGAGCGCTTCCTCCTCGGTGTCAAAGGCTTCCGTCCCGCTGCCCTCCAGTATCCTGTCGATGCTCTGGCACACTTCTTCTGTGAACCTCACGTACTCTCTCCTTGTGTATATCCAGATACCGCCGGTCGCGAGCATCAGCGCAAAAACTCCTGCCCCTGCAATCACCCACTGCATCATCGTTCTTTCCTCCTGTCCCGGTTACCGCTCACCCATCCACTGGTATCCCGTGCCGTAGATGGTTTTAATATAGGTATATTCAGCATCCGCAATCTTTCCTCTCAGTCTGCTGACAAAAATCGTCAGTGTATGTTCATCCACAAAATCGCCGTCCTTATCCCACAATGATTCCAATAATACACTCCTCGTGAGTACGATACCCGGATTCTCACAAAACTTCTTTAACAATTTAAACTCTGTGGGAGTAAGGGACAGCGGCTTTTTACTCTTTAATACCTCATGTCCCACAAAATCAATCTCCAGATTTCCTATGCATACTCTTTCTTCTGCTTTCTTTCCCGCCGAATACCGGTTTAAAACAGCCCGCACTCTCTGGATGAGTATCTGTACATTAAAAGGCTTGGTGACGTAGTCGTCGGCTCCACTCTCAAAACCGGTCATAATATCCTCGTCCATATCCTTAGCGGTCAGAAAAATGATAGGGATATTGTACTTCTCCCGTATCTCCCCGGCAAGTGCAAACCCGTTCCCATCGGGAAGGTTTACATCCATAATGAGTAAGTCAAAACGCTTTGCTCGCAGTTTCTGTAACGCTTCCGCCCGGTTTTTTGCTGTCTCCGCCTCAAAATGCGCAATGTTTAAGTTCAGTTTCACTCCGTATGAGAGTACCTCGTCATCCTCCACAATCAAAATCTTTTCCCGGCTCATGTTTACTCCTTATTTATGTATAGTTTTACCCATTATATGAGTATATCATTTTTTATTTTACTCGTTATTTATGTATATCATTTCCATTTTACTCTTATATATGTATTTATTTACTCTTATTTTATGTAAATATTTTTCTCTTGTACTCTTTTCTTTTCCTTGTTACACTTCTCTAAAGAGGTGATTTATATGACAGACCACACAGCCGCATTACCTGCCCAAACAGCATCCGCAGGGCTTCCGTTTTCCTACGATATCATATACAGCACGCGCAAAACACTTGCCATCCAGATTGCTGCCAACGGACATATTACCGTCCGCGCTCCAAAAGGCTTTTCACGCTCCGAAATTCACTCCTTTGTGCGTGAAAAACAGAGCTGGGTAGAGAAACATCTGGCGCGTATACAGAGCCATCCTGTCCCGGAGAAGAAACCGCTCTCTAAGAGTGAACGATCCCGCTACATGGAGACGGCGAGGGATATCTTCACAGTCAAGACCGCCTACTACGCCAGCCTCATGAACGTGACTTACCACCGCATCTCCATCCGGGAACAGAAGACCCGCTGGGGGAGCTGCAGCAGCGCCGGCAATCTCAACTTCAACTGGCGGCTCATCTTCGCCCCGGAGGAGGTACTTAACTACGTTGTCGTGCACGAGCTCGCCCACCGTCTGGAGATGAACCACTCCAAAGCCTTCTACGCTATCGTAGAACAGGTACTCCCTGATTATAAAAAGAGCCGGAAATGGCTCCGTGATAACGGCAGTACTCTCTGGGACGCCGTGTAACGTTTTAAAAAACCATTTCCAGTTCTTTCAGGCTCTGATAGATGTAGGAGACCGGAAGTCCCACTACATTATAATAATCTCCTTCTATCCGGTCGATATACGCGGCGAACCGCCCCTGGATACCATAGGCGCCCGCCTTATCCATCGGTTCTCCGGTGGCGATATACGCCCGAATTTCCTGCTCCGACATGGCGTGCACATAGACCTTTGTCATCACCGCATGGTTTCGCACTTCCCTCTCATTGTTCTCAAAACGCAGAAGAGCTGTCCCCGTGTACACCTCATGGCAGTTTCCCTGCAGGTTTCTCAACATCTGCAAGGCGTCTGCCTCGTCTTTAGGCTTCCCTAAAATCTTTCCGTTTTGCACCACCACAGTGTCCGCTCCAATCAAAAGACAGCCGTTTCTCTCCTCCGGGCTTAATTCCCTCGCCACATTCTCCGCCTTAATGAGCGCCAGTTCCTTTACAATTTCCTGCGGAACCGTGCTGTGATAGATTTCCTCTGCCTGACTGACTCTGATATCAAAGTTTACCCCTATCTGCGATAACAGCTCCCTGCGCCTCGGCGATGCCGATACAAGAATGATTCGATTCATCCTACCGTCTCTCCTTCCATGTTTTTCTTCTTTTTCTCCCCGATGCCAAACTGTATCATAATGACAGAAATCGCAATGAATGGGATTCCCAGCAGCAACTGTATCACGGATACCCAGTCCGGCAGGATTTTCATCTCCAAATCCGTCAGCCATGTGCCCGCAAAGTTATACACGAAATGGACGAACATGGGCGCCAGGAGACTGTCGTATCTCTGCGCCAGATACCCCAGGAAGAAGCCAAGTACCGCCGCGTAAATCCCCTGAACAATATTCTGATGAAAAATGCCGAAGCACACCGCCTGAATGATGTTTGCCGCCACAAACGGAGCGCCTGCTCCCTTCAGATATTTAAAAATCAGTCCCCGGAATATGATTTCCTCCGCAAACGGCGGCAGAATCAATGTCGTAATCGCCCACATCACAGAATAGCTGGAAATCCCCGAGACCTCCACCAGACTGTTGTACTCCGCCATCGAAGACGGGCTGATAAGCTGAATCAGTATCATGACAAGAGATGTGACCCACTGCAGCCCAAAGGTCAGCATGACCATCCATACAAATGCCACCGGACTCAGCTTTCTTGTGCTTCCTTTTAAGTAAGGAAATCTCTCTCTTCCATATAAAAATACATACCAGTACCAGACAGCAAAAATAATCGCTGTAGGCAGGTAAATCATAAACGAGTAAAAATTGATATATTCCATCAGAAAATAATAGAATCTTTCCGCTCCCGCTTCCCCGTTCATCACCACTGCTATCACACTTCCCACCACACTCAGGAGTACCGGCAGAAGTGTCATCATCGCCATGGTCGCCGCAAATGCCAAAAACGCATAGAGGTAATATCTCTTTTTCTTCATGTATCTGCTTCTCCTTTTCTCATTGGCTGCCCGCATACAGATGCCTGTCACAGCACAGTCCGTCTCTTTTCCAAAATCCCGCCGTCCCACGAATATTTCCGTCAGAGAACAGGACTGAGCCGACATGATATATACATTCTATACTATCACCGTATGGGTATGCAAGGACAATCCTGTTCATATAAAGCGCCGTTTTTTGGCAAGACCTGCAACCCAGAGTTCTTGACAAAAACGCCGCGCGGCAAATACAATGTAGTCACAATACTCCGGCAAGACCGGGAAGCGAAGGAGGTCTCCCCATGTTAAGGATTATCATATCCCCCGCCAAAAAAATGAACGTCTTCGATGATTACCACTGTGCTCTCACCACCCCGGTCTATCTGGAACGTACAAAAGAACTCCTGGAGCTGTTAAAACAAAAATCCCTGCCCCAGCTTCAGACACTCTGGCAGTGCAGCGACAAGCTGGCGCAGGAAAACTATGACCGCCTGCATACATACCGCTTGGATTCCCAGCTCACCCCTGCCCTTCTCGCCTACGAGGGCATCCAATATCAGTATCTCTCTCCCCAGGTATTCTCCGACTCCCAGTGGCAGTATGTGAATGATTCCCTGCGAATCCTCTCCGGCTTTTACGGAATTTTAAGACCCACCGATGGCGTCATCCCTTACCGGCTGGAGATGCAGGCAAAATTAGATACCGCTTCCGCCCATGGACTCTACGATTTCTGGGGCAGTTCTCTGTGTGAAGAGCTTATCCGCACCGACGATGGCGCCTCCGCTTCCGGCAAAGCCGCCTCCCCGCAGACAGCGGCACAGGCAGCGGCTTCTGACAATTCTGTCAAAACAGACGACGCGAACGCAGATTCTCTGGAAATCATCAATCTCGCCTCCGCCGAGTACAGCCGGGCAGTCCTTCCCTTCATCCCCTCCCACATCCGCTGCGTCACCTGCGTTTTCGGGGAGTTAAAAGACGGGAAAGTAAAGGTCAAGGCAACCCAGGCAAAGATGGCGCGGGGTGAGATGGTCCGCTGGGCGGCGGAAAACCAAATCATGCACTCACAAGACCTGAAAGCCTTTCATTCCCTGAACTACCGCTTTCACCCGGAGCTGTCCGGGGAGGAGAAACTGGTATTTATAAGGCAGTGAAATGCCGTGTTCCCGCGTTTTCAACGGAAGCAACACATTTTATGTGGTTTCTTGTGGATTTTATTTTATTATTTTGTGGTTTTATACCTGTTTTTTCGTTTATAATATTGCTATTCTCCTGTGATTCGTGTATAATGAGGATAGTGTAGTGTCGGCATACCCATGTCATTTCAGAAGGTACTGCATCCTGTATACCGACGCCAGTAAACCGAAATACCTGTTTGTAAGGAGAACAAACTAATTATGAAGCGTTCAAAACGAATTGAAACACTGGACAAGCGCCCGGTAAACCTGGACGGTTACATCAATGAATGGCCGGAGATGGGCTTCGTTGCCATGAAAAGCCCCTATGACCCACAGCCGTCCATCCGGGTAGAAAATGGAAAGATTACCGAACTGGATGGCAGGAAAAGGGAAGATTTTGACTTTATCGACCAGTTCATTGCCGACTATGCCATCAATGTAGAGCGGGCAGAGGCTTCCATGTCCGTATCTTCTCTTAGTATCGCGAGAATGATTGTCGACATCCATGTCTCCCGCAAGGAAATCCTGGAACTGATTTCCGGTATCACACCCGCGAAAATGGCGGAGGTCATGAACCACTTAAACGTCGTGGAACTGATGATGGGTATGCAGAAGATACGTGCCAGAAGGACGCCCGGCAACCAGGCGCACATCACCAACTTAAAAGATGACCCGGTGCAGATTGCAGCGGACGCTGCTGAAGGCGCTCTGCGGGGATTCGCGGAGGAGGAGACGACCATGGGTGTTGCCCGTTACGCACCTTTGAGTGCCATGGCGCTCCTGATTGGCTCCCAGGCAGGACGTCCCGGCGTACTGACTCAGTGCTCCGCCGAGGAAGCGACAGAACTGGAACTGGGCATCCGCGGACTGACCACCTATGCGGAAACGCTTTCTGTGTATGGCACAGAGAAAGTCTTTATTGATGGGGATGACACCCCGTACTCAAAAGCATTTTTGAACTCCGCCTACGCTTCCAGAGGTCTGAAGGTGCGTTTCACCTCCGGCTCCGGCTCAGAGGTCCTGATGGGGAGCAGTGAGAAGAAGTCTATGCTCTATCTGGAGTGCCGCTGTCTCTATGCCACAAAGGGCGCGGGCAGCCAGGGAATCCAGAACGGCAGCGTAAGCTGTATCGGTGTGACCGGCTCCGTTCCCTCGGGTATCCGTGAAGTATTGGCGGAAAATCTGGTGGCAGCCCTCCTCGGTCTGGAGTGCGCTTCCTCCAACGACCAGAGCTTTTCCAACTCCGACATGAGAAGGACCGCGCGCACCATGCTGCAGTTCCTTCCCGGCACAGATTTTATTTTCTCCGGCTATGCGGCGGAGCCCAACTACGACAACATGTTCGCGGGCTCCAACTTCGATGCCGAAGATTTTGACGATTATAACGTACTGCAGAGAGACATGCAGGTGGACGGCGGACTTCGCCCCGTCACAGAAGCGGAGGTCATCCGCGTGAGAAACCGCGCGGCGAAAGCAGTGCAGGCGGTATTTCGCAATTTAGGGCTCTCCCCGGTAACAGACGAACAGGTGGAGGCTGTCACTTACGCTCACGGCAGCAAGGACACACCTGAACGCGACGTTACTTCTGACCTGATGGCAGCGGAAGATGTATTAAAGAGAGGCATCACCGGAATCGATGTGGTAAAGGCACTAGCCGAGACTGGTTTTGAAGATATTGCCTCCAGCGTACTCAACATGCTCAAGCAGCGAGTGGTTGGCGACTATATGCAGACTGCCGCGATTTTGGATAAAGATTTTCACGTACTGTCCGGGGTCAACACCCCCAACGACTACATGGGTCCGGGAACGGGCTACCGCGTAGAGGGCGAGCGCTGGGAGGAAATCAAACAGATTCCTCACATCATCAACCCGAAAGATATTTAACAGGAGGGGAAATCATGCAGATTAGTGAAGATTTAATTAAACAGATTACCAATGCCGTTTTAAGCCAGATGAGCCAGGTTCCTTCCGGCTCACCGCACGCGGCACAGTCCGCAGATTCCATCCCTTCTATGGTGGGAAAGGACCGCATCAATGAGGAGAAGACTTCCTACAAGAATTATCCCCGCGCCGCTAAGGGCACGGACCCCAAGGAAGTGGTGATTGGCGTAGGCGCCGCGTTCCAGAAGGAAATCAAAAAGACCATCTGCGGGCTTCCGCTGGACGATGTCTTAAGAAATGTCAAGGCAGGTATCGAGGAAGAAGGAATGGTTCCCAGGGTCGTCAAAATACTGGACACTTCCGATGTCTGCTTTATGGCGCTGGAGGCAGCGAAACTCTCCGGTTCGGGTATCGGAGTGGGCATCCAGTCCAAAGGCACCACCGTCATCCATCAGAAAGACTTGTACCCGTTGTCTAATCTGGAACTGTTTCCCCAGGCGCCTCTCATGACGCTGGAGACTTACCGTCAGATTGGAAAGAACGCGGCAAAATATGTAAAAGGGGAACAGGTCGTACCAATCCCCTGCACCAATGACCCGATGTCCAGACCGAGATACCAGGTCAAGGCGGCAATCATGCATATTGCCGAGACAGAGCAGCTTGACCCGGAGGTCGGAATCATTGAATGGGAGGGAAAATAAATGCAGTATCCTTTAGGTGAAAACGAAAGAGAACGTATCACTTCCAAGACCGGGAAAAAATTGTCCGACATCACGCTGGATGAAGTCATGAAAAACCATGTGGCGCCGGATGATATCAAGATTTCCAAGGAGATGCTCCGCGCCCAGGGACAGGTGGCGAAGGAAGCCGGAAATGACCCGATGGAGAAGAATTTCGAGCGCGCTGCCGAACTGGTGGATGTGCCGGACGATGTGATTTTGAAAATGTATGATAAACTGCGCCCCAACCGTTCCACCAAGTTAGAACTGGTGATGATGGCACAGGAACTGCTGGAAAAATACAACGCCAGAAACTGTGCGCGGCTTGTCATGGAAGCCGCCGAAGTGTATGAAAAGAGAGGGATTTTACTTTGAGTTACATAGCCGGAGTTGATATCGGTAATTCTACAACGGAAGTCTGTGTCGGAGAAGTCACCCCGGAAGGGAGTCTGCATTTTCTGACCAGTGCTTCCTGCCCTACGACCGGGACCAAAGGCACTCTTGAGAATGTGTACGGTATAAAGACTGCCCTGAACCAGGCGATGGATAAGATTGGCAGGAAAGTAAGCGCGCTTTCCCTCATCCGTCTCAACGAGGCTGCCCCGGTCATCGGGGATACCGCCATGGAGACGCTCACCGAGACGATTATTACGGATTCTTCCATGATTGGACACAATCCGTCCACCCCGGCGGGTGTCGGACAGGCGACAGGAGAGATTCTGCTCTTTGATAATCTCCCCCGCGCTGCCAAAGGGACCCCTTACATTATTGCCGTCTCAAAGGAGCATCCTTACGAGGAGATTGCGGCGCAAATCAACATGCTCGCCGACCATATCGACATCGTAGGGCTCATTTTGCAGGCAGATGAGGCGGTTCTTGTGGAAAACCGCCTGAATAAAAAGCTCCCCATCATTGACGAAGTAGCCCGGATTGACAAGCTGCCGGACGGTGTTCCCGCAGCGATTGAGGTGGCGCTTCCCGGACAGACCATCCGTATGCTGTCCAACCCTTACGGGATTGCCACGCTTCTTGATTTAAATGCCGAGGAGACACGCACTGTCACCCCCATCGCCAAGAGTCTGATTGGGAAACGCAGCGCCGTGGTTCTTAAAACTCCCGGAGGAAATGTGCACGAAAATGTCCTTCCCGCCGGAGAAATCTATTTGAGCGGAGACGAACATATTGCCATTAATTTGGACGAAGGCGCGGAGAAAATCATGCGCGCCGTTTCAGACGCCGGGGAAATCTACGATATTTCCGGTCAGTCAGATACCAATGTAGGAAATATGTTCTCCCGCATCAAGCACGGCATGAATGATGTGGATTCTTCCGCTCATGAGGATATCCGCATCACAGATATCCTTGCCGTAGACACCCTCGCCCCGGTGCTCATATCCGGCGCTCTCGCCGGCGAGACCTGTCTGGAAAAGGCAGTGGGAATCGCGGCGATGGTAAAGACCCAGAGGCTTCCCATGCAGGAGATTGCCCAGCGTCTTTCCAAGGATTTAAGCACCCAGGTCACAGTAGCCGGTGTGGAGGCAGTCATGGCAAGTCTCGGTGCTCTCACCACCCCCGGAACGAAGCTTCCTCTAGCGATTCTCGATATGGGCGGCGGTTCCACGGATGCCGCGGTGATTTCCGAGAGCGGACAGGTGACCATGACCCACCAGGCAGGCGCCGGGGAACTGGTCTCCATGCTCATCGAGACAGAACTGGGAGTGGGCGACCGCAAGATTGCGGAGCAGATAAAAAAATATCCCCTTGCCAAGGTGGAAAGTCTCTTCCATATGCGCATGGAAAACGGGCAGATGACCTTTGTGGACGAGTCCATAGACCCCAGATTTTTCGGGCGTGTGATTCTTCTGACTGAAAACGGCTATGTACGCATCGAGCAGGAGATTCCCATGGAGAAGATTGTCCAGGTGCGTCGTGATGCCAAACGTAAAGTCTTTGCCGCCAATGCCTTCCGCGCTTTAAGGAAGGTCGCGCCCAACCACGATTTAAAGAATATTTCCAACGTCGTCTTAGTGGGCGGTTCCGCGCTGGATTTTGAGATACCGGAAATGCTGATGGAAGAATTTGCCGAGTACCGCATCGTATGCGGGCGCGGCAACATCCGCGGCAGTGAAGGTCCCCGCAGCGCGGTGGCAACCGGACTGGTTCTCTCCTACCTCGGTGAACAATGATAACAGTAATGCCAAAAGCGCAGTTTTCGCCGCGCCAAAAGGACAAGGTGTAAAGCAATATGATAATTAAGAAACCTTCTATTTTTATCTATACACACAATGCCGATGCTTCCGTCCTGCACGAGGTCTGTGCCGGGGTGGAGGAAGAAGGAGTATTTTTTGAAATAACAGAATTTCCCGATGAATGCATGGAAAAGCTCGCCTACAAAGCGGCGCGCGACTCCATGCTCGGTTCGGGAATCGGCATTTTCGGCACCGCTGTATGCCTGAAGATGCGGGGTCTGGAAAAGGGACGCAATATCGAGAGCTACCTTACGCCCGACAAAGACCAGTGCCGCAGGCTCGGCGCAAACAGCGCCCGCGCCGTAAAGAAATTGCCGTTTAAGTAGCGCGCGGACAGCTTTCGTTTAACCCGCCGCTCCATTCGTATCAGAATATGGCGGCAAATTTCTGTTTCGATTGTTTGTGCGGATTTCTATGGAGGATGATAGTAATGAAGATTTATACAAAACAAGGTGACAGTGGGAAAACCTCTCTGATGAATGGCGTCACCGTCTCTAAATCAGACGACCGCATCGAGCTGCTCGGCACCATCGATGAACTGAGCAGCCATCTGGGACTTGCCAAGGTTCTCTGCGAAGAACCTCTGCGCAGTCAGATTTCCCATATACAGAAAAATCTCATGCAGGTCATGGCTAAGATTGCCGACCCCAGGAATCTGTCTTACAACCTGGACCCTGCCGAGACCGCCGCGCTGGAAGAGTCTATCGATGCGATGGAAGCTTCCTTCCCCCGCGTAAAAGACTTCGTCCTCTACGGCGGCTGCGAGCAGTCCGCCCGCCTGGATGTGGCGCGCGCCGTGGCAAGACGCGCCGAGAGGCGTTTCCGCAAGGTGGACCAGAATTACGGCTGTGACTCTAAAGCCATGCAGTATATCAACCGTCTCGCCGATTTCCTCTATGTGGCGGCGCGCCAGGCGGATTATCTCGCGGGGCACACACAGGAGGGCGCCATACGGGATGAAGTGGTGAAGAATATACTGAAGGGGAGATAGGCTGTTTACACAATCGTTCCGCTGTTGACAACGGGCTGAGCGTCCTTATTACCGCACAGAACAACCAGCAAGTTGCTCACCATCGCCGCCTTTCGCTCTTCATCCAACTGCACCAGTTCCTGCTCATTGAGCTTCTCCAGAGCCATCTGAACCATGCCCACAGCGCCTTCCACAATCTTCTGGCGCGCGTCAATGATAGCTGCCGCCTGCTGCCGCTGCAGCATTGCAGAAGCGATTTCCGGCGCGTATGCCAGATGAGTGATGCGCACTTCTATGATGGTGATTCCTGCGTTTTCCACTTTCTCCTGCAGTTCCTCGCTCATGATAGCCGCGATTTCCTGGCTGCTTCCGCGCAGGGATTTCTCATCGCCGCCCTCACTCGTATCGTAGGGATATTTTCTCGCGGTATTGCGGATGATGGCGTCACACTGGATGGACAGATAATTTTTGTAATTTTCTACATTGACCACCGCCTTTGTGGGATTCGTCACCTTCCAGATGACCACCGCGCCGATTTCCACCGGATTTCCCAATTCATCGTTGACTTTCTGCTTTTCATTGTTGAGTGTCATAGTGCGCAGGGACACCTTTTTATTTGACATATCCACACTTACAGAGCGTGTCACCCCGTTTGCCGTAACCACCGGCGTAGCCGGGCGCACCGTGGGATTTAACGCTGTACAAAAAGGATTAACCCAGAAAAATCCCGCCTTCTTGATGGTACCGTAATATTTCCCGAAAAGCGCAAGCACATAAGCCTCGTTGGGATTAAGCACCTTCAGCCCGCACATGCAGATAATGGAAACAAAAATCAAAATGACGCCCAACGCAATCGATGTGCCCAGCAGACCGCCGCCTATGCTCTGTCTGGAATAAAAAATCGGACCCAGAACGATAAGCGCGATTCCACCTAACAGAACCAGAATCCACAAAAACAACATTCCATAACCGCTCTTGGCATTTAAGATTTTTTCTCTGCCAATCTCATTTTTTTCACCGAGGGTCTCCCCCTTACCCATTACATTTTTCTCATCCATCATAGTACTGTCTCCTTTGCATTTTTAATAATAACGTCCGGGAATTCCGCGAACTCCAACAATTTGATTCCATTCTGTGAGGTGGCGGGTCCTTTTTGTATCTTGTAGCTGAAATAAATATCCTCCTCGCCAATCTCCTCACTGAAATGATAATTCTCATACTCATCTGCCAGTATCTCCGTTAGCTCCTTATCGTGGGAGGCGACAAGGGCGATACAATTCTTCCGGCTCAAATATTTTAATATCGCCGAAGACGCCCGAATTCGCTCCCCAGTGTTCGTCCCTCTGAGTATCTCGTCTATCGCGCAGAAGATGATTCTCTCTTCTGTCAGGCTGTCCAGGATTCGTTTCAGATAACGGATTTCCCGGATGAAATAACTCTCTCCCGCCGCCAGGTCGTCTTTCACCGCCATGGACGTGATGACCTGCAGTTTCGGCATTCTCATCTGTCTCGCCGTACAGGTATGTATGGTTTGTCCCAGTATTGCAGAGAGTGCCGCCGCTTTGATAAAGGTGGATTTCCCCGAGGCATTGGAACCTGTGATGATACAGCCCCGCTCCAGCGACAGAGAATTTTCCACGGGATGTTCCAAAAGCGGGTGGTAGAGTGCCTCCATCTCTATCTTCTTCTCACTGGAAAACTCCGGGATACAGTACCACGGCACACTATGGCGGTAGGAGGCGATGCTGATTGCCATATCCAGCTCCCCGATTGCCCGGTAAACTGCCATATAAGTCTCTTCATTCCTGCTCAGACTGCGGATTACCTTATTGTAAGTTACCACCTGCCACATCGTTATGCCGAGAAGGTAGTCCAGGAGAATCCCTTGTGCGTCGCCCATGAAAGAGCCTGCCTGCATCCCCTGTAAAAGGCTTATACGGCGGGTCACCTTCTCCAGTTTTTCCAGATTTTCCTTTAATTCCGGATACAGAGCGGCAACCTGTCCCTTTTTCAGTAGATTTTTCCCGTGCCTAAGCATTCCCACTGCCGTCCCAATCATCTGAAACTCCACCTCATAACGCATCTTCAAAATGCCGTACAATACGAGGTTCACAAAAAATACTGTCCAGAATACCAGCGCCGTTGTCCTGTTATGAAAAATAAGTACTGCTGCCACCGCGGCAAAAAACAGAATCTGGAGCACCTGATAGAGCCAGGGGCTTCTCATCCCGTATTCTTCCAGGGAATTCATATAGACGGGAATAAAATAAGCTCCTCTGCCCTTCCCCATCTTCATCAGCTCCCGCTCAATCTCCAACCGCTCTTTTTCTCTGCCTGCAGCCTCAATCCGCCGCTCCAGCTTCATGTATTCTTCATCCGCAAGCTGCCCTCTGTGCAGCCAGTAATAGAGGATTTCCTCACCTGCGGAAGTATCGCACTGATTGATTCGGGTAAAAATATCATCCATAGACAGGTCATTCCATGTGACTTCATCCACATCGCCCGGTTCCGAATAAATCTCGTAATACTTGCTGACATTCTCCCGGATTTCTCCATCTGCCGGTACGGTTCCGAACTTCTGACTGATATAAGCTTCCTGTCTCTTTCTCTTCGCCCTTCTGTTGATGATGGAAGCTGCCAGCACAATAAGGACAATCCCTCCAAAGGTCCATATCGCTTCAAGCATCTTTTGCGCCTCCTTTTGCGGGTATTATGCTTGTCACACATTTGTATTATCTTATTAATACAATAATACTGTTTGAAGAAAATGTCAATGATTATATTTATCAAACAGTATGCTTTATATATCGCGGCAATGGTACAAAGCGGCAATATACTTTATTGAGGAAAACGAACTGTTTTGGTAAAAATTACAGTTGACTTCTAGATTAGAATTGCATACACTGTAAGTAGGAAAGCAGACGCCATTCTGCTGGTGTGGCTGACACCTAAAATCCGAAACAAAAGCAGAACGTATGGGTCTGAGGTTGGCAGGCAACGATAAAACCTGAAAGCAGTGCAGGGCGTATGGACCTGAGGTTGGCGGACAACGATAAAATCAGTCACTAAGGGAGGCGAGTAGCACCAAGGTGCTACAGTCTCCCTTTTAATTATATGTGGAGTATAACTAATGAAAAAAGAAGAGGCATTAAAAATATTATTTAAAAGTGCACAATTATATAAGGAAAATCTTGTTAATAACAATTTGCTGTTTATATGCATGGATAAACACAAGCGCACCAGCTCATTGACTATTCAATTTGCAACAACAGGCTTTTTACATTTAACAGGAGTAAAATTTAATGATAGAAAAAGTATGAGTTCGGGTGAGTTTTTTGATAAATGTTTAAAAAGGCGTTTGAGTTTAGATGAATTCGAGTTAGCAAAAGATGGTACAACCGAAAAGAAATTACAGATACTTTCTTTGTTGTTTTCGAAGAATTTATCTGCGACAATAGTCAGAGATTTCTCTGCAAGGACACCTGTTTTGGTGACAGACAAACTTGTAGGAGGCGTAAAAGGATGTATAGGCTTTGTATATGAGCGGACAACCGGGTTTTATGCACCAAATACTGTGTTAAATTTGGATATTCGTACATATATAAGCAATCAATTGAGAATTATTGCAACCTATCGAAAAAAGAAAACAGATAGCGGATACGAAGAAATTGTTTATGCAGCAAAGAAAATAGATTGGGAAAAAATAAAATACCCACAAGGTTTTGAAGATTTGCCCAAGCCAGATTTATGGAATAAGTGATGCTGTACTAATTACGTTTTATTCTATCCTTTAGTGTAGCACCTCTATAAACGATATGCTCCGGCATAAATCCGGAGCATACCTATAGACAACTCCCCCTCTCTGTACAAAGGGAAACTCTTGTATAGAGAGATTACAAATTCAAAAATTTTCCATTAATTCCGCTATACATATTTCCAGCCCGGCAAGTATCCCGGACGGTATCCTGTCCTCGAAGGCATACTGTCCGGTCTGCTGATGCTGCTCAAAATTGTACACTGTCACCATCCTCTGGTAAGAATCTACAATCCAATACTCGCGGACACCAGCCTTCTGATACTGCACCAGCTTGCGGATATAGTCGTGGGGAGAGCTGCTCTTCGACACAATCTCAATCACCCAATCCGGCGCTCCGCAGCACCCCTGCTTTGTGAGAATGTCACGCTTGCACACCACGGAAACATCCGGCTGTACTACTGTCTCATCGTCCCCGAAGAGCCGCACATCAAAGGGCGATGTGTACACATGGCAGCCTCCCTGCCTCGTCTGGATAAAGCCGCGAATCTTAAATAGAAGCTCTGTCACCAGGAACTGATGCTTTCTGGTTGGCGCCGCCAGCATATAGAGCTTCCCATTTATGAGCTCCGCCCGTGTACCTTCGGTGAGACGCTCAATATCTTCCTCCCCATATTTCCGCGCCGTATATTCATACTCCGTTGCCTCCTCCCGGATGAAAACAGGCTCCTGTCTGTGCTCGTCGTAGGTGAAAGGAAGCTGCTCTTTCTTTGTCAGGACTTCCTCAATAGCAAGCAGGGTAGCATAGCGCGGATTCTCTGTCGCCCCGGAAAAAATCTTGTTGACCGTGCTCACCGGGATACCTGATAACTCTGCAATCTCTTTGTTTGTCAGTTTCGATGCTTTTTTTATCCGCTTCAAACCAAAAATATCCATATACGGTCTCCTTTCTCTTACATAAATTTTACCGTATATGGATACTATTTTCAATATCAAAATCCATTTTTGGATTTTTATGCTAATTTCAATCTAATTTACCCTTTTTCTATCTCAAACTCATAGGTCGTCAAGTTTGCTTTGAGCACTGCTGTCGCCTGACTTCCCTTTCTGGTAATCGTCAGCTTATCCCCATCGCACTCACAGATGCACTCGCCATCGAATGCCGGAAATGTGTTGCGGAAAACCATCAAGTCACGCAGTTTCTCCACCACCGGACGTTTAAAGTTCTCGTCCACTTCTTCCGCCGTATAGTAATGACGATTGATATTACGCCCTTCTTTTGTGCGCTCTAAAAGCTCCAAATCATTCTCACCTGCGAGCATCCCCACATAATAAACCTGCGGAATGCCCGGAGCAAAGAACTGGATTGCCCGTGCCAGCAGATAAGCATCGTCGTTGTTTCCCAACGCAGAATAATAGCTGCAGTTAATCTGGTAAATATCCAGATTATTGTACTCCTCACTGCTGTACTTTTTCTTGACATTAGCGCCTTTGGAATAGAGCAGTTCCTTCGTCTCCTCGATTTCCTCCGGGGAGAGCAGGTCCACCACATCCACTACCCCGATGCCGTCGTGTGTATCCAGTGTCGTCATCTGCTTTCTGGGACAGATATCCAGCCAGTGCTTCAGGCGGTCCCCCCTGTGGGTATAGAGAGCATGCAGTACCAACATGGGAAGCGCAAAATCATAGACCCAGAATCCCTTTTCCGCGATTTTCATCTGAATGGAATAATGCTCGTGGATTTCCGGCAGGATATCCACACCGTACTCTTTTGTCACCCGCTCTATTTCATAGAGCAGCTCCCACATTTCAGGCTCCACGAAAAAGCAGCTCGTATCCGCCTTTTTCACAGCATAGGCAAAGGCGTCCAGACGGATTGCCCCGGCTCCATGTTCACACATGAAACGAACTGTTTCTTCAAAAAACTTTTTTACATGGGGACTGTTCACATCCAAATCTATCTGTTCTTCCCCGAACGTACACCAGATTTTCTCCTTTGTGCCATCCGCGAAAGTCAAATCCACATAAGGAGCTTTTGGCTTTCTCTTATAGATTTTGTCCACCTGCTCCCGGGTCGGTTCGCCATTCTGCCAGAAATCCTTGTAGCGGATAAAAAAGTCCCGGTACGCGGAATCCTCTTTTTTTTCTTTAAAGTCCAGATAATAAGGAGAATGGGCGGAAATATGGTTCACCATAAAGTCATACATCAAATCATACTTCTTTCCCATCCGCTCAAGGTCAGTAAAATCTCCGAACTTCTCATCTACCGTGTCATACCGCATAGGAGCAAATCCTCTGTCCGCTGAAGACGGGAAAAAGGGAAGGATATGGATGCTCCCCACGGCATCCTTGTAATGTTTTTCAAGAATGGCTTCCATCTCCTTAAAATTTTTTCCCAGGCTGTCCCCGTAGGTGATGAGCATAATCTGATTTTTCATTCGCTGTCCTCCCTGCTTTTCCTATTTTGCCCAAACTTGTGTCTGCATCCGGATTTCCCGGTTCGGCTCCGCCAATGCTTCGTCCATCTTCAGACAGATATACATATCCTGAAGCGCCTCTTTTAAACTGTAAAACTCTTCCCCTGTCCGCAAATATTCTCCCATCCTCGCCATACAGGTGGCCACTGCAATCTCATCGTCATTGAAACGGGCATTGCCAAAGGGGTTCTTATACAGAAATTCCTCCCCCAGCATGATACCGTAATGCGACCATTCCTGGTTGCCGTATACGCCAAGGTCTATGCGGTTCAGCTGCTGAGTCACCGGAATATTTCCCTCTGTCAGATAACGGATTGTCATATCGTCAATTTCACCCCGCACACCTTGAACCGTGAGCTGACGCGTGCGGATAAAAGAATGGTACTGTGCCGGGTCCGAAAAATCAAAATATGCCACAGTCCCATTGTCAAACTCCATTGTCAGTCTGTCCCTGGAGCAGGAGAACACTTCGCCGTCAAACGCCATGCCCTCCCTTCCGTATGTCTCTGTCACATCGAACCAGAAACGTTTTCCATAGATAACAGCATTTTCAAATCCTGCCCCCAGAAATCTTCTTATTATACTGGCGCCATGGTAACCATGCAGGGAGGAGATATTGATGTTTTCCACCCTGCCAATCCTGCCGTTCCGGATGACCTTTTCCCATGCCGCATAAAGAGGCTGTGCGAAATACTGTTCTGCCACCTGGATTTTCGCATCATATTTTCTGTAAGCTTCCCACACGTCCCGGAGAGCCTTAAGGTCCTCTCCGGGCGGTGTCTCACACAGTACCGGGATTCCTTTTTCAAATAATTTCGGGAGATATCCGGAAATGATGCCCCTCTTTATCACCAGCACCACATAGTCCGGGCGGTCCGCTTCCAGTTCTTCTACCGTCTGCACGACTTCCACATCATGGAGCCTGGAAAACCTCTCTCCTTTTTCTTTATTCCGTATAAGGACCTTTGTGAGCTCAAATCGCTCCGGCAGAGCCTTCGCGATGCGGATATAAAATTCCGCTCTCCATCCCGAACCAATCAGTCCGAATCTGATTTTTTCCATTTTCCATAATCCTCCAATCAAGTCTTTTTTTCCTTACGGAACCGGGAAGCCCCTGGACGCCTCCAGAATTTGATACCATTCGTCGTAGGAGAGCTTCATATCCAGTGCTTCTACCGCTTTTTTTACACGCTTTGTATTCATCGTTCCTGTGATGGCGGCGATACGTACCGGATGCACAAACAGCCAAGCATACATAACCGTATCGATGGTCGTATCATGGGCTTTTGCAATCTCACCCAATGTCGCTCTCAAACGCATAGACTGTTCATCCTCCCCGTTAAATACGCTTCCTCCGCCCAGCGGTGACCATGCCATAAGCGGCATACGCCGTGTAAACGCATCATCCGTCACACCGTTGAAATAATTCTCCGTTGTCTTGACAGACAGTTCCATCTGGTTGATGACAATTTTGTTCTTCATGTAGCTCTGCAGCATCTCCACCTGTGACGGAAGGAAGTTAGATACACCAATATAGCGCACTTTTCCCTCTTTTACCAGGGTGTCCAGCGCCTCTGCTGTCTCCGCCGGGTCCGCCAGCACATCCGGTCTGTGCACCAGAAGGATGTCGATATAATCCGTCCCCAGATTTTCAAGGGACGCCTCCATCTCTCTGAAGATTTCTTCTCTGGAGGATTCATAGTAGATGGTCTTATTCCCGTTCTTCCCCGGCAGTACAATCCCCGTCTTCGTCACAATCTGCATATCCTTACGCAGCTCAGGTCTTTTCCTCAGTACCGCATCACCGAATAATTTTTCGCATGTATATCCGCCGTATACAGGAGCGTGGTCAAAGGTCGTTACCCCCATGTCCATACATTCCTCCACAAATCTTAGGAACTTCTCGCCTTCCATCTTTGCATCGGCAGCGCGCATACACCCTGCCACAACCTGCGAAATTTCAAATGTTCCGTCTATCTTTACTGTCTTCATGTCATCTCTCTCCTTATTCTTTTACTCCGCCTGTCGTCAGTCCGGCGATAATCTTTTTCTGGAAAATCAGGACCAGAATAATCAGTGGAACCGTCACAATAACCGAGCCCGCAGCCATATCTCCCCACGGCATCTCATAGTTACTGGGGAACATCGCGATTCCGACCGGAACTGTCCTCATCAAGTCATTAGTCATGAAGGTCAATGCGTAGATATATTCGTTCCATGCATTGATAAACACAATCAAAGCCACCGAGAAAATCGCGGGTTTGATGAGCGGCAGCATAATCCTGAAAAATATCCCGGCACGGGAGCATCCGTCAATGGACGCCGCCTCCTCAAAGCCCTTGGGGAGCTGTGAGAAGAAATTCGTCAAAAGCCAGATAGCCAGCGGCAACGCGAATGTGATATATGGGATAATGAGTCCCGGATAAGTATTCAATAAATTAAATTCCTTTAAGAGCAGATAAATCGGGCTCAATGTAGCAATCGCCGGGAACATGGAAATACTCAAAATACACATCAGGATAATTTTCTTTCCCTTAAAGCGAAGCCGCGCCAGCGCGTACGCCGCCGAAGCTCCCACCAGCAATCCCAGTACCGTTGTGCATACTGCAACTACAAAACTGTTTATAAGATATCTGCCGAAAGGATGCTTTTCAAATACATTGAAATAATACTGTATATTTATCTCGCTCGGAATCCATTTTGCCGGAATAGCGGATATCTCCGACATCGGCTTTATGGATGTCAAAAACTGCCACAGAAACGGCAATATGATGATGCCGACAAAGACGATGACAAATATATAAAAGAAAATCTGTTTGATAATATGTGCTGTTTTTCTGTTCATTTGTCCATCCTCCCACTGCTAATCTAACGCCCCGGTCAGCTGGTCGCCCATCGCCCTCATATAAATCAGACTGATGATAAAAACAATAACAAATACAATGACCGCCAGCGCAGAACCATAACCGAAATCCAGGAATTTCATCAGGTTGTTATAGGCATACAGCGAAACACTCTCCGTATTGTTGGCTCCTCCTGTCATGACTGACACCAGGTCATATACACGGAACGCATCTAGAGTACGGAATAAGAGCGCCACGAGGACCGTTCCTTTGACATTCGGAAGGGTGACATAGCGGAATCTCTGAAATACATTTGCCCCGTCTATCTTGGCAGCCTCGTACAAATCCTCCGGAATCATCTGCAGTCCGGCAAGAATCAGAAGTGCCATATACGGTGCCGTCTTCCACACGTCGGTGATGACCAGCGCCATGAAGGAGCCGTCTGCCGTACTGAGCCACGCCTGATAGCTGTCAATAATTCCCAATTTATACAATATATCGTTGAACAGTCCGTACTGGTCATTATAAATGAACTTCCACATCAAAGCAGATACTGACGTGGGAATCGCCCACGGTATCAAAATTGCCGCGCGGACAAGACCTTTCCCCCGAAATGCCTTGTTCATAACAAGCGCCGCCGTAAATCCGATAATCAATTCAAAAAATACCGTCGTGACTGTAAATTTCAAAGTAAATAAAATAGAGTCCAGTGCCCTCTCATCCTTAAAGATATTGATATAATTTTCCAGACCTATGAACGGATACCCGCTGCCCGGATCGGTAAGCACCATCTCGTGAATACTCAGCCAGACCGTCCGAAGGACCGGATAAACCGCTATAATCAGAAGCATGATAATCGCAGGTGCCATCATAATCCAGGCATCCCTTGTCTCGGTCTTCTGGAGAGTACTGTATTTTTTCTTCTTACCCATCATGGTTGCCTCCTTGTCTCTTAAGAAAAAGGCGGCGCGCCAGTCAAGCGCGCCGCCCACCGCATATTATTTTTCGCTGTTTAATTCTTCAATCTCTGCCTGCAAAGCATCCAGCGCTGCCTCTACTTCCACTTCTCCAGTCAATGCCTGATGGATATTTCTCTGGATTGCGTCAGAAACCTTTGCATACTGTGGTGACATCGGTCTTGATTTTCCTGTCATGATAATGTCATAAAAATCTGCGTAGAACGGAATTTCTTCAAGGATTTCCTCATCTGTATAGACATCCTTTACTACCGGCGGCTGTGCGGAAATCAGAGTCATCTCTTTCTGTGTTTCCGCGCTTGTCATATAGTTGATAAATTCAACTGCCGCTTCTTTCTGCTCATCACTGATGGCATTGTTTACAACAAGATTCAGACCACCCAGACAAGTGTGGGACTCATCGCCGCTGGGTCCTACCGGAAGTTTTGTAGCCGCAATCATTCCTGTTACCTTGGAACCTTCGTCCTGTCCGCTTGACCAGAATCCGGACCAGTCACGGATGAAGAGGCATTTACCTTCCTTGAAAACCTGTTCGCTCTCTGTCTCTGTATAAGTGGTCACTCCTTCCGGAGCATACTCGTCAACCAGTGTCTTCATGATGTTCGTTGCTTCGATATTATTTTCGGAATTTACTACCGGATTTCCATCTTCATCCAGGATATCTCCACCGTTGCCCCACACATACTCAACCCAGTTTGTAACGAGAGCTTCGGACTGCGCTGCCTGGAAATCTGCGCCGTACTCGATACCGTTTGTTCCAACTGCCTGGTCAGCCAGCTCCATCCAACCTTCCCAGGTGGTGGGAACTTCCGCGCCGAGCGCCTCCAGTACGTCTGTCCTGTAGAAAAGTACACTGGAGTTTGTAAACCATGGCGCAGCAACTAATTTCCCATCATATGTAGCCCCCTCTACAGGTCCTTCCAACATATTGCTGGTATCCACTTTGTCTGTCAAGTCCATCAGCCAGCCTGCGGATGCAAACTCTGCTACATATACCACGTCAAGCCCCATGATATCTACACTGGTGTCTTCGGAAGCCAACTTATTTACGAAGTCATCATGTACCTGGTTCGCGTCCTGAGGAAGAATCACAGTCTCAACCTGAATCTTATCCTGACTCTCATTGAACTTGTCTACAATCTGCTGTGTAGGTTCTCCTACTCCCTGGTCAAAAGAAAAGTGTAGAGTAATCTTGTCTCCGGACTCTCCGCCTGAGCCGGAACCGCTGTCATTTCCGCCGCTTCCGCATCCTGCCAATGCCGCCACCATAGTAGCTGCAACTGCGCATGCCGCAATTTGTTTCATCCTCTTTTTCATCATGTGTCCTCCTTTTTAAATAAATTGTTTATATGATTCCCCTTTGCGGGAGAATACTCCTTTTATCCCTGCGTCAATTTCTTCAATCATCTAAGGCTCTCTATCTGTTTTCTTCTTCAATACTCGCGCAATTCAACATGTTCGGAAATCGTTTTCCTATTTTCGATAAAAATCCGCATATTCTACAGCCGTGAATATGCTTTTCTATTTCGACACTATTTTTTGTTTTTCGATACAATTCCCATTTTTTCGCTCTTTTTTCTAAAAAATCAGGAAATCGTTTTCCTGTTTGCTATTTTGAAAGAGCTGACTTGCCATTCAGCTCTTATCTTTTGCTATTTCAACACCTTCACTGTCCCCCTGCGTATAATCTTGTGGGGAACATAATGGGTAGAGGCTTTTTCCTTACCGCCCGCTATATATTTCATAAGCTCCTTTGCTGCCATCTCTCCTTCCTCAAAGTAAGGAATCCGCACAGTGGAAAGCTCCGGTCGGAAGTATGTCGCAAATTCTAAATCATCAAATCCGATGATGGATATCTCATCGGGGACTCCCACTCCATGGCTGTTCAAAAACTGAACCGCTCCAATAGCGATGAGGTCACTTCCTGTAACCACCGCAGTCGGCAGGAGACTGTTTTCCTCATATATCCGCTTCATCCCCTCATATCCACCCTGAAATGAAAACTGTACCTGCTCGATATAGGAATATGGCACGGAAATCTTCAATTCACTCAGTGCTTTTTTGTATCCCTGCAGACGCTTCTGCCCGGATGAAAAGTCATACTCCGGTCCGCCCAGATAGGCAATTCTCTCATGACCATTCTCATGGAGAAACATTACAGCGTCATACATCGCCTGGATATTATTATGTATCACAGTGTCAATGACATTTTCCTTCGCCGAGGACTCCTGCGTCACCAGAACGACCGGAAAGTCCTTTTTCACCATCGTATCTATGAGTCTCTGGTTGACATCGACTCCCGCAAAAAGTACACCGTCAATCTGCCTGTCCTCCAGGATATCCAGAAGATTTAATTCTCTCTCCAACTCTCCCCCCGACTCACACACCATGATGGTGTATCCCTCACGGGAGCAGACACTGTTGATTCCCTTAGTCAGAGCGCCAAAAACGGAGTTGGAAATATCCGGTACAATGACACCCACAATATTTGTCTTCTTTGTAATCAATCCCTGTGCCAGGGCATTTGGTGTAAAATGATTTTTCTCCACAATCCGGTAAACTCTTTCCTTGAGCTCCGGGCTTACCGGTTTCGTATTATTTATCACTCTGGAAACAGTAGAGATTGATACGCCTGCTTCCTTCGCGATATCCGCAATCGTAACCGCCATATATCGTTCTCCTCATATCTATGGGAAAACGCTTTCCCGTCTGGCTACATCATAACACTGTATTTCAGATGCGTCAATTCCTTTTTCCCTCATCATCCACTTTTTGTAGATAACTCATAATTTTATGGTGCAGTTCTTGTACAATATTACAAAATCCTTTCCTTGCTTATCCATGATATAATTCTGTTACAATTAATGCAAAAAGCCTGAAAGGATGAAAACTCATGAAAAATACACCCTCTCCCACCCCGGAAATTCTCTGCATCGGTCAGGTTCTGATGGACTGTATCATAAAAGGCTGGGATGCAGCCGCTTTACACGAACGTGTCCAAACCGCAGATTCTGTCACGCTCTCTCCCGGAGGAGATGCATTCAACGAATCTGTCATCCTCTCACGTCTGGGGCACAAGGTAAAAACCATCTGTGTCCTGGGACATGACCATGCCGGAGACCTGCTGACTAAATTGCTGGCAGACAATCAAATAGATACCCGTTCCATCATAAAAAACGAAAATGCGCGCACTCCCGTGGCACCCCTACTCGTCAGCGGGGACGGAAGCCGAAAGTCCATCAACGCAGTTTTGAATCTGGAAGACTTTTTGGACGTACCCTCCTCCTTATTTGAAGGTGTGCGCCTTGTTTCCCTTGCCAGTCTCTTCCGCACGCCTCTGCGAGATAGCGATATGATTATAAAAATTTTCCGAGAAGCAAAAGCGGCAGGGGCAATCTTATCCGTGGACACGAAGCTCCCCCTGCAAAATCCCACTGCTCTGTCTGATATCCGGGAGGCATTGTCCTGTATCGATTATATTTTCCCCAACGAAACGGAGGCTGCTTTTTATACAAACAAAGAGGAATATACCGATATGGCGGATGTGTTTCTCGAATACGGGGTTAAAAATGTCATCATCAAGACCGGGGAAAAGGGCTGCTTTGCCAAAAACAAACAGGAGACCATCGAGCTTCCCGCTTTTAATGTACAGGCTGTGGACAGCACCGGCGCGGGGGATAATTTCGCCGCCGGATTCCTCTCCTCCATCTTACATGGCAAAACATTCCGCGAGTCCCTTTTGTTTGCCTCCGCCTGCGCCGCAATCTGTGTACAGTCCGTGGGGGCTACCTCCGGGATAAAAAGCCGGGAACAGGTGGAAGAATTTCAGAAAATAGTAGTGTAGAATGAGAGTATGCTGATGGAACAATTGTATATTCACCACAAGACGCTTTACAATATTGATACACAGTCAAGTCTGCGGTTTAGGTAGCACTGCCCCTTTATAAAATCGAATGGAGGTTTATTATCATGAAAAAAGTAGACCGGTATTTTTATCCTGCTATTTTTACGTATGAAGAAGATTCAGAGATTAGTGTCGTATTTCCTGATTTAGATGTCGCCACAAGTGGTATAGATGACGATGATGCTTTTTTATCCGCACGAGAGTTACTGGGTTGTGTAATGTATGGTCTGGAAAAGGATGAAGAAGAAATTCCCGTCCCCACCCGGCTTCTTGATATTTCCCCAGCCAAAAACGAAAGGGTCGTATTAATTGATGTTTATATGCCTTCTATCCGGCTGGCTTTTCCTGATATAATAGGAATACAATAAATTGGATTGCAAAGGTCGGAAAGGCTCCCGACACACTCGCAAGAGTACCTGAGATGCTGGATACGCTGCCCAGTTTGCAGTCTAATACAGCACTTTCCCGGCTGCGTCCGCAATTGCGCAACGCACCTCGATTCCGCTTTGCTCAATTGCTGCACGCAAAAAAACCGCCGTCCCCGAAGCTCCAGCGGCTTCAAAAACAGCGATTTCTAAGTGCGCGATCAGGGGTTCGAACCCTGGACACCCTGATTAAGAGTCAGGTGCTCTGCCAGCTGAGCTAATCGCGCATTTGCGCTATTTAATTGCTATTTTCGTAACGCAAAAATTATTATATATCACTATCTGCAGGATTGCAAGCATTTTTTTCATTTTCTTCCTATATTTTTTCATTTTCCCCCTGCTTTCTGCAAATTTGAGCGGCACGGGTATCTAAAACCCGCGTAAAGGAGGGGGTATTGGAGAAATTATATTTTAGGATACCACTCTTAAATCTTCCTATTTTCCGCAGCGTTTCTTCCCTTTCTCCTCCCCATGACAGCAGCTTCCATTTAATATCCGGCACACTTCCTGAAAGGAGCACCTTATGCACATCAGCCGTTTATTCATACACGGCATACAGTAAATCTTCTCTCTCATACAATATTTCCAGCCTTTTCTCCAGCGCATGGTTTACCTCCACACTTTTGAAAAGCGCCGGAATCCTGACTCATTCCGGCGCCTGAAATCTATATTATTATATGTAAGTTATTGCGATGTGTGTATACCATTTACTTTCTCTGTGCAATCAGTTTATTGATGGGATTTCCCTTTGCGGAAAATTTTTCCTCATATTCCGTCATCACATTGTCGTCATTTAAGTCTTCGTGATGATGGAGGTCATATGTATAACGCTTTAATTTCCATCCGGTTTCTTTTATCTGTTCCATTGAAAAGTTAAACAGCTCCGTATTATCTGTCTTAAATTCTACACTGCCCTCTTCGCTTAAGATTTTTTCATAGCGCTCCAGAAATTCCTGGGAGGTAAGCCTGCGCTTGGCGTGTCTCGCCTTAGGCCAGGGGTCGGAAAAGTTCAGATAAATCCTGTCCACTTCCTCTTCTCCAAATACCTCTGCTATATTTCTTGCATCCATGCAAACAAAACGGACGTTGGTGAGCTCTTTATACTCCTCTGTGTCAAACTTCTCAACGGCGCGCAGCAGTACGCTGGAATATCTCTCGATGCCGATGAAATTGATATCCGGATACTTCTGTGCCATCTCCAGGATAAACTTTCCTTTTCCCATGCCAATCTCTATATAAATAGGATTCTGATTTCCGAATACCTGCTTCCAGCATCCCCTCTGCGCCTCTGGTCTTTTTATAACAGCACGGTGCATCTCAATGACTCCTTCTGCCCTTGGTATATTGCGTAATCTCATATGATGCCTCCTTTTCTTTTATGCTATATACCCTCAGTCACAGTCTTTTTCGAATACTATCGCGCTATTGCGGAAACACTATGAAGCTGAGGTTACATTTACCATAGCACAGCATACACGGAAGGTCAATGGGGTTTACCGTTTTTACTGTGATTTTACCCTCTGTTTTTCGTACTCTCTCTTTACAAGGGCACACATGCCTCAAGCTATGATATTTTCTGCAGATAAACAACACCCCAGAAACATGGAAACGCTTTGGCTTTCGGCAATTTTTGTTGTCAAAACTTTTGGCAATTCTTTAACTTGCATTTTTCTCAAAAAGGTGTAGAATAAAGTAAATTCGTATTTTTTCAACAAAGAGGAGGCTTATTATGGACTCTATTGTAAACAAATTGACAGAGATTGAAGAGGCTGCTTCTGCCATTGTCGCACACGCGGAAGCGCAGAAAGAAGTGTTGGATAAGGAATACGATGAAAAACGCCGGGCTTTTGATGCCCAGCTGGAGCAGAAGACACAGACACAGCTTGACGGCATCCGCAGTAAACTGGAAAAGAAGACCCGCGCGATGCTGGATGCGCAGAGCGGAGAGAGCAGCAATGCCATCCAAGCTTTGCAGAGAGAATATGATGAAAAGCACACTGTGTACGCGCAGGAAATATTAAGACGAATCACCGAGGTGTAGCCCATGGGAAATATACTTGCTTACAGCGGTATTGTGACGAAGATTCGTGCAATGGAGGCAAAGCTGTTAAAGCCGCAGCAGTTTGAGGAGATTGCGAATTTGAGCAATGTACTGGAAGTTGTTTCCTATTTGAAGGAACATTCTTCCTATGCCGATGTCCTGGAGATGTTGGAGGACGACAAGCTGCATCGCGGCAATATCGAGAAAGTCCTCGTTCAGTCCTTTTACAATGATTATACGAAGATTTACCGCTTCTGCGGTCAGAAACAGCGCCGTTTCTTGAAACTCTGCCTGAAGCGCTATGAAATCGACCTTATCAACTACTGTCTGCGCATTATTATCAACCATTACCGGCAGCCTTTCGATTTAGCTTCTAAAAAAGAGTTTTTTGACCGCTACTCTCAGATTTCCATCGAAAAGCTGATGATGTCGAGCACCACAGATGACCTGGTCGAGCACCTGAAGGGCACGGAATACTACTCACCGCTGAAAAAAATACAGGAGTCCCAGCATGTGACTCTGTATGACTATGAACTGGCTTTGGACTTGTACTATTTCTCCACCCTCTGGAGAGAACGGAAAAAGGTCCTCAAAAAAGCGGATTTGGAATTGTTCACGCGGGACTGCGGTTCCAAGATAGACCTTTTGAATTTACAGTGGATGTACCGGGCGAAGAAATATTATAATATGAAGCCCGCCGATATTTATCTGATGCTGATTCCCATCCACTACAAGCTTTCCACAGATACGATAAAGGAGCTTGCGGAGACAGCATCCCTGGAGGAATATCTGGCCGCCGTGGAAAAGACATACTACGGCAGGCACTATCACTTCCGGGAAAATCTGACGATTGAGCAGATATACGCCGATTGCCTGCATCATCTATATCTGGTAGACAGAAGGCGCAACCCCTACTCCATCGCTGCAATCAACACCTATCTCTTCTTGAAGGAAGAAGAACTGAAAAAGCTCGTTACCGCCATGGAATGTATCCGGTACAGTCTCTCTCCGGGCGAAACGTTAGCGTACGTAGGAGGTAGAATCCAATGATTGTAAAAATGAAATTTATCAACATTTCCGGTCCTCGCGGTGATATCGACCGTGTTACGGACCTGTATCTTTCCAGATATGAGATTCAGTTGGAATCTGCATTGTCTGAGCTCAAGACTGTTGATAATCTGCGTCCTTTTGTGGAGATAAATCCGTATCGGGATGCCCTCAACAAGGCAGTGCAGTTTGTTGAACTCCTGCCAGACAGGGAACACGTCACCCCTGCCGCTTCACTCGGACTCAACGACATGTTTGAGATTGTCCGGCAGGCATCGGAAGACTATATGTCCCTTCAGGAAAAGAAAGAAAAATTAAAGAAGAAGACGGGACAGCTTCGTGCAAAACAGCAAATCATCGCACCCTTCCGCCCTCTGGACTGCGACCTGCATCATGTACTCAATTACCGGTTTATTACTTATCGTTTTGGTCGCATCGCCGTGGAATACTACCACAAGATGCTCAAGTATCTGATGGATGACTTAGGTGCTATCTTCGTGGAAGGAGAACGCGATGAAAGCTACGTGTACGGAGCTTATTTTGTTTCCCCCGGCGAAACGCAGAAAGTCGATGCGGTTTTCCGTTCCCTGCATTTTGAGAGGATAGATTTGCAGGATGAATTTGATGGCACCCCCGCTGAAGTTTATCATTCGCTGGAAAAAGAGATAGCTCATATCAATAAGGAAATCGGTGACCTGGATAAATCTGCGGGAGAAATGCTCTCCGACCGTGCTCCTCAGCTTATCGCCGCGAAAAACCGGCTGGAGGAGCTCTCCAATAACTTCGATGTGCGCAAGCTTGCCGCCCGCATGGAAGATAATAAAGAAGACTATTACATCCTCTGCGGCTGGATGGCTGAGGACGATGTGGAAAAATTTTTAAATGAGATAAAAGACGATGACAAAGTTTTCGTCGTGGTGGAGGACGACCATGACACTTACTTTGGAGAACCCCCGACGAAGCTGGAGAACCCCAAGATTTTCAAGCCCTTTGAAATGTTCATCCAGATGTACGGTCTCCCGGCTTCCAACGAGATAGACCCGACCATGTTTGTGGGACTCACCTACTCCTTCATCTTCGGCGCCATGTTCGGAGATGTCGGGCAGGGCTTACTGCTGTTTCTCGGCGGAGGACTTATCTTCTGGCGCAAAAAGGCGCCGCTCGCCGGGATTATCGCCACCGCAGGTATTTTCTCCACCATATTCGGCTTCCTCTTCGGAAGTATTTTCGGATTCGAGGATATCCTGCCCGCCCTGTGGCTGCGCCCCATTGACCATATGACGAGAGTACCCTTCTTCGGAAAGCTCAACACGGTGTTTATTGTCGCTGTCGCCTTCGGTATGGGGCTTGTCATCGTCGCCATGATTCTCCATATCATCAACGCTGTGCGAAGCCGCGATATGGAAAACACCTGGTTTGACGCCAATGGTGTCGCGGGACTGGTGTTCTACGCCTCTATCGTCACTGTTATCGTGCTGTTCATGACCGGGAAACCGATGCCCGCAGGTATCGTCATGGCAGTTATGTTCGGCGTGCCGCTTCTGCTCATTTTCTTCAAAGAGCCTCTGACCCGTCTGATACAGAAACGGGCAGATAAGATGGAAGGCGGCAAGGCAATGTTCTTCGTAGAAGGATTTTTTGAGCTGTTTGAGACGCTGCTGAGTTACTTCTCCAACACGATTTCCTTTATCCGTATCGGAGCGTTCGCTGTCAGCCATGCGGCAATGATGGAAGTTGTCCTCATGCTGGCAGGTGTGGAGGAAGGCAATCCAAACTGGCTCGTCATTGTCCTTGGCAACCTGTTCGTATGCGGTATGGAGGGACTCATCGTCGGTATCCAGGTACTGCGTTTGGAATATTATGAAATGTTCAGCCGTTTTTACAAGGGAAGCGGAAGAGCATTCAATCCATATACAAAGAAGACAAACAAAAAATAGGAGGATTTTATCATGAATTTAGCAACAAAAATCATCTTCATTATCGCATTGCTCTTAAGCATCATCATTCCTTTCGGTTACTATCTGCTTGGGGAAAAGAGCAAGAAACGCTATAAACGCACCATCGGCGTCAACGCCTTTTTCTTCTTCGGCGCTTTCGCCCTCGCTTCTATCATGATGTGGGGCGGCGACGTGCAGGCAGCCGAGGGCGTGGCTTCTGACCCCGGTTTTGCAACAGGGATGGGTTATATCGCAGCCGCTCTGGTTACCGGTTTATCCTGTATCGGCGGCGGTATTGCCGTGGCGAGCGCAGCCAGCGCAGCTCTGGGCGCCATCAGTGAGGACTCCTCTGTTCTTGGTAAGTCCCTCATTTTCGTAGGTCTTGCAGAAGGTGTCTGCCTCTACGGGCTCATCATCTCCTTCATGATTCTGGGTAATCTGTAAGATGAAAATGTATCTCATCAGTGATAATGTCGATACCTATACAGGGATGCGGCTCGCCGGGGTAGACGGCGTGGTCGTACATGAGCGGGACGAACTGCGCCAGGCACTGGAGGATGTCCTTGCGGACAAAACCGTGGGAATCGTACTGCTGACAGAAAAATTCGGCAGAGAATTTCCCGACATCATTGATACCTTCCGCCTGGAGCGAAAAATGCCGCTTCTCGTGGAAATCCCTGACAGGCACGGAACCGGACGCAAGAAAGACTTTATCACATCGTACATTACCGAGGCGATTGGCTTAAAGCTTTAACTGGAAAGATTACAGTTCAGCCCGTGCCATCTGTGACGGCTGCAGCTCATACTTGCAGCAGTTCAGCCCGCGCCATTCGTAAAACTGAACTGTAACCGGAAATTTATATAAAGGAGGAACCCCTCTTGACCCTAGAAGAAAAAATCTCACACTTACGAACCACATCGATGGAGCAGGCAAGAAGTGAAGGCAATGCCATCATCGATTCCTATAAAGAGGCGTTGGAGAAAGTGTTTGAGGACCACAAGGCCGAGTCGCTCCGCCAGTCTGAGACACGTATCAAGGCGGAGACAACAAATGCCAGACAACAGCTGAACCAGGCAATGGCAAAGTCCCAGCTTGAAATCAAACGCCAGAACGGAAAAATCCAGCAGGAATTAAAGGATAAGATATTCGAGGAGGCAAGGAGCCTGGTCGATGATTATATGCAGACAGAAGATTATATGGATTATCTCATGAGCTGCATAAAGCAGGCAAAAGCCTTCGCCGGAGACGACCCTGTCATCATCTACATCAACCCGACTGATGAAAAGAGACGCTCCGACTTGGAAGATGCCACCCGGATTCCCCTGACTGTCAGTGCAGAGGACTTTATCGGCGGAGTGCGCGCTGTCATCCGCACGCGCAACATTCTGATTGATAATTCCTTTAAGACCAAACTGCGCAATGAATACGACTCATTTATTTTCTTAGGAGGTGACGGAGTTGCTTAAAACAGGATTCATTTACGGCATCAACGGTCCCGTCATCTATCTGAAGGGAAACACCGGTTTCCGTATGTCGGAGATGGTCTATGTCGGCAAGCAAAAACTGGTCGGCGAGGTCATCGCACTGGATAAGGATTTGACTACCATCCAGGTCTATGAGGAGACCACAGGATTAAAACCCGGCGAGGAGGTTGTCGCCAGCGGAAACGCAGTCTCTGTCGTACTGGCGCCGGGCATCCTTAACAATATCTTTGACGGAATTGAGCGCCCATTGGAGCGCATCGCCGACTCTGCCGGAGCCTTTATCACCCGCGGAGTCAGCGTGGACTCTCTGGACAGGCAGAAAAAGTGGAGCACCCATATCACCGTGCAGCCGGGACAATACCTGCACGGGGGCGATATCATCGCCGAGGTGCCGGAGACCCACGCTATTGTCCACAAATGTATGATTCCCCCCGGTGTGGAAGGAACTGTCCTTTCCGTAGTTCCTGACGGGGAATACACAATAGAAGAAACATTGGTAACGCTGGAATTAGCAGACGGGAGCAAAAAGGAACTGCCTATGATGCAGCGCTGGCCCATTCGGACCGCGCGCCCGACTCATCACCGTTTCCCGGCTTCCGTTCCCCTCATCACGGGACAGCGTATCATCGATACCATGTTCCCCATCGCCAAGGGCGGCACTGCTGCCATCCCCGGCGGTTTCGGAACCGGAAAGACCATGACCCAGCACCAGATTGCGAAATGGGCGGATGCAGACATCATCATCTATATCGGCTGCGGCGAGCGCGGCAACGAGATGACCCAGGTTCTCGAAGAGTTTGGGGAACTTACGGACCCCCGTACTGGAAATCCTCTGATGGACAGGACCACCCTCATTGCCAACACATCCAACATGCCTGTTGCCGCGCGTGAGGCGAGTATCTACACAGGGCTCACCCTGGCGGAATATTACCGGGATATGGGATACGACGTTGCAATTATGGCGGACTCCACCTCCCGCTGGGCGGAGGCTTTGCGTGAATTGTCCGGACGTCTGGAAGAGATGCCCGCTGAGGAAGGATTCCCGGCTTATCTGGCATCCCGCCTCTCCGCGTTTTACGAGCGGGCGGGCATGATGCACAATTTAAACGGAACCGACGGCTCTGTCACCATCATCGGAGCAGTTTCCCCGCAGGGTGGCGATTTCTCCGAGCCCGTCACACAGAATACCAAGCGGTTTGTCCGCTGCTTCTGGGGACTGGACAAGAGCCTTGCCTATTCCAGACATTTCCCTGCCATCCACTGGCTCACCAGCTACAGCGAATATCTGAACGATTTGAGCCACTGGTATCAGGACAATGTCTCTCCGAAATTTGTGGACTATCGGAACCGCCTCATGGCGCTGTTAAACCAGGAGAGCAGCCTTCTGGAAATTGTAAAGCTCATCGGAAGCGACGTGCTGCCGGACGACCAGAAACTTGTTCTGGAGATTGCCCGTGTCATCCGCCTCGGTTTCCTGCAGCAGAACGCTTTCCATAAGGACGACACCTGTGTCTCCATGGAAAAGCAGTATCTCATGATGGACACGATTTTATATTTGTATAAACAGGCACGCGCCCTCGTCACTATGGGGCACCCCATGTCTGTCTTAAAAGCAGAAAACATTTTCGACAGGGTCATCGCCATCAAGTATGACGTGCCTAATGACCGTCCGGAATTGTTCGCCGGATATCACCGGGACATCGACGCCTTTTACCAGCGTGTCCTGGAGAAAAACGCATAGAAACGCATAAGGAGGGTACCTTTTATGTCAATTGAATATTTAGGCTTAAGCAGTATCAACGGTCCTCTGATTGCGCTGGAGGGCGTACAGGACGCATTTTTTGATGAAATCGTAGAATTTGTCATAGACGGCACAGAGCGCAAGATTGGACGTATCGTAGAAGTGTACGAGGACCGCGCCGTCATCCAGGTATTCGAGGGCTCTGAAAATATGTCCCTGAAGAACACCCACACCCGTCTCACCGGACACCCTATGGAGATTGCCCTCTCCCCCGATATGCTGGGGAGAACCTTCAACGGCATCGGGCAGCCCATCGACGACCTGGGACCTCTCGTCACCACTCTGAAGCGGGACGTGAACGGTCTGCCTCTGAATCCGGTAGAGCGCGAATATCCGAGAAACTATATCCATACAGGGATTTCCGCTATCGACGGTCTAACCACTCTGATTCGCGGGCAGAAACTGCCGATTTTCTCTGGAAACGGTCTGCCCCACGACCAGCTGGCGGCACAGATTGTAAAACAGGCATCCTTAGGAGAAAATTCCGACGAGCAGTTCGCCATCGTATTTGCTGCCATGGGCGTCAAACACGATGTGGCCGATTTCTTCCGCCACACCTTCGAGGAAAGCGGTGTTGCCGACCATGTGGCAATGTTTTTGAACCTCGCCAACGACCCGGTGGTGGAGCGTCTCATTACCCCGAAGGTTGCGCTGACTGTGGCAGAATATCTCGCCTTTGAGCAGCACATGCATATCCTCGTCATCCTAACTGATATGACATCCTTTGCCGAGGCGATGCGTGAAGTCTCCTCCTCCAAAGGAGAAATCCCCAGCCGTAAGGGATATCCCGGCTATCTGTACAGCGAGCTGGCGACCATTTACGAGCGCGCGGGCATTGTCCGGGGTGTGAACGGGTCCGTGACCCAGCTTCCCATCCTCACCATGCCAAACGATGATATCACCCACCCCATCTCCGATTTGACAGGGTACATTACGGAGGGACAGATTGTACTCGACCGCCCGCTGCACGGGCAGTCCATCTACCCGCCTATCAACATCCTGCCATCCCTCTCCCGTCTGATGAAGGACGGCATCGGCGAAGGCTATACGAGGGAGGACCACCAGGATTTGGCAAACCAGCTCTTCTCCGCCTATGCGAAGGTGGGCGATGCCAGAAACTTAGCTTCCGTCATCGGCGAGGACGAACTCTCACCTATCGATAAGAAATACCTGGAGTTCGGTAAAGAATTTGAGGAGAACTATATCGGTCAGAGACCGGATGAGAACCGCAGTATGGAAGAAACACTGGACCTGGGCTGGAAACTTCTTGGACGTCTCCCAAGAGAAGAACTCGACCGTGTGGATACGAAGATACTGGATAAATACTACCATCCCATCGGAGAAGACGAGTAATCCTTAAACAGATAACGCGCCTGCCCATAAAGCTGCGGGGCGCGCCCCGTTTTAAAGGACACCATATCTGAACTGCGCGGCGCGCTATACAAAAGGATGCCGCCCGCTGCTGCGGAATTGATTTCATTTTTTATTATACTCTTACAGAAAGGAAGGATTTCATGGACCCGCGTACATTTCCCACAAAAGGAAATCTCATGCTGGCAAAAAATTCTCTGGCTCTCGCCAAACAGGGCTATGATTTGATGGATAAAAAGCGCAACATCCTGATTCGGGAGCTGATGGACTTAATCGATGAAGCGCGCAACATCCAGGACGAGATTGACAGCACATTTACCTACGCCTACCGCTGCCTGCAGCGGGCGAATATCGAGCACGGAATCAGCATGGTAGACCAACTCGCCTACACGGTTCCTATAGAAAATTCCATCACCATCCAGACGCGGAGCATCATGGGTACAGAGATTCCCCATGTGAAATATATCCCCGATGATGGAACTCCCACCTATTCCTTCAGCACCACACGGGAGTCCATCGACACCGCGCGTGAAGCGTTCCGCAAGGTAAAAGATTTGACCATCAAGCTCTCCATGGTGGAAAACGCGGCATACCGGCTGGCTTCTAATATCAAGAAGACACAGAAACGCGCCAATGCGCTGCAGAATATCACCATCCCCATGTATTCCGAGCTGGTGTATACCATCACCAATGCGCTGGAGGAAAAAGAGAGGGAGGAGTTTACAAGGCTGAAGGTCATAAAGAGGATGAAGATGAAGGGATAAGCAGTTAACCAAAATGGTCGTCCAAGTTTTACCAGAGACAGGGACGGCCATTTTTCATGGTCATTTTTGAGGTAGTTCAAAAAGAGGGCGTCCTGCATCAGATAAATCAAACGACCACGCATTTTTCATGACTTATCCGATACGGAACGCCCGTTTTTATATTAAGGATTACACATAAAGAAATCCTTTTTATATATCATATTTTTTATTTCTTAATCTTTTAATACACTGCTCATCATTTCATCTATTTTCTTCAATCCATCCGGTCTGTTCTTTGCCCGAATATACAGCGCAATACCCAGTATAATCCAGATGAGTACCATCAGGATTTCATATGGCCACTTTAATCCCGACCCGGGGAATCCCGGCAGGGAGATAAATACCAGAATAGCTCCCATCAGTACCGCGATATAACCAACTGCTACGCTTTTTACTCTGTAAGGTCTCACCATATCCGGTTGTGATTTTCTCAACTTGATAAAGGATATCGCAACAATTACATAGGCAACAACACTTCCAAAACCTCCGGCAGTCGGATACCATACATTGACGCCGCCGCCCATAAATCCGGAAACCAGCATAAAAACTCCCATTACAATGACTGCTCTGTACGGCGTCTGATATTTTGGATGAAGCTTCGCAAAATATTCCGGCATCATTCCGCCCCGTGCCATACTGTACATCAGACGGCTTCCGTTGATATATGTGGAAATCCAGGAAGTGAGGATTCCAAGCAAGCCCACTACAATCATCGCCTTACCTGCTATCGGATTGTTGTTAAAGATTGCTGTCATTGAATCCACTGCTGCCAATTTGGAGTTCTCGATATCTCCGTGGGAAAGTCCGAGTGATGTGGCAATGATTGTCAAAATAAACCACGCTACCGCTGCCAGCATAACTGATACAATCACTTTTCCCAAATCTTTTGGTTTTACTGTCGATTCCTCTGAAGCCTGAGGGATACACTCAAATCCTGCCAAAAAGGTCGCGCATGTCAGAATATTTGCCGCTACCCCTCTTGTACCGTTTGCAATCAGAGGCTCAAAGTTCCTTGTATCTCCCAAGAAAACAGCTGCGATAATGAAAATTGCCGCTATTGCTATCATGATGATAACCGCGATGTTCTGCACTCTGGACATTCCCTGGATTCCTGTATAGGTCAGCCAAATCATCAGCACTGCCATTATCATATAAGCAGCCAGCGTCCCCACATGAATCTCATAGCCGTATACTGTGTACAACAGTGGTGTATCTGTCAACGGATAGAGATAATTTAACGCGTCTACCGCCGCATTGCAAAGCCAGCTCACGAACAGAACCGGATTCAGCAGACACGCCCAGCCCGCGATAAATGATGCCTTCGTGCCATATGCCCTCCATGCGAAATTCTGCGGTCCTCCCGCCTTCGGCATGGCAGATGCTAGTTCACCGTAACACAGAGCTACAAATATCATCATAATTCCGGCAAATACAAAGGACAGACAAGCTCCCAGCATACCGGCTCCGCCAATCCAGGTGGCGCCCATCGAAATCCATCCCCAGCCTATGATTGCACCAAATCCAATGGCAAAGAGGTCTAATTTCCCCAATACTCGTTTTAATTCCTTCTTTTCTTCCATAACTTATTCCTTTCGTTTTTTCACAGCCGTCTCCATACGCTCCATAGCTTCCTTTAAAAGCTCGTGCGGACACGCGATGTTCATCCTCACATGCTGCTCCCCGCCGGAGCCGAAAATAATTCCGGCTTCCAGCCCAAGCCCCGCTTCTTTTCTGAAAAACTCCTCCAGCTCTTCATCCTTTATGCCGAGTTCGCCGCAGTCCAGCCACATTAAATATGTCCCCTGCAGCTCGGAACAGGTAATTACAGGCAGACGGTCTGCCAAAAAGTTCACTACATAGTCTCTGTTTTTCTGCAGATAGGCGACCAGTTCCTTTACATAATTCTCCCCATATTGAAAAGCCGCCTCAAACGCTACCAACGCAAAATTGTTTACATTAAACAATCCCCACGCCTCTCTGAGCCTCAGCATCTTTTCCCGCAGCTCAGCATTATCCATCACTGCGGCTGACGTCTGCAGCCCTGCCAGGTTAAACGTTTTCGCCATAGAATAGGCGGTCACTGTGATATCCGCCGCCTCCGGCGAAATGGAGGCAAAGGGTACATGATGAAATCCAGGCATAATCAAATCCGAGTGTATCTCATCTGCAAAAACCTTGATGTCGTTGCGGACACAAATATCCGCCACCTTCTCAAGTTCCTCTCTGGTAAAGACTCTGCCCACCGGGTTATGCGGATTGCACAGCAGGAGAGCTTTCGTCTCTTCCTTTGCCGCCAGTTCCTCCAGCTTGTCGAAATCAATCTGATATATCCCATCTTTCAGAAGGAGCTCACAGCTCTCCACACACCGGTCATTATTTTCAATATAGCTTGTAAATGGATAATAGACAGGGGTCATGATGATAATATGCTCTCCCGGTTTGGACACCGTATTGATAAACATTGCCATAGTAGTGAGCACACCGGGACTTGCCATAATATGACTTTCCTCTATCTTCCATCCATGATGTTTATAAATCCACGCTGTCAGGACTCTTTCAAAAGTCCCGTCATCATGCGGATATCCAAAAATGGGATGCTCTGCCCTTTTCTGAAGTGCCGTTACCACTTCGTCCGGCGCCGGGAAATCCATATCTGCCACCCACATGGGTATCACTTCACCGCTGCGATAGTATTCCTCCGAATCCCATTTACAGCACTGCGTCCCTACACGTTCAATCTTTCTGTCAAAATCCACTCTTATCGTCCCTCCAATTACTTAATGTTCTCTCTAAACTCCTATCTCAACAATCTCCTCCGGCACATATGTGAAACGCTCATAACCGTTTTCTGTTATCACGATGGTATCTTCCGGCGTCATACCGCCCAGTACCGCGCTGCTGTACGGCACTTCACAGCTTACAACCATGCCAGGCTTAAATGTCTCATCTCCCACATATGGAGAGATATACGGATATTCCTCTGCCAGGAAATAAGTACCGATGGAATGTCCCAAATGTCCTCTTACGTAGTCCGGCACAGTCTTTCTTACAATTGCCATAACCTCATTGTACACGTCCGCAATCTTCACTCCCGGTCCAATCATTTCCAATTCTCTGTGGTAGCCGTCCATCAGCGCCGCGTAAAGCTTTTTCGCTTCGTCTGATGCCTTCCCTACAGAATAAGCGCGGCATATATCGCTGATGTATCCCAAATAGAAAGGTCCGCAGTCCATTCTGACGATATCACCCTTGCGCAGTGTGTCCTCCGGTGGAATCTCAAAGTTCCCGAAATACCTTCCACCTACAGAGAGAACCGGTCTTGCGCCTGTTACGCCCTCGCCCTGAGCGAAGCAGTTCTGATAAGCAAGATTCACAAGCTCGCCGACTGTCATTCCTTCTCTCATGGCATTGGCGGTCGCCTCCATCTGCCGCTCGCTCATCTGCGCGGCCGTGCGCAGCACATCGATTTCCCATTTTGTCTTTATCATCCTGGCTCTGCTCAACACTTCATCACAGTCAACATATGTACACGCCCCGGCATTTTCCTGGAAAATCTTCATCGCATCATAGGTCAGCAATTTAGATTGAATACCAATCACTGCATCCGGTTTCTTTGCCTTTATAATGTCAAGAGCCTGCCTGAATGTCTTGCTGCCATCCACTGTGGAAGGGCGTACCTTCGGTGCCGGTTTTCCTGTGATTTTTTCCAGTCCGTCGATGAAAATACCTGTCGTAGAGACATCCATCTTACAACCGGGAATCTGGTCCATCGACATGGTCTCATAGTCCGGAAGAATAACCGTAAATTCTCCCTCTGCCGGGCAGACCGCAATGCAATATCCCGGTACATTCGTAACCTTCTGGAAAGTGCTGTAATGCCCTGTAGCATAATAGATAGCTCCAAACTCTGTGAGAATCAGATCATCGATTCCCTTTTCTTTCATGACTGTCTGGATTCTCTCCTGAAATTCCATTTGATTTCTGTCACTATATTTAACCATCTTTCTCCTCCTGTTCTGTTTCAAATAGATTACCGTTCTATTCTGTGTTCCACTTACTTTCCCCTTTGTCCTAGGTTGTACCGTATTGCACTCATTTTGTTTCCTTCAACGCCACAGCCTCAATCTCAACCAGCGCCCCTTTTGGAAGCGCCGCCACCTCAAAAGCCGCTCGCGCCGGACATTCCTCTTTGAAAAACTGAGCGTACACTTCGTTCATCTTTCCGAAATTTTGAATGTCACTCAATAACACGGTCGTCTTCACCACGTCTCTCAGGTTCATATCCCCAGCTTTTAAAACTGCCTCCATGTTTTTCAGGGACTGTTCGGTCTGCGCTTCAATGGTCGCTCCTGCAAACTTCCCTGTCTCCGGCACAATAGGAAGCTGCCCGGATACGAAACAAATTTCACCCCGTCCCGAAATCCCCTGAGAATACGGTCCGATTGCCGCGGGTGCTTCGGTCGTATTCAGAATCCTTTTGTCCATTATATACCTCCTCCTATTAAATTGGGCAGCAGCTTATCAGCTTCATAATCTCACCCTTATGATTAAGCTGTTTATTTATTAAGCTGCTTAATATTATATTTACATTAAATATATAGCAATATCACAAATATTGCAATGCTTTTTTTGCTAATCTCAAAACTTTGCACAAAATAGACAATTACCGCACACCATATTTGGTATGATTGTACAGCCTTCCTATCCAGATGATAAATAAAATGGGTAAGTCATTAACCTTCTCTTTACCTCAACATTGATGGCTTCAGCACTTTGTGCGCCGTCGCGCTGCCAAAAAAAATGACATCCCAGTGAGATTCTTCTCTCTGAGATGTCATTCTTATTTTCTATTTTTCCTCCGCCTCATTCAAACTCTGGCGGATATCCTCTTTATATGCCTCATTTATCATGTTTTGTATTCGAATATGATTCTCCAGCTCTTCTTCAGTAAAACTGCTCAACATACGAAACATCCTGTCCTGGCATATATTTGTAAAACTTTCCCTCTCTTCACAAATCCGCCTCCCCGTTTCAGTCACTTCCAGATTGTACTTTCTGTTATTTTTTTCATTCCTTATCTGGCGTACCCAGTCCCTCTCACGCAGCTTTCTGATAATCTGAGAACAGGCGCTGACCGTCTTGTTCGTCATTTTCGCAATATCACTGCAGGTGATTCCCGGATTTGCCGCTATCAAATCTATCACAACACCCTCTGACTGATATAAGATATATTCCCCGTAATGATGCAGTATCCCCTCGTATTCTATCATGAGGTCATATGCATCGTCCTGTCCCTTCCATACTGCCCGCAACAGTTCATCCTTTTTCTGCTTCATCTGTACAATTCCACCTTTGCCGTATATCTGATATGCATTTAATTATAGCAAATTGGCACGAATTAACAATGTTTTTTTGGAGTACTTCTGCAAAATAATCGAAAATCTTCTGCAATTTTTTGCATTTACGACAGCCATTGAATCACATTCTTAACCTCTATCCCTTCATAATTCCCCGCAGAATATTCATCCAGAGTCAGCACGATTTTTTCATAATTATCTTTGATTTCCCTCAGGGGTCTCATCTCTCTTTCAAAGGTCGATTCCGCTGTCATGTCTGCTGTCACCTGAAAATAAACCAGCTTTTCCTGTTTGCGTGCCACGAAATCCACTTCCGTATTTCCATACTTGCCTATATTCACCCGATAACCTCGGCGCAGCAGTTCAAAATACACGATATTCTCCACAGAAAACCCCAAATCATATTTCTTTCTGGGAAGGATATAATTACGCAGTCCTAAATCCACCATATACCATTTTTTATTTGCCTTTAACACTTGTTTTCCCACAATATCAAAGCGTTCTACAGGATAAAAAATAAAAGATTCAGCAAGTGCTTCCATATAATCATTCACCGTATTAGGAGATACTTTTCTTCCATTGGAAATCAAATAATCTGTTACACTCCTCACAGAAACCGGACTGCCGATTGTACTTGCCAAAAATCTGGCTATTGTCTTTAACAGTACAATATCGCTTACTTTACGTTTTGCGTTTATCTGTTCTTTCCTGATTTGACGGTCTTCAATATCCTTTACAATTACAGTGTTATAAGTTCCTTCCAGATATGTTTCTACCTTCTCATCTGTTTTTTCCATAGCTGCAACATACGGCATAGAGCCATACTTTATATATTCCGCAAAAGAAGCCTGTGGCTGTTGATTTGTCTGCAGACAATACTCACGAAAAGAGAAGGGAAGCAGCGATATTTCCACATACCGCCCGGTCAGAAAAGTTGCCAAATCCCCGGAAAGCATATATGCGTTAGAGCCTGTAATATAAATATCTGTTTTTTCTTTTATAAAGAGACTGTCTACCGCTTTCTCAAAATGTGGCACTTTTTGTATTTCATCCAGGAAAATATAAGTCATCCTTCCATCGCACAATTTTTCCTTTATATATGCATATAATTTTCTGTAATCCTGTAGTTCCTCATATTCCAGCTCTTCAAAATTGACGAATATCAACTGTTCATCCTGCACACCATTTTGCTTCAGATATTCCTGAAACTACAGTAAAATATATGCAAGTCGCCCCCACCCGTAAAACGGGTGGCTCGGGACGCGGGCTCTAAGCCCGCCCT
>UQKK01000002.1 GCA_900541505.1 uncultured Ruminococcus sp.
CTGTTACCTCCACATTCTTTTTTATTTTGAATGTCCGCAAAATCCGTCCTACATCAGTCGGATACGCAGAATGTCTACAAACGGCGTCTCTGTATAGGCGAATTTCACAACATATTCTTCTCCCTTCCATGCTCCGGTACAAGCCACGCGATGAAAAAAGATAACATTGTCACAGCTAAAGCCTTCCGGGTCATAGCCTGTCTCATTTTCTTCCCATTCCAGGTATCCTATCTTTGCCCTCAATTTTCCTTTTGAAGTCTCTATCGTGATGACCGGTAGGCTGTCTTTTCTGAACTCTAATTCCAGACTTTGCACATCCATCCCATTTTCTGCCATAAGAAATTTTTGTCTCCATTCCTTTTCCTGTGACGGCGGATATTTTTCACCTGCTGCCACCGGCAGTTTCAGATTTTCCAATGCTTCATAGAGAACCTCTTCCATATCGCAATGCATATGCGGCGCATCAACCGCAGGCAAAAGACAGTTCCAGATGGCTTCTAATATCTTCCCCGGTTCCTCACAGCCTGCTGCCACGGCAATCGTCATATCCTGCTTCGGCATGATGATACACAATTGTCCGAAAATACCGTCTCCACGGTAGCTGCCTTCCGGCTTACAATGCCAGAACAAATATCCGTAGCCGCTCCGGTAATCTTCCGTGAATGTCCCGAATCCCTGTCTGTAACCCAATTCCTGATTTCTGTCGTTATCGCGGTTGTCGATTTGAATACCGGATGCCTCTTTTACCCATTCCTCTGACAATATCTGCTTTTCCTTCCATTTGCCCATGTTCAGATACAAAAGCGCCAGTTTTGTAACATCCTCCGCTGTGGCGTTAAATCCGTTGAATCCCGTGTTGAGTCCCTCCGGTGATTTTTCCCACCAGATATGTTCTGAAAATCCCAAAGGTTCAAACAGACGGTCTTTCAAATACTCAAATACCGTCTGCCCGGTCAGTTTCCAGATTACAGCGCTCAAAATATACGTAGAACTGCTGATATACCGAAATGTCTCTCCCGGCTCATTGTCCACATAGGCGCTGAGCAGAGAATAGAGCCACGATTCCCCCTCATGAAAGATATTCCTCTCATCCTTTTGTCCCGTGCTCATTGTCAGGACATGCCGTATCTTCATCTTTTTCATATTCTCGCAGGGACATGACGGAAGGACATCCGCAAAAATATCAAGTACATAATCTTCCGTTGAAAGCAATCCTTCCTGCACAGCAAATCCAATCGCTGTCCCCACAAAACTTTTACTTACCGAATACAGAATGTGGTTCTCGTCCTTTCTGTACGGCGCCCACCATCCTTCCGCGATGACCTTGTTGTGTCTCGTAATCATCACAGAATGTACATTCATCCCTTCCAATGTTTTGTAAAGATTCAGAATCCCTTCGGGGTCCACCCCACATTCTGTTGCTTTCGCCCGCTCCAATAATTCCACTTCTCACATACCTCCTGTTCTCATATACATGCAGCCATCCTCTCCTAAAGCAGCATAAAGTCTCCTCCCATCTGACAACAACATGACCTCTGCTGACTGGGCTGCTAATCCTTTGATTTTTTCCTCCTTCCAATCTTTCTCCTGCACCAGTCTTACAATACTGCCATCATAACACACTGACAGTACCTCAACATTTCCATTTTTATCCAGTGTCGTTTCCATATCTCTGCAGTTTTCTAACGACAGCTTTTCCCAATCACCCCACACACCTGCTTTTTCCTGTAAGCTTGTCCATACATCTCCTCCTGCAGTAATGACAAAAAGCCGTATCTTTCCATGTTTTTCCTGCACACTTTTTATCTTCTGCACACCCTTCTTTCTTAAAATGTTCCACTCTCCCCACATTCCATCCTCATGATGTCTTCTGGTCAAAACCAAGCCTTCTCTGTCACAGATAAATATTTCCGGAAAGCCTTCCTCGTTATTTGCCACACATATTTCTTCCGCATGATATTCCCCCAATGTCTGCCATTGCGACCATTGTCCCTGAGGATTTGTCCACAGATGCCAAGGGTTTCCGGAAAAGTCTGTCCCGAAGACTTCAATCGCGCCCGTACATCTCTCACACACAGTAAACGCACCGTTCGATATACTCGTTAAATCCTCCCATTCTATCGCCCCCATCCTATCCTGTTGTCTTATCCATCCGCCTAAACATTGCCCTTTTTCGCCCACAGTGAAGGCCGCTAACTTCCCATCCCGTCTATGGAGTGCCAGATGGACTCCTTTACTTTTGTCTGCCCTGACCCCATCCTTTTCCTCTATCCTCCAGATTTCCATCCTTCCTTCTCCTGCCTCACAAAGCCCAATAATATCCCCGGATTTATCACGTGCAAGGATTCTCAGCCTTCCTTCCATATCATGCGTCATCCCTATTTTTCCTACAGGTCTTATATCTGTTTTCTCCCAGCTGTCTCCCAACATTTTTCTTCTCCTCTCCTATACATTTTTTACCAAGCGTAAGCTTCCGGCGCCTGCCCACCCGGTCCCGGAAAGATTTCATCCAGCCTTTTGATGACATCATCCTCCAGATGGATTTCCAGAGCTCTTACTGTGTCATATAGCTGTGTCACATTTCTCGGTCCGATGATAGGTGCTGTTATGGCCGGATTACGTAAAAGCCATGCCAGAGATACGGTATCCTCTGCCTCACCTATTTCCATGCATAATTCCCGAAATTTCTTCAGCCGCTCTTCTTCCTGTGTATCTGCTGCCTGTCTGTTCTTCCCGTTGCGCGAGAGGATTCCGCCGTTTAGAGGACTCCATGCCACAATGCCCATGCCATGTCCTTTAACACTCGGAATCACTTCCAGCTCCGGGAGACGGCACATGAGATTATATTTATGCTGTTCACATACAAGCCCAAACATATTGGCATGTTCTGCTTCTTTCTGAAAATCCGCGATATTCCATGCCGCAAAATTACTCGACCCCAAGTAATCAATGTCTCCTTTCTGTATCATGCTCTGGAACACCGGAAGTACCTCGCTCCAGCAAACTGTTCTGTCGATATGATGCATATAATAGATTTCTATGTGATCCGTCTGAAGCCGTCTCAAAGAATCTGCGAAATGCCGCCTTATCTTATAAGCAGAGAGCCCCGGTTTTTCATTTGGTCCACTTTTTTCCATGGGCTCATAAACCTTAGTGGACAAAATGACTTTCTCCCTTCTGCCGCCCCCTTTCATAAACCATTTTCCAAGCATAGACTCTGATATCCCCTCGCGATTGATACGTTTCCCATAATTATTTGCCGTATCAAAATGATTAATTCCCAGTTCCAGAGCTGCGTCCATGATGCGAAATGCTTCTTCCTCCTCCACAGTACTGCCAAAATTCATCGTGCCCAGTACCAGTCTGCTGACCCAAAGCCCGGAACGCCCCAGTTTTGTATATTCCATATCCGACCTAATTCCATCCTTTCTCTGTAATCAATCTATATAAATAATTATAGACTTACCGCTTGCGGAAGCCATTGCCATAAGGCTACCGTTTATGATGGAATGTCTCTATTTTCCATTTGCTTCGCCTTGCATTTCAAATTTTAATCAACTATAATCAGTGTATGTGTGGTGTATACTTATTGTTTTAAGTAAGGGAGAGGTTTTATGGCTAAATATTCGATACTCAATGATGATGCAGATAATAAGAAAAACACAGATTTGGAGCTCTATTACTTTGGTACACAGCAATGCCGTCCCAATGAATCTTGGGGACCCGGAATTAAAAATCAATATAAACTTCATTATGTACACAGCGGAAAGGGGATTTTGCGCTCTAAAGAAAAAGAATACGTCATAAAAGAAGGGCAGCTTTTTGCCTGCTACCCCAATGAGATTGTATATTATAAAGCCGACTCGCAAACTCCATGGAGGTATTCATGGGTCGCCTTTGATGGACTAAACTCGGAACTTTATTTTGAACGTGCCGGATTTTCAAAGACAAATCTTGTCATTGACTGTCCGAACCGTTCCTTGATAGAAAATGCGTATGAGCAGATACTTTCCACTCAAAAGTCTGCTGAGAATAAGGATTTGAACTACATGGGATATCTTTATCTCATCCTTGCCTCAATCATTGATAAGCCTTCCAGGACAGCCGATACCAGTAATTCCAAACAATATGTGAAAGAGGCTCTGAATTATATCAAGAAAAATTATTCCCAGCCTATCACCATTACCGATATCTCTTCCGCTCTGTCCCTTGACAGGAAATATTTTTCTAAGATTTTCAAGCAGCTGCTGCAGATGACGCCGAATGAATATCTGATTAATTACCGGCTTGCTCAAGCCTGTGAACTGATGGAGACTACAAGCCTAACAATTGCGGAGATAGCCGCTACTGTAGGTTATGACAACCAGTTTTCCTTTTCCAGGGTGTTCAAAAAATACAAAAACATCTCGCCCAGTGACTATAAAAAGCAGGTCCTTCAAAAAAAGACCTGCTCTCCTGATACATAAAATCTAACGCAATACATACCGAACAAAGTGGGCAAGCCCACTTCAACTCCCTGTCCCTCAATCTTGAGGGGCTTGAGCACTTTGTGCGCCGAGCGCAGTCGCTTTAGCGGCATATTCCCACATGCGCTCGTGCGCCTCTCACCCGGGGGCAATAAATATTCAATCTCTTTTTATCGCTTTTCTACTCCACTGCCTCTTTTACTTCCTCCGGCACCGCAATCGTCTCCACTTCTCCGTAATCTCTAAAGGAGAGCTCAATGGTGAAATCAGTGACGTTTTCTGCCTCGCCGTAAGATTCGTAAAGGTTCTCCACCGCCTCTTTCATATCCACGATAATCCGCGCGGGTAATTGTTCTTCTTTATAGACATCAAAGATAACCGGGATTTCCATATCCTGCACAATCTCCATATCCGGCATATCCAGAAGCCCAAACGCATAAATCATGTCTTCTCCCAAAAATTCCGTCAATTCCCTGCAGGGCACATCCCCGTACATCTGGTAGCACTCTTTTCCCTCTATTTCCACGGTCTCCTTCGCCAGATGGAATTTTTCCATGGAGTCTTTTGCGGACTGGAAAAAATTTTCATCCACTCCAACGTGGGAGGTGCCTTCTGAGACTTCCCTCGTCCACTGGTCGTAGATGCTGCTGTAAGTCACATGCTCTTTTCCCTCTGTGACCTGATAGATTTCCAGGCTGCTCGCAACTTCCGCCCCATTCATATTCACTTTTGCCGTGCCTTTCGCGTGACCTGCGCGGGGATTCGCGGTGGACGCCATATCCATCTCCATGGATACGCCCATCGTGTTGACCACGCCTTCCACCTGGATGTCCAGCCTCACCGTATTTGCAAAGGATTCTTCCTTTTCCATGTTCTTTGCCGCGGCATCCACCAGTTTTTTCGCAGTCACATCTGCACATCCGGCAAGTCCTAAGACACACGCACAGACCAGCAGAAGGACTGTGCCTCTTTTTTTCATTTTTTGTCTCATACTTCTCCTTTTTCTTTAGCGTCGGTGTACGTGAAACAGCACGCCTTGCATTATCCTCAATCGGCACGCCTTGTACACCGGCGCTGTTTATTTCCTACAAAGAAGCGGGCTTTTGCCCCAACAGATAATCGATGAACTGCTGCGCCGTCCTGCCGGTCATACCGCCGTGGGACAGTTCCCATTTATTTGCCTCAAGGAGCAGTTCTTCCTCCGGCATATCCACCTTGTTCACTCTGGCGAGCTCTCTTACGATATTCTGGAACTCTTTCTTGTCCGGGGAACCGAAATAGATGGTCACGCCGAATCTCGCCACCAGGGAAAGTTTTTCCTGTACCGTATCGTTGGTGTGCAGTTCCTCATCCCGGTCCGCCTTGTCCTTAAATGTCTCACGCACCAGGTGTCTGCGGTTGGAGGTCGCGTAGATGAGCACGTTTTCCGGTTTTCTCTCCAGCCCGCCCTCGATGACCGCTTTCAGATACTTATATTCAATCTCAAATTCCTCAAAGGAGAGGTCATCCATATAGATGATGAACTTATAATTTCTGTTTTTAATCTGGGCGATGACGTCATTCAAATCCTTGAACTGATGTTTATACACCTCAATCATGCGAAGCCCCTGGTCGTAGTACTGGTTCAAAATCGCCTTGATGGACGAAGATTTTCCTGTACCCGCATCTCCGTAGAGCAGACAGTTGTTGGCGCGGCGTCCCTCCACAAAAGCTTCTGTATTGTCTGTCAGCTTTTTCTTGGCAATCTCATATCCCACCAAATCATCCAGATGGACATGGGCGATGTTGGTGATGGGCACAATCTGCACATCCTCCCCCTCTAAGTGTTCCACACGAAACGCCTTGTGAAGCCCCAGTTTGCCGACACCGAATTCTTTGTAAAACTGGGTCAGCTTCTCCTTGAACTCCTGAATGGTCTCCGTCTCTCCCAGCGCTTTGCTCAACCCGCAGATTCTGTCGCGGATGCGCTTGTTGAAGACCTTACCGGCTTCATTGACGTTCTGATAGGCAAAAAGAATCTGAAGGCAGCCCGCCCCCAGCGTCTTTTCCAGACTGGAAAAATCATAGTCAAAGAGCTCTTTGAAAATGGCAAAATCATGCTCCGCAATCTGATTGATGCTCCCTTCCACTGCCCCCACAATCTCGCAGGAGGTGCTGTAGGCATTCTCGTCATTTGCCAGCAGAAAGGTAAGATAGGCATGCCACAGATTTCCCTCAAAGCCATGGCTTGTGGAGAGCTCCAACATCTCATTGACACACTCGTATAAGAGTCCTTTTAAGTCTTCGGCATTGTAATACTCGTTGTCATAATTCTCCATCAGGAAGGTCATATCATCCAGTATTTTGCCGTACTCCATATTTTTATACAACATCAGTTCATTTGTTCTCATTTTTCTCACCCTTCTTTTCTTACTTTCACGCGCCGTGCGCCGGCTTGATACAGAAGCTCACATTTTCACAGACCGCGCGCCTGCCTGATACAGGAGTTTCTCTTTGCGCGCAATGTCCGGCGACTCACAAAATCTGCTCTGTATTTTAATAATTCCCCAGAATCTTTAAATTTCTCGTCTCTTCTCTCAAGCCCCGGATAGCGTTTTTCACCTCCGGCTGCTCCATATTTCCCTCAAAATCTACGAAGAAGCGGTACTCCCAGTTGCGCCCCTCCATGGGTCTGGACTCAATCTTGGTCATACTCAAATCATTGTAGATAAAATGCGAGAGAATCCGGTACAGAGAACCGCTCTCATGGGGCAGCTCAAAGCAGATACTGATTTTCTGCGCATCTTTTAAAAAGATTTTCTGATTTGTCACCACGATAAAACGGGTGGAGTTGTTGGGCTCATTGTTGATGTTGTCCACCAGCACGGAAAGTCCGTTCAATTTCGCTGCATAGGCGCTGCAGACTGCTGCCTGTGCCTTATCCTGGTCCTTCACAATTTTTTCCGCCGCAATCGCCGTGTTCACCACACTTATCTGCTGCCAGGCGGGATGTTCATCTAAGAAACGGGTGGTCTGCATGAGCGCCTCCGCCTTGGAGTATACTCTCTGAATATCAGAAAGCTCTGCCCCCGGAAGCCCGCTCAATGTATGAGTGATGGGGATAATGACTTCCGCCACAATATAGTTTTCAAATTCATCGAGAAGGTCATACATCTCATTGACCGCTCCCGCCGAAGAGTTTTCTATAGGGAGCACCGCGTAATCCGCAGCCCCCTCCTCGATAGACTCCATGGCATCCCGGAAGGTGCGCACATGGAAACTGTTCACATGCTCGCCGAAATATTCCTGCATCGCCGCCTGGGAGTAAGCACCCTCCACTCCCTGGAATACCACTCTGGCGGACTCTTTTTCCAGGGAATCCACCCGGATAAAGGGCAGTTTCCCAAGAGCGCCCGCTTCCACCAGTTTTTTATACTGCAGCTTGCGGCTCATGGACATGAGCTGCTCATACAGCTCCTGAATCCCCTTTTTGTTAAACGCTCCATTTACCTTTGCCGCCACATCCTGAAGCTTGTCCTTCTCCCTTGCGCGGTCCACCACCTTGCGCCCTGCCTGAATCTTATAATCTCCTACTTCCCCGCAGACTTCCATCCGCTTTTCATATAATCTTACAATCTCGTTGTCAATCTCATCGAGCTGCTGTCTCAATTCTTCCAGTGTAGCCATCTTGATTTCTCCTTTGCACAAACTAAATCACATTATAATACATTTCACGTATAAAATCTACGTCTCCCACCCATACTTTTTCTTATGAAGAACAAATTTATCTTATGCGGCACCCTGGGTTGGTGCATGGAAATCCTCTACACAGGGCTTCGTTCCCTGAAACATCATGAACATACGCTCACCGCCCACACCTCCATCTGGATGTTCCCCATTTACGGGATGGCAAGCCTGTTAAGCCCCGCCTGCCGCCTGCTCAAAGGGAAGAGCCCTCTCCTGCGCGGCAGTGTGTACACCTGCTGTATTTTCGCCGGGGAATATATAAGCGGCACCTTTCTAAAAAAGCACCACGCCTGCCCCTGGGATTACAGCAAGGCGCGGTACAATGTAAACGGCGTCATCCGCTTCGACTATGCGCCGCTGTGGTTCACTGCCGGGCTGATTTTTGAAAAATTTCTCTCCCGCCCGTAGGGCAAAACCCTGCCTGCAGAAATTTTACAACAGCTTTTCTGTACAGATTCTGCCTTTTATTTTCCGTGAAAATTTTTTCATTCCCCGCAAAAATTTTTTGTTGAAAATCTTCCGCCGATAGTATATGATTAGAGGAAAGAATTTTTTAGGGCTGTTCTTTTTTTGCCCTAATCGGTAAGACAGGAGGTTTTTGTATGAACGTTACAGAGTGTATCAGGACACGGCGGAGTATCCGGAAATATAAACCAGATGCCATTGCTCATTCTATTATTGATTCTATTATTTCTACTGTTTCTTATTCCCCATCCTGGAAGAACACACAGATTACCCGTTATATCGCAATTGAAGATGCCTCTCTTTTAGAAAAGATTTCCGACAGCTATACCCCCGATTACAATTCCAAAATCATCCGTCAGGCACCGATGCTCATCGCCCTGACATTTAAAAAGGGCCGATGCGGTTATGAACGTGACGGCTCTTTTTCTACGAAAAAGAAAGACCGCTGGCAGATGTTCGATGTAGGAATCTGCGCTCAGACATTCTGCCTTGCGGCGAAGGAACAGGGACTTGGCACAGTCATCATGGGAATCTTTGATGAGGAAGGCATCACAGAACTTCTCGACATTCCTGACGACCAGGAGCTGGCCGCACTGATTGCGGTGGGGTATCCCGATATCGACCCGGAGGCGCCCAGGCGCAAACCGATAAGCGACCTGCTTCAATACAGATAGGGCGCTCTGCTGCAGGCAAGACTTTGCCGCCTTTTAGAGCACTGCCCTGCTCTATGACAGCTAAAAACACTACTTTACATTTTACAGAATACAGGAGGATAAAATATTTATGAGACATTTAATGAGCCCACTGGATTTCTCCGTGGAAGAACTGGACAAACTGCTGACACTGGCACAGGATATTGAAGGAAATCCCCAAAAATACGCCCACGCCTGCGATGGGAAAAAGCTTGCCACCTTGTTTTACGAGCCCAGCACCCGCACGAGACTGAGCCATGAAGCGGCGATGTTAAACCTTGGCGGGAGCGTCATGGGATTCTCCTCGGCGGACTCCAGTTCCGCAGCCAAAGGCGAGAGCGTAGCCGACACCATCCGCACCATATCCTGTTACGCGGATATCTGCGCTATGCGCCACCCAAAGGAGGGCGCTCCCATGGTGGCGAGCCAGCACTCTTCCATCCCGGTCATCAACGCCGGAGACGGAGGACATCAGCATCCTACCCAGACGCTGACGGACCTTCTGACCATCTTAAATGTCAAAGGGCGTTTAGACCATATGACAATCGGTCTGTGCGGGGATTTAAAATTCGGGCGGACCGTTCACTCTCTCATCCATGCCCTGGTGCGCTATCCCGGCATCCGTTTTGTCCTCATCTCCCCGGAGGAACTTCGGCTTCCCGGCTATATGAGAAAAGACGTCCTCGATAAAAAACAGATTCCTTACGAGGAAGTGGTCCGTCTGGAGGAAGCTCTCCCCGAGCTGGATATTCTCTACATGACGCGTGTACAGAGAGAACGCTTCTTCAATGAGGAGGACTATGTGCGCATGAAGGATTTCTACATACTGGACAAAGCAAAGATGCAGCTTGCGCCCAAGGATATGTATGTCCTGCACCCTCTCCCCCGTGTAAATGAAATCAGCGTGGAGGTGGACAAAGACCCGCGGGCAGCTTATTTCCGTCAGGTACAGTACGGTGTCTACGTGCGCATGGCGCTGATTCTGACACTGCTTGACATCCATGTGGAGTAGCCCGGCTGTATACAGCCCCTAACTCTTTTAAAAAACATCGATACACCGCTTACCGGATAGGGTGTTGCCGTTGCCTGGATAACATCGTACACCGTTGACCGGATAATATGGAAAAGGAGACAGTTTATGGTTAAAAATACATTGAATGTAGGAAGAATTTCAGAAGGATTTGTGCTGGATCACATTGAGGCGGGAAAGAGTATGGAAATCTACAGGTATCTCCATCTCGACAAGCTGGACTGCTGCGTCGCCATCATCAAGAACGCCAAGAGCACCAAGATGGGAAAAAAAGATATCATGAAAATCGAGTGTCCGATAGACTTCATGGATTTAGATATCCTCGGCTTTATCGACCACAACATCACCGTGAATATCATCGAGAATGAAAACATTGTGGAGAAGAAGGTTTTAAGCCTGCCAAAGGAGATTACCAATGTTATTAAATGTAAAAATCCCCGCTGCATCACTTCCATCGAGCAGGGATTAGACCACGTGTTTGTCCTGACCGACGAGGAGACAGAGACTTACCGCTGCAAATACTGTGAAGAAAAATACAGCCTGTAAAAAACAGCGTGTCCCAGACCAACATTCTGGTCTGGGACACGCTGTTTTTGATTAAGCAAAACGATAAGCCGGGTTATGTCGTTGGACAATCATCTATCTAGACCTGGCGTCGCCGCCAGGTTCAAGCGACCTACCTGAGGCGTGACGGGCAGCCACATTGCCTGCCTTTGGTCTTGCTTCGGATGGGGTTTACATATGCCCTTCCTGTTACCAGCAAGGCGGTAGTCTCTTACACTGCCTTTCCACCCTTACCCCAAAGCCTGCGCAGAATACGCACAGGAAATCTCATACTCTGCAGACTGAAGCGCACTCTGCGCAGGCTTTGGGGCGGTTTATTTCTGTTGCACTTTCCTTGGAGTCACCTCCACCGGACGTTATCCGGCATCCTGCCCTGTGAAGCCCGGACTTTCCTCGTCTGCCGCCCCTAAAAGGAGCTGACAGCCGCGATTGTCTGTCTTACTTAACACAGTTTTCCATTATACACTGCTCTTCTCCTTCTGTCCAGACGGAATTTTTATACGATGCCCTCGTCTGTCAGCAGATTTTCCCCGTCCGCCGCGGTGGTGGCGAGGGTGTCGCACCGTTCATTCTGGGGATGTCCGTCGTGACCTTTCACCCAGTGGAAGGTCACCTCATGTCTCTCCTTCGCGGCGAGCAGGCGTTTCCATAAATCCACATTTTTCACGGGCTCATTTTTCCCGCGCTTCCAGCCCTTCTTCAGCCAGCCATCCACCCAGTGCTGATTGAACGCATCCACCACATATTTGGAATCCGAATGCACCTCCACCCGGCAGGGGCGGTTCAGCGCCTCCAGCCCGGCGATGACTGCCATCAGTTCCATCCGGTTGTTGGTGGTCTTTACATACCCCTGGGAGAGCTCTTTGACGTGAAGTTCTCCTTTTGTGTCCACATATTCCAGCACGGTCCCGTATCCGCCGGGGCCATCCGGGTTGCCCCGTGCCGCCCCGTCTGTGTAAATCTTTACCAGCATACCTATGTCCTCTTCTTTCTTTGCATCTGTCCTTTTCCACGGCATCCGTGTGCGGATTGCCCCGCGTCCTCCTTATTCCAGACAAAAACTCTGCCCTTCCTTTTCAATCCGCAGAATCTTATCCCGGTAACTCTCTGTACATTTTTCCAGCAGGAGGCGGTCAAAAATCCCGTAATTTTCCCAGAAATGCATGGGGAACACCCATTTTGTCTCCGTCCGCTTCATAAAGCAGTCCAGTCCCCAGACATACTGCTCGCCGAGTCTCGGGTCTACGGGCACAAAAGCAATGTCTATCTTTTCCTTCTGCAGCTTATTGATTTCATGTTGGTATGCCCTGCGCATGTAGGTATTATACGTGTCTGTCTCCTCCGCCCAGTGCCACCAGTTCAAGTCCCCGGCATGGTAGATGGTCTTTCCCCCGTGGTGGATGAGAAAGGCAACGCCCTCGTCCGTGGAGCGAAGCGTCTCCACCCGAAGCCGCCCTATCCGCCGCTGTTCTCCCGGTCCTAAAAGCAGGACGTTCTCCTTCTCTTCCGCAGGGATATCGGATGACAGTATATACTGTACATGGGGATGTCTTTCCTCTAAAGCAAAGATTTCTTTCTTAAAATGGTCATGGTGCACATGACTTGCGAACACATAGAGCGCCTTTTCCTCCTCCATCTTCGGAATCGTGCCCTTATAATAGTCAAATAGAAAGTATGCCTCCTTCGTCTCCACGAAGAAGCCGCTGTGTGCCAAATACGTAACCTTCATCATATCCTCATCGTCTCCACTCCCTGCATCAGCCATTCTGCCGTAAAATCCGCTCCGCGGAGTTTTCCGCTTTTTTGTAGATTTCTTCTTTACTGCAATCCAGGAAGAACTCTCCCTCTCTGTAGAGTACCTTTCCGCCGACCATAGTCATCTTCACATTCTGTTTGCTGCCGCTGTACACCAGATTCTTTTCAATATTATTTAAAGGGCGCATGTTGGGCTGCTGAAGGTCAATCAAAATCAAATCCGCCTTCTTCCCCTCAGAGACCGTGTCACAGTCAGCAAGTCCCATGGCATGGGCGCCGTTCACTGTCGCCATCTTCAGCACATCCAGGGCGGGAACCACCTCCGGGTCATCGCATACGACCTTCTGAAGCCCGGTTGTCAAAAACATTTCCCGAAACATATCCAGACAGTTATTGCTGGCAGGTCCGTCGGTGCCGATGGCTACGGGGATTTCCATGTCCAGATACCGCTTTACAGGCGCAATCCCGCTGGCAAGCTTTAAGTTGGATGCCGGGTTTGTGACGATATAAAGTCCCCGCTTCTTCACGATGTCAAAATCTTCTTCCTCCATGTGGACGCCGTGGAAGAGACCGCCTCCGTGGACGAAAAGCCCCAGAGAGTCCATATAGGCGACGGGTGTCATCCCCGTGCGCGCTTTGCAGTCCTCCACCTCATGCTTTGTCTCGGAACAGTGGACGTACACCGGCGCCTTATATTTTTCTGAAAGTCCGGCAATCCCCTCCATCAGTTCCTTTGAGGTAGTGTACTCCGCGTGAAAGCCGAGCTGATAGGAAATCAGGGGAGACTTGTCCGCATTGTAGCGCAGATAGTCTGCCTCCACCTCCTCTATGGTCCCGCCGAAGTCGTTGATACTCTCGCAGAACACATTGCGAAATCCGGTGTCTCTTGCCGCGCGCGCGCCGTCCTCCCTGTACATATACATGTCAAACATGGCGGTCATGCCGCTGGTCAAGTATTCCAGGATGGCAAGCTTTGTCAGCCAGTAGACGTCCTCCCCGGTCAGACACGCCTCCGCCGGAAATACCCGTGTATTGAGCCATTCATCCAGCTTCATGTCATCCGCGTGGGAACGAAGGAAGGTCATGGCAGAATGGGTGTGGGCGTTCTTAAATCCGGGCATCAGAAGATTCCCCTCTCCGTCAATCTCCACATCCCACTTTGTACCTTCGCTTATACCCGCCGACTCTTTTCCTTCTTTTGCAGAGCGCTCTTTCACACAGGTGATGGTGTCATCCTCAATCCACACTTCCCCCTGAAAGATATCCCTGCCTTCCTCCATGGTCAGAATCCGCACATTGTAAATTCTCGTTTTCATCTTCTATTCTCCCTTGTATATCTTTTCAATCACCTTTGTCACCAGACACTCAAACTCCGCAGAGCGCTTATCCGCCACAGCCTGTACATCCAGATGGGAGAGCTCCTCTGCGGCGATGCCGCTCGCCATATTGGAGATGCAGGATACCCCGCACACGCGGATGCCCGCATGCCGAGCTGCCAGCGCCTCACACGCGGTACTCATCCCCACAGCGTCCGCCCCCATGGAGGCGAACATTCGGATTTCCGCAGGACTTTCAAAGTTCGGTCCGCTCGCCTGTACATAGATTCCGCTCTTTAAGGAAATGCCTTCCTCCTTCGCCGTCTGCACGATAAGCGCCTTAAATTGTTCATCATAAATATGCGTCATATCCGGGAAACGGTCTCCCAACTCCGCGATATTTTCCCCAATCAGCGGGGAGGGAACAAAGTTGGAAATCTGGTCCGTAATCATCATAAAATCCCCGGTCGTAAATCCCCGGTTGATGCCTCCCGCCGCGTTCGTCAGAAACAGAGCCTCAATCCCCATCAATTTCATCAGACGCACCGGCAGGACCACATCTTCCATAGGATACCCCTCATAGTAGTGCACTCTGCCCTTCATCACCATGGCCGGAGTCTTCCCGACATATCCGAGCAAAAATCTCCCGTCGTGTCCCTGTACCGTGGAGACGGGGAAATCCGGGATATCCCCGTAGGGAATCTCACACACGACCTCCATGTTCTTCGCATATCCGCCCAGCCCGGAGCCCAGTATCAGCCCTACCTTCGGCACAAAATCCGTCACTGTTCTCACATACGCGTGACACCGCTTAATTCGTTCATATTCTCTGCTCATGTATCTTTCATCCTTTCCTGTCCCTGTACTTTTCCCGCAGGCATAGTTCTATTGTACTACATACGATTTTCCTTTTCCACCACAAAGTTTTATCCAGATTACCCCATCGCTGCCAGATGGCGGCTTGCGCCGGTTGCTGTAAAATCATGGCCGCCGCAGGTCACTGTCAAATAATGGAGGCAGATGTTTCTTGTCATGGAATGGATTGCCGCGCGGAATTTTATATGATAATGCACACCAGCCCGCCGTTGCTGTCATTTACAATTTTCTGCATGGAATCCTGGAGTTTTGCCTGGCTCTCCTCGTTAATCATGGTAATCTTATTGCGCATGCCGTCCATCACCAGCTCCTCGATGGATTTGCCGAAAATATTGGTGCCCCAGATTCCCTGCGGCGTCTCGCTCTCCGCCTTGATGTATTCCACCAAATCCTCCGCCTGCTTTTCATTTCCCACAATGGGAGCAATCTCCGTCTCAATGACAGCCCGTATCATGTGTACCGAGGGCGCCTCGGAACGGATTTTCACGCCGTACTTGCTGCCCTGCTTGATGATGACCGGGGCATCCAGCACGATTTCTTCCTTGGCGGGACTTACTACACCGTACCCTTTCCGCTTCACATCGGCAAACGCATCCTTTATCTGGGTATACTCCTCCTTCATCGCCGAGAGTTCTTTCATGGCGGCGATGAGCTCGTATTCTCCCTGAATCTGCGTGCCGGTCAGCTCACTTAAGACTTCATAGTAATATTTTCCCCTGAAATCAATGCGGATACAGATGCGCCCGGTGTCCATCTCCACTTTCTCCACCGCCGTCTTCTCTATGTAATCTCCCGAGAGGTCTTCCGGCTCTTTCAAAGCGCTGCGTATATCTTCCATGCTATTTAAGAGGGCGCGCACATGCTCTAAAAGGCTCTTCTTGATTCTGTGCTCCCTGGAGAGCATCTCCACCCATTTTGGAATATAGAACTCCACCTCGGAAATCGGGAACTCGTAGAGCACCTGGCGCATAATACTGTGGATATCCTCTGCTTTTAACTGCTCGCAGTTCACCGGCATGACGCATACCTGGTATTTTTCCTGCAGTTCTTCTTTTAAGCTCTCCGCTTCCTTTGTGTAGGGCTTTAAACAGTTTAGGAGCACCACAAAGGGCTTGCCGATGGATTTTAATTCCCGGACCGTCTTTTCCTCCGCCTCCACATAGTTTTCTCTCGGAATGTCCCCGATGCTCCCGTCAGTGGTCACCACAAAACCGATGGTGGCATGGTCGTGGATGACCTTCTGGGTGCCGATTGCCGCTGCCTTTGTAAAAGGAATCTCATACTCAAACCAGGGCGTCTTCACCTGGCGTTCCTCTCCATTCTCAATATGCCCTGCCGCGCCGTCCACCATGTATCCCACGCAGTCGATGAGTCTGATTTTTGCCTGCACGTCCTCGGAGAGGCTGACGCTCGCCGCTTCTTTAGGCACGAATTTGGGTTCTGTGGTCATGATGGTGGTTCCCGACGCCGACTGGGGCAGTTCATCCTGTGTGCGCTCTTTGGCGTGTTCATCTGTCATATTGGGGAGCACCAGCAAGTCCATAAACCGCTTGATGAACGTTGACTTGCCTGTCCGAACCGGACCGACCACACCAATATAGATTTCTCCATTCGTCCTCGCCTTCATATCCTTGTATACCTGAAATGAATCCATAGAAATACCCCCTTGTTCTGCTGATAACAATCTATGCAGCCAAGGGGGCAATTATTCTGCTTATTTCATTTCTCTTAGCCTTTCTCCCTGTGGGAACGTGCGGTTTTTATCCTTTTCCTACTCTGACCAGGGCAGCGTGTCGCTCTCGCTCTTGGATGCGCGCTGCATCAGGTCATCCACCGCCTCCGCAGGGTTCTTTCCCTCAAAGAGCACGGCATTGACCTGCTCCACAATGGGCATGGACACTTCGTATTTTTCCGCCAGCCTTTTCGCTGCCTTGGCGGAGTACACACCCTCCACGACCATCTTCACCTCATCCATGGCTTCCTGCATGGACTTTCCCTGTCCCATGAGATACCCTGCCTTGCGGTTCCGGCTGTGAACGCTGGCACAGGTCACGATGAGGTCGCCGATTCCGGTAAGTCCTGTAAAGCTCTCAATCTTTCCGCCCATCTTCACGCCCAGTCTGGCAATCTCCGCAATCCCTCTTGTGATGAGGGCAGCTTTTGTATTGTCTCCATATCCCAGACCGTCGGCAATTCCCGCTGCCAGGGCGATGACATTTTTCAGAGAACCGCCCAGTTCAATCCCCAGGATATCCGGGCTTATATATACCCGGAACACACTGCTGATAAAAGCAGACTGCAGATACTGCGCCGTCTTTTTCGACTTTGCCCCGATGACACAGGTGGTGGGGAGTCTTTTCCCTACTTCCTCCGCATGGCTGGGACCGGACAGCACCGCCACATCCGCCTGCGGTATCTCCTGTTCAATCTGCTGGGAGAGCGTCATCAGCGTAGACTTCTCAATCCCCTTCGCCACATCCACGATTATCTGTCCTTCTTTCACATAAGGGCACATCTTCTTCGCAGTCGCCCTTGTAAAGGGGGAGGGCACTGCCAGTACCAGGAAATCTTTCCCCTGTATCGCTTCCGCAAGATTTCCTGTGATGGTCATATCCTCAGGAATCTTTACTCCCGGAAGTTTCGACTCATGCTCCCGCTTTGCGGAGAGCATCTCTACTTCCTTTTCATCAATGGACCACACTGTCACCTGGTGTCCGTTGTCACTTAAGAGAACAGATAATGCGGTTCCCCAGCTTCCTGCTCCCATAATTCCTACATTTGCCATCTCCATCTACTCCTTTTCACTGGATTTTAAAGTTTCCCTCTTCTCATCTGCCCGTGAGCCTCGATACCCATCTATTCCTTCTTTTTTGAGCCAAAGCGGTTCTCTGTACCGCTAAGTAAGCGCCCGATGTTCGCCTTGTGTCTGTACCATGCCAGCACAGTCAGGGCAAACAAGAGTATGTAAAGTTCATAGCGGTATGCCGCCTCCATGCCGAAGCACCCCAGCTCTCCGCAGGTCACAACCTCCAAAAAGAACATGGTATACGCAAGAAGCGACCCTAAGGAGACATATCTCGTGAAAATGACCGCAATCAGAAATGCCGCCAGGGGAATGGGCGACATCCACACCTTTGTGGAGATGACAAGTCCCGCCAGCACAGCGATTCCCTTCCCGCCTTTAAACTTCAGATAAAAGGGGAAATTGTGCCCCAGCGTGGCGCCTGCCCCGGCATACATGGCAAGGAGCGGCACAAACTCGCTGTCCTCAAACAGATATCGCACAATCAAAATGGCAATCACGCATTTCAGCACATCGCCCGCGAAGGTCAAAAGTCCCGCTTTCCAGCCCATGACACGCAGCGCGTTGGTGGAACCTGCGTTCCCGCTCCCCTCTTTTCGTATATCAATGTGGTTTATCTTCCCAATCAGATACCCTGTCTGCAAAAGTCCGCACACATAACCGATTGCCAGACATATTACTCTTTCCATACTCTACTGCTCCTTTTCCTTTCTCTCCCTGATAAAAAACCGAAGGGAAGTTCCCCTAAATCCAAATGCCTCCCGAATCTTATTCTCCAGATATCTCGTGTAGGAGAAATGCATAAGTTCCTTGTCATTGACGAAAATAACAAAGGTCGGCGGCTTCACGGAAACCTGTGTGATATAGTAGAGCTTGAGCCTCTTTCCCTTGTCAGACGGCGGCTGCTGCATCGCCACCGCTTCCATCATAATCTCATTTAACACGCCTGTGGCAATTCTGAGCGTCTGGTTCTCAATGACCATATCGATGGTGTCGTAGAGCTTATTTAACCTCTGCCCCGTCTTCGCCGAAATATAGAGAATCTCCGCATAGGACAGATAAGAAAGAATCTGGCGCACCTTCGCCTCATACTCCCGCATGGTGCGGTCGTCTTTCTCGATGGCATCCCATTTGTTGACACAGATGATGATGCCCTTCCCTCTGTCATGCGCAATCCCGGCAATCTTGGCGTCCTGCTCTGTCACGCCCTCCGTGGCGTCAATGACCATGAGCACCACATCCGCCCGCTCCACCGCGGTCACCGTGCGGATAATACTGTAGCGTTCCAGTTCTTCTTTGATTTTATTCTTGCGGCGAAGTCCCGCCGTATCAATAAAGACATACTCTTTTCCGTCGTGGACAATCTCCGTGTCAATGGCATCCCTTGTCGTCCCCGCGATGTCGGAGACAATCACCCGGTTCTCCCCCAGAAGCCTGTTTACGATAGAAGATTTTCCTACATTCGGTTTTCCCACGATGGCGACGCGGGGACGGTCATCGTCCTCTTCCTCCCCCGCTCCCTGCGGGAAATGCTGCACCACCACGTCGAGCATATCGCCAATCCCCAGGCGTGACGCCGCGGAGATGGGAATGGGGTCGCCGATACCCAAGTTATAAAACTCATACACATCCGGCATAAATTTATCAAAATTATCTACCTTATTTACCACCAGGATGACCTCTTTCCCGGAACGCCTAAGCATATCCGCCACCTTGGAGTCCGCGTCCACAAGCCCCTGCCTCACATCGGTGATGAAAATGATGACATCCGCCGTGTCGATGGCTATCTGCGCCTGCTCCCTCATCTGGGAGAGGATGACATCCTTGCTGTCCGGCTCAATTCCTCCGGTATCTATCATGGTAAATTCTTTATCCAGCCAGGAGACGTCCGCGTAAATCCTGTCCCTGGTCACTCCAGGCGTATCTTTGACGATGGAAATCATCTCTCCCGCCAGAGTATTAAACAGGGTGGATTTTCCCACATTGGGTCTCCCGACAATTGCAACTACTGGTTTACTCATAATCCTATTCTACCTCTCTTTTTACACCCAGGATTTTATCAAGCAAATCCTGTCCGCTTGATTTTACAATATCCACCGGGACTTGTAAAGCATTCGCCACATCTTCTCTTGTAAAATCATCCAGAAATGTCTCTTCCTGTGCCCGGAACATATTTAAGGGCAGGAGCAGACACTCTCCCAGCGGCTTCTCCTTTAACTGCGCCATCAAATCCTGACCGGTAATGAGACCGGACACGGTGATGCGCTCCCCGAAGAACTCATTCCTTATGGGATAGATATGCACCTGCACATTAGGAAACTTCTCTTGCATCGCCCGCATCATCACTGACAGATACTTAGCCGCCAGCTTTCCTGTGGCGATAGAAACTTCTCTTTTTCGCGTATCTCCTTTTACTTCCCCGAGCGCCTCGGCAAATTCGTCTAAGAGAAGGCGCACCATCCCCACGCCGTTCTCCAACTGGGGATAGCCGTCATAGCGCTCTGCCGGGGGCATCTCCTGCTCTGCCAGCAGATACCACTCATCCCCCGCGTGGACAAAACGCCTCCCGTAAGTTTCATAACAGGTATCCTGCCAGCGGTGAATGATTTTTAGCACTTCCTGCGCATCCTCCTTTTCAAAAGGCTCAAGAGGATAGAGGTTATCCCTGTACTTTGTCAGTCCCACCGGAACCACGGAAACACTCTGAAGAAGGGGCAGATATCCCGTCAAGTCCCGCAGGGACCTCTCCAGTTCTTTCCCGTCATTGATGCCCTTGCAGAGCACAATCTGTCCATTCATCTCTATGCCGCCCGCAAAGAGCATATCCACCTTCTTTAATGCCTCCCCCGCGAACCGGTTGTGGAGCATTTTGCAGCGAAGCTCTGGATTTGTCGTGTGGAAAGAAATGTTGATGGGCTCTAAGCGGTATTTGATGATTCTCGCAATATCGCTGTCACTCATATTGGTCAGTGTCACATAATTTCCCTGTAAAAAAGAGAGCCTGGCATCGTCATCCTTGAAATACAGGGTATCGCGCATCCCCTTTGGCATCTGGTCGATAAAGCAGAACATGCACTTGTTCCTGCAGGACTGGTACTCGTCCATCAGCCCCTGCTCGAAGGTAAGCCCTAATTCTTCGTCCTCGTCCTTCTCAATCTCCAGCTCCCACTGTTCCCCGTCCGGCTTCTCAATCAAAAGGACAATCTCTTCCTCCCCGGTAAGAAAATAATAGTCAAAGATATCCTTAATCTCCTGCCCGTCTATGGAAAGCAGCTTGTCGCCCGGTGTGATACCCATCTCCCAGGCAATGCTGTCCGGGGCAACCGCCTTTATCTTATGTTCATGAATCTTCTGTCTCAATTTATTATAAACCCTTTCTCTGTTACTTCCCGCTTTGGCGGGGCAAGCCGGACCTTCGGACATGCTGCGCTTTGCAGGATGCACACGGTTTGCAAAGGATTGCCTCCCTCTGGTCGGCTGCAAACCGGCGCTGGTATAATGTCTGCCGACATTATACCACACTTCTTTGCGCAGGCATAGCCCGCCGTCTTTGTTTTCGCAAAGCCACGCTTGAATTTCCGCAGAAAAAATCATATAATCAGTATGTAACTAAGAAAAAACACAGGAGAATATCATGTCAAACATCGAATTATTAGAGAAAACACTTCCCGTCGCCCCGCTGAAGATTGCTGCAATGGAAAGCTGCAGAGCGCTGGGGCAGAAAGTCAATGACTACATCGTCTCTTTCAGACAGGACACTATCAACGAAGTCTCAGAATCTCCCCTCTATGTCAACTACAAATCCAATAATTATCTGGTAGACTGCAGCTGCCCCCGTTTCGGGACCGGGGAGGCAAAGGGAATCTTAAAAGAGACTATCCGCGGCACGGATTTATTTATTATGACGGATGTCTGCAATTACAGCCTGACTTACACGGTAAATGGACATTTAAACCATATGTCCCCGGACGACCATTTTCAGGATTTAAAGCGCATCATCTCCGCAGCCACAGGTAAGGCACATCGTATCAATGTCATCATGCCTTTCCTCTATGAGAGCCGCCAGCACAAGCGCACAAAAAGAGAATCTTTGGACTGTGCCATCGCTTTAGAAGAGCTGGTTGCTATGGGTGTCACCAATATCATCACCTTCGACGCCCACGACCCGCGTGTACAGAATGCCATTCCTTTAAAGGGATTTGATACCTTCAATCCGCCCTATCAGTTCATGAAGGCGCTGTTCCGTGATGTGCCGGATTTGATTGCGGACAAGGACCACCTGATGATTATCAGCCCGGATGAAGGGGCTATGCACCGCGCAGTCTACTTCTCCAATGTCCTGGGCGTGGATATGGGTATGTTCTACAAGCGGCGCGACTATTCCACTGTCATAAACGGAAAGAACCCCATCGTGGCTCACGAATTTCTGGGCGACGATGTGGCTGGAAAAGACGTCCTCATCATCGATGATATGATTTCCTCCGGGGAGAGTATGCTAGATGTCGCGAAGCAGTTGAAAGAGAGAAAGGCTGCCCGCGTATTTGTCTGCACAACCTTCGGACTTTTCACGGACGGACTTGCGAAATTCGACGAATATTATGAGAAGGGATACTTAAACAAGGTTATCACCACCAACCTGACCTACCTTCCGCCCGAACTCTATGAGAAGCCCTATTTTGTAAAGGCAGATATGAGCAAGTTCCTGGCACTGATTATTGATTCCCTCAACCACGATGTCACCATCGGCGCTGTATTAAATCCCACAGATAAGATTCACGCGCTTTTGGAGAAACGTTCAAGAGGGGAACTATAAAAACCTGAAGCCAAACGATATACTAGTATTTTGTATCATTGATATTTGTCATATCTACCACTCCTATTCAACAAACTCAGCATCTTCTTTTGAAGGAATGCACCAGTAGTCACTCATGTGAGGTCGAAGTTTATTTTTTTTAAGCCCTGCCAATGGTATCTTTACTAACTGACATCAAGCACGATTTTTGCCTGTTCTTCCAGTAAACGGAGTGTCCAACGGGAATGCCCCTCTGGAGCAGGACTGCAAGCAATTTCGATGATACGTGCTTCGGCACATCCATCAAATTTCCTGCGTGCATGGTCAGAATTAACATTACGGTTTAAGGTGATGATACCTAAGATGCCTTTCTCGGAATAAAGTTTTACTGTATTAGTAATTGTAGCCATACAAACACAGTTTATCTTAGCGGACTATTCATGGGTAAGGGTTTTACCATGTGTCTCATCTAAATCAATTATGATTTGATATCTGTTTCGAACAGTTTTTGGCGTTTGTTTTTTCGCATAACGGATTTCAGCGTTTTAAGTTCGTCATCTGTTAATGAAATAGTGTATATTTTAAATCTTGCCATAAGAAATCACCGCTGTTTCTTTTAGTATACCACGAAACGGCTTGGTAAACCAACAATATTTAACTATTTATCAATGATACAAAGCACTAGGAGGACTTACGAAGATGAAGAAAACAGTATGTGAACTCTTTGCCGGAGTTGGCGGATTCCGTTTAGGACTTGAACGCCTTAACTCTGGCTGGGAAACGACCTGGTTCTCTCAGTGGGAACCGGGCGCAAAGACGCAGTGGGCGCATGATTGTTACGTGCAACATTTTGGCGAATCCCCGGATATGAAGGGTGAACTTCATACAGGCGAGGATATTGGAGAGATGGTGAAAGAAAATATTCCAGACCATACGTTACTCGTTGGTGGATTTCCGTGCCAAGATTACAGTGTTGCTCATACGCTTGCTTCGTCTAAGGGCATTGAAGGCAAAAAAGGTGTTCTGTGGTGGCAGATAAGAGATACGCTTATTGCTAAAAAGACACCGTTTTGTATCTTCGAAAATGTAGATAGATTATTGAAATCTCCAGCTAAACAACGTGGTAAAGATTTTGGTGTTATTCTTGCCTGCTTAAATGAGCTTGGTTACTCAGTTGAATGGCGCGTTGTTAATGCTGCAACATATGGTGCTGCGCAGAGACGCCGTCGTACTTTTATCTTTGCATACAAGAATGATACCGAATATGGAAAGAAGCAGAGCTCGGTTAGTGCTGAAGATATTATCCGCAAAAACGGCTTGATGGCTAAGGCGTTCCCGATTACAGATATTGAAAAGATTCTTAGGGGTAAGCTTCCGGAAGACATCGTGGAGACATCCGATAGCTTCGCTTTTGATTTCCGCCCCGCTGGATATATGACTAATAGCAAAATTTACACTACCAAAATCACTGAAGCTGAAGAAGAGCCTATTCTACTGGGCAAGCTTCTTCAAAGCAATGTAGATAAAGCCTTCTTCATCACAGATGAAGCACGCATAGCTAAATGGACTTATTTGAAGGGGGCTAAAAAAATCCCTCGTAAATCTGCATCAGGACATGAATATGTATTCTCGGAGGGATCGATTGCATTCCCTGATCCGTGGGATAGACCTGGTAGAACAATGCTTACTAGCGAGTCTACATTGAATCGTAGCACGCACGTTGTTGCAGATCCGGGAAATGGAAAACTTAGAATCCTTACGCCTATCGAAGCGGAAAGGCTTCAGGGTTTTGATGATGATTGGACGAACTCCGGCATGCCGCAGAGAATGCGTTTCTTCTGCATGGGTAATGCATTAGTAGTCCCAATGGTTACTCGTATGGGAAAAGTATTAGACGAAATTATTACAAAGGAGCCATAAGAACGGCTCCTTTAGAGATAAGGCGGTGATGGTATGCCAGAACATATTTACGAGAAAGAAGATCTCATCCAAAGATTTGATAGAATTCTGAATAAGACATTCGAGCAGATAGATAATGTTGGAATGTTCGAGCATGTACGCAAACAGGAATTTAATCTTCAGAAAGGAATTGCCGGAACGATTGTTGAGCAATGCGTGCTGGGTTATGACCCAGACACTAAGCAGGAAGCCGACCTTGTTGTGTTAGATAACGGAGAGCGTAAGGATACTGAACTAAAAGTAACTGGCATGCGAATTAGCGACACTGGTGGACGTCATTTTGTGGCGAAGGAGCCGATGTCCATCACTGCTGTTGGTGTTTATGACTTAGCCGACCAGACTTTCTACAATTCGCATTTCTGGAACAAGCTCGAGCATATGCTCATAGTGTATTACCACTATCTTTCAGACAAGGCAGTGACACCTTACGAATACAAGGATTTTCCAGTAAAGGGCTACGAGTTCCATGAATTCAATCACGAAGATGAGGAGACTCTTCGTCATGACTGGTTTTATGTTCATGACTTTGTTGCAGATATCGTTAAGAAACATCCGGGACCGAAAAACAAGGAATGGAAGGCTGCAGTCAAGCAGGAATATTTAAATAGACACAGTGCCCTTCGCAGATATCTGAGCTATATTGATCTTGCGCCAAAGTTCCCGCCTAGATTTCGCTTAAAGAAGCCAACCGTAAATACAATAATTGCTAAACATTTCGGCTATGAGCTGGAACAGCTTCCGGGTAGATATAGCACTATTTCGGACATAGATGAAAAATGCCAAGAACTACAACGTGAGTACGGTGGAAAAACTATTGGCGAAATCGCAGACTTGTTCGGCGTGCCAAGATTAACGGCCGACGGCAAAGAAAACAAGGGTATTACAGAACAGATTACTGTTAAGATGTTTGGCGGTAATTCTAATAAGCTCAACAAAATTGAATTGTTTGAGAGGTTTGGTCTTATTGCAAAATCTATCGCCATAACGCCTACTGGTGGCAGGACTGAGGATATGAAGTTGTATCATATAGATTTCGAGGAAATGATGCAGGAAAGCGTAACCGAAGATGACGTAACTGTTCGTCCATTTGTTTTTGAAGATTCCGAGCTTTACGGATATTTTGCTGATCATGAATTCCTCTGCATTATCTATGAGGAGCCCGGAAAGGAATATATTCGTGATTCAGAAACAGGAAACCGGGTCGAAGTTAAACATCCGTTAGTGATGAATACATTCGTAGGTTTTCAGCGTTTGGTCTTCTCTGATGCTTTCATTGATACGACAGTTCGCGCTGTCTGGGAAGATACGAGAGATAAGATTAAGAACGGAACACTCGTTGATGTTATTAGTAGAAAGAAAGACGGAACGCCTAAATATATTGGGAATGGCGAAGTTAGCTCTGCTCCGAACTTCATGAAGGCATCCCAAAACGATGTGTTTATCCGTGGTGGCGGGAAGGACTCCGCATCTGTTAATAAGACTGAGTGTGTCAATGGAATCAAGATGCTTCCTCAGTTTATTTGGATTAAAGGTAAGGCTGTTTGCAAAGAAATCTACCTTCGTCCAGCCGACGACGAGTCATGAAGCCTCCAAATCACTACGACACAGAAGAGTGCTTTGTCATAAAATAGACGCTGTTGGAAAAAGCGCGGAAAGCAGTGATTGTATACGTGTATAAATAGGATTTTCCTCTGATAATACACAAGAAATACAACGACTGCGCTCCGCGCTTCTCTTTTTTCTTTCTCTCTCTGCTCTATTCCACCGATGGTTCTATCCCTGTCTGCCGCTCATCTCACGGCAGCAGCAGCGTCTGTGCCGTCTTTTTTACGCCTCTCCAAATGGCAAAGCCCCATGCTGGAGTGGAATCGATGTATGCGATACTCTTGTGGGACAAATCCACCACTACGGGGAGCTCAAACGCCGCGAAATGATTCTCCGGCTTTTTCTTTGCTCTGGCTACCGCCTGGGGATTTGCCTGTGTCTGGCACATGACAGCGTACACGGCGATTCCTTTCTGTAATCCTCTGGGGAGTCCTTTGTAATTCTCCAGCGCATACTTCACACACGCTTTTGTGTAATTGTCCACGGTCTGGTAATCTGCCCCGTCATTCTGAGTGACAAAAAAGTACTGGTGGACATTGACAAGGGCGGCGGACATCCTCTGGGTGATATAGAGCCGGCTGTGAAGTAAGGGGACGATTTCCGGCTTTACCAAAAGCCTGTCCTCCAGTAAATGAAGATACCGATTCAGTGCTTCTGATGTATTTGCCTGTTCCCACGCTGTTCTCTCCTCAGGGCTTAGTGTCCCCGGCATATTCCCCGGACCGCCCTGACAAGGCGCTGCAGCAGGTCCCGTACTCTGCGTGCCGTCCGCAGGTCCCACAAAGACCTTCGTCCCACAGGCAGGGCAGAAAGCATACCCCTCCTCTATCTTCTTTCCACAGTTTCCGCAAAACATTGTCTCTCCTCCTCCCTCACCGGCAGCGGCATCTACAAACCGCATGGCTGAATCCTTACATCTATAACATCCTTCCTCTAGCGCAGCCGCCTGCCCTCATATCTCATTCTGGTTTTTAAAAGCTTCATCAGCTCCTGGTACACTTCCTCCAGAGTCCCCTCGCCGGGCACATATTCCAGACTCTCACAGGCTGCGCTTACAAACGCCTCATCTATCCGGGTCTTGTTGCGCAGAAGGAACTGCAAGCGAGCCTCGTCCTCTGTAAGCTCCAGGAAATCAAAAATCAAAGAAGTCTCTTCCTTGGGCGATACGTCCCCGTCTTCCTCCTGCTTGAGAAGCTCGAAACGCCAAACCTGCGCCGCATCCGGGTACTTTTCCTTATCCACCGGGCTTAGGAACATGGCAAGAGGTCTGGCGTACATGCCCCTCTCCCCGTAAAGAGCCTGATAGATGACCAGCTCCTCCTCGGTCTCCGTATGCCGGGCGATGCAGAGCACCTGGTAACGCTTCCCCTTAAAATGTCTGTAGATTTCTCCGCTTTTGGGACGTTCTCTCTCCATATGTCTCTCCTTTATCGCTTAATACAGCTTGGCACTGATGAGTTTCGGGCGGAAGCCTTTCTCCTCCAGCGCATCCAGTATCTTTTTCTTGTGCTCTGTCCCGAACGCCTCCATAGTAATACGCAGTTCCACCGCCGCATTTCGGTTTGTGCTGACAAACTGGTTGTGCTCCAGTTTGATGACATTTCCCTTGTTGTCCGCAATCGTTGACGCCACGCTCACCAGCTCACCCGGCTTGTCGGGAAGGAGCACAGATACAGAGAAGATACGGTCCCTCTGAATCAGCCCATGCTGTACGATGGATGCCATGGTGATGACGTCCATATTTCCGCCGCTTAAGATGCAGACTACTTTTTTGCCGCGCAAATCCATCTGTTTTAGCGCCGCCACAGACAAAAGTCCGGAGTTTTCCACAACCATCTTGTGGTTTTCCACCATGTCGAGAAATGCTCCTATCAGCTCATCGTCTTCCACCAGCAGCACATCATCTACATTTTCTTTCACGTAGGGCAGAATCTTCTCCCCCACTGCCTTGACCGCAGTCCCGTCGGCAATGGTATCCGCGCTGTCCAGTTCCACGACCTCTCCTGCCGCCAGCGCAGCCGTCATACTTGCCGCCTCAGCGGGCTCTACTCCGACGACCTTTATCTTCGGATTGAGCATCTTCGCCAGGGTGGAGATGCCGGTGATAAGACCGCCGCCCCCGATGGGAACGAAAATATAATCGACAGTCGGCAGTTCCTGTACAATCTCCATGGCAATGGTTCCCTGCCCGGTCGCCACGTCCAGGTCGTCAAAGGGGTGTACGAAGGTATACCCTTCCTTTTCTGCCAGTTCCATGGCATACGCGCAGGCATCGTCATACACATCCCCGTAGAGGATGACCTCAGCGCCGTAATTTTTGGTGCGGTTCACCTTGATGAGCGGTGTGATGGTCGGCATGACGATGGTCGCCTTACACCCGTATTTCTGTGCCGCGTAAGCGACACCCTGAGCGTGATTTCCCGCGGAAGCTGTGATAAGCCCGCGCTTTCTCTCCTCGTCCGTCAGTGTGCTGATTTTGTAGTAAGCGCCCCTAAGCTTGTACGCGCCGGTATACTGCATATTCTCCGGCTTTAAATAGACCTTGCCGCCTGTCAGAGCGCTCAAATAGTCGCTGTAGATTAACTTGGTCGGGTTCGTCACCCGTTTTACAATCTCGCTTGCTTCCTCAAATTTCTCCAGTGTCAACATCTCTTACCCTTCTTTCTCTTCTGTCCTGTAAAACAGGGCGTTTACAAATTCCTCTGCATCAAATTTCTGTAAATCCTCTATGGATTCACCGACCCCGATATATTTGACCGGAATCCCCAGCTCCGACTGGATTGCCACCGCAATCCCGCCTTTGGCTGTACCGTCCATCTTCGTCAGGATAACGCCGGAAATCTTCGTCACCTCATTGAATTCCTTCGCCTGATTGAGCGCGTTCTGCCCTGTCGTCGCATCCAGTACTACCAGTGTTTCCCGGTAGGCTTCCGGATATTCCCGGTCAATGACACGGTCAATCTTCTTTAATTCTTCCATCAGGTTTTTCTTGTTGTGGAGACGCCCTGCGGTATCGCAGAGCAGGACATCCGCCTTTCGCGCCTTCGCCGCCGCCACCGCATCGTAGACGATGGCTGCCGGGTCCGCGCCCTCCTGCCCGCCTATCATCTCCGCATCCGCGCGGTTCGCCCATTCCTTCAACTGCTCCTTGGCGGCAGCGCGGAAGGTATCTGCCGCGGCGAGGATGACCTTCTTTTTCTGGTCTTTGAGTTTCCCTGCCAGCTTCCCAATGGTGGTGGTCTTTCCCACACCGTTGACCCCAATCACAAAGACCACGGAGGTGCGATCCTCAAACTCATAGGCAGTCTCCCCCACATCCATCTGCTCTCTGATGCTCTCAATCAAAAGCTCCCGACAGGCTTCCGGTTCCCGGATGTGTTCTTTGTGCACTTTTTCTTTCAGATTCTCGATGATTTCCATGGTCGTGTGTACGCCGAGGTCGCCCATGATGAGGGTTTCCTCCAGCTCCTCATAGAACTCGTCATCGATTTTGGAAAAGCCGTGGAAAATACTGTCCATCCCGGAGACGATATTTTCTCTCGTCTTGGTCAGCCCTGATACGAGCCGTTTAAAAAAGCCCTGCTTCTCTTCCATTTTATACGCTCCTTTTTGCTATTTATCTAATTCATTTTCCAAAAGGTCCACAGACACCAGGGTAGATACCCCTTTCTCCTGCATGGTAATACCGTACAGTCTGTCCGCGGATGTCATCGTCCCTCTCCTGTGGGTGATGACGATAAACTGTGTATTCTTCGTCAGCTTGTGGAGATACTGGGCGAAGCGGTGTACGTTGTTGTCGTCCAGCGCCGCCTCAATCTCATCTAACAGACAGAACGGGGAGGGCTTTAAGTTCTGTATGGCAAAGAGCAGGGATATGGCGGTCAGCGCCTTCTCCCCTCCGGAGAGCTGCATCATATTCTGCAGCTTTTTCCCCGGCGGCTGGGCGATGATACGGATGCCCGCCTCCAGAATATCTTCGTCCTCCATCAGCTCTAAGGTGCCTTTTCCTCCTCCGAAAAGCTGTTTGAACACCTTGTCAAACTCCTGGGAAATCTGGGCGAACTGCTCTTTAAACTGCCTGCGCATCGCCGTATCTAATTCTTCAATAATCTGAAGCAGCGATTTTTCCGCTTCCACCAGGTCGTCATGCTGTCCCTTCAAAAACGTATAGCGCTCCAGAAGATTTTTATAGTCCTCAATGGCATTGACATTGACGCTTCCAAGCTTTCGGATATCATTTTTCAGACTCTGTATCTGCCGCTTCATGTAAGCCAAATCTGTCAGATTCTCATTGCGCAGCTCCATGGCATGATTGTAGGTAATCTCATACTCCTCCCACATGTAATTCATGAGCTTCTCGTTAGCCTCCTCGTAGGACTCCTTCTGGCTGTTCAAACGGAAGCACTCCTTGTCCAAATCTGACATGTGCCGGGAGAGTTCCTCTCTCTTTCCCAGGAAATCCTTGTGCTTCTGATTCAGTTCTTCCCGCTTTTTGACCTGGGTTCTGATTTCTTCCTCAATCTCCGCAAACAGTTCCCTGGAATTTTCAATGGTGTCCTTTAAATCCTGAATCTCTGCTTCCTTTTTCTGGATTTCTTCTGTGGCGTTTCCTTTGTTGACATCCAGCGCTTTTAATTCTTCCTGAAACTTCTGGATTTCCTCCTCAATTCTGCCCGCGTTTTCCAGGATAAAGACATTTTGCTGCTCCAGTCCGGCGAGAGTCAAGTGCACCTCCTCGGACGCTTTTAACTGCACTGCCTCCAGTTCCCGGTCTTCTTTCAACTTAAGGCTTACGCTCTCAATCCTGTCGTTTAATTCTTTTTCCAGGTTCTCGGAAGTCTCCAGTTCCATCTGGATGGAATCTTCGTTTTCCAAAATCTCCTGCAGGTTTTTCTCGAGGGTGAGCATCTCCTCCTGATAAGCCTTTCTGCGCTGCTTGGCTTCCGTCTGCCGGCTCTTCTGCTGCTCGATATTCATCTTCGCCGTATTCTCGATGACAGAGGCTTTTCTCAATGTTTCCTGTATCTCGTCAATCTCGTTGTAGCAGAGGGTACGCTTCTGCTTGATGGCACTTACCTCCCGCTCCATCTCATCCATGTCGGATTTCAACATGGCAACGGTCTTTTCAAACTCTTCAATCTCCCTGCGCCTGCTTAAAAGGTTGCTGGAGTTCTTAAAGGCACCTCCTGTCATGGCTCCGCCCGGATTGATGAGTTCCCCTTCTCTTGTCACAATGCGCAGTGACTGGCGGTATTTGCGGGCAAGCTTCACCGCGTTGTCGATGGTGTCCGCCACAATGGTGCGCCCCAGAAGCTGCTCTGCGAGCGCTTCAAAACGTTTCTCCACATGGACCAGTGTATGGGCAAGTCCGATAACCCCCGGTTCCTTCAATGCTTCCGGAGTGCCAAACGCCCCTCTCTTTGTCATGCTCGTCAGGGGTAAAAAGGTCGCACGCCCGAATTTATTCTGCTTTAGGAAGGCAATCATGCGTTTTGCCGTATCCTCATTGTCCGTGACGATGTTCTGGATACTGCCGCCCAAGGCGGTCTCCACGGCAATCTCGTACTCCTTGTCCACCTTGATGATGTCCGCCACAACGCCTAAGAGTCCCTTTTCTTTCTCCTTATTCGCCATGACTCTGCGGATGCTGTTGCCGTATCCGTCATAGCGCTCGGTGATATTTTTTAAAGACTCCAGCCTGGAGGATTCCCGGTGATAGGCAGTCTGCCCGATTCTGAGCTTGTCCTGCTTCTTTGAAAGTTCCTGTTTCAGCCCTTCAATCTGCTGCTCCGTATCCTCTATCTTAAGCCGGTATCCCGCAATCTTCTGCCCTATCTGCTCTGCCTCTGCTTCATAGAAGGAGAGCTTCTCTGTCTGCTTTTTAATTTCCGCTTCCAAATCCTTTACATTGACGGAAAGGGCTTCCCTGCGGGATGTAATCTGCTGTTTCGTCGTGTCGTAGTGCTGAATCTTCGCTTTCGTAGATGCGCGATTTCCCAGGATATCCATAATTTCCTGCTTGTCTTTTTCCATCTGCGCGCTCTGCTGCGCGATGCGGGTCTGTACTTCGATAAGCGCCTGTTTCGCCTCGCTGTCCTTAGCGGAAACCTCCTGTAACCTGGCGCGCACGCTCTCCTGTTCACTGCCAAGTTCTGCCTGCTGTGCCTGCCTGGTCTCAATCTCCACCCGGATGGTATTCAGACGGTTGTCATAGTGTTCGTCATTCATCCGCGCTGTGTTAATCTGCTCTTTTAAGACATTAATCTTCCCTTCCAGCTGCTGCTTTAAAAGATTCGTCTCGTTGAGCTGGTTCTTGGCAGTCTCGATGGAATAGTCGATGCCATCCACTTCCTCCTCGATGGACTCATACTCTGCCTTCATCTCCCCGTAGCGGATATTCGCGCTTTCCAGTTCTTCCGAGGCAGTCTCATACTTTTCCTCAATCTGCTGTATCTGCTCTTTCACCCGCTGGGCTTCCAGAAGAAACATATTGATATCGTAGGTTTTGAGCTCTTCCTTTTTCTTTAAATACTCCTTTGCCACCTCGGACTGTTTTTCCAGGGGACCGAGCTGCTTCTCCAGCTCCGCGAGAATATCGTTGACGCGGGTTAGGTTCATCTGTTCTTCTTCCAGTTTTTTGACCGAGAGATTTTTCCTTCTCTTAAACTTGACAATTCCCGCCGCCTCGTCAAAGAGCTCTCTTCTCTCCTCCGGCTTTCCGCTTAGGATTTTGTCAATCTGCCCCTGTCCGATGATGGAGTACCCTTCTTTTCCGATACCCGTGTCGTAGAACATCTCATTGATGTCTTTTAACCTGCACGCCGCGCCGTTTATGAGGTACTCACTCTCCCCGGAACGGTAGAGCTTTCTCGTGACAGTCACTTCCTTGTAATCAACCGGAAGCTGGTGGTCTGCGTTGTCCAGCGTGATGGCAACGGATGCGTAGCTTAACGGTCTTCTGTTCTCCGTGCCGGAAAAGATAACGTCCTGCATGCTCCCTCCTCGGAGCTGCTTGACTCTCTGTTCTCCCAGCACCCAGCGCACCGCGTCCGCCACGTTGCTCTTCCCGCTCCCGTTGGGACCTACAATCGCCGTGATGCCGTTATGAAATTCAAACTTTATCTTATTGGCGAAAGACTTAAAGCCCTGTACTTCTATACTCTTTAAATACATAAAAACTCCCGTCTACTTTTCTTTTTTCAGCCTCAGGATAGCCTCGTAAGCAGCCTTTTGCTCCGCCGCCTTCTTCGTGCGCCCCTGCCCGATTCCGTAGGGTGTATCCCCAATCCGCACTTCCACATAAAATGTCTTGTTGTGGTCGGGTCCCTCCTCCTTGAGAGGATGATAGAGAATTTTCTCCTCCGACTGTGCCTGCACAATCTCCTGTAAAATAGTTTTACTATCATAAAAGAGCTTTTTGTCCTCCAAATCATTTAAGATAAAACGATGGATAAACTCTTTTGCATTAGTAAAACCACCATCCAGGTATATGGCGCCAATGAGCGCTTCCATGGCATCGGAGGTGATGGACTCCCTCAATCTCCCGCCGGTCGCCTCCTCGCCTTTGCCGAGCAGAAGGTATTCGCCCAGCCCAATCTCCCTGGCGCAGAATGCCAGTGCCGGCTCGCATACCATGCTCGCCCTTGTCTTAGTGAGTTCCCCTTCCGAGACCTCCGGCGATTCCAGGTAGAGATATTCGCTGGATATCAGTTCCAGCACCGCATCCCCCAAAAACTCCAGACGCTCGTTGCAGTCCTTTTTTGCCATACGTTTTTCGTTGGTATAAGAACTGTGTGTCATCGCCTGGCACAGAAGAGAGAAATCCCGAAATTCATATCCTATCTTCTTCTCCAGACTTCTGATTTTCTTCATCATGTCCTGCTTTCCTCTTAAAACGAAAAAGCCCATAGGGGCTTTTTCATCTCTTTCATTCCTATCCTATTATTCAACAGCCTTCTTAATCTGGTCTACTGCATCCTGTACAGTCACGATTTTCTCCGCCTCATCATTGTCAATCTCAATGTCGTATTCTTCCTCAATCCCCATGATAATCTGGAAAATATCCAATGAATCTGCACCCAGGTCATCTACGAATGTAGTCTCCGGTTTAATTTCTTCTTTCTGGACATTTAATACGTCCGCAATGATTTCCTGCAATTTTTCAAATTCCATAGTTCTCTTTCCTTTCTCTTTCCTGACTATTCTTCTTTTTGTCCATCCTCAGCCTTCCCAATCGATTCCCGAATCTTTTCATTGATATTCTGCTCTTTGAACGTCAGGCATTGGATGATGGAATTGCATACCTCTTTTGAAGTAGAACTCCCATGAGTTTTGACAACAAGTCCATTCAATCCCAGGAGAGGCGCTCCGCCGTATTCACTGGAATCAAAATCTTTTAAAGTAGCTTTCAGCGCAGGCTTTACAAGAAGTGCCCCAATCTTGCTGCGAAGAGATGCCATCATCCCTTTTTTGAGCTTTTTGACAAGAGCTCCGCCAACCCCTTCGTAGAGCTTCAGGATGACATTGCCGACAAACGCCTCGCACACGATGACATCCGCCGCCCCGTATGGAATCTCTCTGGCTTCCACGCTCCCGATAAAGTTGATGTCCTTACATTCTTTGAGAAGAGGGAATGTCTCTTTCACGAGGGCATTGCCCTTTTCCTCCTCCGCGCCGATATTCACAATTCCGACGGTGGGGTTCTTCTTCCCCATCACATGCTCCATGTAGATGGAACCCATCTTCGCAAACTGTACCAGATGTGAGGGACGCGCATCCACATTCGCCCCGCAGTCAATCAGCAGGGAAACACCCTTTAAAGTCGGCATAAGCGGCGCCAGAGGTGGTCTTTCCACACCCTTTATCCGCCCCACCAGAACCTGTCCTCCCACGAGAACGGCACCGGTGCTGCCCGCGGACACGAAAGCATCCGCCTCCTTCTTCTTCACCAGGTTCATGGCGACCACAATGGAAGAATCCTTCTTCCTGCGGATTGCCATCACCGGCGGCTCTGCTGTCTCAATGACCTCTGTGGCATTGACAATCTCAATCTGGTCCTTTGGATAAGTATATTCTGATAATTCCTTCTTCAGTACTTCCTCCTGACCGGTAAGCAGCACCTTGATATCCTGCCTCAGCTTAACGGCCTCCACTGCCCCTTTTACAATCTCCTTCGGCGCGTTGTCGCCGCCCATCGCATCCAGGGCTACTTTCGTAATATCAGACATTTCTCTTCCTCCTATCGCTACTGAAATTATTCTACTGGATATTAGTGTAAAAATCAAGAACAAAGTGCGAAAGCGCGCCCTAAGTTTCTTCTGCATGTCACGATTCACAGCCGCCCCGCTTACATGCTCGTCCGCCGCTTCTTCGCTGCTGAAGTTCCGCGCCCTACATAACTAAGGTTTTCGCTCACCGCAAGCACAAAAAAAGACGTAAAAACAAAGTTTTACGCCTTTTCTCTTTCTTCAATTAATCAACAGAAATGATTTCTTTTTTGTTGTAAGAGCCACATGCCTTACATACTCTGTGAGGCATCATGAGTTCTCCGCACTTGCTGCATTTTACCAGGTTCGGAGCGCTCATCTTCCAGTTAGCTCTTCTTTTATCTCTTCTCGCCTTGGAAGATTTATTCTTTGGACAGATTGACATAGGTTACACCTCCTTAAAATTCTTAAATAGGTCGCGGACAACCGACATTCTGGGGTCAAGTCCTGTGTCTTCACAGTCACAGGAACCCTCATTCAGATTCTGACCACATACACTGCAAATTCCCCGGCAGTCTTCCCTGCAAAGGACTTTCGCCGGCCATCCTATCAAAATCTCATTATAGAGTAATTTCTCCACGTCAAGGTTATATCCGTCGATAAAGTTGGACTCATCCAGTTCTTCTGTTAACTTGTCATCTGAAACTTCCAAATCCACATGCTTTGTCACATGCAGATGAAATTCCTGCCTGACTTCTTCAAGACACCTGTCACAGGGAATAGCAATGGCGAGTTCTGCCTCAACATAAATCAGCATCTCCCTGCCTTTGACATGCTCCACTCTTATATGGACCGGGTTTCTCTCGACAATCGGGAACGTCCCCGCCTTCGTCCGGAAATCCTTCATCTCCAGACTCACGGTCTCGTCCACTGTCTCGTGCCGGTCTGACATCACGTCTGTCAGATTGATTAACATAACTGATTGCTCCTATCCATACCTAGACTATTATACCATGTAAAAACTGTTTGTCAAGAGGTGTTTTTCTTCCTGTATCACTTCTTGTTTTCTTCTTATTCTCTTACCATTCGGCGTATCTTTCAGACCGCACTCTGCTATTTTACCAGAGCCATCGTCTCTCTTGCGATTGCCAGCTCCTCGTTGGTCGGGATAACGAATACCTTCACCTTGGAGTCCGCAGTGGAGAGCATCTCTTCTTTTCCTCTTAAGCCTTTGTTCTTCTCCTCGTCAAACTCAATGCCTAAGTATCCCAGATAGCTGCAAACCTGGCTTCTCACAATATCATCGTTCTCACCGATTCCCGCTGTAAATACGATATCATCCACACCGTTCATCGCTGCCGCATACGCACCGATATATTTCGCTACGCGGTAAGAGAACACTTCCATAGCAATCTGTGCTTTCTTATCCCCGGAAAGAGCTGCATCTGTCAAATCACGGAAATCACTGGAGAGGTCTCCGGAAAGGCCGTACACACCGGACTCTTTGTTGAGCACCTTCATGACTCCGTCTACATCCAGACCTTCTTTGTGAGCGATAAACTCCATGATTGCCGGGTCGATATCCCCGCTTCTTGTTCCCATCACAAGACCCTCCAACGGAGTCAGACCCATGGAAGTGTCCACAGATTTTCCGTTGAGCACTGCTGTCACGCTGGCGCCGTTTCCTAAGTGGCACACGATGGTCTTCAGATTATCATAAGGTTTTTCCATGAGCTCTGCCGCTCTCTTGGATACAAAGCTGTGGCTTGTCCCGTGGAATCCGTAGCGTCTTACTTTATATTTCTCATAGTATCTGTAGGGAAGTCCGTACATATATGCCTTTTCCGGCATTGTCTGGTGGAAAGCGGTGTCGAATACTGCCACCATCGGTGTGCCCGGCATCAGTTTCTCACAGGCAGCTACGCCGATTAAGTTTGCCGGGTTATGCAGCGGCGCCAAGTCGTTGCACTCCTCCACTGCCTTTTTCACTTCGTCTGTGATGACAACGGAAGAAGCGAACTTTTCTCCGCCGTGTACCACACGGTGACCGACTGCCCCAATCTCGTCCAAGCTCTTTACAACGCCGGTCTTCTCATTGGTCAGCGCCTCCAGCACGTACTGGATTGCCTCTGTGTGTGTGGGCATCGCTTTCGCGGATTTTTCTTTGTCCCCGCCTGCCGGCTGGTAGGTAAACTGTCCGTCAATACCGATTCTCTCGCACAGTCCCTTTGCCAGAACTTTCTCTGATTCCGCATCGATGAGCTGGAATTTCAGAGATGAACTTCCACAGTTGATAACTAATACGTTCATTTCTTTTCCTCCTGAAATCTAGTCTTTCTTAAAAAATATATTAATAAGTGACAGCCCTGCCATCCCGGATTCTACCTCTTTCTTTCCGAAAGCCCAGCATAACAGAGCATTCCTTTGGCAGTCTTCTACTGTCCCTGTGCCTGTACTGCTGTGATGGCAACGACACCTTCGATATCTTCTGCGCTGCATCCACGGGAGAGGTCGTTGACCGGAGCGGCGATTCCCTGTGTCAGTGGTCCGTAAGCCTCCGCCTTTGCCAGTCTCTGTACCAGCTTGTAACCGATATTTCCCGCATCCAAATCCGGGAAAATAAGTACATTGGCATGTCCAGCCACCGGGCTGCCCGGAGCCTTGGACTCTCCCACTGCAGGAACGATGGCTGCGTCAAGCTGCAGTTCTCCGTCCAGTTTCAAATCCGGAGCCAGTTCCTTCGCAATCTTTGTCGCTTCCACAACCTTGTCCACGTCCGCGTGCTTTGCACTTCCCTTTGTGGAGTGGGACAGCATGGCAACGATTGGCTCTTTGCCTGTCAGTGTGCGGAAAGAATCTGCGGAAGAAATCGCGATATTCGCCAGTTTCTCCGGGTCCGGATTCTGCTCCAGTCCGGAATCTCCAAAGATAAAGGTTCCGTTCGCTCCCATATCACAGTCCGGAACGACCATCAGGAAGAATGCGGATACCAGCTTTGTGCCCGGTTTTGTCTTCAGAATCTGCAGACACGGACGAAGAGTATCTGCTGTGGAGTGGCATGCACCGGAAACCATACCGTCAGCATCCCCCATCTTCACCATCATAACGCCATAATATAAGTAATTCGTAAGGAGCAGCTCTCTCGCCTGCTCTTCTGTCATTCCTTTTTTCTGTCTCAGCTCTACGAGCTTCGCGATGTAGTTCTCTGTCTTCTCGCTTGTCGCCGGGTCTACGATAGCAGCGCCGGAGATGTCATAATCTTTTTTGTTCTTCTCAATCTCCTCTTTGCTTCCGACTAAAATCAGATTCGCTGTCCCGTCTTTCAAAACTGCCTCCGCAGCTTTATAAGTTCTTTCGTCTTCTGTCTCAGGAAGAACGATGGTTTTTTTGTCAGCTTTCGCTCTTGCTTTGATTTCATCAATAAATCCCATGGTTTACAGCCACCTTTCATAAATTCTCACTTAGAGTTATTATAACGCAAACGTTTTTTGTATACAAGGAATTTTCCACCAATTCCATGTGCTATTTTAAATACAATGTTACTGTTCGCAGGTACCTGCGAACAGTAACAATCCAATCCACAACATATGGCGGACGCAAATTTATGCGCTCAGATGAAAGATATGGGTCACAATATTAAAATAAACCAGTATCGTACAGGTATCCAGTATCGTAGTGATAAGAGGCGCCGCCATGATTGCCGGGTCCAGCCCCAGCTTTTTGGCGAGCAGAGGCAATGTGCAGCCGATGCACTTTGCCATCACCACCACTGCTATCATGGTAATCCCCAGAGCCAGGGAGAGCATGATGTTCTGTCCGTACATAATATAGATGCGCAGCCCATTTACCACTGCCAGAAGGACACTCACCACCAGCGCCACCCTGATTTCCTTGAAGATGACCCGGAAAATATCCTTAAACTGTACTTCCCCCACTGCCAGCCCGCGGATAATAAGGGTAGAACTCTGCGAACCGCAGTTACCGCCCGTTCCCATGAGCATGGGGATGAAGGTGATGAGCACAGGCATCGCCGCCATGGCTGCCTCATAATACCCCAGTATCTCCCCCGTCACCGTAGCGGAGAGCATGAGCAGCATAAGCCAGGGAGTACGGTTCTTGGCATGCTGGAACACAGACGTCCCGAAATAGGAGTCTTCATTGGGGCTGACACCCGCCATGATACTGATATCCTCGGTGGTCTCATCCTGCATGACAACCATCGCGTCGTCGACTGTGACGATTCCCACCAGACAATCTTCATGGTCAATGATAGGGATTGCCACTAAGCCGTATTTGCGGATGGTCTTCGCCACCTCCTCCTGGTCATCCAGGGTGCGGGCGTAGAGCACGTTTTCATCCATAATTTCCTCAATCGCCCTGGACTCTCCCGCTGTCAGAAGGTCCTTCACATCCACCATGCCGATGAGGCGCTTTTTCTCTGTCACATAGCAGGTATAAATGGTCTCCTTGTTGATGCCTACCTGCCGAATCTTCAAGATAGCCTCCGCCACGGTCATCTCCCGGCGCAGACTGATGTATTCCACATTCATGATGCTGCCGGCGCTGTCTTCGGGATACTGCAGAAGAGCGTTTATCTTTACCCTGGTCTCCTCATCTGTCACAAGCAGAAGACGGTCCACCACATTCGCCGGCATCTCCTCCAGCACGTCGACCGTGTCATCCACGTACATCTCTTCCATGACCTCTTCCAGCTCGGAATCCGTCAGTGCGTTGATGAGGTCCTCCCTCATGTCGCTGTTCATGTCCGTGAATACTTCCGCTGCTTCCTCTTTCGCCAGCAGACGGAATATCAGAATCATCTGCTTTTCATCTAAGTCCTCCAGTATCTCTACAATGTCAACCGGGTGCATATTTTCCAGTTCTTCTTTCAGTTCTTTATAGCTGTGCTTTTCAAGCAAATCCAAAATCTGGTCTTTTTCCATTGCCCTCTGCACCCTCTTTCCTTCGTTTTCTTGCGCCGGTCATGCAATATTTTTTCAATAACCTGTCCTTTTATAGTATAATAGCTTATATATTGATATACAAGGAGATTCTTATGAAAATTGTCGGTTTAATTACAGAGTATAACCCTTTTCACAACGGACACCGCTACCATATTGAAGAAGCCAGGCGCATAGCCGGAGCGGATGCCGCCATCGTCGTCATGAGCGGGGACTATGTACAGAGAGGAACGCCTGCCATCATGCCCAAACGCCTCCGCGCGGAAATGGCATTAAAATGCGGTGCCGCCGCTGTCTTCGAGCTCCCTGTCTGCTATGCCACGGGGAGCGCGGAGCTGTTCGCGCTGGGCGCGGTCTCTCTGCTGGACGCCCTGGGTGTCGTGGACTCTCTGTGCTTCGGCAGCGAGTGCGGTGACTTAGAGAGTCTGTCCGCCATCGCGGATATCCTGCTCTTAGAACCACCTGAGTATGTCCAAGTCCTCAAAGAAGGCTTAAAGGAAGGGAAACCTTTCCCCTCCGCCAGACAGGATGCCATCGCCGCCTATACCGGGCTGAAAGACTGCGCCTTTCTGCTCAGCGAACCCAATAACATACTGGGTGTGGAGTATATAAAGGCGCTCAAACGGCTGCACAGCCCCATCCGGGCGTATACCATCCGGCGCAGGGAATCTCACTATCACGAGACAGAACTCAACGACCGGTACAGCTCCGCCTCCGCCATCCGCTCTCTGCTCGCCTACTCCGGCGCCTCCATCCACACCGGCAGCGGACACACCTTCGAGAACACACCGTTTTCCAATATTATGGGAGAGCTGGAGAGCCAGGTACCCTCCTGCTGCCTGGAGCTTTTAAAGGACTATCACCATGTCCTCTACCCGGTCTATCAGAATGATTTTTCTCTGATACTCAAATACAAGCTCCTAAACAAAAAAGCGGCCGATTTCACGAAGTATATGGATGTATCCGGGGAACTTGCCAACCGCATCGCCTCCCGCTTAAACGACTATTTTAACTACAAGCAGTTCTGCGAACTCCTGAAAACGAGGGAAGTCACGCAGACGCGCATCAACCGCGCTCTCCTGCACATTATGCTGGGGCTCAAAAAAGCTCGCGTGGAAGAATACACAGAGGAAGGCTATCATTTCTATGCCCGCCTCTTAGGGTTCCGCAAAGACAAAGAGAAGCTGATTTCCTCCATCTCCAAAAAGAGCGCGCTGCCGCTCCTCATACGCGCTGCCGACGCGGAGGGACTTGCCGGTATCGGAAAGCAGATGTTCACCCAGGATATCTTGGCTTCCAACCTTTACACCTCTGTCATCACGGATAAATATAAAACCGCCTTTGCCAACGAGAACAGCCAGGCGGTCGTCAAAGTATAGGGTCTGCAAATAAGGGGACTGCATAAACCAGAAGGAAACACTCCCGGTCTTATGCAGTCCCCATCTCTATCTTTCCGCCTTCTATCCTCTGCGTCTCGCAGGGTATGCTTCACCTTATTCTGTGCGCAGACTCGCTACACCTTCTTTGTACATGTCACCGCCATCGCCCCTGGTCCGATATGACAGGAAACACTCAGGGACAGTGGAGATTCCATGATTTCATACTGCGGAAATCTCTCATGAATCTCTGCCTTCCACACATCTGCCTCTTCTCTGCTGCACGTATATGCCATTCCCAGCACCAGCTTGTCTTCTTTTCCGGCAAACCGTCCTTTGATGTCCTTCTCCACCGCATCCAGCATGGTACGCTTGGCAGCTTTCCATCCCCTCACCTTAGCGTAGGCATCCAGGCGCTCTCCCTGAATCTGCAGGACCGGCTTTAAGTTCAAAACCGTACCCAGCGCTGCCGCGGCCGGAGTGATTCTGCCGCCCTTCTTTAAATATTTCAGGGTGTCCACCGTGATGTAGATGCTGGATTCCAGCTTTTCCCTCTCCAGAATCTCCTTTATCTCACTGGCAGATTTCCCTTCCTCTCTCAACAGCATGGCATCTAAAACTGCCTGTTCCTGGGTCACGGAAATCCTCTGGTCATCCACCACCTGCACACGCCCGTTGTAATTTGCCGACAGTGCGACCGCCGTCTCGCATGTGCTGCTAAGTCCGCTGGACATGGGGATGTGCACAATCTCGTCGTATTCCTCCAGAAGGCTCTCCCAGAGAGACATCACTTCCCCCGGCGCCGGCTGGGAGGTGGAAATATCAGAATCCTCCTCCAGCTTCTTATAAAATTCCTCCTGCGTCAGAGTGATGTCCTCCAGATACAATTCACCGTCGATGAAAAACGGCATGGGAATGACAGAGATTCCCATCTCCTTTCCCTTTGCCTGCGTGATTCCGCTGTTACTGTCCGTTACAATCGCAATCTTTCCCATAGTTCTCCCCTCGTTCTAATTTTTAAAGCTGTGAATCGGCGCGGGAATTCTGCCCTGCCTGTTCACAAACGCCTCGCATCCAAATTCATTTACCGGCATGATGGGCGCATATCCCAAAAGCCCGCCAAATTCCGCGGTGTCTCCCACATCTTTTCCGATGACCGGAATGAGCCGCACTGCCGTGGTCTTCTGATTCACCATCCCGATTGCCATCTCATCGGCAATGATACCGGAGATGGTGCTCGCCGTGGTCTTGCCCGGTATGGCAATCATATCCAGCCCCACCGAGCAGACACAGGTCATCGCCTCCAATTTCTCCAGTGTCAGGGAGCCCGCGTGCACCGCGTCAATCATGCCCTGGTCCTCACTCACCGGGATGAACGCGCCGCTTAAGCCTCCCACATAGGAGGACGCCATCACGCCGCCTTTTTTCACCTGGTCATTGAGCATCGCCAGCGCCGCTGTGGTGCCCGGCGCGCCCACTCTCTCAAGACCAATCTCCTCCAAAATCTCCGCCACACTGTCTCCCACTGCCGGGGTGGGCGCCAGGGATAAATCCACGATTCCGAAAGGAATCCCCATTCTCTCCGATGCCTCTTTGGCGACGAGCTGTCCCACTCTTGTCACCTTGAAGGCAGTCTTTTTGATGGTCTCACAGAGCTCCTCAAAGCCTTTTCCCCGCACCTTTTCCAATGCCTTCTTCACAACGCCGGGACCACTGACCCCTACATTGATAACTGCATCGGACTCTGTGACACCCAAAAATGCTCCCGCCATAAAGGGGTTGTCATCGGGCGCGTTGCAGAATATAACCAGCTTCGCGCATCCTAAGGAGTCCCTCTCTTTTGTCGCTTCCGCAGTGGCTTTGACTATCTCCCCGCACAGGCGCACGGCATCCATATTGATGCCTGTCTTTGTGGAGCCCACATTCACCGAGCTGCATATCCGCTCTGTCTGCGCCAGCGCCTGAGGGATGGATTTAATCAGGTATTCATCACTCTTTGTCATCCCTTTGGACACAAGAGCCGAGTATCCTCCAATAAAATTCACGCCCACTTCCTTTGCCGCCATATCCAGCGTCTTAGCGATGCTGACGAAATCCTCCTCGCTTTTACATGCGGAGGCGCCCACTAAAGCGATGGGGGTAACGGAAATCCTCTTGTTGACGATAGGGATACCGAATTCTTTCTCGATATCTTCCCCCGTTGCCACCAGGTTCTTTGCCGTGGCGGTAATCTTTGTATAAATCTTACGGTTCAGTTCTTCCAGGTCAGAATCCACACAGTCCAGAAGGCTTACGCCCAGCGTAATCGTGCGCACGTCCAGGTTCTCATGCTCTATCATCTTGTTGGTCTCTGACACTTCGTACATATTTATCATGCTGAATAACCTCGCTTTATCAACTTTTCTACAGTCTGTGCATCTTCTCAAAAATCTCTTCTCTCTGACATTGGATGCTCACGCCAATCTCCTCTCCGAGCACAGAGAGTTCATCGCACACAACCTTAAAATCCTTCTCCATGTCAGTCACATCCACAATCATCATCATGTTGAAATAACCCTGGATGATGGTCTGGGAAATGTCCAGAATATTGATTCCATTCTCCGCCAGATAAGTACATACTTTCGCGATGATTCCCACCGTATCTTTTCCCAGAACGGTCACGATACATTTTTTCATTGCTTCTCCTCCTGATAAATGTTCTTTTAAATATAGATAATCTCTGAAACCGCATCCCGCTTTGCCACGAACATATCCAGGTCTTCCCCCCGGTAATCGTTGTCCGATAATGTCACTTCCAGTTTCACGGTCTCATACGCCAGCTTTGCATAATTATTCTCTTTGCTCAGATGTCCGAGAATGATATGGTTCAGATTATCATGTAGTATATCACAAAGGAGCCTTCCTGACAATTCATTGGATAAATGCCCCTTTTCTCCCAGTATCCTCTGCTTTAAGTAGTACGGATATCCGCCCACCTCCAGCATATGTATATCGTGGTTCGCCTCCAGAAGGACCGCGTCTAAATTCTTTAAGTTCTCCACCGTATAATCATCGTAAACGCCTAAATCTGTCGCCACTGCCACCTTTTTTTCTCCGCACTCCATGCGGTATCCGCAGGGTTCATTGGCATCGTGGGAAATGGAAAAAGGGTGGATGCGGATATCCCCCAGGGAGAACTCCTCGTCCGCGCGGATAGGATGAAACAATCCCTCCGGCATCTTCCCCAGTCCGGAATAGTTCAGGATTCCCTGAAGCGTCCCCGGCGTCGCGTAAATGGGAACCTTATATTTCCTGCTGAACACGCCCAGTCCCTGGATATGGTCCGAGTGCTCGTGGGTGATACAGATTCCATCGAGCTCCTCCCCCTTTATCTCCAGCTCTTTTAAGCCCTGCTCTATCCTTTTTTTACTGATTCCGGTATCCACCAGCAGATGCGTGGATTCGCTGCCCACATAGATACAGTTTCCGCTGCTCCCGCTGGCAATACTGCACATTCTCATAGCCTGTCTCCTATTTGTCTGATTGTATTTTCAAAGGTGCCGCCATTGTCAATGACGACGGTGCACCCGGCTTTAAATGCCTCGTCCGTAAGCTGGGACGCAAACATCTTATCTATCCTCTCATCCGAGTAGCCACGGGATGCTTTCAGGCGCTCTCTGCGGATGTCCTGCGGCACAAAAATGTACCAGAGTTCGTCGCAGATATCCTGATACCCTGCCTCTAAAAGAAGCGCCGCCTCGATAACATAGAGAGGGACTTGCGTCTCTTTCTTCCTTTCGATATCAGAGCGGACCCATTGCTTCACCTCCGGGTGGACAATGGCATTGAGAGCATTCAGTTTCTCCGCACTGCCAAACACTGCCTGTCCCAGCTTTGCCCGGTCAAGCTCCCCGTCCTCTCCTACCATGTCCTCTCCGAAACATTCCACGATTTTTTTAAAGCACGCAGTCCCCCGCCTTTGCAGGGCTTTCGCCACCTCGTCGAGCTGGCAGATATGCGCTTTATATTCCCGCTCAAGGAAGCGCAGGACTTCGCTCTTTCCGCTGCCCACGCCCCCGGTCACACCGATAATCTTCATACTACTTCGCCTCATACCAGCTCTGTCCCGTATGCATGTCTACAATTAAAGGCACCTGCAAATTAGCTGCTCTCTCCATCTGCTCTAAGAGTATCTGCTTCACCTCTTCGACTTCCCCGTTTTCCGCCTCAATCAAAAGTTCGTCGTGTACCTGCAGGATGAGCCTTGATTTCATCTTCCGCTTCTTCAGCTCGTCATCCACACCAATCATGGCAATCTTGATGACGTCCGCCGCTGTCCCCTGGATGGGCGCGTTCATCGCCACCCTCTCGCCGAAGGACCGCTGCATAAAATTGCTGGATTTGAGCTCCGGCACCGGTCTTCTCCTGCCGTAAAGCGTGGATACATAGCCTTCTTCTTTGGCGTGCGCCACTGTGTCGTCCAAAAACTGTTTCACACCGGGATAGGTCTCAAAATAATGTTCGATATACTCTGCCGCCTCTTTGCGCGTGATACTCAAATCCTGGCTCAGCCCAAAGGAGCTGATGCCGTAGACAATGCCGAAGTTCACCGCCTTGGCATTGCGGCGCTGCAAATCCGTCACCTCCTCAAAAGGAGTGTGGAACACCTGGGAAGCCGTCATCCTGTGGATATCCTTTGCCTCCCGGTACGCCTGGATAAGCTGTGCATCCCCGGAACAGTGCGCCAGTATGCGCAGCTCTATCTGGGAATAGTCCGCATCCACGAACACATACCCCTCCTCCGGCACAAAGACCTTGCGTATGAGACGTCCCAGTTCCATGCGCACCGGGATATTCTGCAGGTTCGGCTCTGTGCTGCTGATTCGTCCCGTTGCGGTGATGGTCTGGTTGAAGGTCCCGTGTATGCGCCCATCCTTCCCGATGAAATTCGCCAGCCCATCGGCGTAAGTGGACTTTAACTTGGCGAGCTGCCGGTATTCCAGGATTTTCGCCACAATGGGAAACTCCGGCGCCAGCTTGTCCAGCACGTCTGCCGCCGTGGAATAACCGGTCTTAGTCTTCTTCGCGTGGGGCATATTCAGCTTGTCAAACAAAATGACCCCCAGCTGTTTGGGCGAGTTGATATTGAACGTCTCCCCCGCCATATCGTAGATTTCCTTTTCCAGGGTCACAATCTGTTTCCCCAGACGGTCCCCGTAATCTTTTAATTCCTCTGCCTCCACCTTGATGCCCGCCTGCTCCATGTCAAAGAGAGTAAAGACAAGGGGCATCTCAATGTCTTTAAACAGCTTATACATCCCCGCAGCTTTTAACTTCTCCGTCAGCACCGCCGCGGACTCCATGCAGGTATACGCCTCGTAGCAGGCTTTCACAGAGGCTTTGGCGTTGTCGTCTATCATCAAGTTTAACTGCTCTCTGGCAATGTCCTCGTAGGTATAGTCATTTTTCAGAGGATTTAACAGATATGCCGCGATGACCGCGTCAAAGCTGTTGTCTCTCCCCACGCCGGACAGAAGGGGCAGATAGTGCTTCAAGTCACACATCACAAAGGTCTGAGCCTGTGCCGCGGCTTCCGACAGCCGCCCAAACAGATACTCCATATCCGTATCCATGTCACAAGGGATGGAGTATACCTTCTCCTTCTCAAATGCCAGCGTCACCCGCGTGTATCCCGACGGATGCAAAAACAAAGGCAGTACATCCCCCGCCTCCTCGGAGATTGCCGCGCCCAGCACCTTCGCCTTACACGCCCTCTCAAAGATATCCTCTATCTCCTGTCTGTCCGTCACTTCCTGAAAATACTTCTCCACATCGTTGACGGAGGCTTCCACAGTAAAACGCCCCAGGAAATTTTTAAACTGCAGGCGCTGAAAATACTCATAGGCTTCCTTTGTGTAGATATCCCCGTGCCTTGCCGCCTCTAAGTCAAACTCGATATCCGCGTGGGTATCGATAGTCGCTAAAACTTTGGAGAGCTTCGCCTGTTCCCAGTACTCGGCGAGATTCTTCCCGGCTCTGGGAGGCTTTAACTCCGGCGCGTGTTCGTGCGCCGTCTCGATATTTTTATATTCCTGGATAATCTTGGTCGCCGTCTTCTCTCCGATTCCCGGCACACCCGGAATATTGTCGGAAGTATCGCCCATGAGCGCCTTCACATCGATGAACTCCTTGGGCGTCACCCCGTACCTCTCTGCTACATCGGCAGCATAGTAGTCTTCCACCTCGGTTCTGCCCTGCTTTGTCTTCGGTATCCGAATCTTCACATGCTCTGTGGCGAGCTGCAGCGTATCCCGGTCCCCGGAAATGATGGAGACATCCAGTCCCTCTTTCTCGCATCGGGCAGAAATGGTTCCCAGCAAATCATCCGCCTCCAGCCCGGCTTTCTCGATAATCTCAATGTCCATCGCCTTAAGCACCTCTTTTATCACAGGCACCTGCTGGCGCAGTTCCTCCGCCATGGGCTTTCTCGTCCCTTTATACTCCGCGTACATCTCATGGCGGAAGGTGGGAGTGTGCACGTCAAAGGTCACCGTCAGATACTGGGGGCTCTCCTCATCCAATATTTTAAAGAGGATACTCAAAAACCCGTAGATTGCATTGGTGTGCAGACCTTCCGCGTTCGTCAAATCCGGCAGCCCGTAAAACGCCCGGTTCAAAATACTGTGTCCATCTATCAGTACGATTTTTTCTCTCATAGATTCATCCGTCTCCATTGTCTTTTTTCATACGAAATGTCGCCGTTTCATCCGCGCTATCAAGCTTGCGAGTGAACAGTAACCCCATAACTACGAAAACAAGTATACACTAAAATCCTGCTTTTTAAAAGGCTATTTTTATGTTATTATAAATCCACAAGCGCCGGTCTTATGCCGGGGCAATACTCTAGCAAAGCGAGGTATTTATCTATGGATGGAATCATATTTGACGTGGACGGCACCCTCTGGGATTCAACCGATACCGTCGCGGAATCATGGACAGCGATGATTCGCCGCCACACCGATTTAAATCTCACCATCACAGGTGCGGAATTAAAAAACTTATTCGGGAAAACCATGGAGGAGATTGGAAACGCCCTCTTTCCTTCCATGTCAGAGGAAGAAAAAGCCCCTCTGTTAAAGCACTGTTACGAGTACGAGAATGAACTTCTTCTCACCAAACCCGGCAGGCTCTACGACCATGTGAGGGAGACTTTGGAGCTCTTATCCGCAAAGTATCCGCTTTTCATTGTCAGCAACTGCCAGCTCGGATACATCGATGCCATGCTCGACTCCACCGGACTTCGTCCCCTCTTTCAGGATACCCTGTGTTACGGACAGACACTGACGGACAAGGACGAGACTCTCCTTCAGCTGATGGGAAAAAATCAGATAAAAGATGTCGTCTACGTCGGGGATACACAGGGTGATTACAACGCCTGCAAAAAAGCCGGGGTTCCCTTCATCTACGCTTCCTACGGATTTGGGGAAGTAAGCGATGCTCCCAGGACCATACACGATTTTTCAGAACTTGCAGATTTATAGTTCAGCCATACAGTGCAATTTTACGAATGGCGCGGGCTGAACGTTACTATTCATACGGTTAAAAATAATTCTTGCAATGTCACTTTTCCTGTGCTATAATAAATTTCGGCTTCTGGTGGAAGCCGGACATGCGGATGTGGCGGAATGGCAGACGCACAAGACTCAAAATCTTGCGTAGGTGACTACGTGTGGGTTCAAGTCCCACCATCCGCATCGGAGCAACCCTTGAAAATGCTGCACATACAGGATTTTCAAGGGCTTTTCTTTTGCCATAACACAATTTCGGGCTGCCGCGAAACCAATATGTTCTGCGGCAGCCCTTTCTTTCGGCTATTATGCACTTATACCATTCTCTCTGCAAGAGCATACACGGTCACGAAGATGTAACCATTTCCCTCCGCTCTAAAGCAGTTTCTTCCCGATGTCAAAGCAGTCAAAGGTAGCAAAATAATCTTTCGGCGTCTCCGCCCGCCGGATAAGCTGTGTGGTCCCGTCTTCTTTTAAGAGTACCTCGGCGGATTTCAGTTTCCCATTATAATTGTAGCCCATGGAAAAGCCGTGCGCCCCTGTGTCGTGGATGACCAAAAGGTCCCCGATGTCGATTTTCGGAAGCATCCGGTCGATGGCAAACTTATCGTTATTCTCACACAGTGAGCCTGTGATATCGTACTGATGGTCATGAGGAAGATTTTCTTTTCCCATCACGGTAATGTGGTGGTATGCCCCGTACATCGCCGGTCGCATCAGATTGACCGCGCAGGCGTCCACGCCGATGTACTCCTTGTGGGTGTGCTTCTCATGGATGGCTCTCGTCACCAGGCAGCCGTAAGGTCCCATCATAAAACGTCCCAGTTCGGTGTAGATTGCCACATCGCCCATCCCCGCCGGAACCAGCACTTCCTCATAGACGCGGCGCACGCCGTCTCCGATGGCGCGGATGTCATTGGGCTCCTGGTCCGGTTTGTAGGGAATCCCTATGCCGCCGGAGAGGTTGATGAATTTGATGTGCACCCCTGTCTTCTCCTTCAGCTTCACCGCCTGCTCAAACAAGACTTTGGCGAGCATCGGATAGTACTCGTTTGTCACCGTGTTGCTGGCGAGGAAGGCGTGCAGACCAAACTCTTTGGCGCCTTTTTCCTTCAATATTTTATATGCCTCCTCCAGCTGCTCTGTAGTCATGCCGTACTTCGCATCGCCGGGATTGTCCATAATATCGTTGCTGATTTTAAAGAGTCCGCCGGGATTATAGCGGCAGCTTATGGTCTTAGGGATATGCCCGATTGCTTTCTCCAGAAAACCGATATGAGTGATATCATCCAGATTGATGATTGCCCCCAGCTTGTCCGCAAGCTGAAAGTCCTCCGCCGGTGTATCGTTGGAGGAGAACATGATATGCTCCCCGCGGATATCCAGCGCATCGGATAACATAAGCTCGGTGTAGGAGGAGCAGTCGCAGCCGCAGCCGTATTCCTTTAAAATATCAATCAAAAAAGGATTGGGAGTCGCTTTCACCGCGAAATATTCCCGGTATCCGGGATTCCAGGAAAATGCCTCCTTTAACGCCTCCACATTTCTTCGTATCCCTTTTTCATCGTAGAGATGAAAGGGAGTCGGGTATTCTTTTGTCATCTCTTCCAACTGTTCTTTTGTCACAAATGGTTCTTTTGTCATCTTAATTTCCCTCCGTGTATGGTAATCAACTCAATCTCATTTGCCAGCGCGTTTTTAAATAACTGCACAAAGTTCTCATTTCCCGAATACAGACAGGTGTTGCGGCTGCCGGGTCCGTACTCTGCTTCCGCGCCTCTATTCCACAGTAGCGATGCGCATCATATTGCTCACACCGCTTCTCTCCTTTTTCACATTCGGGGAGGGAATTCCCGCTGTGAGCACGACAATGTCCCCCGGCTCCACATACTGTTTTACAAGGGCGAGCTCAATGGCACCTTCACAGATGTCTTCCGTGGTGTCAAATTCCATGGACTTAATGGGACGCACGCCCCAGTAAATGGACATCCTGCGCAGTGTCCGCTCGTTGGGAGTCACTCCCAGGATTTCCTGCTTCGGACGCAGGTTTGATACCACTCTGGTGGTTGCGCCGGATACCGAAGGAGTGATGATGCATTTGGCGTTTAAGTTTGCCGCCGCCAGCACGGAGGAATACCCGATGGCGCTGGAAACGCCTGCCTTCAAATGCTCTCCCGCTTTCTCCAGCATCGTGTCATAGTCTAAGTGCTGCTCTGTGTTTTCGATGATATGCACCATCATCTGCAGTGCCTCCAGGGGATATTTTCCCTGCGCTGTCTCCCCGGAGAGCATCACCGCGTCCGTCCCATCGTACACGGCATTGGCAACATCCGTCACCTCCGCTCTCGTAGGTCTGGGATTGCGCATCATGGAATCCAGCATCTGTGTGGCTGTGATAACGGTCTTGAAGTTCTTATTACATTTCTGAATCATCATTTTCTGGAGATAAGGCACTTCCTCCGCCGGGATTTCCACACCCAAGTCGCCTCGCGCCACCATCAGTCCGTCCGCCGCGCGGATAATCTCGTCAATATTCTGGATGCCCTCCGCGTTTTCAATCTTAGCGATAATCGGAATATAGGGGGCTCCCAGTTCCTTTAAGTAGGCGCGGATTTCCAGCACACACTCCGCGTTTCGCACAAAGGAGGCAGCGATGAAATCAATGCCCTGCTCCACGCCGAACTTCAAGTCTTCTTTGTCCTTCTGGGTGATTGCCGGCAGACGCACCGGGACATTGGGTACATTGACGCCCTTTCTCTCCCCAAGTTCTCCGCCGTTTACAACCGTACAGTGGATTTCTTTCTCTGTGGTGCTAACAACCTTCAGACCGATGAGTCCGTCGTCGATAAGGATGGTCTTTCCTGTATCCACATCCTCCACAAGCCCTGCATAGGAGATGGAGACCTTGTCCTTGTCCCCTTCGATTTCCTCTGTCGTCAGAGTGAAGGATTCCCCAGCCTCCAGCATGATTTTCTTGCCGCCCTTCAACACACCTGTGCGAATTTCCGGTCCTTTGGTGTCCAGAAGGATAGCGGTATTGGCATGTTCTTCCTCCCGAAGCTGCTTTAACATATCCATACGACCTTTATGTTCTGCGTGGTCCCCGTGAGAGAAATTAAAACGCGCCACATCCATGCCATTCTGGATGAGCTTTCTCATCAAATCTCTGTCGTTGGTGTTGGGTCCCATCGTACAAACTACTTTTGTTTTCTTCATGCTTATAACTCTCCTTTTTTATTGAAATGATTTCCCTGTAAAATCTTCTCTTTGCAGCGCGCCATGTGTATCTTCTGTATCCTTCGCCGCGCTGTCTTCCTGTCTATTTCACATGTTCGTGAGTAAAGAGATGGTCCTGGCAGTACTCGAAATTTCCGTTGCACTTGGAGCAGAACCGAAATTCCAGCGACGGGTCGGTAAGTTCTGTCCGCCCGCAGACTGCGCAGCGGTGTCTCGCTCCGTTGGCGTAAGTCATGTGAGGGCGCGTCTGCTCTTTAAATTTTGCCTTTCTCGCCCGCTCTTTCGGTGAGAAATGTCTTGTATTCCTGCTGGATAAGAAAAAGATGATGAAGTTCAAAAGGGAAGCTCCAATTGCCACCTTCTCTGCCAAACCGCCGGTGATAAAGTAATACAACGCCATCGCCGCGTACACCAGCGCCATCCATTTCATCTTAATTGGCAGAATAAAATACAGCATCACTTCCATATCGGGGTACATCGCCGCAAAAGCCAGGAAGATGGACATGGTGATATAGTTGGTGCTGATATATCCTACATGGGACAACGACACAGGCACACCATAGATGGCATAAATGATGCCGTACAAAATAAACACAGCAATCACGGTAAACAAAATTCCGGAAAAGATATAGACATTATACCGAAACGTCCCCCAGGAACGCTCCAGCACCGACCCCAGCGAGTAATACAAAAGCACCAAAAATGCCAAGGAAATAAGGCTGGTCGTGGGCGGGATGAGCACCCAGGAGATAAGCCTCCACACCTGCCCTCTCAAAATCAGCGCAGGCTCCAGTGTCAGCCATCCAATCAAATCCTGTCTCAGATATACGATTGCAAAACCGATGACATATCCGGCGAGCAGATACATCGTCAGATTGGGAATCGCAAAACGTCCGAATTTTCTCTCTAATTTGTTCAGCCAGTTCAAAGATTCCTACTCCTTATTTTATCATTTTTAGCTCTGCCTCCATAAAGCTCCTCCCAGTTTACAGAAGACAAAGGACAGCCTTACAAAAAAACAAAGCACTTTATACATACATGAGTAATTGTACCGTCATACCCCTTGTTTGTCAAACGCAAGTTACCCCCTTTGTCTCTTTTTAACATTATCTTTATATAAATTTCCCAGATTCCCCCGGAATTATTTTGCAAAGCCGCATAATAATTACAATTGTCTTTTTCTCCATCCTGTCGTATAATGTAAATTGTTGTAAAATCAAAAAACACATTTAATAGGAAGTAACCCTTTCTCCTGACGGGGCATTTCTGCCTTTCAGGAGAAGGCAGCGTCATTGTACAAAGAGGCAGCACGCCTCAGACTTTGCACACTGACGCTGTCCTTTCTTTAGCGGTCATGCAGGCTCAGATAAAGAGAGGACACATATAGTAAGACGAAAACGAGGTTATATCTATGAGTTTAAAGGAATTACATACTTTAGGAATCGACATCGGTTCCACCACCGTAAAGATTGCGGTCTTAAATGCGGAGAACGAGGTACTCTTCTCCGACTACGAGCGGCATTTTGCCAACATCCAGGAGACCCTCTCCGACTTGCTCGGCAGAGCTCTCTATAAATTAGGACCCATCCAGGTTTCCCCTGTCATCACAGGTTCCGGCGGTCTGACCCTTGCCAAGCATCTGGATGTGCCGTTTGTCCAGGAGGTCATCGCCGTCTCCACTGCCCTGCAGGATTACGCGCCCCAGACGGATGTCGCCATCGAGTTAGGCGGCGAGGATGCGAAGATTATTTACTTTGAAGGCGGAAATGTGGAGCAGCGCATGAACGGCGTTTGCGCCGGCGGTACCGGCTCTTTCATCGACCAGATGGCTTCCCTTCTGCAGACGGACGCCTCCGGCTTAAATGAATACGCCAAACAGTACAAGGCGCTCTACTCCATCGCCGCGCGCTGCGGTGTATTCGCGAAATCCGATATCCAGCCCCTTATCAACGACGGGGCTTCCAAGGAGGACCTTGCCGCTTCCATCTTCCAGGCTGTGGTCAACCAGACCATCAGCGGGCTTGCCTGCGGCAAACCCATCCGGGGACATGTGGCATTTTTAGGAGGTCCTCTGCACTTTCTCTCGGAACTTAAGGAGGCGTTTATCCGTACCCTGAAGCTGGACGAGGAGCACACCATCGCTCCCAACCACTCCCATCTGTTTGCCGCCATCGGTTCTGCGCTGAATTCGAAGAAAGAAACGGTTGTGGACCTGCAGGCGCTCCAGCAGAGACTGGAAGGAAGGATTCAGATGGATTTTGAGGTGGACCGTATGGAGCCTCTCTTTGCCACCACCGCGGAGTATGACGCTTTCACCGAGCGCCACGCAAAACACCAGGTACCGGTCAAAGACCTTGCCTCCTACCGTGGAAAGGCATTTCTGGGTATCGATGCCGGTTCCACCACCACCAAGGCAGCACTGGTGGGCGAGGACGGGACACTCCTCTACTCCTTCTATCACAACAACGACGGGGACCCGCTGGGAACCACCATCAGCGCCATCAAGGACATTTACAGCCAGCTCCCGGAGGGTGTGGAGATTGTGCACTCCTGCTCCACCGGATACGGCGAGGCTTTGATTAAGGCAGCCCTCCTTTTGGACGAGGGAGAGGTGGAGACGGTCTCCCACTATTACGCCGCGTCCTTCTTTGAGCCGGACGTGGACTGTATCCTGGACATCGGCGGACAGGATATGAAATGCATCAAAATCAAGAACCAGACCGTGGACAGCGTACAGTTAAACGAGGCATGTTCCTCCGGCTGTGGTTCTTTTATCGAGACCTTTGCCAAGTCCTTAAACTACAGCGTGGAGGACTTCGCGCATGAGGCGTTGTACGCGCAGAATCCCATCGATTTGGGAACCCGCTGTACAGTATTTATGAACTCCAAGGTAAAACAGGCGCAGAAAGAGGGTGCTTCCGTGGCGGATATCTCCGCCGGGCTCGCCTACTCTGTCATCAAGAACGCGCTTTTTAAGGTCATCAAGGTATCCGATGCCTCCGAGCTTGGAAACCACATCGTGGTACAGGGCGGTACTTTCTACAACAACGCCGTGCTTCGAAGCTTTGAGAAGATTGCCGACTGTGAGGCAATCCGCCCGGATATCGCGGGCATCATGGGTGCGTTCGGGGCAGCGCTGATTGCCAGAGAGCGCTATGTGGACTGTGAGGGAACGACCATGCTCTCCATTGAGGACATCGAGAGCCTGGAATACTCTACCACCATGACGAAATGTAAGGGCTGTACCAACAACTGCCGCCTCACCATCAACCATTTCAGCGGCGGGCGCAAGTTCATCACCGGAAACCGCTGTGAGCGCGGACTTGGAAAGGAAAAATCCAAGAACAACCTGCCCAATTTATTTGATTATAAATTCCACCGTTACTTCGACTACACGCCTTTGAGCGAGGCGGAGGCTGCGCGGGGTACCATCGGAATCCCGCGGGTATTAAATATGTATGAGAACTACCCGTTCTGGTTTACCTTTTTTACGAAACTTAACTTCCGGGTGGTTCTCTCCCCGGCTTCCACACGGAAGATTTACGAGCTGGGCATCGAATCCATTCCCAGCGAGTCCGAGTGTTATCCGGCAAAACTCGCCCACGGGCATGTACAGTGGCTCATAAACCAGGGAATCAGACATATTTTCTACCCTTCGATTCCCTATGAGCGAAATGAATTTGAGGATGCGAACAACCACTACAATTGTCCCATCGTCACCTCCTACCCGGAGAATATCAAGAACAACATGGACGCCATCGTAAAAGGCGACGTGGATTTCATCCACCCCTTCCTCTCCTTCCAGAGTGAGGAGACCATCGCCTACCGCTTAAGCGAGGAGCTGGGAAAGAAATTCTCCATCCCGGAGACGGACATCCGCTCTGCCGTCCACGCGGCATGGGAGGAGTTAGCTTCCTGCCGGGAAGATATGCGAAAGAAAGGCGAGGAGACCATCGCTTTCCTAAGCGAGACAGGAAACCGGGGCATCGTGCTCGCCGGGCGTCCTTACCACATTGACCCGGAAGTCCACCACGGACTGCCGGAGATGATTAACTCCTACAACATCGCGGTGCTGACGGAGGATTCTATCTCCCATTTACACCCCGTGGAGCGTCCCTTAAATGTCATGGACCAGTGGATGTACCACTCCCGGCTCTACGCGGCGGCAAACTATGTAAAGACCACCGAGAACCTGGATTTGATTCAGTTAAACTCCTTCGGCTGCGGTCTGGATGCGGTCACTACCGACCAGGTGGCTGAGATACTGACAAACTCGGATAAAATCTACACCACCCTGAAGATTGACGAGGTCAACAACTTAGGGGCGGCCCGCATCCGTGTGCGCTCCCTTTTAGCGGCAATCCGCGTGCGGGAACAAAGGAAGACAAAGCGGGAAATCCACCCGGCTTCCATCGAGAAGGTACCGTTTACAAAGGAGATGAAAAAGACCCACACCATCCTCTGTCCGCAGATGTCGCCCATCCATTTTGAGCTGCTCGAACCGGCATTTCAGGCGGCAGGCTACAAGGTGGAGGTGCTGCCAAACGACAACAAACAGGCGGTGGATGTAGGCTTAAAATATGTAAATAATGACGCCTGCTATCCATCCCTGATGGTGGTGGGGCAGATTATGGAAGCGATTTTATCGGGCAAATACGACACCGACCATCTGGCAGTCATCATCAGCCAGACCGGAGGCGGCTGCCGTGCCTCCAACTACATCGGCTTCATCCGCCGGGCGCTGAAAAAGGCGGGCTACGGACATATTCCGGTCATCTCTATCAACTTGAGCGGTCTGGAGGGAAATCCGGGATTCAAGCTGACCCTGCCGCTCATCGTCCGCGTGGCGTACGCCGCAGTGTTCGGGGATATTTTCATGAAATGTGTGTACCGCATGAGACCTTACGAGGCAGTGCCGGGCAGCACGAACGCTGTACACCGCAAATGGGCTGACGTGTGCAAAAAATTTGTCTCCGAGGGGTATCCTTCCCGCAGGAAGTTCAAAAAACTCTGCCGGGAGATTGTAGAAGATTTCGACAACATTGAGATAAAAGATATCAAGAAACCGCGTGTGGGAGTCGTGGGAGAAATCCTCGTCAAGTTCCTGCCCGCAGCAAACAACTATCTGGTGGACCTCTTAGAGAGTGAAGGCGCGGAAGCTGTCGTACCGGATTTGATTGATTTCATGCAGTACTGCTTCTACAACCAGAACTTCAAGGTCTCCCACCTGGGAATGAAAAAGAGCAAGGCGCTTGTCGGCAACTTAGGCATCCGCGCGGTGGAATGGCTCCGCGCCCCGGCGACAAAGGCATTTGTAAGGAGCAAACACTTCACGCCTCCGGCACGCATCGAGGATTTGGCAAAGATGGCGTCCGACATTGTCTCCATCGGAAACCAGACCGGAGAAGGATGGTTCCTGACCGGGGAGATGTTAGAGCTTATCCACAGCGGAGCGGGCAACATTGTGTGTACCCAGCCCTTCGCCTGCCTGCCCAACCATGTGGTAGGAAAAGGTGTCATCAAGGAACTGCGGCGCCGCTATCCTACGTCCAATGTGGTGGCAATCGACTTTGACCCCGGCGCCAGCGAGGTAAACCAGTTAAACCGTATCAAGCTTATGCTGTCCACGGCGAATAAAAATCTGGAAGCCTAGAAATTTAGGAGCCTGGACAAAAACATACAGAAAACCAACTGCGTATATAGAACAAACGGGCAAAATACGAAACACCCGGACATCTGAAATCCAAGAAGATAGTGGAAACTTTCACGCTATCACGGTATTTCAGATGTCCGGGTGTTTTATTTTACATTCTCTTTTTAATCAATCTGCGGTTCTAAGGACTGCAGTCTTCCGTTTGTCTTCTTATTATACTCGTCCACAAACTCGACAATCTTTCCAAGGGTCGGGCAAACCACCACGCCCGCGTCCTCAAGTGCCGCCACCTTGGACTTCACGGTTCCCATGCCGCCGCTTACGATAGCGCCCGCATGTCCCATCTTCTTGTTCTCCGGCGCATTCATGCCCGCGATGTAAGCACATACCGGTTTTTTGAGATTCAATTCTTTAATCTTCGCCGCTGCCATCTCCTCGCTGGCGCCGCCAATCTCACCGATGATAACGATAACGTCCGTCTCATCATCCTTCGCAAAGAGTTCCAGCACATCCGCGTGATTCATTCCCACAATGGGGTCGCCGCCGATGCCCACACAGGTAGAAAGTCCGAATCCTTTGAAAGTCAAGTTGGACGCTGTCTCATGGGTCAGCGTACCGCTGCGGGAGATGATGCCGATGTGACCTTTCCCGTAGATGTAGTCCGGCATGATTCCAAGCTTGGATTTACCGGGGGAGATAACGCCGATGGTGTTCGGTCCGACCACCCGAGCACCCAGTCTCTTCGCCTCGTCCACAATCTGAAGGGAATCCAGAACCGGGACAAACTCGGTAATCATCACCAGAAGTTCGATTCCCTCGTGCAGTGCTTTAAGCGCCGCGTCCTTTACAAATTTCGGCGGAACAAGGAGCATGGCTGCCTTAATCTCCGGAAACTGTGCCCTCGCCTCTGCCACTGTCTCAAATACCGGAACTCCTTCCACTGTCTGTCCGCCTTTTCCCGGCGCGACTCCGGCTAAGAGCTTCGCCCCGCTCTCCAGTGTACGCTTACAGTGGATTCGTCCCTGTTTTCCCGTGATGCCGATAATCAGCATGGCTGTATCTTGATTAATCAGAATACTCATCTTAGCGTCCCTCCTTTAAGCTTTTGATTTCCAGCAATGTCTTGACTGCCTCGTCTGTGGTGCCGTATTTTGTCTGGGCAAATCCCAGGCTGTCGTAGATTTCCCAGCCCTGCTCCTGGTTAAATCCGCGGCTCTTTACTACAACCGGTTTCTCTACGCCTACTTCTTTGTAAGCGCGGGCGATTCCCTCCGCCATATCCGCACAGTTGTTGATTCCGCCGAATACATTGACAAAAATATAGTGAGTGTGTTCGTTCTTTAAGAGAATCTTCATCGCCTGATAGGTCTTCTCCGCAGTCACACCGCCTCCCAAATCCAGGAAGTTGTTGGCGCTGCCGCCATAGTGCTTGATGGTGTCGATGGTCGCCATACCGATTCCGGCTCCCCCTGCCATGGTTCCGATGTCTCCATCCGGGTCCAGTTCCACATAGGTTAAGTCATACTGCTGCGCCTCTTTCTCCTGCTCGGATTTCTCCTGCGCAGTCCTGGGAAGGATGGTGTAGTCTCCCTGGCGGTACAGACCATTGTCGTCAATCACCAGCTTAGAGTCGATTGCCAGGAGGCTGCCATCCTCCAGCACGGCAAGCGGGTTGATTTCAATGGTGGTGGCATCCAGTTCAAAACATGCGTGGCAGAGCTTTTCGGCAAAATCTGTCACCTTATCAAGCCGCTCCTGTGCCAGTTCAAACCTTGCCGCCTCCGCTTTAAATTTCTCTGCATCGAATCCTTCTGTGCAGTTAAACCGCATCAGCTTCTCCGGGGATTTCTCCGCCAGTTCCTCAATCTCCATGCCGCCGAATGGGGTGAAGAGCATAATCATGGCGCGGCTCTTTACATCCAGTGTCATTCCCAGGTAATATTCTTCCGCGATGGGGAGGAAACCGCAGGCAATGACGCCCTCCATCTTCTTGCCGTTGATGGTGATGCCCTCGATAATCTTCTTATTTTCCAGCAGTTCTTCTTTTGTCTTTACCACGCGGACCGCCCCCGCTTTTCCCCTCTTTCCGGAGAGAATCTGTCCCTTTAACACACAGGGAAACGGAACATCCTCGGGGATATCGTCCCCTTTCAGAAGGATGCTGTCATTGACCGGGATTCCGAAACGTTTTAACTGTTCTTTTCCTTCAATCTCTAAATAATCCATAGATTTTCTTCCTTTCTGTCATTTTTAAGCCCAAAACATGCGCCGTCAGCATAAGACTCCGCTTTTTTTACGACGCCTTGTGCTTTTGTCTGATAAGGAAGGCAGGCTGCCAGATACAGCCTGCCTTCCCGCATATCTGCGTGTCTTATTTCCATGCAAGTTCAGGATTCGGGAGGTATGATTCCTCATATGGATAACCGACACGCGTGATATTCATAAGATGGATGTGGCTGAAGTTGCCGCTGAAGCTGTTGTTGCCCCAGGAGCCGCAGCCGAGTGTCGTCGTCGGAGTAAATCCGTTTGTCGGGCTTCCGCCTCCGGTGGTACCGGACGGCTGATTGACGATGACACGGGAAACCGCGCACTGGATAGCGGCGTACTCCACATGTTCCGGTGTGTTGGAGTGGATGGCGATACTGTGTCCCTTGCCTTCAAACTCCAGATTTTCTACCATCATAGCCACACCTTCCTCAAAGGTCTTATACGGATAAAGTGTCAGTACCGGGCAGAGTTTCTCACGGCAGAGGTCGTCGCCTTTGCCGATTGCAGTCGCTTTCGCCACGATAGCACGGCTCTCTTCCGGTACATCCAGACCGATGAGCTTTCCAATCTGTGCTGCGGTGAGACCTACCACGTCACGGCTGATGGGACCGCCGCCCGGGAAGATACCCTCGCGCAGTTTATTTATATCTTCTTCTGACTCAATGTAGCAGCCGCCGTGCTTTTTAATTTCCTCCACAAAAGCGTCGAATTTGTCTTCCGGCACAAATGCAGTCTGCTCGCCCAGACAAATCAGTCCATTGTCAAAGCTTCTTCCTGCCAGAATTTTATCTGCCGCTTCTGAAAGGTCTGCATCCGTATCCACGATGCACTGTACATTTCCCTGACCCACTCCGAGGGACGGCTTTCCGCTGGAGTAAGCTGCTTTTACCATTCCCGGTCCGCCTGTCGCCACCGTAATGTCACACAGGCTCATCAGCTTGCTTGAGTCCTCCAGAGAGACATTCTCTAATCCCAGCACTAAATCTTCCGGAAGTCCCAGTTTTTTCAGTTCTGCGCGGAACAGTTTCGTGATATATTTTGTACATTCCACTGCGCGCGGATGGGGAGCAAAGATAACGGAGTTACGTGTCTTTAAAGCAAACGCCGCGTTGCACATAGGCGTTACGATAGGGTTGGTGGAAGGTGCGATACATGCCACAACGCCCATGGGTTTGGCAATCTCCAGCATGCGTCTGTCTTCCAGGCGGTTGATGACGCCGACTGTCTTCTTATCCTTGATGCTCTCCCAGATAAGAGAAGACTTTGCGCGGCATTTCATAATCTTGTCCTCTGTTTTTCCCATACGGGTTTCCTTTGCCGCCATAGGTCCTAATTCTTCTGCATTGTCATAGACTACTTTGCAGATTGCCTTTGCAGCGGCATCTGCCTGCTCCTGGGATGCGAAAGCAAATGCTTCCTGAGCTGCCTTGGAACGTTCCACCAGTTCTTCTACTGTTGCTGTTACATTTTCTGTTGTACTCACTGTAAATCATCTCCCATTCATTTTATTTGTCAGTATGCAGGGAGCAAATACCCCCTGCATACTGTTTTCTTTTTTCAGTTACAGATGTTTCTATTAATTAACATTCAGATACGGAATGTCGCTGAACATCGGCCAGAAATTGATACATACATAGCCTACAATCAGTACCACTGCCAGTCTGGCTAATACCATCGGCACACCTTTCTTAATCAGGTGGCTGGCATCCAGACCGTAGGAGCACGGAACCGCACGAACACTGATTGGCAGCAAGAACTCTGCGTTGTACGCCATGATACCTGCGAACCAGTAAGGAATCGGATTGAGTCCCATCTGGCTTGTGAAGGACAGGATAATCGGGATGATAACCGCCGCGGATACCGTAGAGTTTGTCGCCTCGGATATCAGGATAGCAATTAGTGAGAATACCAGGATTGTCAGGAATCCTCCTGTCAGGTTCATGTCAGTAATGAGTCCTGCGATGGAAGCTCCGGCACCGGATTCATTGACCAGTTTTCCAAGAGCCAGACCGCCGCCAAAGAGCAGCATCATACCCCAGAGCGTATCTTTCTGTGCAGCTTCCCATGTGAGGATGGGCTCTTTCTTTATAGTGATAAAGAAGGAGAGGCTGCCGAGGATAACAAATACATACGCCGGTGCAAGACCTGGCAGAATCTTCTCATAGAGCGGACGAAGGAACGCTCCCAACAATGCGAGGATGAAGAGGATACCCACAATCGCTTCCTCACGTTTCATTGGTCCTAATTCTTTTAAGCTCTGCTCGAAATACTCTTTCGTTCCCTGAATCTGCTCTGTCTTCTTGAACATGAAAATCATCATAAGGAGCATAACGATTGCACTGATGATGAAGTACGGTAAGATACGGATGACCCAGTCAATGTACATGAACTCATGACCCACTGCTTCTTCCAGGAAAGAGATTGCTGCCACGTTCATAGCGCCTCCCAGCGGAGAACCTACTCCTCCGAGACCTGCACCCCAGCCGATACACAGAAGGATAGGAACTGCCGGCGCCGCTTTGGAGATGTCCTTGTAACCTGCCGCGTGGAGCATAGCTACCGCAATCGGACAGAACAGCGCACATACCGCGATGTTCGGCAGTACTGTAGAGAATACCATGCTGGCGAGCAGCCACACGATAATCTGTGATTTAATCGTCGGTCCTACGATGGACAGAATCTTCAGTGCCACACGTTTGTCAAGACCTGTTGACTGCCACGGTATGGTCAGCAGACAGGAACCTAAAATCAGGACGATGCTGTCTGAGAAATACTGGGAAGTCACGGTTCCCATGTCAATGATATTAAACAGAGCGTTCGCCGCGATTGGCACGAGCGCTGTCACTGTCATGTGGACAGGGCGGGTTACCCACCAGAAAATCATCCAAATCAGTACACCGACTGCCTGTGCGCCTGCAGTACCCAGCGCCTCTGAAAATAGCAGAACTGACAGGGCGAAAAGTACTGGTCCTATTACGATATAAAGTAAACGTTTCGTATTCATCTGTATTTTTCTCCTAATTCATAGTTTTCTTTTCAGGCTACATTGCCTTTTTGTAGAGTGCAATCATGTCTTTTTCCGTTGTCTGCCTCGGATTTGCCAGGACATTCGCACTCTTCATGGCATCTTTTGCCATATTTTCAATTTTGTCTTCCGTCACACCGACCTCAGAAAGACTTCCGGGAATCCCCAGTTCCTCATTCAGCTTTCTGAACTCCTCCGCGAGCATCTGAGGCTTAAAGTCCACAGGAGCCTCGCCTTCACAGATGTAGTTGTAGATGACCTCGTAGCGTCCATTGTCCGCCAGAGCATTGTACTCTGTGACTGTGGGAAGCAGAACCGCATTGGCAACACCGTGTGCCACATGGAAGTATGCGCTCACCGGATGACTCATAGCGTGGACATTTCCGAGTCTCGCCCAGGCAAAGGCGATTCCCGCGAAATTACAGCCTGCCATCATCGCGCAGGCAGCTTCTTCGTCCTTTCTGTTCGCCACAAATCTGCGGATATTCGCTCCAATCAATTCCATCGCTTTTTCTGCCATGGCATCTGAAAAAGGTGAGGCATTGAGGGAGATATAGGCTTCCACTGCATGGATAAGAGCATCTATCCCGCAGGACGCCGCAATGGATGCCGGCGCTGTCATGATAAGCTCCGGGTCTAAAACCGCATATTTCGGAATCAACTCGTAGCTGAATACGGACAGCTTATAGTTTCTCGCCTCATCCGTAATGACTGCGGATGCGGTCACTTCACTGCCGGTCCCTGCCGTTGTGGGAATTGCGATGATGGGCACGATGGGTCCCGGTACTTTGAAGTTTCCTTCATAGTCCGTTATCTTTCCACCGTAATTTACAAGTACCCCGACTGCCTTCGCCACATCCATGGGGCTGCCGCCGCCAAGTGCCACAATACTTGAGGCCTTACATTCTTTGTAGAGCGCTGCCGCTTCATTTACGATGTCCACGGTCGGATTCGGGATGACATCCAGATAGGTGGTACATGTGATACCGCCCTCCTCAATGATATCCTGAATCTTTTTCACAACACCGATACTCTCCAGTCCACGGTCGGAAATGAGAAAAACATGTTCGGAATTGTCCTCTTTGAGTATTTCGGGAAGTTTCTTTAAGCTTCCCATGCCAAATTCAATATTCTGTGGTATCTTAAATCTAAATTCTTTCATCTTTTATCTTCTTTTCCTTCCTTCATAGTAGTGTCAATATGCGGGAGTTTTTTTATTCCCCGGAATGTATCCTTTCCTACACGGTTCTGCCCCCCCGAAAAATTTCTCCTCGGAGGGAGGGCAGTATTTTCATAGTCTGGTCGGTCTCAGTCTTAGAAATGAAGCTCCGTACGCTGAATCAAATCTTTCTGCAGCGGTTTTCCAAGTTCTACGAAGTAAGCGCTGTATCCGGCAACACGAACGAGCATATCTTTGTAGTCTTCCGGATTCTTCTGCGCTGCTCTCATGGTGTCCGCGCTCATGATGTTGAACTGTACATGCATTGCCTGTTTTGCAATGTACTCTTCGATGAAGCTTACCAGGTTATCTCTTCCCTCTGTACCGGCAACTGCTTCTTCCGGGAATCTTAAGTTCATCAATGTTCCGTTGGTAGCAAGGCTGTGGTCAACCTTTGTAAGAGAGTTTACAAGTGCTGTCGGACCACTGATGTCGTGGGAACCAGCGTCAGTGTGTACGGGACCCATGTTGTCGGAGATTGCCTCCCCTTTCTTACGTCCGTCAGCGGAAGCATTGGTGTTAAGTCCCATTGCCACGTTCGCGTTTACGGAGTATACTCCTGGGCTGAACTCTCCGCCTCTTCTGTTCTTTCTGCCTGCAATGTGTCTGCAGTAGCACTCGAACATCCACTTGAACAGTTCATCTGCGTAGTCGTCGTCATTTCCGTAGTGATGTACTTTAGAGCTGTTTACGAGAGCATACAGTGTCTCGTGACCTTTCCAGTTGTCCTTCACTGCCTGAAGGAGTTCTGCGCCTGTGCAGCGTTTCTCGTCAAATATAAGCTGCTTGATAGTAGCTAAGCTGTCCGCGCAGGTAGCCATACCACTCGCCTGTGGTCCGATGCCGTTATATTTTGCACCGCCTTCTGTCAGGTCTTTTCCGGATTCCATACAATCCTCATAGAATGCGGATACATACGGCAGAGGTTTGCGGGTTCTGTGTGCATCGTCGATGATATTCAAGCTGCTGCACATCTGGTCTGCCCAGTACTCAAACTGTTTGTCAACGCTTTCGAGAACTTCATCGAAGGACTTATATGTATCCAGGCTTCCGGTATCCGGTCCCAGCTGCTTTCCTGTATTTAAGGAACGTCCGCCGTTGATAACCATCTCCATCATCTTCGGTGTGTTCACATAAGCTGCGTCGTGCCATCCGTACTCTTTACCCGGAAGGTCAATCTCCACACATCCTACTACACAGTAATCTCTTGCTTCTTCTAAGGTCATGCCTTTTCTCATCATACCTTTCATAGCAGGACCATCGTTGAAAATCTTCGGATGTCCGTATCCGGCACGGATACACTCTACTGTCTTAACTCTCAGCTCATAAGGGGTGTTCTCATGCATACGCACGCAAACCCATGGGTTCATCATACGTGTATGTGCGGAAGCTTCCAGCATGAGCATGGTCAAATCGTTTGTCGCATCGTTTCCGTCGCGGTCCACACCACCGATGGTAAGGCTCTCACCGCCGAATCCACGTCCGTTGCGGACTGCCATGCTTCCTTTGTCTTTGAGCTTGGTCGGGTTGTTCATCTTCACGTACTCTACTTCAATCAACTCAAGAGCAAATTCTTTTGTGATGACGCCGTTCTTGATGTCTCTCTCGTAGTAGGGATACAGCCACTGGTCCATACGTCCGTAGGAGATAGAGTGTCCGTTTCCTTCTACCTGGATGAGGGTTGTCGCGAAGTTGAACAGCTGCAGTGCCTGCCAGAATGTCTGCGGTGCTCCGCCTGCAATCTGGTGGCAGTTCTCTGCGATGGCGTTGAGCTCGCTCTTGCGGCGCTCATTTTTCTCTGTAGCTGCCATCTCTTCTGCCAGAACCGCGTAGCGCTCGATATATTTCTTCGCCGCCTCATGCATGATAATCATTGCCTGGTAGAAATCTCTCTTGTCCGCGTACTCCGGGTCTCTCTTGCTTAAAGCAGCCAGCTTTTCTTTTGCTGTCTCGATGAGTCCGTTGTATCCGACTTCCATCAGATGTGCATAGTCAATTGCCAGGTGTCCGGTTCCTGCGTAGTGATACAGGTTTGTCTGGAAAATCTTCTCTCCTAACTGGGAACCTTTCTTCTGGTCATACTCCAGTCTGCTGTTGATAAGGTCTTCCACTGTCTTGCCCTGCCACCATGCGCACAGGTCTAAGATTTCCTGACGTTCCTCATCATTTCTGATGTAGAACTGGTCGTGCTCACGCTCCTCAAACGGAGAGTGGAGAATCTCATCGATAATCCAGTTCACAGAAAACTCCGGATAAATTGGTGACGCTTTTGCCGGCGCTGCAATCTCTCCCAGAATCAAATCTTCATCGTAGATGAAGAGAGAAGCGTTGAGAAGCACATTCTCAAAAGCGTATGCGCACTGTAATTTGCGCGGCACATCACTGTGTTTCTGGTAAGCCTCTGTGACCAGTCTCAGTCTCTCGACATCGATGTCGTAGTTTCTGTCCAGAAACGTCTGTCTTAAATGATTGACGCGGATATACGGCGACCAATCTTTGTGGTGTACCTGATACCCCAGACTATAGGTGTGGTCATAGGGTTCTGTCCCACATGCTTTTGTGTGTGTGATACTCATGGAAAATTCCTCCTTTAAAAAATATATATTTGAATTTTTTGTTCCACCAAATTTATAAAGCTACTGCTTTTCTTTTGTTCCCACCAGACAGTGGATACCCCGGCTGTTAAAGTAGTCGCAGATTTCCTCCACATGCTTCTGGAAATATTTACGTACGAATCTCACGCCTTTCATCTTGTAAGGCATATTCAAAGACTGGTACTTCTCCTCTCCCATCCGCATAAAGCTTAACAGCTGCAGAGTTCTTATCTTGCCGTTCAGCTCATTCAGTATGAAATCCGCTGTAGCTTCGATGTTTTCTTTGTCGTCATTTACTTTCGGAATAACCGGAATCCTTAAGATTAATTCTTTTCCTTCCTCCGTCAGTTTCTTCAGGTTCTCAAGAATCAATTTGTTATGTACCCCGGTGTGCTGTTTGTGCTTCTCTGTATCCATATGTTTGATATCCGATATGAGGATGTCGGAGTAGGGAAGCACTTTTTCTATCTCCTTCCAGTCAATGCAGAATGTGGATTCACAGCACGTCTGGATTCCTTCCTCCTTGCAAGTCTTAAAAAGCTCTGCCACAAAATCACTCTGTAAGAGCGGTTCCCCGCCGGAGACTGTGACTCCGCCGCCTGAGCGGTCGTAATATCCTCTGTCCTTGCGGATGATTTCCATACACTCTTCCACTGTCATGGGATTTCCCCACTGCTTGATGGCATCCGACGGACAGGCTTCGCAGCAGGCAAGGCAGTTGGTACATTTTGTCCGGTCTATCTCGCTTAACTTTCCCTTCGTAAATGTCAGAATTCCTTCTATGGGACATGCTTCTACGCACAGACCGCATTTCTTTTCCGTGATACATTTACTCCTGTACACGCCCGGCTGCATGTAAGTCTGCAAGCCCTCCGGGTTGCTGCACCATTCACAGCGCAGCGGACATCCTTTTAAGAACAATTCCGTCCGAAGTCCCGGACCATCGTGAATCGTAAAACGCTGAATATTGAAAATCGTTCCTTTTGGTGCCAAGCCTTTTCACCTCCTAAGTTTTTTGTATATTTTCTCTTTTTGTCCCGTATCTCTTTGCTTGCTAAAAATATATCAAAATACAAAATGTTTCACTATCGGGCACCAGAATAATTTTTTATAGGGAATATTCCCTATTTTTTATTTTTCTCATACAAAAAATACAGCAATTTGTATAACACGCCCCCTCCAACCGGCGATTTTTACATAAAATAGCACAACAAAACGGACAATCCCACTTCAGCTTCCCCTCTCCTCCCCCAGAGCTTGAACAACAAAAAAAGACCAGATTTCTCTGGTCTCTTTTCCTGCAATATGGTTATTTCTGTTCCTTTTCCTCCAGCCACCGGTACAGTTCAAACCGGCTGTTCACCCCGCACTTGGCATAAATGTTCTGAACGTGCTTCTTCACGGTATGGTAGCTCACCACCAGCTCATCCGCAATCGCCTTATAGGTCAGCCCGTTATACATCAATCTTGCCACTTTCTTCTCTGTCTGGGTCAGAGGCATATCTGCCCCCGCATGCTCCGCCTGGGTACTCTCCTGCTCCCTGGAAATGGTAATCCAGTGGTAGCGGTCTATGATTCCGTTGGAATAACTCCTGTCATAGGTGTATACCTTGAAGATATAGTTCTTTATCACTCTTGTCTGCACTACATCCTCCTTTGCCTTCTCCATCCCGCCTCCCAGCAGGAACGGAAGCCAGCTGCAGGGTGTGGTGCTGCTCATCTGGTCCGTCACAGAGGGACCTAGTATTTCCTTTAAGTACTCCTGCGCGGTGTTGTTGTACCCCATGATATGCATGAAGTCATCCGTCACAAGATAGGCTTTCTCCCCGGAGGCAATGATTTCTCCCTGAATGTTCGCCACAATTTTTGCCTGCTCGTATTTCTTAAAATTCTTGTAGGAGTTGGCGAGATAGAGATAGATTTCCTTTAATTCCTCCATCTCCTGGTCTGTAAAGTCCCCCTGAGCAGCCTCTTTTAAAAAGGTGACCTGGATATAGGCGTTGATGCCAAACGCCATGGTGACGCTGTAACGGGCATGGAACTGCTCTTCCAAAAAGCGCACATGCTCCGAAGAGGCATATGTCTTTTTATCAATGATATCCGTTGCCTTATACAGCCTGGGTGACGTGTTAAAATAAGTCAGATGGTCCCGCACAGCTTCTTTGTAGATTCGCTGCCTCACCACGTCTTTTGGGGCAAATCCTCTGTAAGGATGCTCCTCATAATCAATAAGGATTCCCTCCCAGCTCGTCCAGGAGAGGAATTTACCTTCTGTATCAAAGTAGGAAATCACCCCTTTTTTCAAACCAAAGTTCCTGTCCAGGGAATCCAGAAGGACTGCACTGAAAAACTCCCGCGCCGTAATCTGATGCTCTGACATCTCGGAAAAGAAATTCATCCGTCCGGCATTTTCGTATCTCACCCTCTCACCTCCACATAATCGTACTCACTTTGTGTTATGATACCGTTACTGATTTTAGCAAAATCCCTCCTTCTTGACAACACTTTGTTTCTGGCGCATAGCGGAAAAGCCTTCCTTTTTTGGAGAAAAAATAACCATATTTCCCTATTGACAAACCGATATAAACACAAAAAGAAAGGTCCCGCCAAGAGGAGAAATTTCCCCTTTTCGGACCTTCTTTGTCTATCGGAAAAAGCTTCCTGTTTTATCGGATTTTTACATGTCAGCGCACTCTGCCCTTCGCTTTCAGCAGACTGCACATTCTTTCCTATGCAGACCGGTGGTTCTTAAAGAGAAAGAAGAGACCTCCGCCAAGCCCCGGCAGTATCCCCGCATAGGCGCCCGCGCACACAATATCCGCCAGGTGCGATGTCACATCCAGCCCTGCCAGCGTGCACAAAATCATCCCCGCCGCGATGGTAATGACCGCCCAGCAGATGATAAGCCCTGCCAGATAGACGGAAGCCGCTGACCCGCTCTCACTGAATCTCTCTGAAAGTTTCCATAATCCCTTGTACATCTTCATCCCTCACAATCTTTCACATGGATACATTCCCAATGCTCCCTTTCATATCACACTTTTGTATCGTCAGCGCCGGTGTACAAAAGGCAATCTGCCCTAACCGACACCATCCTTATTATAGGGAGAAGATGTAAAAATCATTCGGGTGTCAGGATAAATTTTTGTTAAATCCAGTTTTCTGCATATTCCAGGATGATATCCGCCACTTCCCGCGGTGTCTCTGCCAGCCGCTGGGCGCCCGCATCCACTAATTCTCCGCGGCTTCCGTACCCGTAGAGCACGCCCAGAGAGTAAAGCCCTGCTTTTTTCGCGCCAACCATGTCGTAGGAACGGTCCCCCACCATGAGCGCTTCTTTTCTGTCCTCCACTTTCAGGGTTTCCAGCACGTATTCTATGACCTCCTGCTTATCAGTCCGTGAGCCGTCCATCTGTGCTCCCCCGATGTAGGAAAAACAGTCTGCAAATCCAAAATGCTCCGCGATAATCCTCGCGAAATATTCCGGCTTGGAGGTGGCGATGGCGAGAGTAAAGCCGTAGTCCGCCAATCTCTCAAGAGTCTCTTTTAGCCCTTCATACACCTGGTTGTCAAAAAGTCCCTTCTCACTGTAATACTCCCGGTAATACTCCACCAGCCGATAACTTTCCTCCCTGGAGATACCGCAGTACTTCTCAAATTCAGCGGCAAGGGGCGGACCGATAAATCCCCGCAGTTCTTCCAGATTTTCCACTTGCCTGCCGGATTTTTCCAGGGCGTACCTCACGCTCTTTAAAATTCCCGGACCGGAATCCGTAACTGTGCCGTCCAAATCAAAAATCACGGTTTTGATTGCCATGTATCTAACTCCTCTCCTTGTCTGTAGCTGTTACCTGCCGCGCCCGTCTGTGGCTGTATTTCACCTGCCGCTGTGCTTTGTTCAACAGGGCGCTGCATCCGTCTCCGCGGCTGGTCGTCTCTGTCGTTCTCGCTGCCGCGCTTTTAATAGCTGCGTATCTTATCATCTGCCTCATCTATGGTCTTGATAATCTTGCGTATCACTACGTAATAGCCCGCATTGTCGTTGACCCGCACGTACGCCCTGTCGCCCTCCTTCTTGCCGAGGATTGCCTTCCCCAGCGGTGATTCTATGCTAATCAGCCCATTCAGAGAGCTCCCCCGCACAGAGGTGACGATGCGGTAAGTCTCCACTTCCCCGTCGTCCTCGCAGTACACCTCCACTGTGTTGTTAAGACCCACTTCATCCTCCCCGGAATGGTCCTCCACAATCTGCGCGGTCTTCAACATACGCTCCAGGTAGCGGATTCGGCTCTCATTGCGGTTCTTTTCCTTTTTTGCCGCGTGATATTCAAAGTTCTCACTCAAATCCCCGTGGGAGCGCGCTTCCTTCACCGCCTCGATAAGCTCTTTTCTCTCCACCAGCTTGCGGTGCTCAATTTCCTCCTGAATCTTCTTTACATCACTTTTCGTCAGCTTTTCTCGCATCCTGAATTCCCTGCCTTCTTACATGAAACCGCCGGCAGGCGGAAAATTTCTTCCCGCACACCGACGGTATCCTCTATTACTGCGTCTTTATAATATCCTCAGGACATTTTTCGCCCTGCGGAGCGTTTCGTTTAATCGGAAACGGAATCTCCTATTTGACAAGAAGAGATTTGCCTGTCATCTCCTTCGGCTGCTCCATCCCCATCAGCTCAATGAGTGTCGGCGCGATATCTGCGAGACACCCGCCCTCTCTCAACTGATATGCCGGGTCCGCGTTTACAAGGATAAACGGCACCGGATTGGTGGTGTGCGCCGTGAATGGCTCCCCTGTCTCCTCATCGATGAGCTGCTCTGCATTTCCGTGGTCCGCGCAGATAAACATCTGTCCATCCATCTCTTTGATGGCATCGACTGCTCTTCCCACACACTTGTCCACAGCTTCGATTGCCTGCACTGCCGCCGTCTCCACACCGGTATGTCCGACCATATCCGGGTTGGCGAAATTGATGATGATAACGTCATATTTTCCGGATTTGATAGCTTCCACTAATTTATCACACACTTCGTAGGCGCTCATCTCCGGCTTCAGGTCATAGGTCGCCACCTTGGGGGATTTCACAAGGATGCGGTCCTCCCCTTCGTTTGGCTCCTCCACGCCGCCATTGAAGAAGAAGGTCACGTGAGCGTACTTCTCCGTCTCCGCAATCCTCGCCTGCTTCAGACCATTGGCAGCTAAAAATTCTCCGAATGTGTTGGTAATCTCCTCTTTGACGAATGCCACTGTCTTGTTCTCTATGGTCACATCGTATTCTGTGAAGCATACAAATGTGGTCTTCACGCGGGAACCTCTGTCAAAGCCGGAAAACTCCTCGTCGCAGAATGTCCTTGTGAGCTCACGGGCACGGTCGGGACGGAAATTAAAGAAAATGATGGAATCCTTCTCTTTGATGACTGCTGTGGGCTCTCCGTTCTTTTCAATCACCATAGGCTCCACAAACTCGTCCGTCTTCTCCGCATCGTAGGAAGCCTGGATGCCCTCTGTGGCGGAGACTGCTTTTACACCCTCGCCATAGACCAGCGCTCTGTACGCTCTCTCCACGCGGTCCCAGCGGTTATCTCTGTCCATCGCATAGTAGCGCCCGGACACGGTGGCAACCTCTCCGACACCAATCTCTTTCATCTTTGCTTCCAGCTCTGCCACATAGTCCTTTCCGGATGCCGGGGGAGTATCCCTTCCGTCCAGGAAACAATGTACATAGACCTTCTCTAATCCCTGTCTCTTTGCCAGCTCCAAAAGCCCATAGATGTGTGTATTGTGGCTGTGCACACCGCCGTCGGATACAAGCCCCATCAGGTGCAGGGCTCCCCCGTTTGCTTTCGCGTTCTCGCACGCTGCCACAAGCGCCTTGTTCTCGAAGAAATCTCCATCCTGGATGGACTTCGTAATCTTGGTGAGCTCCTGGTATACAATCCTTCCCGCTCCCATATTCAGATGTCCGACCTCGGAATTTCCCATCTGTCCCTCAGGAAGACCTACGGAAAGACCGCTGGCATTTCCCTTCACGAACGGATAATCCGCCATCAGAGAATCCATCACCGGGGTCTTGCCCTCCGCCACGGCGTTCCCTTCTTTGCTCTCTCTCAATCCGTAGCCGTCCAGTATCATCAACACGGTTGGTTTTTTACTCATATACGTTATCTCCTTTATCTGATACAGTTTTGTACCGCAGGAAAGCTTTGGTTCTTCCCTGCGGTATAAAAAGTTCTTTTCTTTTACGGTACTTATTGTACCCGTTTTTCGGAAATTTTGCAAGGTAAAAGGCAGCCCTTTGTACAAAAGTCACCCTTTTGCGAAACCGCAGCCGAGGTTGCCCCGCTGCCGCCTTGTCCGCCGAAAAGCCTCCCTTCTCGTATGACAAAGAAAAAAGGAGCACGAAACTTCGTCTCCTTTTCTCTTTTTATCCGTTTTTTTGAAACTACTTCTTCTCTTTTCTGCGCCTGTATTTTACTGCCGCCGTACCTGCTGCCGCTATACCCGCAGCGATACACAAGCCCCCGAGAATCTGTATCTGAATCATTGACATTCCGCCATCCCCGGTCTTTGCACTTTCGGCGATATGCTTCTTCTCATACTGATTTACAAACAACGCTTTCTCCTGCTTAATAAAGGACGAATCCCCCTCTTTGTACAGGTTTACGACTGTTTGCCATCCGTCTGCTTCATTTAACACCTTCACCACCAGACGATACTGTGTGCTGTCATAGGTATATCCTTCCTCTTCTTCCTTCTCCTCGTACAGCGTATACGTATAAACGCCAAGTTCTGTATACGAGATGGGAATGGTCTTGTTTTCTTCTCCGTTGAGAGTGATTCTCCCGCCTTCATCCGGCAGAGGAAACCCTTCTTTATCAGGCAGGATACGAATGTAAAATGCACATTCCTTCTCCGGCGCCTCCCCGGCAATCTGTTTTTCCACCGGAATTTGAGCCGTGACAGAGTTTTCTTTTGCCCCGCCCTGTACTGCCGGATGAAGGCAGAGCAATAGGCTCAGCAGAAACGGAAATGCAAGCCATCTCTTTTTATTTTTCCAACTCATCTTTTCTCCTTCCTTCAATGCTTATCTATCACTCTGGCAAATGCCATGTACCGCCCGTCTGTCCGGTCGGAATCGCAAGTGGAAAATCCGAGAATCCGTTCCTCCTCCCCCGGAACAGTCCCGGATATCCACATTGCTTTCTCTTCTATGTAGGTAAGGAGCGCCTCCTTGTCCTCCCAGGATATTCTATCCGGTTGAAAGACATGGTTATCATAGGCATCGGTATCTAAAAACGCAAAGATTTCAATGGGGTAAGCCCCCTGCGGCAGGTACAGCGTCCCGCTTTGGTGGGAATCAAAAAACGCTTTCTCCACATATTTATCTAAATCCCCGAACATCTTCCCCTGAGACATATGATGTCCGTAGAGAAGGGAATAACAGTCTGAAAAATCCCTGCTGTTCTTATAGTCCAGGAAGATACTCCCGGAGAGGGAATATTCGCCGTACACGTCATGATTTAAGTACACAGCATTATCCTCCCCCTGTACCACGGGATAGTCGATTCCCGTTTTGTCAATGGTAATCCAGGCACAGACATCCGGATTGATTTCCATCAGTTTTTTGAGCGCCTCGCCGGGTGAATCTTTCTCCGGCTTATACTTTGCTATTCCACTGGAGAGTCCTGCTCCATCATATACCCTGTACGTATCCCACAGCGAATATAGACCGTACAGCAGCACAACCGACAGCGCAATACCGATTGCCAAGTCTGTGAGGCGGTTTAAAAACCGCCCTGTCTTTATCCAAAAGTTCATCCTCTATCTGTGCATTCTGGTCTTTCTAAATACCATGGCTGCCAGAATCGCTGCCGCAAACAGCACAATTCCCACAAAGGGAAGCACATCCAGCATGATTCCCGTATCTCCTGTTGTCTCCTTGTTGTTCTCAAAGTGTACGATATTGTTTCCCGTTGCGATGCTGCCTGACGCGTTTCTGTTTTCCGCGCCTGTAACCGGACTCCCTTCCGTTTCTTTATTCGTAATGGTTGTGGTGTAATCTTCGATTCCCTCCGAAGACTCTGTCACACTGTAGGTCGTTCCCACCGGAAGGTAGGATACTACTAAGTACTGTTCGTTCTGAAGCGTAAAATCAAGCTGACTTCCCAGTGTCGCAGTGCCCGTCTTTCCATCTATCGGTTGATTGTCAGAACCATATATGGTATAGGTGTAATTTTTGATTCTGGCAGCACCATTGTTCAGTGTTAAGCTAAAGGAAAATTCCTTATCCTTATCCCCCAAGTTTCCCGTAACTTCCTTTTCAATCCTTATATCTGCTGTGTCATATTGGTTTGTAAAGGCAACCGGACTTGGCTGTTTTTTATCCTCCGTATCGTACACCGCCATGCTCAGAATCTCCAGTCCGCTCTCCCCATGGACAACCGTGTAAGTCACGTTATATGTGTTCTCATCATAAGTCATTCCGGCGCTGCTGCCTTTTGTCTCCTGTATCGTGTAGGTATAACGTCCGATAGCGGAGAATGTAATCTCCGGGTCCCAACTGCCTGTCAGAGTTTTATTATTGCCGGATACAGCCGCCCCTCCCCAGACAGAGGTATCTCCGCCCAGTGTGAAGCTTGGATTTGCCGGCGTGGGCGCTGGTGTGTCTTCCGGCGCATCTGAAACGGTTCCCGTTCCACTCATGGTAAAGGTGAAGGTCTCATCGACGGGTGCATCCTTCTGCGCCATCTCGAGTACCTTGGACACCGCAATCTTGCCCTTGCCACTATCTGTTGTGGATACGGTTCCTCCTGCCGCCATTGCCGGCATCACTGCCGTCACTGTCATCAGCGCTGCCAGGATTGTGCCTGTCAGGGCTTTCCATAGTTTTCTTTTTTTCATGTGTAATCCCTCCTACTTTTATATTGTATTTAAAATCCTCTGCGCCGGATGAGGGTAAAAATCTTTCCCGAAATATCCTTCGTCTTTACCGTCCCGTAATGACGGCTGTCCTTCCCCTCCGTCCGACAATCGCAGAGAATAAATACACTGTCTTCTGCTACTTTGCAAGGGAGGTAAACTTCCACTTCCTCCCTGTCCACAGGATAGAAAAACTCTTCCTGCTGCACATTTTCATTTACAATCACATAGCCTTCTTCTGTAAAATCCACCGTGTCTCCGCCCGCTGCCGCGATACGCCCCACGCAAGTCTCTCCGTCCGCCTCATAGACGACCAATTCGCCGGCGGCATACCCGCCCGCCAGACGGTTAAAGAAGACTACATCTCCGTCCCGGACCGCGGGATACATCCCCGCTCCTTTCATAACAGTGATACCAAACACCCAGAAAAAGACAATGCCCAGAATCAACCCCATTCCAATAAGCTTAAACGCCAGTTTTCCGTATACACGCAGCACTTCTTCTTTGCGGAATACTTCTTTTTCCTTTTGTCGGCTCCGCTGTCTCCCGGCATCGCTCATTTCTTCCTGTGGTCTTCCTTTTTCCCGCTCTTTCGTGGGATGTCTCACCTTTCTTGCTCTGTACTTTCTTCTCATCTTCTCCGCCTGCTTCCATGCCTTCTGCTGCCTGCATGTCTTCTCTTAAGTTTTCCATAATTCCAGCCTAACGCCGCAATTCCCGCTCCGGCGGCAAATGTAAGTCCAAGCGGCGGTCCCAGTGTTTTAATGCCCAAGTCTCCTGTGGTATCTTTCTCATTTTTGAAATGTACCGTCATATCCCTATCCAGCGTTCCGCTCGCATTGGCTGCGGTCACTGTATAACCCGCAGACTCACCGTCTATCTCCGTCACAATATAGGTGCTCCCCAGCAAAATATCCGCAATCTCTATTTTTTCCTTGTGTTTCAGTGTAAACTCTGCCGTCCCCTCATCTAATGCCACTGTCCCTGTCCTGCTGCTTCCATCCTGGGCGGTCTTCACATAGGACAGCGAACTGCCCTGGTAGACGGCGCCATCCTGCTCAAGCGTCAAGGTAAAATGAAACTCCCTGCTCTTGTCGCCAAGGTTCCCTGTCACTTCTTTCTCCACCGCAAGACTCACAGTATTCGCATAAAAACCGCAGTCATTATACCTGGACACATAGAGATAAGTACTCATATCTTCTATCTCGGGCAGTACGATGCCTTCAATGCGGGTGTATTTAAGAACCCCGCCCTCATAAAAGCCTGCCGCGTCAGAATCCATATAATCTGATACGCCCTCCTTGTTTGCCTCTGTCACTTCATATTCGCTGAGTTCCATCTCGTCCCCGAATTGTACCGCATATGTTCCTGGAAGGAGAATGTCAAAATGATACTCTCCGTTTTCACCGGTCGTACAGGTAAGGGGCTTTTTATCTTCTCCTGTGACAAATGCATATTCCCCGGTGACTGTATCCATCTTCAGAAGTTTGACCGTAATTCCGGAAAGCAATGTTTCCTCCGCATCCCGGGCTCCGTCACGGTTGGAATCCAGCCATGCCGTTCCTTCCAAAGCGCGGGATACGATATAGGCGGTGGCTTCCACCTCCAGACTGCCATCCGAAAGACTGTTCACAAGCTTATCCCCCGGTGCGCCGCCCGGTACTTTCAGGAGAACATGGGCTTTATATGCCTTGCCGCTTTCCAGTTCTCCCAGAATCACTACCGCAGAAGGCTTCTCACCGATAAGTGTTGTGATGCTTCCATTTTCATCTATCTCCGCCTTTGTCCAACGAACATCTTCCCCCTCAACCACAGATTGTCCTCTTCGGATGTCAGATGCGGTATAGTCCTGGGAAATGGTTCCTCTCACCGCAGCATCGGTTGTATAATATGCCTCCCAGGACTGCCAGTTGCCTGACGAAGCGATATCCAGTTTCCACTCTTTGACAATCAAGTCTCCATCAAACTGACTGCCCTTGCTGTCCCCGTTTGCAGGAAGGACATCCAGGATAATTTTCTCTGCCGCGCTGCCCCCGTTATTTCCCACATTGACCGTATAACCGATATCGTCTCCCACCTCATTCAGCATCCGGTCCGCATACTTTGACAGAGAGGAGGCACGCAGTTTAATCACATGGAGTGTCACCTGTGACAGATTCCCATTCAAAGCGCTCTTTTCACGCATGTCCCGTGTGCTCTGTATGACAGCAGTGTTGGTCAATTCCTCACCGTTTATTACGTCCGTCTCTTCATTTCCCGGAGTACCGATAGCAGCGCTGTAATAGATGGGCTCCATCTCTTCTCCCAGCGTCACATCCGACAGAATCCAGGTGAGCATCGTGCCGCCGTCTTCCGCCGCAGTGATATCCGGTTCTGTCTGTACGCCTCCGGTCACTGTCCCCTGCCGACCGGGCTGCTCATTTTCTGTATAAGTACCCCCGATGTAAGCGGAACCCGGGATATAGGAGAGTCCCTCGGGAAGTGTGTCCCTTATGATGACGCGGGTTTTCTCCCCGTCCGGCTGGCTGTCCACCGGCTCGGCCGCCGGATACAATGCATAATCTGCCACCCGCTCTCCGTACTGCATGTCATAATCCGTCTTTACTTCCCCTGTGTCATTCTTTGTCTGGAGAGCCGCTTTTTTAATGGCTGTCTTTTCTCCGATGATATAGAGCGAATCTCCTTCCTGATATCCATCATAGTGTCCTCCGCTGTAACCGTCCTCCGTATATCTTGTCTTTGTATAGGAGTCGGCATGTCGCTCCGCGCTCGCCTTGGGCAGGGCGGTGGGACCTGCCGGATTATTGCTCTGCATAGAGGGAATTTTCTCCTTCGCCCCATCCCCATCGAACATCTGATAATCTTCCCATATCCACATCTTTGATGATATGGTTGTCATATAGACTTTGTTGGTGACATCCTCCCCCTCTTTTGCCTTCACGTAAAGGGATGCTTTAGGATAGGAACCTCCGTCATACTCTCCTATATCGTCATAATCACTGAAGCCGTCTGCCGGATAAACCTCAAAGAGCGCCCCTACGCACACCGCTCCCTCCGGTATCTCCTCCAACGATGCATAATAGAACATATCCTCCATCTTTGCTTCCGACATCTCCTGGTCACTGCTCCAGGTGCTGCCGTCCCTTTTCGTGGCAAAGTAAATGTCTCCTTCATATCCCATGTCGGCTACGGCTGCATCCTCAAACCGCTTCTCCCCGGTCAGCTCCACTCCGGCAGGGTCGAATTTCATCAGAGACTTGCCGACAATCATACAGTTATCGTCATCCCCCTTTTCTTTATTTGCCATCCCCCAGGTTATCGCCGCTTCCTGTCCGGGCACCACCCAGTCCAGTCCGTTTCGCAGATAATCCTGTCCGTTGTTGACATCAACAGTCGCTACCTGCTCTCTGGAAGACCAGAGTATGGTGTTGCTGTAACTGATTGTCTCCCGAAGCGCCATCTTGTCTTTCTGTACGTCATCGGTGGTGATATTCTGGTTGCTGTTTCCGGTCTTGTCCTCCGCAAGCTTCTGTCCGCTCACAGATACAGCCTGCAGGTTATAGTCCCGAATCTGCGTATAAAAATCACCGCTCTCGCAGTCGAGGTACTCCAAAATATATTCCTGTGTACCACTGTGATAAAACGGAGTGACAATATGGAGTTCTCCTGCCGTGAAACAACCCATCTTTATCTCTTCCGTGCCTTCATAGCAATAGGGATAAGGTCTTGCTGTATTCGCACAATCCCGCTTTGGGAACACAAACGGATTGATTTCATAGTCCGACACTGTCACGTGAAGGATGTTCCCCTCTTTTTCAACCTGCCATTTTCCGCCGTTATTGCATCTCGAGTCATCGCCTTTGCTGTCGCCGATTACATTATACGGAGCCGCATGCATAGCGCTACCGACATTCCCCAGTACCGTCTGGTCTCTGCCTTCCTCGCCCTCGGTTATGCCGTAATTTCCGCCGTAGCTCCACAAAAGCGGCGCGTAACCCTCTGTCACCTCTACCTCTTTTTCCTCATCTCCATCGGGACGGAAGTAATTCTTTAACTCTATGTCAAAGGTGATATCCCCTTCTGGCAGCTCCACTCCTTTGAGACCTTTGTCCTGTCCTTCATAATTCTGTCCGCTATACAGCTGCAGCGTGATGCCGTATACATTGATTCTGCCCCGCACATCTCCTGCTTCAAAATCCGGCGCGCCCGGTATCGCCCCGAAATCAAAGGTTCCTTTTTTCTTTGTGTAAATCGCGTTCGCCGGTTTAATCTGTACATTATATTTTGGAGCTGCCGTCACCGTCACCGCCTCTGCAGTTGTCTCCATTACCGGCGCTTTTTCCTGATGATTCATCCATGCCCGGAAAACAGGGGTTATTTCATCGCCGTTCGCCATAGCATATACCTGTATGACGACGCTCAGTGTGCCATTACCAGGGATTGCCGTATCCATATTCTCACCGGGAAGCAGTGTGCGGCGACCTGTCAGTACCTGACATTCCTTGTTTACCCCGTCTATCACCCTCTCCTCAGTGGTTACTTCATAGTCCGCCATCCATCTCATGGCATCGGTATTGAACTGTGCCTCTTCCTCACTGTAAGGAAGTAAAAATTCAAAACACAGGTCACCCTGCCTGATAAAAGCTACGTCTCCATCATCGTACACATCGGCTGTATATTCCAGCGTATAAGTGACGGTATCAAAGCTGCGGACACGAAGATTGCTCTCCGATGCATCATCTCCGGCAGCATCATCGGATGCATCAAAAGGACTCGTCCCATCTGCAATCTCCGATATCTCAAGTCCGCTCACATACGCCCAGTCCGCTGTCAGTTCCTCCTCAGTGAGATTGCCATTTGCCTGGACGTTCATTGTGTTTACCGCACTATTTCCGGACTTTTCTTCATCCCCGGACAAACTCCCTGCTGCCGTTTTTTCTTTTGCGTCTTTTTCTCCCTCATCGGATACGTACGTGGTATTTCCCGCATCTTCTGCATCGTTTTCTTCCGCAAATGCTGTCGCGGATACTCCTGTCAGAATCACCGCCATACACAGCAGCACGGACAACCATTTTTTCATCCTCGCATCTCCTCCTGTTCCTGCATTTATAATGGTATTTTTTCCCTTTTCCCCTTCCTTGTACTTAGACTGTATATATAAATAGAACCCAAAATGTTACTGTATAACATATTATGATATATACATTATTAAAATAGTAACACAATGTGGCATAGAATAACAATAGATTTTTTTATTTTAGGGTAAATTAATACTCAGAACAGACTAGGAGGAAATGACTTGAATATTGAAATTGATTATGTACAGCTTGGACAGAGAATAAAAAAACAGCGTCTGCTCTCCCACATGACACAGGAGCAGCTCGCGAGTAAAATTGATATTGCCACTTCCAATGTAAGCCACGTAGAGAGGGCGACAACGAAAGTCAGCCTGCCTACTCTGGTGAAAATCGCGAACACGCTGAATGTCTCGCTCGACCAGTTGGTGTGTGACAGCCTTCCCGTGGCAGACTCCTATCTGGAGAAAGACTTCTCCGCTCTCCTAAAAGACTGCACTGTCAATGAAAAGCGCATCCTCTACGATATCGCATGCACCGCAAAAAAGACAATAAGAAAAAATCATTAAATATATAAGCGTCTTCTGCACTTTCATTTCCCTGCCTCTTTGGATGGATTGAACACTTTGTGTGCCGCAAGGCGCATCGAAAAAGCGGGGGAACCATGATAGGCTCTCCCGCTCTGTTCTGTTTCTTATTTTTATTTCTAATTTTTGTTTCTATCTTTTTTTGCTCTTACTTCCGGCTTCTCTACATCCGCCCCTTGAGCCAGATTCCCAGTAAATCTATCCACGACTGCACACACTCGCAGACCATGCTGCCGTCCTTCGGACTGGTGGAGTCATCTCCCAGAGCAAGACCATGCTGCCCTTCCGGATAGATATGCATCTCCGCGGAAACATTTGCCTTTCTAAGCGCGGCAAAGAGAAGCAGAGAGTTTTCCACCGGCACGCTCCCATCCGTATAGGTGTGCCAGATAAAGCAGGGCGGCATCTGCTCTTTTGCCTGCTTTTCAATGGACAGTTCCTCTTTCAATTCCTCGAACCGCTCGCCCAGGAGGTTTTTGAAACTCCCGCCGTGGGTATAATTTTCTTCTGAGCAGATGACCGGATAACAGAGAATGAGTCCCGCAGGTCTTAACTGTTCCGGCTTCATTCCCACCGGTTCATATACCATTTTCCGGTTCCAGAACGCCCCTAGGCTCGCCGCCAGATGTCCGCCTGCGGAGAATCCCATGACAAAAATCTTCTCCGTATCCACATGCCATTTCCCGGCATGCTCCCGCACGGTCTTCATCGCCTGGGCGAGTTCTAAAAGCGCGGTGGGAAAGCGTGCCGCCGGAGCGATGGAGTATTTCAGGATTGCCGCATGGTATCCCATCGCCAGCAGGCGCATCGCTATGGGCTCCGCCTCCCGCTCGCTGACATGGGCGTATCCGCCGCCCGGACAGATGAGAATCATCGGGCGCACAAGTCCTTTCTGGAAGCTGTCCGCGCTGTCCAGCGCATAGACCTGAAGGCTTGCACCTTCCGGCTGTGTTCCTTCCATCTGTATAGAAATGGTTTCGTATATCATCTTTCTCCTCCTGAGCACATATAGACAGAGCGATTTCCATAAAAGGAACCGTCTCAAGAAAACCCGTTTCCTCTGGCATATACATCCGTAGGAAACGGGTCCTTTCATGCTTATTTCGTATGCTTATTTATTATAGTTTACGATTTTGCCAAAGTCTGCTTTCAGGGAAGCGCCTCCCACCAGTCCGCCGTCAATGTCCGGCTGCGCGAACAACTCCGGTGCTGTCGCGGCATTCACAGAACCGCCGTACTGGATACGGATTTCCTCTGCAGTCGCCTCGTCATAGACTTCCGCGATACATGCGCGGATTCCCGCACACACTTCCTGTGCCTGCTCTGTGGTAGCTGTCTTGCCTGTTCCGATTGCCCAGATTGGCTCGTAAGCGATAACTGCCTTCTTCGCCTGCTCCGCGGTCACATTTTGGAATCCGACTTTCACCTGCTGGCGGATGAAATCCATCGTCACGCCCTGCTCTCTCTGCTCAAGCGTCTCACCGCAGCACATAATCGGTGTGATGCCGTGCTCGAATGCTTTGAGCACCTTCTTGTTCACATCCTCGTTTGTCTCACCGAAGTAATCTCTTCTCTCGGAGTGTCCCAGTACCACGTATTTCACACCTGCGTCCACGAGCATTGCCGGAGAAATCTCTCCTGTGTAAGCTCCGCTCTCCTCAAAGTACATATTCTCGGCACCCACCTGGATGTTTGTCCCTTTTGCAGCTTCCACAACCGGTACGATATCGATTGCCGGAACACAAAATACTACATCCACATCCTCATTTGCTACCAGCGGTTTTAACTCTTCTACCAGAGCCACTGCCTCGCTGGGAGTCTTGTTCATTTTCCAGTTACCTGCGATAATTTTCTTTCTTGCCATGTTACTCTCTCCTTTTACTTATCGTTTGCAGCTGCTACGCCTGGGAGTTCTTTGCCTTCCAGGAATTCTAAGGAAGCGCCGCCGCCTGTGGAGATGTGTGTCATCTTATCTCCGTATCCAAGCTGGTTGACAGCCGCTGCGGAATCTCCGCCGCCGATGATAGTCACTGCGTCTGTCTCCGCAAGTGCCTTTGCCACTACCTCTGTACCATTGGCGAATTTCGGCATCTCGAAGCATCCCATCGGTCCGTTCCATACAACGGTCTTCGCTGTCTTTACGGTGTCTGCGTAAAGTTTTGCAGTCTCCGGTCCGATGTCCAGTCCCATCCAGCCTTCCGGAATTTCACCCTGGGGAACAACCTTTGTATTGGCATCATTGGAGAAGTCATCCGCGATGACTGCGTCAACCGGAAGAAGCAGGTTTACGCCTTTTGCCTTCGCCTTCTCAACCATATCCAGTGCGTACTGGCAGTAATCTTCCTCAAGCAGGGATTTTCCAACCTGTCCGCCCTGCGCCTTGCTGAACGTAAAGCACATACCTCCGCCAATGATGAGGGTATCCACTTTCTCCAGGAGATTCTCGATAACAGAAATCTTGCTGGAAACTTTGGAACCGCCGAGGATGGCAACAAATGGTCTCTCCGGGTTTTCCACTGCGTTTCCGAGGAAATCGATTTCTTTTTGCATTAAGTAACCAACCACTGCTGTGTCAACAAATTCTGTCACGCCGACATTGGAGCAGTGTGCTCTGTGAGCAGTACCGAACGCATCGTTTACGAACACATCGCACAGAGAAGCCAGTTCTTTGGAGAATGCTTCCCCGTTCTTTGTCTCCTCTGCTCTGTAACGTGTATTTTCCAGAAGAACGATATCCCCGTCATTCATCGCTTCCACAGCCGCCTTCGCGTTCGCTCCGACGACTTCCGCGTCTGCCGCGAATTTCACTTCCTGTCCCAGAAGTTCAGAAAGTCTGACTGCCACCGGCGCTAAGGACAGCTCCGGCTTCGGCTCTCCCTTCGGCTTTCCGAGGTGGGAGCAGAGGATAATCTTCCCGCCGTCAGCGACCAGCTTCTTGATAGTGGGCAGCGCAGCCACCAGACGGTTTTCGTCTGTAATCTTTCCATCGATGAGCGGCACGTTGAAATCACATCTTACAAGAACCCGTTTTCCTTTTACATTGATGTCATCTACTGATTTTTTGTTAAGCATTCTCATTTGCCTCCTTACTTTTCCCTGTATAAAATAGCGTGCGTCTTGGCGCACACTCGCGCCGAGCGCGGTTGCCCCCGGGCAACAATATTCCCCGCGCGCGAATGCGCATCCTCAGCGGAGCGTCTTTTTTATAGGATAGGAAAGAAACTTTCCTATCCTATAAAAAGGTCCGGTCCAAACAAGACCGGACCCTTTCTGAGTCAATTTTCCTAATACCGGATTACAGTAATGTTCCGAAGTGTTTGATTGTTCTTACCATCTGGCTTGTGTAGGAGTTCTCATTGTCATACCAGGAAACAACCTGAACTTCTGTTGTACCGTTCTCCAGAGGAAGTACCATCGTCTGTGTAGCATCGAATAAGGAGCCATATCTCATACCTACGATATCGCTGGATACGATTTCATCTGTGTTGTATCCGAAGGACTCGTTGGAAGCTGCCTTCATCGCTTCGTTAATCTGATCTACTGTCACATTTCCTTCCACTACTGCTGTGAGGATTGTTGTGGAACCTGTCGGAGTCGGAACTCTCTGTGCAGAACCAATCAGTTTGCCGTTCAGTTCCGGAATAACCAGACCGATTGCTTTCGCTGCGCCTGTGCTGTTCGGCACGATGTTGCATGCTGCAGCGCGGGATCTTCTCAAATCACCTTTTCTCTGCGGTCCATCCAGTGTCATCTGGTCACCTGTGTAAGCGTGAATGGTGCACATGATACCAGATTTAACCGGTGCCAGGTCGTTGAGAGCTTTTGCCATCGGTGCCAGGCAGTTTGTTGTACAGGAAGCTGCGGAGATGATGTTATCCTCTTTTGTCAGCTTGTCGTGGTTTACATTGTATACGATTGTCGGAAGGTCATTTCCTGCCGGAGCAGAGATAACAACTTTCTTCGCGCCTGCATCGATATGAGCCTGTGCTTTTGCTTTGGATGTGTAGAATCCTGTACACTCCAGAACAACATCTACGCCAATCTCTCCCCAAGGAAGCTCTTTCGCGTCTGCTTTCGCGTAAATCTTAATCTCTTTTCCGTCTACTGTGATGGAATCTTCCCCAGCTGTCACCTTGTCAGCCAGTTCGTATTTTCCCTGTGTAGAGTCATATTTCAATAAGTGAGCCAGCATCTTCGGAGATGTCAGGTCGTTGATTGCAACTACCTCATATCCTTCTGCTCCAAACATCTGTCTGAATGCCAGACGTCCGATACGTCCAAATCCATTAATCGCTACCTTTACTGCCATGATTAATTCCTCCTAAAGTTTTAAAAAATTCTCGACCGTCTGCACGGTCTATATGGCAAATCCCCAACAATCCCCTAATAATTGTTAAAGATTCATCAACTAGACTCATTGTACTAAAACAAGAACAAAAATTCAAGTACTAAATGTATTTTTATGGAAGATGTAGAAAAATCGGTCTTCTCTGCTCAAATTCTGTATAATATTCAAAACCGCAGCTCCTTAAAATGTCCGCTGCTTTCCCGAAATCATAGGCGATGTGCTCCGGCTTATGGGCGTCCGCGCCCACTGTGATAATCTCCCCGCCAAGCTGTCTGTAGCGTTTGAGGATATCCGGATGGGGATGCGCGAACCCAAGCCCGTATTTTAAGCCCGCTGTATTAAGCTCAATCCCCTTCCCCATGGAGATGATTTTCGTTAAAATCTTATCAATGTATGGAGCAAATCTTTCATAGGAGTACTCCTCTGCCTGATGTTTTCCGTAGCGCACCACATAGTCAATATGTCCCAGCACATCGAAATCCTGTATGATGTCCAGATTCTCAAGGGTCGCCTGAAAGGTCTCAGCATACGCCTCCTCGTCCGTTTTCCCCTCGAACAATTCCCCGTAATAAGGGTCATATCCATTCACCACATGGACGGAGCCGATGACAAAATCAAAAGGATGTCCATTTACCAAATCTTTATAATACTGCCCCAGGTGCGGCTGGAGTCCTATCTCAATCCCTGTGCGGATAGCAAGCTTTCCGGCATATTCATCCCGGAAACGCTCCAGTGTCCGAAAATAGTCGTCCACATCAAACTCAAATTTTCTCTCCGCTATCTCCTCATGGAAGGGGTAGTCTTTGTCGTCATGGTCTGTGATACAGACAGTTTTCAGTCCCTTTTTCACCGCCCCCTCAAGCATACTGCGCACAGGGGTGTCGCAGTCACCGGAAAACGCGGTGTGCATGTGGAAATCACTTTGTATCATATCTTCCTCACTCCTCATAGTATGGTCCCTCCGCCCAAAACATATACATCGTCTGAGCAAAGTATTTTGCCGTAAAAGACGACCGCCTGTCCCGGCGTCACCGCCCGCTGCGGTTCATCGAACGTCACCAGCACCTCGTCCTCCTTCGTCCTCTCAACGGTGCACCAGGCTCCCTTGTGGTTGTAGCGAATCTTCGCAAACGCCCTGACCGGTTCGGTGATGTCCTCCACTGCCATGAAATTTAAATGATTCGCCCGCAGAGTGCGCGTCAAGGACTCCTCATAGCTGCCGATGACCACCTCGTTTGTATGGGGACGGATTTCCAGCACAAACGCCGGATAGCCCAGGGCAAGCCCCAGCCCTTTTCTCTGCCCCACTGTGTAGTGGGTAATGCCCTTGTGCCGCCCCAGGATTTTTCCTTCCGGCGTCACAAAATTCCCTTCCGGCACAGGCGGCATCTTCTTTTCTTCTATATAAGAGTCTATAAAACCTGCATAGTCGCCGCCCGGCACAAAGCAGATATCCTGGCTGTCCGGCTTGTCCGCCACGGAAAGCCCGATTTTCTCGGCAATCCCCCGGATTTCCTCCTTGCTGTAATCTCCCACGGGCATGAGGGTTTTGCTAAGCTGTTCCTGGGTCAGATTATACAGCGCATAGGTCTGGTCTTTCCTTACATTCTCGGACTGTTTCAGCGCGTAGCGCCCGTTTTTAAGCTTCTCTATCCTGGCATAGTGTCCGGTGGCGATGTAGTCCGCCCCGATGGCAAGACTGCGGTTTAAGAGGGACTCCCACTTCACATAGCGGTTGCAGGCGATGCAGGGATTGGGCGTCTCTCCCTTCAGATAGGCGTCCACGAAGTAATCCATGACGTGGGCGCGAAATTCCTCTCTGAAATTCATCACATAGTAGGGAATATGAAGAGACGCCGCCACCCTGCGCGCATCGTCCACCGCGCTCAATCCGCAGCAGCCCCCGTTTTCTTCCACGGTCTCCGGCTCTTCCTCCTGCCAAATCTGCATGGTCACTCCGATGACCTCATATCCCTGTTCCTTCAACAGATAGGCGGCGACAGAGGAATCCACGCCGCCCGACATTCCTACGACTACCTTGCTCATCAGTATTCTTCTTCCTCTTCTTCCTCGCCCTCATGGATATCGGACTTCGGTTTTTCCAGACCTTCAATCTTGATTCCGTGCTTCTCCGCGTAATCCCACAGCGCGGCGTGGATTGCCTCCTCCGCTAAAAGGGAACAGTGCACCTTCACCGGCGGGAGACCGTCCAGCGCCTCCATCACTGCCTTGTTTGTGACCTTCAAAGCCTCGTAGATGCTCTTTCCCTTCACCAGCTCCGTCGCCATACTGCTGGTGGCCACGGCAGCACCGCATCCGAATGTCTTGAACTTCACATCCCGGATGATTTTATTTTCATCGATATCCAGGTAAATTCTCATGATATCTCCGCACTTGGCGTTACCAACGGTTCCTACCCCGCTGGCGTTCTCTATCTCTCCTACATTTCTCGGATGCTGAAAATGGTCCATTACTTTCTCTGTATACATGTTAAAACCTCCTCGGCAATTTTATGTAGCGGTTCAGCCATACAGTGCGGTTTTACGAATGGCGCAGGCTGAACCGTTACAATTTTATCATAAAAAAATATCAATATGCAAAAGTTATTGCTCCTTCTGCCCTTCTTTTTTTACAAAATCCTCATACAGCGGTGACATGCCGCGAAGCTGGGATACGATTCCCTTTAATTCCTCCACCACATAGTCAATCTCTTCCTTTGTCGTATCCGCCCCCAGCGTCAGCCGCAGCGACCCGTGCGCAATCTCGTGGGGCAGCCCGATTGCCAGCAATACATGGGAGGGGTCTAAGGAACCGGATGTGCACGCGGAACCGCTGGAAGCGCAAATTCCTTTCATATCCAGCATAATCAAAAGGGACTCACCCTCGATAAAGCGGAAGCTGAAGTTTACATTGTTGGGAAGGCGCTTCTGCCTGTCCCCGTTGAGACGGCAGTAGGGGATTTCCTTCTCAATGCGTGAGATAAAGTAATCCCTGAGAGCGCTCTCCTTCTTAGCGCGCTCCTGCATGGTGGCTGCCAAAAGCTCCACCGCTTTTCCCAGACCGATGATGCCCGGCACGTTCTCCGTCCCGGCGCGGCGCTTTCTCTCCTGCGCTCCGCCGTGAATGAAGGAACGAATCTTTACACCCTTGCGGATGTAGAGGAATCCGATGCCTTTAGGTCCGTTTAACTTATGTCCGCTGGCACTGAGCATATCAATGTGACAGGCATCCACATCGATGGGTACCTGGCAGAACGCCTGCACCGCGTCCGTGTGGAAAAGGATACCGTGCTCGTGCGCCACTGCCCCAATCTCGGCAATGGGCTGTATGCTTCCAATCTCATTGTTGGCGTACATAATAGAAATCAAAATGGTATCCGGGCGGATTGCCGCCTTCACCGCTTCCACATCTACAATCCCGTTTTCATCCACATCCAGGTACGTCACCTCAAATCCTCTCTGTTTTTCCAGATATTCACAGGTGTGCAAAATGGCATGGTGTTCAATCTTGCTGGTGATGATGTGCTTTCCTTTTGTCCCGTAGGCTTCCGCCGCCGCTTTTAACGCCCAGTTGTCGCTCTCTGTTCCCCCGGCGGTGAAATAAATCTCCTGCTCTTTGGCGCCTAAAACAGCGGCAATCTTCTCCCTCTGCCTGGCAATCTCTTCTTTATTCGCGGCTCCAAAGCCGTATACACTGGATGGATTTCCATAAGCCTCCGTGAAAAAAGGCAGCATCGCCTCCACCACTTCCGGCGCTGTCTTTGTCGTCGCCGCGTTGTCCAGATAAATCCGTTTTTCCATTGTTCTCCCTCCGTAACTGTTAATTTATACACTTCGCTTTTGAAAGCTTATCCGCCTCACAGCGCTTTACACGGCTCTCCTCTACAAGCTGGTCTAAATATATCTCGTCCACTGTCCGGCTGATGCTCTCATTGATGCGCTGCCAGACATACTTTGTCACGCATACATCCGATGCGCTGCAGCTCATCCCCGGCTCTAATCCCGCGCACTCCACAGGCTTTAAATCGCCCTCTAACGCCCGCAGCACATCCCCCACGGAAATCTCCTCCATGGGCTTTGCCAGAACATAGCCGCCCCCGGCGCCCCGGATGCTCTTGACAAGTCCAGCCTTCTTAAGCTTTGCCACAAGCTGCTCTAAATACCGCTCGGAGATATCCTGTCTGCCGGAGATGCTGGTGATAGAAACAGGTCCCTCCCCGCTGTAGAGCGCCAAATCGATGAGCGCCCGCAGACCGTATCTTCCTTTTGTCGATAATTTCAATGTATCACCTTCTATTCCCTATTAATTTACTAGGATTTCATTTGTAGGATATCACCTGCGGAAAGTTCTGTCAACCCGCAATCGCGAATATGCTGTAAAAAGTATGTATATAAGGAACTTACTATGGCAAAGACACACGCCTTTCTCCGCGGGACGCTTGTTCTGACGCTCACCGGGCTTGTCACCCGCTTTATGGGATTCTTCTACCGCATCTTTTTAAGCCATGCCTTCGGCGAGGAGAATGTGGGGCTCTATCAGTTAATTTTTCCGGTCTACACCCTGTTCATCTCCCTGTCCTCCGCAGGCATACAGACCGCGCTGTCGCGCACGGTAGCGCGCAGCATGTCCTTACACGAGCCGTCCAGGGCAAAGGACGCCCTTTTATCCGCCCTTATATTCTCCCTGTCCCTGTCCTTTTTAGGGCTTCTCTTTATCCAGGCGAACGCCGCCTATATCGCGGGCGTCCTCCTTGGGGATGAGCGCTGCCAGACCCTTTTGACCGCCGTCTCCTATGCGCTTCCCTGCGCTGCCGTCCACAGTTGTATCTGCGGTTACTATTACGGACTCAAGGAGACAAAGATACCCGCCATCTCCCAGTTCATCGAACAGACCGTGCGCATCGCCAGCGTGGGGCTCATTTTTGTCTATTTACAGCGAGAAGGGCAGACTCCCTCCATCCTCATCGCCGTAGCCGGTCTTGTGGCGGGAGAATTTGCCTCCGCCTTCACCTGCACGAAAGCGCTCTGGGGACGCCGTTTTTCCCTGCCGCGCTTTGCCCTGCCCCGCATCCTCTCAAGTGCCAAAAGTCTGTTCACCCTGTCTCTGCCTCTGACGGCGAACCGGGTCGCTGTCACACTATTGCAGAGCATCGAGGCGGCAGCCATCCCCAACTGTCTGAAGCTCTACAGCCACAGTACTTCCGAGGCACTTAGCATCTACGGGGTTCTGACGGGAATGGCGCTGCCCTGCATCCTCTTTCCCTCCGCCATCACCAACTCCGTCTCCGTCATGCTCATGCCCGCTGTGGCGGAAATCCAGGCATCCGGACAGCGCACGCGGATGAAAGACCTCATCAAAAAAGCAGCAGGCTCCTGCTTCATCTTAGGGCTTGCCTGCTGCCTTTTCTTCCTTCTATTCGGTTCTTTCATCGGCTCTGTCATCTTCCACAGCGACACTGCCGGAAAATTCATTGTCACGCTCGCCTGGCTGTGTCCCTTCCTCTATGTCAACAGCGCGCTCTTAAGCACCATCAACGGTCTGGGGAAGACGACCTCTACTTTCCTCATTAACCTCACGGGACTTTTCATTCGCATTGTGAGCGTCTTTTTCGCGGTTCCCAGGTTTGGCATCCAGGGATACCTCTGGGGACTTTTGATTAGCCAGATTGTCATGACTGTCTGCGCTGCCGCCATCCTACGCTCCTCTATGCCTCCAGGGAGCGGCGTTTTGTGCTCGTCACCTTCTCCTCATAGCAGGTAAAGATTTCATCCGTCTTTGCCTTGTCAAGCTTCGGCGTCACAAGGCTCACCACAGGAACCACCACCAGCCCCGCTGCCATGGCAAGCGCCCCCGCGTTGATAGAGGATTCAATATAGTTTAAAAACATGTTGGACACTGTGATGCCGATGCCGCAGGCGAAACTCGCCCAGACCGCTGTCCTTGTGACCTTTTTCCAGTACAGTCCGTACAAGAACGGCGCCAAAAATGCTCCCGCCAGCGCGCCCCAGGAAATTCCCATGAGCTGGGCGATGAAAGTGGGCGGATTCAACGCCAAAACCACCGATACCACAATAAAGAATACGATGAGCGCCTGCATGGTGATAATCTGTTTCTTCTCGCTCATGTCCTTCATCACATTTCCCTTCAGCAAATCCAGCGTCATGGTGGAGCTGGAGGTCAGGACAAGGGAGGATAAGGTGGACATGGAAGCGGAAAGCACCAGCACGACCACGATTCCAATCAGGATATCCGGCAGGGTGGAGAGCATATGCGGGATGATACTGTCAAACACCACCGCCCCTGTAGCGCTGTCATAGATTTCCGGGCTGTCAAAGAGCCGCCCGAAGCCGCCCAGGAAATAACAGCCGCCGGAAACCACCACTGCAAAGATGGTGGAGATGACAGTTCCGGTATTGATGGATTTTTCATCCTTGATGGCATAGAATTTGCCAATCATCTGGGGCAGTCCCCATGTTCCTAAAGACGTCAGAATCACAACGCCCAACAGGTTCAAGGGGTCCGGTCCGAAAAACGATGTGAAGGCTCCGGGCTGTCCCTGTGTTATCGCCACATCACTTGGAATCTCCGCCATCTTGCCAAGCGCTTCCATAAAACCGCCCTGTCCGCTTAAAACCGCGGCAATGACCGCCACGATGCCGAAGAGCATAATGATTCCCTGTATAAAATCGTTGATAGCTGTCGCCATGTATCCCCCTAAAATGACATACAGCGCGGTAAATACCGCCATGACGATGACACAGTACGTATAGGGGATATCGAACGCCATCCCGAACAGACGGGAAAGCCCGTTATATACCGATGCCGTGTACGGAATCAAAAATACAAACACAATGGCGGACGCCGTAACTTTCAGCGCCTTGCTGTCAAAACGCGCGCCGAAGAAGTCCGGCATGGTCTTGGAGCCTAAGTGCTGGGTCATGACCTTCGTCCTTCGCCCTAACACTACCCAAGCTAAGAGGCTTCCGATAAAGGCATTTCCCAGCCCAATCCAGGTGGAGGCGATGCCGTACTTCCATCCAAACTGCCCCGCGTATCCCACGAACACTACCGCGGAGAAATAGGAAGTCCCGTAGGCGAAAGCCGTCAGCCACGGTCCTACGCTCCTGCCTCCGAGGACGAACCCGTCCACACTTCTGGCGTGACGCCTGGAATAGATTCCCACAGCCACCATCACCGCAAAAAATACAACCAGTAAAACAATCTTAACTCCCATCTTGCCTTCTCATTCCTTCCGTTTCCATTCTTTTTCTGCCGCACCGGCTTTCCCTCTTCTTCTGTCTGCCGCACCCGGCGGGAACACAACACACAGACTCTTCTATCCCCTGCGCGCTGTCGCTTTTCAGGCAGTGCCGCAAAGCTATATCGCTAACTCACTTTAAAGTGCAACGCTTTAAAGTATTAAAGTGGTCAGATATAGATTAACACGGAAGAACCTTCCGTGTCAATCTGAATTTTTCTTCAGTTCAAAACATACTCTGTACAAGAAATAAAAACATCCTTGTATGTTTTCGCGGACACCTGTATGACTGTGCCCGTTGTCTACTTCATCCTCTCTACCCTGTCCTGGATGGTCTTGTTGAAGTTCTCAATCTTTCTGCTGTAAGTCTCGGACATGTATTTGGAATGTAACATGAAATCTGCTGTCGCCAGGTTGTTGGCAATGGGGATGTCGTATACCACCGCGATACGCAGAAGTGCCTTCACATCCGGGTCATGGGGCTGTGCCTCCAGCGGGTCCCACAGAAATATCATGAAGTCTATCTGTCCTTCCACAATCTTGGCGCCAATCTGCTGGTCTCCGCCCAGCGGACCGCTGCAGTACCCTTTCACAGGGAGCCCGGTGCGCTCCGCGATGAGTCTCGCCGTTGTCCCGGTACCGCACAAAAAATGGCTCTTTAAAATGTCTTTATTTCTGTCACACCAGTCCACCAGCTCCTTTTTCTTGCCGTCATGTGCCACCAGCGCGATATGTTTCGCCTTCTCAATCTCCATTGTCACATAGTTTTCATCCAACAAATGAATCTCCTCCTGTCTGCAGCCTCTCTGTCAGACGAGCTGCTCCATCGAATCAAAGCGGAACGATGCCAGCGCGCCGACTGCTACCGTTACTATGATACTATAAATCAGCAGAATTGGGAACACCAAATTCACATTTGCGAAGATTCCCACAAGCACGGCAGCCAAGATTCCCATACCGAGGATACTCATCTGGATAATCATACGCACCACATTCTCGCCCGTTTTTCCCAGCACATCTCCCACCAGACACTGGGCCAGCACCTTTGTGTACAGGCGGTTTGCCTGGAGTGTCACATAGATGAGGATACTCATCACCACATAGATGGGGTGTATCTTCCAGATGATTCCGGTTATCACACACATCAAAGTGCCGTCCACCAGCGCTTTGATGTGTTCGAACAGCGTAGAATACCACAGTTTCTTAAAGGAGCTGTCCGGGAGCAGAAACAGGTAGGGGCTCTTCAGCTCGCTCTCCCATTTGCCGATGTAGCCCGACATCACGAGGGAGATATAGGAGACCAGACCCACCAGAAAAACCTGCGGCATGCCGGACTCCATCGCCGTGTCCTTGAGCGTGTAGGTGAACAGAACGCTCAGCCCCACATCGAACAGGGTCATCTTGGAGAAAATGAAATACTTTTCCTTGCGGTACTCCAGAAGCTGTCTGTAGAAAATCGCCTTCGCTCCGGTGGCAGTAATCTTCTCCGAAACCTTGCGGAATTTCTTTTTCTTCTTTTCCATGCCCATGACCAGCTCGCCGCTCTTCTGCCGCTGTTTCATTTCCGCATAGCTGTCCGCGAATTTTGCCGCGTCCTCATAGTATCCTCCCGCGCAGTCCATGCGCACGGCAGAGAATATTGCCAAAACTACCGTACACAGATACAGCACGGAGCAGACAACATTGAGGGTATCCGGTCCCAGAAGGATGAGGCGGTAGACAGCGATGTTCCATCCCACTACCGGGAAAATCTGCAGCACTTTCCAGTCCGTAAAGGCGAAGGCGGTCTCCACAGAAAGCCCTTCCCTGCGGAAATACAGGACGATTGCCAGGGTAAACGCTCCCAGCAGCACCTTGATGAGAAGCCGGAAAGCCTTCATCAGTTTCTCCGGCAGTCTGTCGTTGGCATAAATCATCACCATGATGGACACTTCCAGCGCAATCTCCAGCACACAGCCTGTGAGGAAAAACAGAAGCGCTTTCCACGCTTCCACCTGAAAGACCGTCATCCCCGCAATGGTCAGGATTATCCAAAAGATAACAGAGAACACATAGTTCATCCAGCCTCCGTGAATCAGCACCAATTTTGGACTGATGGGCGCGGTAAAGACAAAATGGGTGTGCCCCGGTTTAAAGATAACCCCTTTCCTCGATGAATACATGAGGAAGTTGCTCAATGTGATGTAAATTGTCCACACGGTCAGGATGATGACCAGCCCGCCCGCCGAATTGATGCGCACACCCGCCGCCACTCCCGCCAGCATGAAGATGAGAAAGATACCGTAGACAATCCCGAAAATCAGGGCAATCAGTGTGGTCGGCTTTCTGACGGCTCTCTTTATACTGTTGATAAAGCTTCGTTTTGTGATATATAAAAGCGCTCTCATTTACTCTCACCACCTGTCAGTTCAAAGAAAAGCTCATCCAAATCCTTGTCCCCCACATCCTCTTTGCGGTAGGCACCGATGATGTGGCTCTTCTCCATCACAAACATCATATCCCATATCTCCTCCACCATCTCCAGCATATGGGTACTGATTAAAACGGTCACATTCTTTTCCTTTAATTCCAGGACAACTTCTTTTAATTCCTTGATTGCCTTGGGGTCCAGTCCCACCATGGGTTCATCTAAGAGGATGACTTTTGGCAGAACACAGAGCGCGCAGCAGATGCTGACTTTCTGCATCATTCCTTTGGACAATTCGTTTCCCAACTTATCCTGCTTGTCGTCCAGCTCAAAGCGCGCAAGGAGTGCCTCCACCTCCTCGTCCGTAACCGCGCTGTCGTATGCTTTTCTCATATATTCGATATGCTCCCTCACGGTCAGCGCCTCAAACATCGCCGGAATCTCCGGCACATAGGCGAACTGCTTCTTCGCCTCAAGTGACCTTGACGGAAGCCCCTGTATGCGGATGTCCCCCTGGAAACGCAAAAGTCCCGCGATGGATTTAATGATGGTGGATTTTCCCGCTCCGTTCGGACCAAGGAGGATGCCCACCCTCCCATCGGGCACGGTGAAGCTTACATGGTCCACCGCCAGATGTTTTCCATATTTTTTGCTCAAATCACGTATCTCTAACATAGTGTCCTCCTTGTACGGGACCATAGTGAGCAAACCCACTTAGGCTGCCCTTCCCCTCAATTCCCGGGGCTTGAGCACCTTGGCGTTCCTCGTCCTTCCATCTCATGAAGCAAAAGAAATCCCGCACCACTGTATTATTAATTTAATACAATAGTACGAGATTTCTCTCTCTTTGTCAATCTTATTTTTTCACTGGATTTCCGGCAGTCTTCCTGCCGAATGTCCCCTTTTTAGCGCAGCAGGTTTTTCTCTGTTTTTAAACCCATCTCCTAGAGTTCAAACACGTCCCCGTCATCCGGTACATACAGATTTCCGCTGTAATATTTTCTGCCCTCACTGCCGTAGAGATTCTTGCGCTCCTCAATGTGGGTATCCTCCGTGTGGTACAGTATCAGGTTGGGAACCTTTAAGTCCTCCGCCAGCTCGCACGCCTCCTTCACTGTACTGTGGTGCTTCTCGTAAGGTTTGAACTTATCCGCCTCCCCAAACAGGCAGAACGCCTCGTGCATCAGCCAGTGGGCACCCTTTACATAAGCTTCCTCACAGGAATTATAAGGCTCGTCCCCGCAGCAGGCGAGTTTCGTCCCGTCCGGCAGAAGGATGGTGAAACCGAACTGCTTCGCCTTGGTGGAGCCGATGTCGAAAAAGGTCACCTTACAGCCGATGATTTCCCTTTCCTCCCCGTCTTTTACGGGAATCAGAAGAATCCGCTCCCCGATGTGCTTTGTCACTTTCTTCTGGATGGTCAGCCCCGCGATGGTCTCAAGGACTGACACCAGTCCCTCGTGACAGTAAATCCGCGCTGTCCCCTCATATTTTCCCTGATTCATCTTCTGCCCAATCATGCGGATGAGCCAAATCATCCCCAACAGATGGTCGATGTGCTCATGGGTGAGAAAGATATCGTGAATCTCTTCCAGGGGGATATTCTGGTCTTTTAATTTCTTTAAAATCTGATTGCCGCCCCCCGCGTCCACGAGAAAGTGCCGCTCTCCCTCAGAGAGTATAAAGCATGTATTGTAACACTCTGTCACTGTGGCGTTGCCTGTCCCTAAAATCGTCAATTTCATTCTTCTGTGCTTCCTTCCCCGTAGTATTTGATGAGCGCCTGGGTACCCAAGTCTCCGTACCCTTCCGCCTCCAGCTCCTCATAGTTGGCGAGTGCCTGGCTTAACACCCCTAAATCCAACTCGGACATGTTCGCCTCGATGAGAGCCAGCTTCATATCCTTGATGAAATGCTTCATAAAAAATCCCGGAGCGTAATCTTCTTTGAGGATTTTCTCGCCTAAGTTTTCCAACTGCTTGCTGTTCGCCGAGCCTTTGGATACCGAGTCCAGCATCACCGGGAGGGAGAGTCCCTTTTCCCTGGCAAAGGCAATCGCCTCGCAGATGCCGGAGAGGGTGCCCGCTATCATAATCTGGTTCGCCAGCTTGCAGTACTGCCCGCTGCCGGCATCTCCCTGATAATTGATATGCTCTCCCATCGCCTCAAAAAGCGGGAGGCACTTCTCAAACACGTCCTTCTCTCCGCCGACCATGATGGAGAGTGTCCCTGCCTTCGCTCCGGTATCCCCTCCTGTGACCGGGGCATCCAGTACCGGCAGGTCTTTCTTCTTTCCTTCCTCATAAATCTTCTTCGATATCTGGGGGCTGGTGGTGGTCATGTCGATAAGGCATGTCCCCGGCGCGGCACTGTCTAAGATATTACCCTCGTCAAAATATACTTCCTCCACATCTTTTGGAAATCCCACGATGGTAATGACCGCGTCCACACCGGAGACACAGTCCGCGATGGAATCGTGGAACACCGCTCCCTCGCCGATTACATCCTCCACCTTCGCTCTTGTCCTGGCATAGATATGAAGGTCGAACCCCGCCTTCATCAGATTGCGCACCATGGATTTTCCCATGATACCCACGCCGATAAATCCTATTTTTTTCATCTTCTCTCTCCTCCTGTCCGTCATCTGTCTGTTTCTCCCATTACCTTACCACATTTTTCCCAAACTGTGAACCATCCGCCCCAATTTGTTATACAGGACAGTTTTATTATCATATTTTTCTATTTTTCATCTTCTGTAACATATTTATTTTCTGTATTTCTGTTATACTGGACATATACAGATATAAAAGACTGGAGGTTTTACTATGCAGAAAAATCAACCCATGAAAGTGGTCCTTGCCATCGACTCCCTGAAGGGGAGCCTTTCTTCCATACAGGCGGGAAATGCCGCCAGAGAGGGCATCTTAAACGCTCATCCCGATGCCAAAGTTATTGTCAGACCTTTAGCGGACGGCGGGGAGGGAACCACGGACGCGCTCATCGAAGGCATGGGAGCGCAGAAAGTGGAAGTCACAGTAACCGGACCTTTATATACGCCGGTAAACGCCTACTACGGCATTTTGCCCGGCACGCAGACCGCAGTCATGGAGATGGCTTCGGCCGCTGGTATCACGTTGATGCCCGACGAGGAGAAGAATCCCCTCACCGCCACCACCCGCGGGGTCGGGGAGATGATAAAGGACGCCATGGAAAAAGGTTGCCGGGATTTCATCATCGGTATCGGAGGCAGCGCCACCAATGACGGCGGAATCGGCATGTTAAAAGCACTTGGCATCTCCTTTTTTGACGCGGATGGAAAGGAGACTTTAGAAGGAGCCCAGGCACTCTCCCAGGTCGCTTCCATCGATGTCTCCGGGAAACTGCCCGAGCTTTCAGACTGCCGTTTTCGCATTGCCTGCGATGTCACCAATCCTCTGTGCGGTGAAAACGGCGCCACCTACATCTACGGTTCCCAAAAAGGGGTAACGGATGAGATGAAACCGGTTCTGGACGCTGCCATGGGACAATACGCCGAGGTTACAAAAAAGACCATCGGCAAAGACTTCTCCTGCTATGAGGGGGCCGGGGCTGCCGGAGGGCTGGGATTTGCGTTCTTAAGTTTCTTAGGCGCCGAGCTTACTCCCGGCGTGGATTTGATTCTGGATGCGATTCAGTTTGCGGATGACGTCAAAGACGCCGATGTTGTCGTTACCGGAGAGGGGCGCATGGATGCCCAGACCGCCATGGGAAAAGCCCCTGTGGGCGTGGCAAAGCTTGCCAAAAAATACGGGGCAAAGGTGGTTGCTTTCGCCGGGAGCGTGACCCTGGACGCCTCCGCCTGCAACCAGGCGGGGATTGACGCCTTCTTCCCCATCGTGCGCGGGGTCACTACCTTAAAGGAAGCCATGGAGCCAGATAACGCCTACACCAACATGAAAGCCTGCGCGGAGCAGGTATTCAGACTGCTTTAAATACGAAGGGGCATCTCCAAATATGCCCGAAGATGCCCCTGTTCTTTCTTCACTGCCACTCTTCACTGACAGCTGTCTTTCAGCCTATGCGGTTCTTTCTTCGTTATTGTTTCTCTACCACTTCTCCCTGTTTCTTATAGATACTGCTGCCCGGCACATATCCTCTCACGGAAGAAAGGGGATAAATATTGCTGTGGCTTCCCACAACTGTACCCGGATTTAAGACGCTTCCGCATCCGACCTCCACTTCGTCCCCCAGCATAGCGCCGAATTTCTTCATCCCTGTCTCAATATTTCCCTCCGGTGTCTTTACCACAACCAGTTTCTTGTCTGATTTTACATTGGAGGTAATAGAACCTGCTCCCATGTGAGATTTGTATCCGAGGATGGAATCTCCCACATAGTTATAGTGGGGCACCTGTACTTTATTAAAGAGAATCACATTCTTAAGCTCTGTGGAATTTCCCACCACCGCGCCTTCCCCGACAATGGCATTGCCGCGGATGAACGCACAGTGTCTGACCTCCGCCTCTTTTCCGATGATTGCCGGTCCGTTGATGTAAGCGGTGGGAGCGACCTTGGCGGACTTTGCCACCCAGATATTTTCTCCTCTCTTCTCATACTCTTCCTCGCTCAGCGTATTTCCCAGCTCCACGATGAAGCTGCTGATTTTGGGAAGCACCTCCCAGGGATAGGTCACCCCTTCAAAAATATCTTTGGCAATGGTCTCCTCCAATGTGTAAAGTTCTCCTACAGTAAGTCCTTTCATGATTTGTCTCCCTTCTTGGATTTTTTCTTTTTATAAAATACAGCCGCAGCTTCATAACAGCCGCGAAGCTGGTATTGATTATTTAACCCTTTCACGCCGTTGGTGCGGCTGATGATGAAATCATCCAGCTTTTTCATATATTCCTCCGGAGTGATGCTGCCCTCAGCTACGTAAGTAAGCCCCTTCTCCCAGCTCGCCGTGAGTTCCGGGTTTAAGAGGGATTTGATGGAGTGGTCCACCACCTCGTAGACCATCTCTCCCTGGAGGGTGGGCGTGATAATCTGGGTCTTCTTATTCAAATCCAGATACTGAATGTGGATAAGCTTTTTTAAAATCTCCGCCCGCGTGGCGCTGGTGCCGATTCCGCTGCTCTTAATCTGCGCCCGCAGCTCCTCGTCCTCGATGAGCTGTCCCGCGTTTTCCATGGCAAGAATCATGGAGCCGGAATTGTAGCGCTTCGGCGGCGAGGTCTCGCCCTCTTTGATTTCCAGTTTCCGCACAGGCAGGATATCGCCTTTTTTGAGCTTCTGCACACAGGCGAACATTGCGGCATCCAGATTCTGTTCCTGGTCGTCCGCCTCCTTTTTCTCCTGCTCCTCGCCCTCCTTAGAAGACTTTCCTCCTGCCTGGTCCTGGCTTCGCTGTCCCTTCACGTTTCCGCCTGCTACTTTCAGATAGCCTTCCTCCGCCAACACTTTAAAGTTGGAGAAAAACTGTTCTTTCTGAATTGCCGTCATCACCGCCACCTTCTGGTACACCGCCGGCGGATAGAAAATGCTCAAGAAACGCCGCACGATACAGTCGTACACCTGCGCCGCCACAGAGGCGATGCTTGACAGTGCGTTTAATCCCTGTCCTGTGGGAATGATGGCGTAGTGGTCCGTAATCTGCTTGTCGTTGACATAACGGGTCTTGGCAAGCCCTTTGTAGCTCCCCATTTCCAGGATATCCTGCAGATATGGTTTCGCGCTCTGATATCGGGAGAGCCCGTTTAAGTTTCTGGTGATTTCTTTGGCAACTGCCGTGGACAGTACCCTGGCGTCCGTTCTCGGATAAGTGACCAGCTTTTTCTCATAGAGTTCCTGCACAATGCGCAGCGTCTCGTCGGGACTTAATTTAAACCGCCTGGAGCAGTCGTTCTGCAGCTCCGCCAGATTGTAGAGAAGGGGCGGATTTTTCTTCTCCTTCTTCTTTTCAATGGATACCACCTGGCAGGTTACAGGCTCTTCTGCGGTCAGAAAATCGATAAGCTCCTGCGCTTTCTCCTTTTTCTTGAATCCGTTCTCTTTGTAGAGATCGTAGGATTCAAAGTACCGGGAGCCTTTGACCGCTCTCCACTCGCCCTCAAAGGTCTGTCCGGATGCCTCGATGGTGCTCACTACCCGGTAAAAGGGGGTTTTTACAAAATTGCGGATTTCCCGCTCCCGGCGCACCACCATACCCAGCACGCAGGTCATCACGCGCCCCACGGAAACCACAGCGTATTTGGTGTTCAGGTATCTGGAAATACTGTTCCCGTATTTTAACGTCAAAAGCCGGGAAAAATTGATTCCCATGAGGTAGTCTTCCTTTGCCCGCAGATAGGCGGAGGCGCTTAAGTTATCGTACTCGGATAAGTCCTTCGCCTCCCGGATGCCTCTTAATATCTCCTCCTCTGTCTGGGAATCTATCCACACTCTTAAACGCGTCTTTCCCTTAACGTGCGCTTCCTGCTCCACCAGTCGGTAGATATATTCTCCCTCCCGCCCGGAGTCGGTACAGACATAGATTTTCTCCACATCCTCGCGGGTGAGGATGTCTTTTACAATGGCGAACTGCTTCGCCACCCCCGGTATGACCTTATATTTGAACTCCTCCGGTATAAACGGCAGAGTCTGAAGACTCCACCGTTTCAATGCGGGGTCGTATTCCTCCGGGTAGCTCATGGTCACTAAGTGCCCCACGCACCAGGTGACGATAGCCTCCTCAGATTCTAAGTATCCGTCCCGCCTCTTTGTATTTAGTTTTAATGCCTTGGCAAACTCCTGTGCCACACTCGGCTTTTCTGCTATGTATACTGATTTTCCCATTTAGTCTCTTGGCTGTCAATCCTATCGGTAGAACCAGTCTTTCACTCTCTTAAATACGCTCTCCTTCTTCTTCGTATACACTCGTCTCGCGTTCATCGCTTCCTTCATGAATACTTCCTGTGAATTAACAGCTCTCTCTGTGCCTTTCTTCTTTCTGTATGTGCCGTCGCTTGTCATCTCCCGCGCCTTTAAATTGTCCGAGAGCATGATGTTCAGATTCCGCATCAGCTTTTTCTTTATCTCACTGTCATAGATGGGGCAGGCAATCTCCACCCGCTTCTCGGTATTTCTCGTCATCATATCCGCGGAGCCGATGTAGACCTTCGCCGTCTCCCCGCTCCCGAAGACAAATACCCTCGGATGCTCTAAATATCTGCCCACAATGCTGGTCACCTTTAAATTCTCTGTCTTTCCCAAAATCCCCGGAAGGATACAGCAGATACCGCGCACAATCAAATCGATGCGCACTCCCGCCTGGGATGCCTGTGCCGTCTTTCGGATGAAATCAATGTCCGTGACAGAGTTCATCTTCATGACAATCCTGCCCTGGGAGCCCTTTTTGATTTCCTCATCCATCAGCATCAGAACCTTCTGTTTCAGACTGGTGGGCGCTACAATGAGATGTTTGTACGCCCCGTCTAAATTTCCGATGGACATGTTCTTAAAGAATACGGCTGCGTCCTCCCCAATCTCCTGGCTGGCAGTCAGAAGGGAGTAGTCTGTGTACATCTTCGCCGTCTTCTCATTGTAATTTCCCGTGCCAATCTGCGTAATGTATTTAATCTCATTTTTATTGCGGTACGTGATGAGGCATATCTTGGAATGAACCTTATAGCCCTCAAATCCGTAGATAACCCGGCATCCTGCCTCCTCCATCCGCTCTGACCACTCGATATTGTTCTGCTCGTCGAAACGGGCGCGCAGTTCGATAAGCGCGGTCACTTCCTTGCCGTTCTCCGCCGCCGCGCAGAGGTATTCCACCAGTCTCGCCTTTTTCGCCAGCCGGTAGATGGTAATCTTGATGGTCATGACATTGGGGTCCACAGACGCCTCTTTTATCATCTTTAAGAACGGGTCCATGCTCTCGTACGGGTAGGACAGCAGGATATCCTTTTTCTTAACCTGCGCCATCACGCTGCCCTCTGAAAGAGCCGCACTTGGCTGCGGGGTGAAGGGCTCATCCACCAGCGAGCGCTTCATTGCCGCCGGAACCTTATCCGCGATAGCGAAAATATAGTCCAGCTTCATGGGCATCTTTGTGCGGAAGATGCACTTGGGCGTGATATTGAATTTCTCGCAGAAGTATTTCTCCATCTCCTTGTCAAGGGGCATCGCTGTCTCTAAGCGCACCACTGCCATGCGTCTCCTCTTGTGAAGCGTCTCCTGCATGATGTAGCGGAAATCCTCGTTGTCCGCGTACGCCTCGTCATCCGGTGAGACATCCGCGTTCCTCGTCACACAGATGTAATTGCCGCCGGACACCTCGTACTGCTCGAACACCAGGTTCAGATATTCCAGAATCACCTTCTCCATGCGGATATAGCGGATATCATGCCCCGGAAGATACAGAATATCAGAGATAAACTGAGGTACGGGCACCACACCTATCATCGATTTGTTTCCCAGCTTTAAGTTCGCCACCACATAGATTTCCTTGTTCAGAAGATGGGGGAAGGGATGGTTCACATCCACAATCTGCGGGGAGAGCACCGGGAGCACCTGCTCTTTGAAATATTTCTTTACATACTTCTTCTCCTGCGCTTCCAGCTCCTTAAAGTCCAGCCCGCACACCCCATAAGGATGGAGCTGCTTCTTTATCTCCGCGTAGGTCTTGTCCCGCTCTTTATAGAGTGGTGCCACCGCGGCATAGATGGCGTCCAGCTGTCCCTTCGGCGTGAGCCCGGACTTGATGTCCACCTTCTTGTTATCTACCTCCGCCATGGCGTAGAGACTCCCCACACGTATCATAAAAAACTCGTCCAGGTTGCTCGTAAAGATTGCCACAAATTTCATACGTTCCAGAAGCGGCACAGTCTCGTCCCGCGCCTCCTCCAGTACTCTCTGATTAAAACGCAGCCAGGAGAGTTCCCGGTTCTGCGTATATTCTAATTTATCCACACTCATCTTCTCTTATCCCTTCAGATATTCCATCATATTTTCCAGATTCTCTTCCATCAGGTCATAACCGTGCTGGTAAAATGCCAGCAGTGTATCCTTGTTGCGCTCCAGTCTCGCCACCGGCTTCACAGCGGGCCGCAGTACAAAAATCTTCTTCTCCCGCTCCAGCTGCTCCAGATAATTCATGGTCTTGTTATAGTGAAAGCTTCTCCTGAGTATCGTGCGCACCAGATTCGGATAGGATTTATACGCCCTGCGGTAAATGTTCGCCATCCCCTTTGAAACTACTTTTTTTCGGTATCCAGCGTTTCTCGTAAGGATGACGACAATCTTTTCATTACCCAGTTTCTGCGCCCTCAAGATGGGAACCGAATCGGCAAGTCCCCCGTCCAGATAGGGAACTTCTTCCACATTGACGATGGGGGTCGCAAGCGGCATGCTGCAGGAAGCCCGGCAGATTTTCATGAGCCGCTCTTTCTCCTTTCGCTCCTTCATGTACTCCGCCTTGCCCGTGATACAGTTGGTCGTCACAATCTCGCACTCCGTCTCGGAGTTAAAATACGTCTCATAGTCAAAGGGCAGAATCTCGTTGGGAAATTTATCAAAAATCAAATCCATGTTCATGACGCTCTTTTCCCGGATGAGCTTGCGAATCCCGTAATAATAGTTGCTGCCCTTGTCTGTCGGTATCATGCAGTCTCTCGTCCTGCCCGGCTGTCTGGATACATAATCCACCGCATTGCAGGAGCCTGCCGAAACACCGATAACATGTGACATATATATATCTTTTTCCATCAGGAAGTCCAAGGCGCCCGCGGTAAATACCCCTCTGGTCGCCCCGCCTTCCAGGACAATGGTAGCTTTTTCCATATACATCCCTCGCTTTTTTTCTTTCCATTATATAACGTTTTGTGAAAATCGCAAACCTCAAATCATGTTAAATTTTTTTAAATTTCTTTTCCTCCTCCGTAAAACCTTGCTATTTTCCACTTCCTCATGGTAAGATAGGCGTTGGAAATAAAAACAGTATCACGCCGGCGCGCAAAAGCTGCCGGTGATAAAAAGGAGATTTACTATGATTAGCGCAAATAATGTGACACTTCGCGTCGGCAAGAAGGCGCTGTTCGAAGATGTCAATATCAAATTCACAGAAGGAAACTGCTGCGGTCTCATCGGCGCAAACGGTGCCGGAAAATCAACGTTCTTAAAAATCCTCTCCGGACAGTTGGAGCCCACCAAGGGGGAGGTTGCCATCACACCGGGCGAGCGGCTTTCCTTCTTACAGCAGGACCATTTCAAATATGACGAGTATCCGGTGCTGGATACGGTCATCATGGGAAACGCCAGACTTTATGAAATCATGAAAGAAAAAGAAGCCATCTATGCCAAGGAGGACTTCACTGACGAGGACGGCATCCGCGCCAGTGAGCTGGAGGGCGAGTTTGCCACCATGAACGGCTGGGAAGCGGAATCCGATGCCGCTACCCTCTTAAACGGGCTGGGGATTGAGACAGAGCTGCACTACACGCTGTTAAAAGACCTGACCGGACCGGAGAAGGTCAAGGTCCTCTTGGCGCAGGCATTGTTCGGCAATCCCGACATCCTGCTTTTAGACGAGCCCACCAACCACCTGGATTTGGACGCCATCGCCTGGCTGGAGGAATTTTTGATAAACTTTGACAATACCGTCATCGTGGTATCCCACGACAGGTATTTCCTCAACAAGGTCTGCACCCAGATTGCGGACATCGACTACGGGAAAATCCAGCTCTACGCCGGAAACTATGATTTCTGGTATGAGTCCAGTCAGCTCCTCATCCGCCAGATGAAGGAAGCGAACAAGAAAAAAGAAGAAAAAATCAAAGAACTCCAGGAATTTATCTCCCGGTTCAGCGCCAACGCTTCCAAGTCCAAGCAGGCAACTTCCAGAAAGCGCGCGCTGGAGAAGATTGAACTGGAGGAAATCAAGCCTTCCAGCCGGAAGTATCCCTACATCGACTTCCGCCCCAACCGTGACATCGGAAACGAAGTGCTCACCGTGGAAGGGCTTACTAAGACCATTGACGGGGAAAAGATTCTGGACAATATTTCCTTTACGTTAGGGCACGATGACAAGGTCGCGTTCGTGGGCGGAAATGAGCTGGCAAAGACCGTGCTCTTTAAAATTCTCATCGGGGAGATGGAGCCGGATGCGGGAACTTACAAATGGGGCATCACCACCTCCCAGGCATATTTCCCCAAGGATTTCGGCGGGGAGTTTGACAACGATTACTCCATCACCGAGTGGCTGACCCAGTACTCCGAGAATAAAGACGTCACCTATGTGCGCGGTTTCCTGGGAAGAATGCTCTTTTCCGGCGAGGACGGCGTGAAACGATTGAAGGTGCTCTCCGGGGGAGAGAAGGTGCGCTGTCTTCTCTCCAAGATGATGATATCCGGCGCCAACGTCCTGCTTTTGGACGAGCCCACCAACCATCTGGACATGGAGGCAATCACCGCGCTCAACAACGGGATGATAAAATTCCCCGGTGTCCTGCTCTTCACTTCAAGAGACCATCAGATTGTGCAGACTACCGCCAACCGTATTATGGAAATTGTACCCGGCGGGAAATTAATCGATAAGATTACAACCTATGACGAGTATCTGGAGAGCGATGAGATGGCGAGAAAACGCCAGACCTACTCCGTACAGACAGAGGAAGACGATTAAATCTCCAGAAGAACCAGGGGGCACATTCCTGTATTGCAAGCGGTCGCCAGGGTTTTAGGAGCCCCCGAACTTTGGTTCATCGCAGATGCACAAAAGGACTTGAAAGATTCCGGTATATGCACCAGAACCTTTCAAGTCCTTCTTTTGTGCCAGTTTTGAGGACCTTGCACGATTTTATACGCCCCATCTTTTTTCTTCATTACATAGTATGTATTTTTTATCGTTTCCCGCGTATTTAAAAATTTGCCTATCACATCCATGACACTCTCATAGCTTTTATTTGTCACCTGAAATCCTCTCAGCCAAATCAGCCCATAATGCAGCGTTAACTCGGTCAGGGGCGGAATAAATATAATAAAATCTTTTCCATTGAGAGTTATCAAAGCTCGTTTTTCCTGTAAAGCCAACTGAAAAACTTCATCATCACTTTTTCCAGCCGAAAATCTATCTAATACATGTATAACATCATGTCCGTATTTCTCTAAAACAGGAATTGACTTTTGCGTAATATTTTCATCTAATAGTATCTTCATTCCCATCCTTCCTGATATGGAGCATCTAAGATTTCAATCACATACTCCATCGCTGTCTCAATCTCTTCCGCTGTCAATTGATATTCTTCGCAAATGTCGTGAATCGTCATTTCATCCTTTAAACATGCCACAACCAAGCTGACCGGTATCCGTGTATTTTTTATCGTTGGCATACCGCCCAACTTATTTTTATCTATTTGAATCTTATCAAATTTTTTTGCTATTTTCTCAAAGTATTGTTCGATTTCCTGATTGTTTACATATCCATTTTTAAAAAATATGACATTCTTTTTCATATTTTTATTATACGTCTGCTGCTTTATATTTAAACCAGACTGATATTCTTTTTCTTTATATGTATATTGTAAAGAATCAGAAAACTTCCTGTCAGATTCTCTGACAAAAAACTCTGTCATTTACATTCCTCCCGAATCACTCAATGGAATCCATTTTTTCTTTCAGGTCAATTAAATGCTCTATTACAGCACTCAAATCTCTTTTGGAAATTTCAAAGGAATACGACACATCCTCATCATCTTTTTCAGTCGTTATTCTGATAATAGAGGAACTTGTCTCTATTTCTTTCGGATTTTCTTCATTTCTGTAACTGATAATCTGGCTTTCAAGAAGTTTAAAGCAATTCACCTTGCTGTTCCGTTTTATATAAAGGTGACTTTTTAAATCACTTTCCTGGCTGTAGATTTTTTTTGCCACCTCTATATCCTTTTCTTCACTTTCTGAAAGTTCTTTATCTTCCGCCAAGTCCATGACACTTTTTATCACAGAAAATGCATAGTCTATAAATTTCTGTTCTTTTAATTCCGGAATCTCCTCTTTTCTTTTTGGGTCTACGCCTAGAGAAAAGCCTGCTGTATTCCAGACTATCTTCAGTACTCCGCTATTGTATGCTTGTAGTAAAGCTTCTGCATATTGATGTTTCTTCTCTGCATTCATGGCTTTGGCACCTCTTTTCTATTAAAACTTTCTTTCCTTTGTTTTTTCAATTATACCATAGGAAATTTTCCACTGCAATTATCTACACAACCTTCCACTTCTTCACCGCTTCTTTATAGTAAATGACCCCTTCCTTCGCAATCCTGGGAATCTTATCCTCAATCTCCACGATGGTCACCGCGCAGTTTGGCGGCACCTCGTATTTCCAAAAAGAAGCGACTTCCATATTACCGCGGATGTGGTTTAAGAGGGCTGTAATCGCCGCGCCGTGGCTGGACACCAAAATCTGCTTTCCCTCCAGGTCACTGCGCGTACACATCTCCTTTAAGAAATCCTCTGTCCTCTCATACACCTGAGGGATGCTCTCGCCTCCCCCTATGGGAACGTAATGTTCCGTATCTGTAAAGAACAGATTAAATTTCTCGCTCTCTCTGTCCTTCTGCTCCCCGGAAATACAGATTCCCTCGTATGCTCCGAAGCCCATCTCCTTGATTCTCTCATCCTCGATAAGAGGGACATCCCTGCCCGCTAAGATAATCTCTGCCGTCTCTTTTGCCCTCTTTAAAGGGCTGGTGTATGCCAGGTCAAATGAAGTATCTGTAAGCCCCTGTGCGGTCTGCTCCGCCAGATGTATCCCGTATTCGTTGAGCGGGATATCCGAATGTCCCTGCACCTTTCGCAGTTTGTTCCACTGGGTCTCCCCATGGCGGACAATATATAATCTTTTCATCCTTCTTTTTCCCTTCCTTTTTCTTATTTCTCTTTCCTATTTTCACAGGATGTCTTATACTGGTATTATCCTCATATAGAAAAGGAGTCCTGTACATGGAAAAAATTGCAAGCTTTACTGTCAACCATCTAAAACTGGTACCCGGTATCTATGTATCCCGGAAGGATACAAAAGGGGACACCACTGTCACAACCTTTGATATCCGTATGACCTCGCCCAATGAGGAGCCGGTCATGAACACTGCGGAGGTCCACACCATCGAACACTTAGGCGCCACCTTCCTGCGCAATCATCCGCAGTACAAGGACAAAATCCTCTACTTCGGTCCCATGGGCTGCCGCACGGGATTTTATCTGCTGCTCTTCGGCGAGTATACGTCCCGCGATGTGGTACCTCTTTTAAAAGAAATGTTCGCTTACATCGCTGAATTTCACGGACAGGTCCCCGGCGCCTGTGCCAGAGACTGCGGGAACTATCTGGACATGAACCTTCCCATGGCGAGATACCTGGCAAAAAAGTATCTGAAGGAAGTCCTCATGGACATCCAGGATACACAGCTTTTCTATCCCGAATAATTCTTTCCGGAAGTGAGGCGCGCCGCATGCGGCAGGCGCCTCCTCTTTTTTCGCAGTACCTTCGTGCGAATGTAGCGGTAGGTTTTCTCCTCCCCCTCTTTCGCCAGCAGACGCAGAAGTCTCTCCAAAAGTGCCTCGGTCTTTGGGTGCATGAGATACGCCCCCTTTCCTCCCAGGTAATACTCCAGAGGAGCTTTATCCGTATATTCCCTGCCTTTGTAGACTTTACATGCCGCGATGCGGTCCAAAAACATCTCCACTACATAGTTTACCGGCATCTTCATGCCAATCATCCTGTTTTCTCCATTCAGGCCGTAGTCTATCCAATACTCGTAGTGATGGCGGTTGCGTCCTTTGTGGTGCAGCCAGGCGGAAGAGTATCCCTTTTCCTCCCGCTCCGCGTTATTGGGACTCCGAGAGCCCTGGTAATACCGGCATCCCACCCGAAATTCCGTCCATCCGTACTTGGACATATCGTGCAGAAGTCCCTGCCTGTAAAGACCCACACGGAAACACTCTTTCATCACCAGAATCTTATGTTTTGTGATTGTACAAAAATGCTGTATTGCTTTCATTTCTATCATCCTGCCTTATCTCCCGACCAGAAAGAGGACGCTGCGGGCTTCCACCTCCGCCATCCTCTGGTCTTCCAGAAGCTTTTCATCTCTTTCTGCGGCTTCCCCGGTTCGCATCACCTCATACCACTTCTTTCCTCCCGGAAGCGCCGGGAGCGCAAAATCATGGTTCAGCCAATGCATATTATATGCCGCGAAGCAGATATCTGTCCCTGCTCCATCGTAATAGAGCACCCCGAGCTGACGGCTGGAGACATGCTCCGGCACCTGCCAGGCATTCTCCCCGTGATAGGAGACATCCGGGATTCCGCAGGCAGTCGTATCCATCCCCCGCAGGGGTTCTTCTCTGTGAAGCGACGGATGAGCTTTTCGCAGAGCGATGAGTCCCTTCACATACCGAAACAGGGAATCGTCCGCCTTTAATTTCCCCCAGTTGAGCCATGAGAGTTCATTGTCCTGACAGTAAGCGTTATTGTTTCCTTTCTGAGAGTTGCCAAACTCGTCTCCCGCCAGAAGACACGGTGTCCCCTGGGCAGTAAGCAGCAGGAAAAATGCATTTCTCACCTGGTTTTTCCGGAGCCTTACGACCGCCTTCTTCCTGCTGGGACCTTCAGCGCCGCAGTTCCAGCTGTAGTTGTAGTCCGTCCCGTCCTGGTTTCTCTCGCCGTTCGCCTCATTGTGCTTCCCGTCATAGGACACCAAATCACAGAGTGTGAAGCCGTTGTGGGAGGTAATATAATTATACTTGCCATCCTCCCCGGAATGATGAGAAAGCGCCCACATGACCGGATTTATCATGCCCTCATCCCCTTTTAGGAAACGCCGCATGACATTCTGAAATCCATCGTCCTGACAGAGCATCTTCCCGTCTTTTAAGAGAGGGTCTCCCTTTACCATATCCCAAGGCACATGATAGGGATTTACCACAAATCCGTCCACATGGTACTCCATCATGTAATATCTTAAACACTCCAGCGCTGTCTGGGGCAGTATCCCGCTTACAAACGGCATCTCCAGCACCACTTCAATGCCCGCCCTGTGGCATAGCTTTATCATATCCTTCAATTCCTTCGCCGCGTCTTTTCCCGATGCGTAAGCAGCTTTGGGCGCGAAAAAATACCCTTTGCCATATCCCCAGTAATTGGTATAGCCTTTTACTTGCTCCTCAAATTCGTAGACCGGCATGCACTGAATCTGATTGATGCCCAAATCCTTCAAATAAGGAATCTTCTCTGTCACTCCCAAAAAAGTGCCTTTATGTTTTACACCGGAAGAACTGTGCCTGGTAAACCCTCTCACATGCAGGCTGTAGGCAATGACTTCATGGGCAGGGATATGGAGTCTCTCATCGCCCTCCCAGTCATACGCGCTCACGGTAAGTTTTGCCCGCACCTGCCCCGACTGGATATCCCTCTTCTCGCCAAAGCCACCCGCGCCTGTCAGTTCTTTTGCGTAGGGGTCAATCCACAGCTTTTTCCCGGTCTGATAGAGATACTCATACTTATCCGGCAGAAGCCCTTCCAGAGCAAGGAAGCGAATCTCGCCTACCGCTTCCTCCTCCGGCATGTCAAATCGATATGCCGGCTTGTCCGCCCCCTTCTCGTAGAGCAAAAGCGCCAAGTCCTTTCCCGCGGGCACTGCCGCCGCGAAATTCACCGTATCCCCTTTTACTTCCACTCCCAGAGGGAGCGGATAACCCTGCACTTTTTTTACCATTCACTTTTTCCTTTCCCGTCTCTACTGCCAGCCGTCTGTTCCGTACATCTCCACATTATCACGGTTGATGAAAAACGTATCCACACATACTTCTTCTTCGTAGTCTTCCTCATTTAAGATGGACAAAGCCGTCTCCGCCGCTGTTTTTCCCATATGTATAGGGGACTGTGCTCCGGTCCCCGCCATGGCGTTCTCTCCCGCTGCCAGAAGCTTTTTTATCTCAGGGGAACCGTCTACCCCGTAAATGAGGATATCCGTGCGCCCGGCTTCCTTAACCGCCTGATATACCTTCTCCGCCATCTGGTCATTGCCGCACATCACCGCATCGATTTCCGGGAAACGCGCCAGCGCCGCTGCCATCGCCTCCTTCACATCACCGCTGTCCTCACTGATTCTGTCCAGCACCTCAAAGCCGCCGTTCGCGATTGCCTCCTCAAAACCGGTGATACGTTCGTTCACGGAGTTAATACCGGAAGATTCCACAATGAGAATCTTCCCGCCGTCCGGTCTCTGCGCCAGCAAATCCTCCCCGCACACATAACCTGCGTTTTTGTTGTCCGAGCCGATGAATGCCTCAATCAAATCCGTCTCCTTTACCTGGGTATCCAGATTGATGACCGGAATATCCGCTTCTTTGAGCGCTTCCAGCGCCGGTGTAATCTCCTCCCAGTCCGCAGGACTTAAAAATACTGCATCCACGCCCTCCTCTATCATCTCCTCAATCTGGGAAATCTGCACATTAACATCCCCCTCCGGGTTCTTTACAATCAAAGTGGCGCCCTCTTCCTCCAGCGAGGTCTGGATTGCCGTCTTCAATGTATCATAAAAAGGGTTCGTCAGATTGATACAACTGTATCCCAGCACATATCCGGTCTCTTCCTCCCCTTCTGACTCCTCATCCTCCTCTGCGGCTACCACCGCATTATCCTCCGGCGTTCCCACATCCTTTTTGCATCCTGCCGTAAAAACAGCAGTCAGCATAAGCATCAGGAACATACCTGCCATCTTCCTTTTCATCCTGTCATCCCTTTCCTCTGCCAGCCATTTTCGGACAGCAGAAATCTATCTCCAAAACGGCGCTTTTTGTCCGTTTTTTCTCTCACTCTTACATTCTACCCTGTTTCGGGGGATTGTCAATAGATAGGAGTCCATGTTTTCCGGCTTTTCGCTGGATATGTTTTCCTTGCTTTTTTACAGGCTTTCTGATACCATCTCCTTAAAAGGAGGAGAATATCTGCAATGGAAAATGAAGCACTTACTGTCACACTGACACTGGACAATGATGAGGAACTGGAATGTGCGGTACTCACCATATTCGAGACGGCAGGTCAGGAATATATCGCTCTTCTGCCGCTTGATGAGGAGGGAAACAATGACGACGGTCAGGTCTATCTGTACCGCTATTTTGAACAGGATTCCGGTGAACCGCGTCTTGAGAACATCGAGGAGGACGAAGAATTTGACCGTGCCTCCGATGCCTTCGACGAATGGCTGGACCTTCAGGAATACGAAGAACTGGACTTAGATGCCCTCGAGTAGTTCACTTACAAAGCGGGAAGGAGTTGTCTCCTTTCCGTTTTTCTGTTTGACATAGCAGATTTTTAAGACTTCCGCCGCCCGCGTCATGGCGACGTAGAACAGCCTTCTCTCCTCCTCAATCTCCTCCTCTTTCTTCGCCTTTTTGTAGGGAATCTGACCCTCGTTCGCCTCAATCAGAAAGACCGTGTCAAATTCCAGCCCTTTCGCCGCGTGTATCGTCATGAGCTGGATACCTTTCTGCTCTTTTTGCCGCATGTTCTCCTTTCTGCACAGCGCCTGCGTGTATTCTTCCACATGGCAGAACCATTCCTCCATCGTGGAGAAAGGTTTCGCCGCCTCCTCAATCTCCGCCAAAATTTCTGTGAGCTGTGTAAGCTCCATCTTCTTTCCCTCCGCATATTCGCGCAGGAACTCATCGTATCCTATCCTCTTGCGTATGTACTGTATTGCCGCGTAAGGCGCCATCTTAGTGAGCATTTCTAAATCCCACTCAAACTGGTCAATCCTGTCTAACATCCACTCCTTGTCCATATAGAACTTCCGAAGTCCCTCAAAGGAACTCTCCCCGTCCAGGAGGCTCTCCCGTGACAGATAACGCTTGGGGCGGTTCATAATCTGCAGAAAATCCCCCCGCTTTCTGCTCCCCACAGCCATATGGAAGTATGCTTTGATATCCTTCCCGATAAAATGGTTGTACAGATTCGGCAGATGTTCGCGCATCTGGAAGGGAATCTTTTTCTCTATGCAGGTCTCCACTATGGCTCTGGCATCTGTATGGACACGAAAGAGGACCGCTATCTTCTCCGCCGGGATTCCCTCCTTCATCCGCTGCTCTATCTGGGAAATCACGTATCCGCTCTCCTCCCCCGGGTCCTTTAACTCCTGCACATGGACATTGGCGCCGCGGTCTTTTGCTGCCTTTAATTTCTTTTCAAAACGCACGGTGTTCTTCCCGATGACCTTCAGAGAATTTCTCACAATCTTGGAGGTGGAGCGATAATTGATATCTAAAAGTTCCCTGCGCGCCTGCGGAAAATCCTTCAGAAACTCAAACATAATCTTGGAGTCTGCCCCTCTGAAGCCGTAAATCGCCTGGTCGTCATCCCCCACCACGAACAGATTATTTTGAGGCAATGCCAGCATTTTGATGACATCATACTGGACCCGGTTGATATCCTGGAACTCATCCACCAGGATATAGCAAAATTTCTCCTGCCACTGCTTCAAGATATCCGGGCGGGATACAAAAAGCTTTCTGCATAAAAGGAGCATGTCGTCAAAATCAATCTTTCGCATCCCCTTTTTCTGCTTCTCATAGTCCCCATAAACCGCGAGAAACGTCTCTTTGTCACATTTTTCCGGGCAGAAGTCTTTAAGGGAGAGCTGGTTGTTCTTCACCCTCCCGATATCCGCGGCAATCCCGGAGAGAAAATCCTCCTCATCGAAGATTTCCACCTCCCGGCAGGACAGCGCCCCTCGCAGAATCTGGTACTTCTCCTCCTCGGATAAGATATTCTCCGGTCCTAAGCGGTACGCCCATTTTAAGATTCCGTAATAAATCCCGTGAAATGTCCCGGCAGTCACCGGGACCGCCTCCCTTCCCATCTGTGCGCACAGGCGTCTCTTCATCTCCGCCGCCGCAAAACGGGTAAAAGTAACGACCAGAATTTCTTCTGGTCTTACTCTTTTTTCCTCTATCAAAAATTGGATGCGGTTTACAATGGTCGTCGTCTTTCCAGAACCCGGTCCCGCCAGTATCAGGCAGGGACCGTCACCCTCTCTTACCGCTCTTTTCTGTGCTTCGTTCAATCTGTCTGTCCGTCACTTTCTCTTTCCAGTTTCTCAATCCCCGCACGGATGCGTTTCAGGGACTCTTCTTTCCCCAGCACTTCCATAATCTCCGTGGCGCCTCCGGGGGTATTCTGCCGCCCTGACACCGCAGTACGCAAAGGCCACATCACAAAGCCTATCTTATAGCCGTGTTCCCCGGCGTAGGCTTTGAGCGCCTCAAACAGTCCGTCATTGCTGTAATCGTCAAGTTCCTCCAGAACCGGCAGAATTTCTTTTAAAAATGCCAGAGATTTCTCAGGATTTGTCTTCATCTTCTTGTGTGTGTACAGAGACACATCATAGGAGGGCACCTCCTCGAAGAAATCAATCTGCTCCCTGATATCCGGGAAAATCTCAATCCTTGTCTTCACCAGCGCCGCAATCTTTTTCAGGTCATAGCCCTTCGTGATAATCTCCTCAAGGTAAGGCTTTGCCATCTCATAAAAGCGGTCAAAGGGCATGGCTTTTAAATATTCCCCGTTCATCCACTTTAACTTCACCGTATCAAAGACTGCCGGGGATTTGCTCATATGGCGGTAGTCAAACGCCTCCACCAGCTCCTTTAAAGAGAAAATCTCCCGGTTGTCGGACGGACACCATCCAAGCAGCGCCACATAGTTTACCACTGCCTCGGATACATATCCCTGTTCAATCAAATCCTCATAGGAGGAATGTCCGCAGCGCTTGCTCAGCTTCTTGTGATTCTCATCTGTGATGAGCGGACAGTGCACATACACCGGCACCTCCCAGCCAAACGCCTCATACAGGCGGTTGTATTTGGGCGCCGAGGACAGATATTCATTCCCCCGCACCACATGGGTGATTTCCATCAGGTGGTCATCCACCACATTGGCAAAATTGTAGGTCGGAAATCCGTCCGACTTGATGAGAATCATGTCGTCCAATTCATCATTGGGAACCGTGATGTCCCCGTATATCTCATCGTGGAAGGTTGTGGTCCCCTCGTTCGGCACATTCAGACGGATAACCCAGGGTTTCCCCGCATCCAGATTTGCCTGCACCTCCTCCTTGGAAAGCCCCAGACAGTACTTGTCATAGACCACAATATCCGTGCCGTCCTCTGACACAGAAGTCTTCAGGGACTCCAGGCGCTCCTTGTCGCAGAAACAATAGTAGGCATCTCCCTGCTCCACGAGCTGCTGCGCGTATTTTAAATAAATCCCCTGCGCGCATCGCTCGCTCTGCACATAGGGTCCATATCCTTTATCCAAATCCGGTCCCTCGTCATGGACCAGCCCGGTCTTATCCAGTGTCCGGTATATGATATCCAGCGCCTCCTCAACAAACCGCTCCTGGTCGGTGTCCTCCACCCGGAGGATGAAATCTCCGCCCTCATGCTTCGCAATCAGATAAGCATACAGCGCAGTCCGCAGATTTCCCACATGCATCCTTCCTGTAGGACTTGGCGCAAATCTTGTTCTTACTTTTTTACTCATTTCTCTTCTCCACTTCTGTCTCTATTTTACTGTAAGCAGTCTTTCCCCGGCGTACAGATTTTCGCCGGTCTCTATCCTTCGCATTCTCTCACCAGATTTTCCAGAAAATCATCACACCTGGAATGGATACAGATATTCGCCCTCGTATCAGAAAAATGCTCTGTCTCCTTTACCAAAATGACCTGATTGCCCTCATAGTACTGCAAAAGCTGCTGGCACATGGGCACATGCACAGGGGCGCCCAGAACGAGCACCACATCCGCCTTTCCCATCTCATTGGCTGCCCTTGTGATAACCCCGTTGTCCACCGCCTCACCGAACAGACAAATCTTAGGGCGCACCGGCGCCAGACATTTCTCGCACAGCGGGACTCCCTTTGCTTCCTTGATATATTCCATGGGATAGACTGCCCCGCATTTCGGACACACATTGCGGTAGATAGTCCCGTGCAGGTTGATGACATTGGTGCACCCCGCACGGTCCGAAAGCCCGAAAATACGCTTTGTGATGATGGTCTTAAGAAGCCCCAAATCCTGCAGCTTCTTTAAACTCAGATATCCCTTTCCCGGCGGTATCTCCGCTGCTTTTAATAGTTCGTCTTTATAAAATTTGAAAAAAAGCTCTTTTCTGGTGGCATAAAATCCGGTGCTTAAGATTTCTTCCGGGCAATAACCGTATTTCTCTTCCACGTCATAGGAAGCGAAACCATCGCGCAAGGCCGGATAGCCATTTTCCAGAATCATTTCCACGCCTGTCAGCGCCACCGTATATCTGCTGTCTCTCAGAACCTGAAGTATATTCTTTTCCCCCATACCATCAACCTCCTGTCCCTAGCGTAATCCATTATGCTGTTTTACTGATAAGAGGCAAAAAACACAGAGTTTCCTGCTTCTTACTTAGTATTATAGAGCATGGAGGAAGATAGTTCAACAAACAAAAAAACCGATTTTTACCTCTTTTTCTCCTTCTTTCCCGCTATTTTGAACAAGGTATCCACCAGGAAGACCGCCAGCGCGATAACTCCCGCGATTTCCAGTGTCTGCACCAGGAAATATCCGCTCTCCGCGCGGTCGTTCTGAATCAGGTAGTAGACGGTACGATACATCCCCGCCCCCGGCACGGTGGGGAGGATTCCCGCTATCAGAAACACGGTCACCGGCTCTTTGAACAGGCGCGCGAAGGTGTGGGACAAAAGAGAGATAGACAAAGCGGACAAAAATGTCGCCGCCACAGCGCCCAGCCCCATGTGCGTGCCGAACAGATAGACAAAGCCGCCCACCGCCCCGATTGCCCCGGCATGTGCCAGATATGTCCTCGGCGTCTCCAAAAGCACAGCAAAAGCAGTCACGGCAAAGAAACACCCGATTACTCCCAACAACAAACTCATCCTCAAATCCCTCCCGGCAGCAAAAGTCCCGCGAACCAAATACCGGCGCCGACGCCCACCGCGATTCCCGCCGCAGTCAGAAACGCCTCCAGCACTCTGGCATTGCCCGACATGTAATCTCCCTGCAGGATATCCCGCACCGCGTTGGTGATGGCAACTCCCGGCACTAACGGCATAATGGAGCTGATGATAACCACGTCCAGATTCATCCCCGGAACCCTGCTCCCCAGCAGGAACACTGCCGCAGCGATGGCAAAGGAGGAAGCCGTATCCAGTATAAAGCCGTGAATCTTCCAGCGCTTCCCCGCAGTCAGAAACACTGCCAGCACCGCACCCATCAGCGCGGCTATGGCGATTTCCTCGGCGCCGCCTCCGAACATGGGCGCAAATCCGGCGGGCGTGACGATGGTCGCCAGATTATAAATGCCTGTACGGTACTGCCTTTTCTGTATGCTGCCCAGACTCTCATACGCCTCCTTAAGCCCCATCTCCCCCGCGCAGTACTTCCTGGAGATGGTATTAACCTGCATGATACGGTTCAAATTGGTTCCCCGGCTCTTCACCCTGCGCATCACAGTGACCGGCTCTATGTCCGGGCTGTCCACCGTGGCAACAATTCCTGTCATAAAGACAAGCGCTTCCGCGGTCTGAGTCTTCGCGGTGCGCAAAATATGGTTCATGGTGTCCTCCACCCGATATGTCTCCGCACCGCTGCAGAGCATGAGTTCCCCCGCCAGCACCGCTGTGCGCACGATAAGCTGATAATCCATAAACCTGCCGCTCCTTTATCAAATCAGAATGCACTTTCCACTGTCACATCATAACATAAAAACGCATCCCGGTAAATGTCTTCCCACTGCTCCGGAACAATCACTGTGACACCCGCGCCGTTTCCCTCTCCAAACACAGAGGCGCCAAATTCTATCACGCCGCACATTCTCATATCAATTTTGGAAAGATGCGTATCGGCGAAGGCAAAATCTGCAACGCGGACTACGGAACCAGGCACATTATAGATATCCGTCCTCGCTGGCGGAAACTTAAGAAGACAACTCATATCAGCGGTAAACAGCGCTCCATCCGCACTTGTATAATTCGGATTCAGTGCATCCACTTCTATCCATTCCAGTTCACCCAGACCATGGAAGGCTCCCGGTTCGATGACCGTGATGTTTGCCGGGATATATGTTTCCATGATTCCGGCAGGAGCAGAAAGGAAGGCGCCGCTTTTGATGCCAGTCACGCCTTCTGTCGGAAATTTCAGGAGATACCCGTCATATACGACATCCGCACCTGGTGCCAGTCCGTAAATCATCCCGGATTCATCCACCAGAAAACCATCCACAATCCCGGAAAGACCAGCATCCTCTCCGCCTTCACCGGGATGTTCCGGCACTTCTTCCGCAGGTACATCCGGCATCCCATCCACGGGTACATCCGGCATCCCATCCACGGGTACATCCGGAACTTCTTCTGCCGGCACATCCGGGAGCACTGCCGGAGGAGCCGGTTCTTCCTCAGAAACATTGCCGGACTCCGGCGGCAAAACATTATCCGGTATGTCCAAGGTCGGTACAGACGGACTTACTGCCGCGAAAGAATCTGTTTCTGTCCGCAGCAACTCCGTCTCGCTAAACGTCCCGCTGATTGTCTCCTTGACCGGAGCAGATGCCATCACTTCACTCTTTGCATTTTCTCTTACTCTCCGAAACATATCCAGAAATTCGCTGTCCCGGATATGTTCCAGATTTTCATACAGTTTTCCGACAGAACAGATTTCTTTTACATAGCGTTCTGCAAATCCGCTGCCGTACAAACTGTCCCTCGTCTCTTCCATCACGGAAGTCTCACTTAAAAGTATCTCATGCACATGTTTGTCCAGAATATCTGCTTCATGTGAAGAAATCACGAAAAGCATAGACAGCAGCACAAGCACAAAACTGCCTCTGATAAAACGCAGTCCGCTTTCTTTTATGCCCGCCGTAAAACATATGGCTTTTCCTGCACATTCCGTTTCCACCATCTACCTGTACCTCCCCGTTTTAAAAATTTACAAAGACCAACGCTAAAACACCAAATACCACGTTAGCATAAGAAAAAGGAATGCCGCAATCCTTTGCAACATTCCTTTGCACAAATTTCTCTTTTTACGGTAGGTTCGTCTCTTTGCCCGTGAAATCAGCACTTTGTGGTGCTAAACGGACGCAGCAGCGTCTGGACAGGCGTTTCCTAAACGTTGATTTCCGCTTTCAGACCCAGCTCTTCTTTATTTTTTTCAAGCAGCGGACAGATGATATTCTTCAGATATGCCTCTACCTGTTCTTTCGCGCGCCCTACATATTTCGAAGGCTCCATGGTCTCTTTTAATTCTTCCAAAGTCATGTTAAACGCTTTATCTTCTGCTATGAGCTCTAAAAGGTTATTCTCAAGCCCTTTTTCTTTTACATTCCGCCCCGCCTCCATGGACAGTGTACGAATCCGTTCATGCAGCTCCTGTCTGTCGCCGCCCGCTTTCACGGCATCCATCATGATATTTTCTGTCGCCATAAAAGGCAGCTCCGCCATGAGACGCTTCTCAATGACCTTCGGATATACCACCAGACCATCCACCACATTCATGCACAAATCTAAGATACCGTCTATGGCGAGGAATCCCTCCGGCACGCTCAAGCGCTTATTTGCCGAGTCGTCCAGAGTCCGCTCAAACCACTGGGTAGCGGAAGTAATCGCCGGATTTAAGGCATCAATCATCACATAGCGGGACAGGGAAGCGATGCGCTCACTGCGCATGGGGTTTCTCTTGTACGCCATGGCAGAAGACCCAATCTGCGTCTTCTCAAAGGGCTCCTCCACCTCTTTTAAGTGCTGGAGCAGACGGATGTCATTGGAAAACTTATGGGCACTCGCCGCGATTCCCGCCAGCACATTTAAAACCCTCGTATCTACCTTTCTGGAATAGGTCTGCCCCGATACCGGGTAGCACGCCTCAAATCCCATTTTCTGCGCAATCATGGGGTCAATCTTATCAATCGTCTCCTGGTCCCCGTCAAAGAGCTCCAGGAAACTTGCCTGGGTCCCCGTGGTTCCCTTAGAGCCTAAAAGCTTTAAGCTTCCCAGCACATACTCTAAGTCCTCTAAATCCATCTCAAATTCCTGCAGCCACAGTGTCGCCCTCTTTCCCACTGTCGTAGGCTGAGCGGGCTGGAAATGAGTAAAGGCAAGGGTCGGCTGTGCCTTTTGCTCTTCCGCGAATTTCGCCAGCTCGGCGATGACATTCAAAAGCTTCTTTCTCACCAGCTTCAGGGCGTCCGCCATGATGATGATGTCCGTGTTGTCTCCCACATAGCAGGAAGTCGCGCCCAAATGAATGATACCTTTCGCCTTAGGGCACTGTACGCCGTAGGCATAGACATGGGACATGACATCGTGGCGCACCACCTTTTCGCGCTCCTTCGCCACATCGTAGTTGATGTCGTCCGCATGGGCTTTCATCTCTTCTATCTGTTCCTCCGTGATGGGCAGCCCCAGTTCTTTCTCTGTCTCCGCCAGAGCAATCCAAAGCTTCCTCCAGGTCTTAAACTTCTTATCCGGTGAGAAGATATACTGCATCTCCTTGCTTGCGTATCGCTCAGAGAGCGGACTTACATAACGTTCATTGCTCATAATCTGTTCTCCTTTTTACTCAAATGCATGGCTGATGTCCACGCCCGGCACTTCCATGGGATAGTCTCCTGTAAAGCACGCATCACAGTATCTAAGTTCACCCACCATGTCTTTGAGTTTCTCAATCTCCATATATCCCAGTGAATCCGCGCCAATCATCTTCCGTATCTGCTCTGTGGTATGAGAATGCGCGATGAGCTGTTCGTTGGACGGCACATCGGTCCCAAAATAGCAGGGATACAGAAACGGCGGGGAACTAATCCTTACATGGACCTCCGTAGCTCCGGCGTTTTTTAACATCCTGATGATGTTGGCACAGGTGGTTCCCCTCACGATGGAGTCATCCACCATGACGATACGCTTTCCGCGCACCACCTCCGGTATCACATTCAGTTTGATTTTCACGCTGGATTCCCGTTCGCTTTGCTTCGGCTTGATAAAGGTCCTCCCCACATAACTGTTCTTGTGGAACGCCATGCCGTAGGGAATCCCCGACTGCTCCGAGTATCCTTTCGCAGCTACCAGCCCGGAATCCGGAACTCCCACCACTAAGTCCGCCTCCACAGGGTAGGACTCTGCCAGCGCCTTTCCCGCTGTGATGCGGGCGTGGTAGACATCCACCCCGTCTAAGGTACTGTCCGTGCGCGCGAAATAAATATATTCAAAGATACATCTTGCTTCCTTCTCCTTGGAAATCGCCATGGACATATCCGACTTCATTTCCTCTTTTGTGATGCTGACAATCTCGCCGGGCTTCACATCCCGCACAAATTCTCCTCCCACTGCCGCGATGGCACAGCTCTCGGAGGCGAAGAAGTAGGTGTTGTCCCTTTTTCCGATGCATAAGGGTTTGAAACCAAACGGGTCCCTCGCCCCAATCATCTTGCGGGGGCTTGCCACCACCAGCGCGTAGGCACCCTTTATCTTCTTCATGGCATTTTTGACCGCGTCCTCCACCCTGGGTACATTCAGGCGCTCCCGCGCCACATGGTAGGCAATCACCTCAGAATCAATCGTAGTCTGGAAAATGGCTCCGGTGTACTCCAGCTCTCTGCGCAGCTCCACGGCGTTCACCAGATTTCCGTTGTGGGCGATGGCAAGCACTCCTTTTACATAGTTGATGACAAGAGGCTGGGCGTTCTCCACCCTGGTTCCCCCGGCAGTGGAATAGCGCACATGCCCTACGCCCAAATTTCCTTTCAGCTCTGTGAGCGTCTCCTCGTCGAAGACATCGTCCACATGTCCCAGCCCTTTCTTGGACAGCACCTTACGCTTGCCGTAAGTATCCGTCACCGCGATGCCGCAGCTCTCCTGTCCTCTGTGCTGCAGAGCGAACAGCCCATAGTAGATGGCAGGGGCGATGTCATTTCCGTCCAAATCATAAGCGCCGAATACCCCGCACTCTTCCCCCATGCCTGTAGTCACTCTCTCAAATTCATTCATCTTCCAAGACCCCGCTATTTGATGCCGATGCGCTTGAAGACTTCCTGATAAGCATCCTCCACATTTCCCATATCTCTGCGGAAACGGTCCTTGTCCAGCTTCTCATGTGTCTTTTTGTCCCACAGACGGCAGGTATCCGGTGAGATTTCGTCCGCCAGGATGATATCGCCGTGATATCTTCCGAACTCAATCTTAAAGTCAATCAAATCGATGCCCGCCTCGTCAAAAAACTTCTTGAGCACATCGTTTACTTTAAATGTATATTCTGTAATCTTGTCGATTTCCTCTCTCGTGGCAGCTCCGATGGCAATGGCAAAGTAATCGTTAATCATCGGGTCTCCCAAATCGTCATCCTTATAACTGAATTCCAGTGTTGGCGCCAGAAGCTTTCTGCCCTCCTCAATGCCCAGTCTCTTGGAAAAGCTGCCCGCCGCAACATTTCTCACGATGACTTCCAGCGGAACAATTTCCACCTTCTTTACCGCTGTCTCGCGGTCGCTCAATTCCTCCACATAGTGGGTCGGCACCCCTTCCTTCTCCAGCACCTGGAAAATATAGTTTGTCATGCGGTTGTTGATAACGCCCTTTCCTACAATGGTTCCCTTCTTCTCTCCGTTAAACGCGGTGGCATCATCTTTATAATCTACAATCACAACATCCGGATTTTCTGTAGCAAATACTTTTTTCGCCTTTCCTTCATAGAGCTGTTCTAATTTTTCCATACATTCACACCTGTCCTTTTCTCTTCATCTCAAACACAAGGTTTCCCCGCGGTCCCACCTGCGCGCAATAAACAGGTGTTCCCGCTGCATGTTTGATTATAATATAAGGCGGAGGGAAAATCAATATTCCCACCGCCCTCATTAAAGGATGTGTCATTATTTATTTTCTTTCTCTTTGATAAGGCAAGCTTATAAATCCCGCTTTATTTATCACCTGTCAGCCGTAATCTTTCCTAAGAACTCCTGCATCCTGACATTCTCAGACTCAAAGACTTCCTTAGGCGTTCCCTCCACCGCGATGACACCATTGTCCATGAAGATAATGTGGTCCGCCACGTTTTTGGCAAAGTTCATCTCATGGGTGACGATGACCATGGTCATGTGCTCCGCCGCCAAATCCTTGATGACTTTTAAGATTTCTCCGGTCAGCTCCGGGTCCAGCGCCGAGGTCGGCTCATCGAAAAACAGAATCTTCGGGTTTAACATCAGCGCTCTGGCGATGGACACTCTCTGCTGCTGTCCGCCGGAGAGCTGATAGGGATAGGCGTTCTCCTTGTCAGACAGTCCCATCTTCTTTAACAGCGCCCGCGCTTCTGCATAGACCTCCTCTTTCTTTCGCTTCTGCACCTTCAGAGGCGCATCCGTGATATTCTTCATAACGGAGAAATGGGGGAAGAGATTGAAATTCTGGAACACCAGCCCGAAATAGGAATGAACCTCCTTTTTCTCCTCTTTCTTCGGAAATACAGGCTTGCCGCCCTCCACCCAGGCTGCTTTTTTCCCCAGATAGAGGATTTCTCCCCCATCGATGGTCTCCAGCATAGTCGCGCATCGAAGCAGCGTGGATTTTCCGGAACCGGACGGTCCGATGATGGCGAGGATTTCCCCTTTCTCCACCGAAAGAGAGATATCCTTTATGACCTGGACTCCGTTAAACTGTTTCTGTATATGATTCATCTCCAATAGCTTCATCTCATCTGCCTCCTATCGATAATAGTTCAGCCGCTTCTCCAAGAGCGCCATCACGCCCGCGACCAGGTAGTTGAACACATAGTAGAACACACCGGCAATGACAAAGGGAAGGACTGTCCCCCTCGCCGCCGCAATCTGCTTCGCTATGGCAAACATCTCGATGTAGGACAGAGAATAGACAAGAGATGTATCCTTCACCAGTGTGATGACCTCGTTTGTCACGGAGGGCAGAATAATCTTTATCACCTGTGGCAGCACAATCTTAAAAAAGGTCTGGACCTTGGAATATCCCAAAAGCGCCGCCGCCTCGTACTGTCCCCTGGGTATGGACTCTATGCCGGAACGGTAAATTTCCGCGAAATACGCCGCATAGTTCAGCGCAAACCCAATCATGATGGCGGTGAACTTATAGTCTCCGATATCCATTCCCCACAGATAGAAGGGACCGAAATACCACACCAGAAGCTGCAGCATAAGGGGGGTTCCTCTCATGATGGAGATATAAATCTTCACAAGCCAGCTCACCGGCTTAAACCGGCACGCCCGCCCAAAATAGACAACCATTCCCAACGGCAGTGAGAACAGAAGCGAAAGGAAGAAAATCAGGCAGGTCTGCCCGAACCCTTCCAACATTTGTTGCAACATTACTTCAAAACTCATGTGATATCCTCCCAGACACAAGTATGCCCCCGGAGAGACTCCGGGGGTAATTTTCTTATCTTCATCTCCAACCCAGGCAGCATAACTTCTGTGAGCCGCCCTGGTTTTTACAGACTGTTATTGCTGAATTTTCAGACTACTGCAGACGCTTCTTATTCTGCTTTCAGAATGACCATGTCAGCAATCTCATATTTCTCTGCCAGCTCGGCAACTGTACCGTCTTCCGCAAGCTTCTGAAGGTCTGCGTTGACCTTCTCGCACAGCTCATCGTTTCCTTTTTTGAAACCAATCGCATACTGCTCCGTATTCAGAGTCTCATCCAGAATCACGTAGCCATCGCCGCGGGTCTTAATCTGGTATTTGGCAACACCTACATCGATTGCCAGCGCATCTAACGCCCCCGCCTGCAGCTCTGTAAACGCGGTGTTGTAATCCGCGAACTCATTGAGCTCCGCGAATGTGGCGGACAAATCTGCCTGTGCGTCATTTAATACATCCAGTGCTGCGGATGCCGCCTGCACGCCGACTTTCTTGCCTTCCAAATCTGTCAGCTTCGCGATGCCGGAATCCTTTGCCACCACGATAACCTGGCTGTTGTCCACATACGGGGTGGAGAAGGTATATTCCTCTTCTCTGCCGTTCATGGTAAATCCATTCCAGATACAGTCAATAGAACCGGAATTTAATTCCATATCTTTCGAATCCCAGTTAATAGGTTTCTTCTCCAGCTCCCAGCCCTCAAGCTCACAGACTGCTTCCGCCAGTTCCAGGTCAAAGCCGGTGTACTCTCCGTTCTCATCCATGTAGCCGTACGGCGGATATTCCGCATCGAATCCAACTACAAATGTATTGCCGCCGCTGCTGACCGAATCAGAAGAGGCTTCTGTCTTCGCGTCTTTGCCGTCTCCTGTCTTTCCATCTCCTGAGTTGCCGCCGCAGCCCGCTGCCATCGCGGAAACCACGAGAGTCGCCGCAAATACCAATGCCAATTTTCTCTTCATCATACTTTCTCCTCCTCGCCGTGGCGCTTTATCATATTAGTAATTGATTACTTTACCACGCTAAAATACGTAGATATGGTAACACATTTTCCGCACCCTGTCAAACGATTCTTAATTATGGCTGCGGCGATGGCGCCGTTTCCACTTTTCAATCAGTTCTCTGCCCGGTTCTGCCTGGATATTCCTGCGGACATCCTCCAGCTCTTCCCGCATCTGGGCGTTGATTTCCATATAATTGTCGTTTTTCGTCAGGAGAATATGATACTCCTCCATGGACATGTATTTGTAGGAGGCATAGAGATAAGGCTTTAACAGTTCCTTATCCGCACATATCTGATACGCCCGGTCATACATTTTCGCGGACTCCTGGTACAAAAACAGTTTCCCGTATGCCGCACCCAGCCCGGCGTAGATTTTCCCGTAGAACTTGGCATCCACACTCTCGTCTTTTTCCGCGTTCAAGATTGCCTGGTAGACGAGGATTGCCTCCTCAATCTCCCCGCTCTCCAACAGGTTGTCCCCTTTATATTTCTGCCGCTCAATGTCCTTCTGGTTCTTTAAGTGCTCCAGCACATTCTGAATCCGTATCATCTCCGGCTCCCGGTAGATTTTAGAGGACTTTAAGATGGTGAGGACGAACTTTTCCACAGACCCTTTGAGCCGGATGACATCGTAAAGCGCACCGGCTAAGTCCGTCATCTCCAGCTCCTCCTTAAGCCATGTCACAAGCTGTTCATTCATAATCGTATAATCTATGAGATACAGGTTGTTGCAGAGGTAATAGCACAACTCCTCCAGTGTAAATATCTTACAGTGGATTCTCGTAATCTCATAGGGGTGGGTCGCGTGTTTATCATGACAAAGAATTAAACTTCCCATCGTTGCCTCCTAAATGTATGATCTTCTCCTCCTGGAAATCCGCCGGCGGGAAAAACTCTCCAAATCCCACATCCCGCACCGTGATTTTACAGGTCTTTTCATCCAGGAATAAGGTCTCAATCTGCAGGCGCATGGAGTACTCCGCCCTTCTGGGGAATTTGTCCAGAGAAATCTTCTCCGTCTTTAAACTCCCCTGGATGAGGGATTCGATGTGAAATTCGATGTCCTCCACATCCTCAAGAAGTACCTCCCACTGGTTGTTGGATTCATACCAGTGCGCTCCCCAGGACACGATGGGGTACCACATCTCCTGCCCGTCCACCCGCATATTCACCGTAATCTGGTCTGTCAGCTTGTCCTCCGCCAGATACACCGGGTTCTCGATGTGCATGAACAGCTTGCGGTAGGCGGTGTAGCACGCCCCCTTGCTGTAGAGATTGTTGCCGATGAACGCCCTCCTGCCGTTGCACAAGACCCTTAAGGACTTGGGATACCAGTTATTTTCAAATCCCTCCCCGGTCAGAAAGACCGAAGAGACGATGCGCTTGTCAAACACACTCTCGATAAAACGGCAGAACATCAAGTCCGCCTCTTTTGCCTTATCCTCATTGAGCACCGGATAGACCGCCGCCAGCTCCTTCATATGGGCGCTTGCCACCTCGTCCACTGTCACAAAGGTGGTCTTGCCGCCGCCAAGTCCCGGTTTTAGGCGGCGCAGCATATAGGATTTAATCTCGTTGCGGTCGCAGCAGAACAGCGCCGCATCGTACTGCCACAGCTCTTTGGGCTGATAGAACAGATAATTACAGAAACTCTCTTTATAGTCCTGGATAAAAATGTGCCGCTTGTCGATGTTCATGCGCACCGCGATGCCGCGCAGCAGCTGGGCAAGCTCCTCCGTCAGCACGGGGACGCTGAAGACAATCCCTTCAATCTGCGGAAAGGACTGCAGCGACATCTGGATAAATTTGGACAAGAGCCACACTGCATCGTATGTCTCCTCGCCAAATTCAATCTTATCCCCCGCAAGGCTCTTGTCTAACAGCCTTGTCACCGTGAAGCCCTCCTTGATGGTGACCAGACGCTTTGCCTCTTTTCCGTACGCCCAGGTATCTCTGAGCTTCCCGATGATTAACGGAATCTGGTAATTGTCTGTGTCCACTTCCAGCGTATCGGGTTCCATCTTCTCTTCATTATAATAGCTAATCTGGCATGTCTTCTCATTGATTTCATACCCGATGATGTTGCCCTGTCCCATTGGCAGTATGCCTCCTTAATATTGTACAAACATACGGGCCGCCATAGCGTCTTCCTGCGCGTAAGCCCGCATCATCGCTTTTTTCTTGTCCTTGTCTTCCTCCAGCAGGATATCGTTAAGTCTGCCGTATCTTCCCGCCTCGCCCTTCGTGACCTTCCGCTCGCAGATTTCCTTGTTGCTGCGGTAGGAATTGCCGTCAATCGTCTCTTTAAAATAATATTTGAGCTTCTCGCCGGCAAAGAGCACGAATTTCTTGACATACAGGTTCTCATACATGGGAGTGAGCACTTCCGTAGAATAATCCGCGGGCTCCATCTCCCCCTTCTGGAGCTGGTAGTACAGCATGACCCTGCTGCCCTTCTGCCCCTTATACTCAATCAGCGTCTTGTCCCAGAGCTGCAGTTCGATAAGCCACTCTTTCTCGTAACTTAAGAAGAAGGGGAAGTAAATCTGTCTGCCGCAGAGCTCCTGCAGAAACTTCCTCAGCGTCTTGCGTGTCTGTGAACTGTACTCTTTCTGCGCATAATATTTTAAGACCGCAATCTTACAGATATCAATGGTATCCTCGCCCTTTTCATATTCCCGGCAGATGATATCAATGATGCTCTTGCCAATCTTTCTCTCCTCCACCACGTACTCTCTGGACACATACGCCAGATACGCCTGCTGGAGACGGAAATATGCCCCTTCCGCGTAATATTCCTCAAAGACCGGCACTTCCTGGAAGACCTCCTCGGAGAAGAGCATCTGGGTTAAAATCCTCTCTCCCAGTTTGTGGGTATGTACCTCATATTCCCTCGCCTCTCTCCAGAGACGCTTCATATCCGGTGTAGCGCCGCAGTAATAATTCGCCAGATAGGTGAGGATAACCTTGTCGTACTGCCGGCGTAAAAACAGTTCAAAACAGATGTACGTCAGGAAATCGTCGGATTCGTAATTGTTCTCCCTAATGGTCCTGCTGCACAGGCTGAAGATTTCCTCCTCACTGAAATTCTCCATGCCCTTTTCCTTCACCACATCCAGAGTCAGCTCCTGTGCCTGCTCCTCCTCCCGGTTGCGCTTCAGCCCGTTGATAAACTTCCGGCAAAGGTCCAGATAGCGCAGCTCATAGAAGAGCCGTCTGCTGTCATAACCGATGGAGTCGGTGTAGTGTCTGCCGTCTTTGCCCTCCCATACCAGGCGGTCCGTCTTGGCGTACAAAAAGACCTTTGTGCCGTTGTCCGTATAAGGCGCCTTCTGCGTAATCTCCCCGTCCTGGGCGATAACATAGACAAATTTCATATTCGGCACCTTGGTCACAATCTCATAGGCGTGGCAGACATCGTAGAGCGCCTTTATCCGCTCCGGGTTCATAGACTGCTCTGTGAGGAACCGCTTATAGATGACCCGAAGCAAATCGTCAATGTGTCTGCGGTCCAGCTGGTTCCAGGCGAACGCCTCCATCTCATCCCGGTAATGGGCGTAAATCTCGCTCCCCTCATCCTCGTAGGTAATGAGGTTCGCGTACAGAAACGCGCACTTGTGGTAATCCAGATTGTTGCCATGCATAAAATACAAGTATACGGACCGCGGAAGCGGCTTATTGAAATTCTTAGGCTCCACAGAAGCCATGTAGTACTCATAGAGCTGCGCAATCTTTAATTCCGACTCCACTGCCTTTTCATACCATTTAAAATACTTGCTGTCCATGCAGTTTCCTTTAATCAAAAGGGTACAGATGGCAGTCAGTATCATGGACTCCTCGTACATATCATAGGCGAGGACCAACGTATCATAGAGATGCCGGTCAAAGGTCTTTAGCTGGCTCGCCAGATTCGCCGTATAAAGCGCCAGTTCCTTGGTCATCAGCTTATATTTCACCGCGAAAAGCAGGACTCTGACCTCGAACATCCCCAGCTTTTTCAGAGAAGAGCTCTTCTCCCTGAAACATTTGAATGCCTCCAGATAAAACCAGATACTGTGGGATTTTTCCTCATAGAACTGCTTTTCCATGGCGCGCAGCTTCTCACTGTAGATTTTGTACTCTGAATCCACATTCACCAGCATACAGAGAATCTTCCAGCTCTCCGGATGCTTCATATAGGATTTGGAAATCTCCTCCGCCACTCTCCTCTGTCCGATGGAATCATTGCTCAAAAGTGTCGTCAGATACAGGTAGTAGGAGCTCAGTTCCACGTCCTTCCCAATGGCAAAGCGGTTATAATTGTAGGATTCCAATAACCACTTAGCCTCCTCCTGCATGCCTCCCAGCAGACAGATGTGGGCGTGCACCAACAGATAGACCTCCCTTTTGCTGTCAATTTCCCTCAGGTGGTTGATGCGCTTTAACGCCTCTTTGGTCCAGGTGTTGATATCCATCCTGCCCGCCTCGTAGTTCAAATAACTCTTTATGATGCCGGCAAACTCCTGGTCCGCCGCCCGGTACTCCTCATCTCTCTTTACATCCTTTTCCACCACAATCTCATAGGTAAGACTCTCGTAGGGGGTCTCCAGGATAATCTGCCCGAAATTGCTGCCGCGGTGCAGGTTCTCCGTTGAGAGAAAATACTCCAGGCGGTAAGAATTGCCGATAAATTCTTCCGTTGTGATGCGGGTGTGCTCCACGCGCAGAAAATCCCCCTGGGTCTTCACATCAATCTCCAGATAGCCCCAGGTATTTTTCTTGATGGTGAAAGTCTCCTTGCGTGCTTCCTCCAGGGAGATAAACGCCCGGCTCTCCTCCTCCAGGGTCAGGAATATCTTTTCCTTCTGTTTACAGCCCACCAGAAATTCCTCCAGCGCGTGCTGGTTTAATTCCCATTTGCGCATATTGTCATAGAGCGCCTGTATCCGCTTGTCCTCATACTTTAATATCTCGTAAAAATCCCGGGAGCGGAACAGCTTCTCCGCCTCCGCCGGGTCCCGGAAAGACAGCTTCTTAAAATCTTCCAGGCTCTGCACCTTGCCGTAGCGTGTCATGACGAAAGGCTTCTCGATGATGGCGGTAAACGCGATATCGAACTCCCCTCCGTTGCAGACTATGGTAAACTTCCCGTGCTCCACGTGTCCCGGCACCAGTCCGGTACCGTCATATGTATAGTAGATATTTACAGGATTTCCGTCGAAGCCCTGCTCATCGCAGTGCACACGAAAAGAAGAGGGATATACAAGCCCTCTGATGGTTCCCTCTCCTTCATTCTGTAAAGAGAAGCTTCCTCTGTATTCCTCTCCCTCCCCCACGCGCATGATGATGCGTGTATCCGGAAATGTAATCTCCGGCTGAGGGATGTGGAAATCTCCTTTCGCAAATCGTTTGATTTTATTCTTCAAGTCCGTCACCTACTCATTGTTCTTCTCTTGACATCGTGTCTGTGTGCCAGAGATGTACACACAGACATTGACATACTATATTAAATTATAGCATTATTCCGGCATCACTTGCAATGGCAGAATAGAAGAATTTCTTCCCGGATTGTATACACGTATACCGTCGTGCCATCTCATTGGTTTCCGTATAATGAGACAGCGCACCGGTTTCTACAGCTTCAATATCAGCGCCACAAACACCAAATCTTCTTTTCCGTTGTTCTTGATTCCGTGTCCGTCCCCGTTGTCACAGAAAAAGACATCTCCCGGCTGCGCGGGGATAGCTTTGCCGTTGTCGTCATACATCCCGGTGCCCGCCAGAATATAGTAAGTTTCTGTCTCCCCGTGGTGTTCATGGTGCCCCAGTTCACACCCCGGCTTTAATGTCACCTGGGAAAACATCTTACAGTGCTCTCCCAACTGCGCGGGCGCAAGCAGCGCCTCTTTCATAATGAAGCCCGCTCCTCCGTTCACCCTCTCTACTGTCTCAATGGTTCTCTCTCCTGCTCTTGTCATCTTTTTTTCCTCCTTTATATTTTTCTTCTCCTCATCAAAAGATGCGGTTTATTTTTCACTGCTATTCACAGCCGCCTCACTTACATGCGCACTCGCCGCCTCTTCCTTCACAGACTCGTCTTTTATCATCTGTACATAGTCAAGCACCTCATAGCCCAGACGCTTATAGAGAGACACGGCTTTTGTATTTTCTGCCTCCACCTCCAGGCGGAGTCTTACGACATCTTTTTCCTTGTTTTCCTCCACATAGCGCAGAAATTCACTCCCCAGCCCGCGAGAGCGGAACTTATCCACAATATAGAGTTCTTCCAGCCAATAGACAAACCCTCCTGCCTCCTGGGAATAGCTCTTTGATACCAGAGCGTACCCCGCTGTCTGACCATCCGCCTCCAGAATATAGCCCTTAGAGTAAGCGCCGCTTCGCATACACTCCTCAAAGGTGCGCACAAAATGCGCATCCGGTATGGGATGCAGAACCGCCGGAGAGTGGTAAAAGTCGTGTGCCATTTTAATATAGACCTCCCGGTCTCTTTCTTCCAGCGCGCGAATCATTCTTCTTCCTCCTTTGCCTCCATCGTCTGCGCGATGATATTTCGCATCATATCCTCTGACAACTGTCCCTGGACATATCCATAGATATCCCCGTTTTTGTCAATCATAAAGGTGGTAGGATAGGCTGTGATGCCATAGGTCTGAAACACCTCAGCGCCTTTGTCCATCAATACAGGGTAAGTGTATCCCTGCTCCTCTAAGAAGGTTTTTATTCCCTCCTCATCCTTTTCATTGCCGTATCCCGGCGCGGCAATCCCCAGGATTACCACCTCTGTGCTGCCGCTTTCATACTCCTCATACAGCTTCTGGATATCCGGCATCTCTGCCCTGCAGGGCGGGCACCAGGTCGCCCAGAAGTTTAAAAATACAACCTTCCCCTCATAATCAGAAAGGCTGTGGCTCTGCCCGTACTGGTCTGTGAGGGTAAAATCATGCTGCTTTTTCTCAGTGCTGCCCTTCTCCTGCCCCTGGCTGTCCGCACCGTCTGACGGTGCTCCCTCAGACGCTTTGGAACCTCCGCTGTCAGCAGCACTGTCCTGTGTCTCTTTTGCGGCGCTGCCGTCCTCTTCTGTTCCCGGCTTTTCTTCTGTCTTCTCTGCCGTCTGTGCCGTCGTCCCGGAGAGATATCCGGTCAGCATGTTCATCTTCCCGGTAAAGAGCATAAGTCCCATGAGCAGCATCAGCACGCCCCCTGCCTTTACCGTATAGCGGACCACATTGCCGTGTTTTTTGAAAAACGAAAGGACCCTCTCTGTAAAGATTCCCACTGCCAGAAATGGCAGCACAAAACCCAACGTATACACTCCGATGAGCAGAAATCCCATCCCTTTAGTGCGCGCGCTTCCAGCCATCAGAAGGACACTGGCAAGGACTGGTCCCACACAGGGCGTCCAGGCAAAGCTGAATGTAAAGCCAAAAATCAGCGCGGTCACCGGGGACATGCCAAGCTTGTCCAGACGTAAGGGGATGCGGTGTTCATTTCCCAGCACCTTAGACTTTCCAAACACCCCTAACTGATAGAGTCCAAAAAGAATAATGATGATTCCTCCCGCCCTGGCAAAGAGCATCTGGTGCTCATGGAAAAAGCTCCCTGCCGCGGATACGCCGGCGCCCATCAAGAAGAACGCCGCGCTGATTCCCAGCACGAAGCACATCGTGTTTGTCAATAATCTCCCCCTGTGTCCGAAAAATCCCGTCCCCTCTTTCATCCCGCCGGATAAATATCCCAGATAGAGGGGAACCAGCGGAAGTACGCAGGGTGAGAAAAAGCTCAACAATCCCTGTATAAATACGGTAAATGCGGGGACACCCGCTTCCAGTTCAAACCCCATGCTGCCTCCTTTTTTTGAAAGTGTCCCCATTATATCATGATTTTTTCTGTCCGTGAAGCCCCCTTCTTTTTCACCCGCCGCGCCCCTTTTTCACTCTTTTGCGGCGCGATGTCTGCTTTTGCGAGGCGCGGCGAAATTGTTTTTTTAGGTTACCTGCTATTTTACAATCTTATAGTACTCTCTGGATGTAACCCCGAAGACGATGATATAGAAGATAACAAATACCATCACCACCGCTCCCGTGCAGAGGGCAAAGAGCGGAATATTTGTCATATACATAATCTCCAGAAGCTTAGCCATCACCTTGAACGCCACCGCCAGATGGATGACTGCCGCTATGAGGGGCAAAAAGAACACCAGCAGCACCTGGCTCTTGATACAGCGTCTCACCGAGCGTTTATCCATGCCCACCTTCTGCATAATCTGGTAGCGCTCCCTGTCGCTGTAGCCCTCGGATATCTGTTTATAGTAGATGACAAGCACGGTCGCCATCAGAAACAGCGCGCCCACGAAAATTCCCAGGAAGAGGAAGCCGCCGTCGGATTTGTAGAAATTATCCCGTCTCTCCGAACGGATTTCCGTGTATGCCTGTTCCCCATAATGTTCTGTGATTCTCGCAGAGATGCGCTCCATCGCCGCTTCCCTGTCCGCCTCCTTACCGGAGAGGTCAAAACGGACATTGTACTCCGGCTCATTTCCTCCTTCGTATCCATATCGCTGCATGAACTCGGTCACCTGCTGCATATCCGGCAGGATGACATAGATATTTCGGATGACATTGGACATATTGGTGCGCTCCAGTTTCATCTTATCCAGGATTTCTTTGACCTTGTACGTGTGCTCTCCCATTTTCAGCGTGTCTTCTGTATACGCTCTGTCACTGGGACTGTAGATGAGCACCTCATCTTCCTCAAGCGAGGCATCCTCTCCCTGCAGCTGATTGTAATCCTCCAGAGGAATCATGATGAGCTGGCAATACCTCTCCTCCAGACTGGAGTAGCTCTGCGCGTTGCTGCTTAAGTCCACCTCAATCTCATCGGAGCCGTCAAAGAGAGCGGCAAGGCTTCCCGAGTAATAGTTCTCCTTATTTTCCACCTCAATTCCCGCAGCTTTTGTCTCTTCCGCAATGATTGTATCCAGCGTATCCGCCGTGGTCTCATCGGGCATATAGATATTGGTCTTAAACTCCGTGGGATACCTCACGGCTATGGCGTCCTCGATGCCTGCGTACAGGGAAATACTGATGGAGACAAGGACCAGCACGATGGTGCTCATGATACAGATATTGGCAAGCCCCACCGCGTTCTGCTTCATCCGGTAAATCATGCCGGAGACAGAGATAAAATGACGGGTCTGATAGTAAAAACCTTTCCGCTTCTTCAGCATCTTGAAAAAAGCGATGCTCCCCGCTATGAACAGACAGTAAGTACCGATGACAACGAGGATGACTGCAAAGAAAAACTTAGGAATAGCAGTCAGCGGCGCTTCCACCGTCAGAGCGATGCCATAGCCTCCCGCCATACAGGCAATGCCGATGAGGACAAGCAGCCATTTGGTCTTCGGCTCCTTCTCCCCCGCGCTCCCGCCTTTTAACAATTCCACCGCGTTGACCCTGCTGACCTGGAACAGATTCATAAGGAGGGTCGCCGCGAAAATCAAAAGGAACAGGACTGCCCCCTGTGCCAGTGCGTAGAGCTCGATAGAATAGGAAAGAGGAACCGGGAAGTGAACCATCTTCAAAAGCACTAAGAACATCAGCTTTCCGAAGAGGATTCCCAGCCCCAGCCCGAAAACAAGACTTACCGCCGCTGTGATGAGAGTCTCGCAGACTTCCATTTTCGCCAGATTCCTCTTATCCATACCCAGCACCTGGTAGACGCCGAACTCCTTCTTCCTCTGCTTCACCAGGAAACTGTTGGTGTAGAACAAAAAGATTGCCGCGAACATCCCCGTGACGCTGACTGCCCAGCTTAATATCATCTTCAGGCTTTCCCCGCCGGGCATCTCATCCAATCCGCTGTTTCTGGCTATGGAGCTCAGGCAGTAGAACATCATAATGGTAATGATGCAGGTCAGCAGATAGGGAATATAAGTCTTGTGGTTTTTCTTCAGATTCGTAAATGCCAGCTTAAAATAGAATGTGCTACTCACGGGACTCACCCCCTGTGGAGAGTACCGTCAGCGCTGCGGTAATCTTCTGATACATCTCTTCATTGGTCTGATTTCCCCTGTAAATCTGATGGAAGACCTGCCCGTCCTTGATAAACAGCACCCTCTTGGCATTGCTTGCCGCCTTCACGCTGTGGGTCACCATGAGGATAGTCTGTCCGTTTTGATTAATCTGTGTAAAAAGATTTAACAGTTCATCCGAAGATTTGGAATCCAGCGCCCCGGTAGGCTCATCCGCCAGAATAATCTGCGGTTTCGTGATAAGCGCCCTGGCGACCGCTGCCCTCTGTTTCTGCCCGCCGGATACTTCATAAGGGTACTTTTTCAAGAGGTCCATGAGCCCGAGCTGTTTGGCAATGGGGAGCATCCTCTTATGCATCTCCTCATATTTCCTTCCCGACAGCACCAGGGGCAGATAGATATTGTCCTCCAGCGAAAAGGTATCCAGAAGGTTAAATTCCTGGAAGACAAAGCCTAGATTCTGTCTGCGAAATGCCGCCATCTCCTTGTCCTTCACCTGGCTTAAGTCCCTGCCTTTTAAGTAGACCTTGCCGCTGGTCGGTTTATCCAGCGCCGCCAGGATATTTAAAAGCGTTGTCTTGCCGGAGCCGCTCTCTCCCATGATTGCCACATATTCCTGGGGCTCCACGGAAAAGCTGACATCCACAAGCGCCTGCACCTGGCTGCCTCCAAATCGTGTTGTATAAATCTTCTTTACATTTTTTACATCTAATAAAGCCATGTTTCTCCCGCCTTTCTTCATTTCTCCCCTTTATTATAGAAAAGCGGGCACATTCCCTGCCATAGCCTTCCCTTACAATTCTCCCTGCAATCCTTACATTTTTGTCATGTTTGGTTTGTCATACTTCTTATTCGAAATGGATTTCCCTGCGGGAGAGGTCGATGTACACCTTCGTCCCCTCTCCGGGCGTGGATGCAATGGATATGGTATGTCCCAGTTTTTCACAGATAGATTTGCACAAATACAGCCCGATACCTGTGGATTTCTTGTCCTGTCTTCCGTTGTATCCTGTAAATCCTTTCTCAAACACTCTCGGCAAATCCTCCGCGCTGATTCCCATTCCCGTATCTTCTATCACCAGCGTATGTTCCGCGCCTTCCTCCATATAGATGGAAATCGCCCCTGACTTCGTATATTTCAGGGCGTTCGATAAAATCTGCTCCAGGACGAACACCATCCATTTCTCGTCTGTGAGCGCCATGGCATCGCCGGGTGTGTAGTTGAGTTTAATCTTTTTTAATATGAACATCTGGGAATATTTGCGCACCGCCTGCCGGATGAGGGTGTCCATCTTATACCAGCACAGCATCATATCGGAGGACATATCCTCCATGCGCAGGTATGTGAGCACCATGTCCACATACTGTTCCGTCTTAAACAGCTCCAGCTTCAGTTCTTTCTCTGCCGCCGCGCGCTCCTCCCTGCCTGCGTCCTGCATGGACTGCAAAATCAAGTTCATGGCAGCCAGAGGCGTTTTAATCTGGTGCGCCCACAGACTGTAGTAATCCTGCATCTCCTGGCGGCTTATGCGCATTCCGGACTCCAGAGATACTTTCTCCTCGTACAGCCTTAAGAGCACATCCTGGTAGCACTGCTCTGTCGCCTCCGCCGCTTTTGGCAGCTCCCCCATCTCTTCCGGCAGTGCCCTGACTGCCCGGGAGACCATATCAAAGTGTCTGCTGTAGCGGATGTATCCAAGCACCCCCGCCACCAGGAAGGCGAAGCTTAAGAGTAACACCAGGTAGGACAGGGCATCCGTCCTCACGCCGTACAGATATAAGACCAGATAGACAATCCCCGCAAACACAGGATAAAACACCATATTCCCTATGTTTTTCTTCAGATAAGACAGCCATACTTTCCTCATTCTATCAGATACCCAATCCCTTTCTTTGTCCGAATCAAATCCGCAAGCCCGATATCCTCCAGCTTGCGGCGAAGCCTGGTGACGTTCACCGTCAATGTGTTGTCATCGATGAACTCATCGCTCTCCCAGAGCCTTAACATCAGTTCATCCCGCTTGACAATCTTTCCCGCGTTCTCCATCAGGACCTTTAAAATCTTAAAGTCATTCTTTGTCAGTTCTATCTTTTTATCCCCGTAGGTCACCGTGGCATCTCCCAGATTTAAAAACAGACCGTTGCGCTCCAATATATCCACCTTTCCCTGGAAGGAATACGCCCTGCGCAGAAGCGCCTGTATCTTGGCAGTCAGCACATTTAAATCAAAGGGCTTCTCCACAAAATCATCCCCGCCCATGTTCATCGCCATGACAATGTTCATATTGTCTCCCGCGGAGGATAAAAAGAGAATCGGCACCTTGGACACCTTGCGTATCTGTGTACACCAGTGGTATCCGTTGTAAAACGGCAGCAAAATATCCATCACCACCAAATCCGGAGCACACGCGGCAAACTCTTCCATAATATTCCGGAAATCCTGCGCCGCGCAGACAGAATAATCCCATTTTTCCAGATGGCTGCTCACATTTTTCGCGATGGTCATATCGTCTTCCACAATAAAAATTTTATACATACACGCCTCCCACTTTGCGCCCACCCGAAGGGCTCTTTGTTTTACAGGAAATTCGCAGGAATAATCCTGTAAAGCAAGAATCTGTTCTACATTATACCCCATCCTGACCGGAGCTGTCAGCGCTGTTTTTAAAATTTTTCAAATATGTATTGACATTATATATTATATTAAATATAATATGCTTATAAAATATATATAAATATTTCAGACATATATATTTCATCAACATGCTGTCTCATTCACTTTCAGCATGATTACTGCCCTCTTTTTACAAGGGCATAGAAAGGAGCAAATAGCCATGACATTTACCTTAAATGCACCTATGCTTGATTTTCTCGTCTTGTCTGTCATTGCCAGGGAAGATACCTACGGCTACCAGATTAGTCACATCATCAAGCGTGCTTCCAACATGAAGGACTCCGCCCTCTATCCGATACTAAAGAGGCTCCAGGAGGGCGCCTATGTGGAAGCTTATGACCAGCAGTACCAGGGGCGCAACCGCAAATACTACACCATCACAGACCGCGGAATCGCCTATCAGAAGGAACTGCTCAAGGAATGGGAAGAATACAAGGCAATCATCGACGATATCATAACAGGAGGGATTTCTAATGACGAAAAATGAATATATGAGAATATTGTCCCGGAAGCTGCGCCGTCTTCCGAATGAGGACTACGACAGGGCGCTCGCCTATTTTGAAGAATATTTTGAAGAAGCCGGACTGGAGAATGAAGCTCAGGCAATCGCCGACTTAGGCTCCCCTGAAGAGGCGGCAAGAGAACTCATCATGAACTTGGCGGAGCACAATATCGAAGAGCCGCCAAAGACGGTGAAAAAGGGATTCTCCGCCATCTGGGTAGGTATCCTTGGGGTCTGCGCGGCGCCCATCGCGCTCCCGGTGGCATTTGCCCTAATCGTCACCATTGCGGTCCTTATCTTCTGCCTGTTTGCCGTACTGTTCTGCCTGGTCATCTGCGCAGCGGCCGTCGCGGCAGCCGGGGCACTGACCATTGTGGGAGGCATTTTCCTCTTATTCAAGGCATTTCCGGATGCGCTCTGCAACTTAGGAATCGGCATCTTTGCCCTGGGCGCAGGCACCCTGTCCGTATACGGCTCAATTCTGTTTTTCAAATGGTGCTTAAGGAAAACAACCTGTTCACTTGGAAAAATTACAAAAGGGGGACGTAAAAAATGAAAAAAACGACAAAAATCATTCTTCTGATTTCCTGCATCCTCATGGGAGCAGGCATCATCCTTGCAGGCATCGGATTTGCGATAGGAGGCATCCCCGGCATCTCCTTCACCGGCAAAGGGATTTCCTCGGCTTCCACCAGTGAGAACTATGCGTTTGCCAAGACGGAGCTCTCCGATTTTCACAATATAAGTATCGATATCTCCTCCATGGCAGATATCAGGCTCATGCCTTCAGCGGACGAACATTTCTATGTAGAATATCTGCTGGACGGGGTCTATAACGAGCCCCGCTGTGAAGTAGCGGACGACACCTTCTATCTGGAACAGACCGGTGCCTCTGCCTCCTTTATCAGCTTCGGTACGGGCTTTTATATGACAGACGCGGGGAAAGAACCTTACTGTACGCTCTATGTACCGGAAGGAACCGTATTTCACAATATCACGGTGAACAATGACTCCGGCAACTTCCGCGCCGAATCCATAGAGGCGGACAATGCGGAGCTTCACTTAAACTTCGGGAATCTCACCATGGAGGGCTGTTCCTTTGAAGAGCTGGCGATTGAAGCGGATTCCGGCAATATCACTGCGGCAAATGTCCTCGCGGACACCCTGACTGTCTCCAACAATTTTGGGGACTCTACGTTTGAGAACTTCACCGGCAAAAAAGTGACCGCAGACATCGACTCCGGCGATTTCTATATGGAAGCAAGAAAACTTGACTCCTTTACCGGGGAAAATAATTTCGGCAATACGACCCTTTTACTCCCAGATTCCCTTGACGAGTACACCTTCGATGTCTCCACAGACTTTGGCAGCATAACACTCCCCAAAAACGCGCCCGGCTTCTACCACGAAGATTTCGGGGAAGAAATCTACCAGTCCGACGGCAACAGCACAAAGACCATACAGATTACCGTGGACTCCGGCGATATCGAGATTGGTTCCTTTACAGAATCATAAAGACTGAACCTAAAAAGGAGGGGAAGCTTCGCCTAACGGCTCAGCTTCTCCTCCCATTCTTTTTCCCTGAATCCAACCAGCACCTCATCTTCTGTCACCACAATGGGGCGTTTTACCAGCATCCCGTCGGTGGCGAGCAGGGCAATCTGTTCCTCCTCGCTCATATCCGGCAGTTTTTCTTTCAGCTTCATTTCTTTGTAGAGCATCCCGCTGGTATTGAAAAACCGTTTCAGCGGAAGTCCGCTCTTTTTATACCACATTTCCAGTTCTTCAGCGGATGGGTTCTCCGTCTTGATATCCCGCTCCTCATAGGCGAAGCCTTTCTCCTCCAGCCATTTTCTCGCCTTCTGGCAGGTGCTGCATTTCGGATAGCATACAAACAGCATGTTTTCTCCTTTCCGACAGCGCGAAATCCGCTCTGTCTTTTACCATTATATGGCTCTACTATACTCTATTTTTCACGTATCCACAAGCCTGCTGTTACTATCACAGCCACCCCATGCGCACTCGTCGCATCTTCGATGCTCCAGTCCCGCTCCTTACGGAGCTAAGCCTGCTGCAAATTCTTGTACGAAAACCCGTACCTGTCTTGTCAAATCTTCCTTTTGTGATAAAATAGATGCGGAACCAAGTGGGCAGACCCACTTCAGCTCCCTGCCCGGAGGGCTTTTTATTGTATTAGGAAGCAAAGTTTCCTATGCAACAAGAAAAAAGGAGGAACCCCAATATGTACAATTACAGAAAAATCACAGATGACTTATACTGGGTGGGCGGCAATGACCGGCGCCTGGAACTATTTGAAAATATTTTTCCTCTCTCAAACGGAGTCTCCTACAACTCCTATCTGCTGATGGATGAAAAAACCGTCCTTCTGGACACAGCGGATGCCGCCATCGGCAGGCAGTTTCTGGAAAATGTTGCGGCAGCTTTAGATGGGCGCTCTCTGGACTATCTGGTGGTAAACCACATGGAGCCGGACCACTGCGCTCTCATCGAGGAGCTCCTGCTTCGCTACCCCAACCTTCAGATTATCGGCAATGCCAAGACATTCCCGCTCATCAGCCAGTTTTACGATACAGACCTGGAGGGAAAGACCATTACAGTAAAGGAAGGCGAGAGCATGAATTTCGGCAAACACACCCTTCACTTTGTGATGGCGCCTATGGTGCACTGGCCGGAAGCCATGATGACCTACGATGAGACAGACCGCATCCTCTTCTCCGCCGATGCCTTCGGCACCTTCGGTGCGTTAAACGGCAATCTTTTCAGCGATGAAATCAATTTTGACCGCGACTGGCTGGACGAGGCCAGGCGTTACTACACGAACATTGTCGGAAAATACGGCATGCAGGTACAGAATGTCTTAAAGAAGGCAGCTTCCCTTGACATCCGCATGATTTGCTCCTTACACGGACCCATCTGGAGAGAAAACCTCTCCTACATCCTGGAAAAATACGACCTATGGAGCAAATATGAGGCGGAGGAAAAAGGTGTCATGATTGCCGCTGCTTCCATGTACGGGAACACGGAAAACATGGCGGAGGTATTCGCATCCATGCTGGCGGAAGCCGGGGTAAAAGACATCCGCTTCCACAATATCTCCAAGACCCATGTATCCGAGCTCATATCGGACACCTTCAAGTACAGCCACATTGTACTCGCCGCTCCCACCTACAACAATGGGCTCTATCCGCTGATGGCGAATTATGTGGAGGATATGAAGGCATTAGCAGTACAAAATAAGACCTTTGCGGTACTTGGAAACGGAAGCTGGGCTCCCCAGTCCGCCAAACTGATGGAGGCTTCTTTAAGTGAGCTGAAAAATGTCCGTCTCCTGACAGAGAACACCGCTATCAAATCTTCCTTAAAGGAAGGTCAGCTTGAGACGCTCAAGGATTTGGCGGAAAGAATTGCAGGCGAAATTCGGGGAACCGTGTTATAATAGACGTCATACACAAAGGAGGAGGTTATTATGAAGTTAGTCATTACCATGAGCCGCCGTTTTGGGACCGGAGCCAGCCTCATTGCCGAGGAGCTCTCCAGACGGCTTGACATCCCTGTTTATGATAAGGCGTATATCGAGCAGCAGATAAACGACCACCTGTATGAGAGTGAGGCGCAGGCGATACGCAAGCTTGCGGAGCAGCCCTGTATCATCCTCGGACGCTGTGCTTCTGACATCCTCAAGGATAGGCTGAATGTCCTGAACATTTTTGTATGCGCGGACAAAGAAGACCGCATACAGCGTATTATGAAGCTGCAGTCACTGGACTACGACCAGGCAAAAGCGCTGGTGGAATCCACAGATGCAGAGCGTGCCGCCTACTATTATGAGCACACGGGGAAGACCTGGGGTGATGTAAATGATTACCACATGATTCTTGACACCTCCCAGTTAGGTGTTGACAACTGCCCGGACATCCTTATGCACTATTTCGAGAAACTCGAATACATATAATACAAGAATTCACGCAAAATGCCGGAAGGCTGGAAATCCCTGTGGGAAGACCCGCCTTCCGGCATTTTCTCTGTGCTTTTTTGCGCGATTTTTATCCCTATCTTCTTCCTCAAACGCCGCAATCAAGCATGTTATTTCATTTCCATATTGTTGAATACGTCCCGTTTCACTTCTTTGTTCTGGTGCGCCACGATTGTCGTACACACCGCATCTCCCGTAATGTTCACCGCCGTCCTCGTCATATCCAGGATTCGGTCGATTCCCATAATCAAAGCGATGCCTTCCACCGGAAGTCCCACAGATTGAAATACCATGGAGAGCGTGATGAGCCCCACACTCGGCACTCCCGCCGTGCCAATGGAAGCAATCGTAGCTGTGGCGATGACCGTGATGTAATCCGCAGGTGTCAGCACTATCCCGAATGCCTGCGATACGAACACCACAGCTACCCCCTGCATGATTGCGGTACCGTCCATGTTCACTGTAGCGCCCAGAGGAATGGTGAAGGAAGAGATTTTCCGCGAAACTCCCATTTTCCGCTCCAGCGTCTCGATGGAGAGCGGGATGGTCGCGTTGGATGTCGCCGTAGAAAAAGCGAATCCCATGACCGGCAGGAACTTTTTGACAAACCGCACAGGATTGAGTCCCGTAAATATCTTCAGCAAAATCTGATAGACTCCGAATCCCTGTAAAAACAGCGCCAGAAATACGGCGAGCATATATTTCAGCATAGGGACAAAGGCATCAAAGCCAATCCCCGCAAACGTCTTGGCAATGAGACAGAAGACGCCCAGGGGAGCTGCTTTCATAACTGCCATAGTCATATCCATCATCAAATCATTGAACTGACTGAAGAACTGCGCCACATTGTCCGCTCTCTCCCCTCTCTTCGCGAGAAGGATTCCCACGAACACTGCAAAAAAGATAATTTGCAGCATATTGCCCTCCGCCAATCCCTGGATGGGATTTTTAGGAATAATGTCCAGAAGCGTATCCGCGAAGCTCACCGACTCTGCTGCCGCCGTATTTCCCTGTTCCACGCTGCTGATATCCAGCCCGATTCCCGGATTGATAAGATTGGCCACGACAAGCGCCAGCGTAATCGCCGCTGCAGTGGTAAACAAATAGAACACAATGGTCCTTACGCCCACCTTACCCAGTGTCTTTGTATCTCCAATCGCCATACTGCCGCAAATAAGGGAACAGAACACCAACGGGACCACAAGCATCTGCATAGCGCGCAGAAATCCATTTCCGACTACATAGAATATCCCGTTTATGATGATAGTATCCCGCACATAGCCGCCGGGCACCAGATAGTGGAGAGTGATTCCCGTCGCTGCGCCCAGGAGCAGGCTGATGAAAATAATCGTTGTAAGTCCAAGTTTCCGTCTTTCTCTCTTCGCTCTTTTTTCCATCCTGCACCTCCTTCTATCTGTTGTCCTCTATATACTCTTTCAGCGCGCTCTCCCAGTCTGCCGGAACCTTCATCCTGCACATGCGCAGCATCAGATTATCCAGCACCGTATAGCCCGGTCCTTTTCCCCCTACTCTTAATGTCTCCCGTTTTACCGGAATAATGCCTTTATCCGAAACTCCGAGCAAGCCTGCTATTTTAACTGCCAACTCATAACGGCTGACACATCTGCCGGTACACACCGCATGATAGATGCCTTCCTGCTCCTGACGCACCAGCTCAAGGAGCACATTGGACACTTCCCTGGCGCTGGTGGGGCAGGCATACTCATCCTCCGCCGCCTGAAAGGTCTCTCCTTTCTTTAATTTCTCCATCACTGTATTCACAAAATTGTTTCCGCTTTTTCCGTACACCCAGGAGCTGCGGATAATCAGATGCTTGGGTGCCAGCTCCTTCACAAAATTTTCCCCGGCAAGCTTGGATTTTCCATACACAGTCACCGGATTGGGCGTATCAAACTCATGAAAAGCCTGCTCTGTCTCCGAGAAGAAGATGTCATCCGTAGACAACTGGATGATTCTGGCATCAATCTTTCTGGCGATAGCGCTTAAATTGCGCGCGCCCAGCGCATTCACGCGGTATGCCTCCTCCACATTCTTCTCGCAAAGTCCTGCATCCGTCAATCCCGCGCAATTGATAATCGTATTAGGACGGTTCCTGCTCCCGAAAAGCTTCACTTCATTCTCATCGGTGATATCCAGCTCTTCCCTATCCGTCTCAAACAACTCTACTTCCCGCATATCCAATGCATCGCGTATCATGGTGCCAATGCGCCCTTTTGCGCCCACCACCCAAATTTTTCCAAAATCGTATCCCATTTTTATCCTCCTTTTTATAAAATCCCCCCTTATCTTTATGGCATACAGGCGGTTTTTAAGCTTGCCTCAGCCACAGCCGTTTTAACGGCAAAAAACTGCCCGAAGCCACAGGCTTATGTCTGTGTATCCGGGCAGTCTTCATCCCTACACTAAATTTTTAATCCATATATTCTTCCTCACTCACAGTGATGGTCACACCCTGGTCCTCAAAGTCCACTTTCTTCCACACACCCTCATGCACCTTGATATCCGCTTTCTCGCGCCATCCCTCTATCAGGGAATCATACTGGTCCTGCTTTCTCTGCTCCACAATGGACTCTTTCTCTGTATCTGTTGCCGCTCTGTCCAAAAGGCTTGTGAGTTTCGCCACGTAGATACCGCTCTCCGTCTCCACCGGACCGGCGATGTCCCCCTCATTCTCTAAGGCGTCCACCGCTGCGACCAAGTCCTCATTGGGGCTTACAGACTCGGAGTCAAAGGTCGCTGTCTGCACTTCAAGTCCCGCATTTGCCGCCGCTGTATCCATATCTTTTGCCGCATCCGCGTTTACATTGTCCGCAAACTCCTGCGCCGTGGTCTTTAATGCCTCCTTCTCCTCGTCCGTCAGAGTCACGGAATTTCCGCTCTCATCTGTGGTCGTATAGGAGAAAAGCACATACTGCATGCTCTTCTGAGCTGCCTCCTCGTCAGAGACCTCCGTATCTACATCCGCGGTCATTGCCTCCTGCATCCTGACCTCTATCGTCATGAGCTCCAGAATCTTCTGTACATTCTTCGTATAGCCGGAGACCATCTCTTTGTCCTCCAGGCTGTTGTCTTCGTCAAAGATACCTGCCGCTTTCTCAATCGCCTTTTTATCATCCTCGGAGATGCTGATTTCGTATTCCTCCGCGTGCTGAGAGAGAAGATACATATTCTCCAAATCTGTGAGAATCCGCTCTTTCGTCGTATCCTCCATGGTCTCATCCTCTCCGGCTTCCTGCGTCCACATCGTATCCACAGTCATCCCCATCATACTCGCGTAATATGTCTCATACTGCGCCTGCTGCATCCTCGCATAAAAGTTTGCAACACCCAGTGTAATCTCTTCGCCGCCCACTTCTGCCACCACAGCATCGTCTGAGTTTCCGCATCCAGTCAGGGCAGTCACTGCCAAGGCTAAGGCAGCTGCCGTCACGGTCAATTTTTTCCTGAACTGTCTCATAATATCCTCCTAAGTAGTTTCACTAATTTATTTATTATACCACGAGCGCAGAAAAGAAAGCGCGGAGAAGCCGCATTTACTTTTCAAGCCGTGGCTTGCCGGTATAATCCCTGCGCAGCAGGGTATGCCGCATATGCGGCATAAATCGCACACTGTGCGATTATTATACCGTGTTTTCCTGTGGCAGACAAGTCTTTAATTGTGAAAAGTCCGTCAACAGCTTCTTCACAACCTCCAAAATTTCCTCCTGCTTTTCCTGAGAGCTCCTGCCCTTCTTCTGATACAGGAAATAGGGAGGTTCCTCGTTTTTAAAGGCAAGGCTCCCTTTGTATGTCTGAAGGAGCGCCGGTATCTTTAAGGGGTCTATCTTTGCTTTCTCATACATCGTAAGCTTTAATTCCATCCCTTTTTGCTCCACGGAGGTGATATAACAGGAGTGCGCCATGGCTTTTAAGCCTGCGATGTGTAAGAGCTGCTGCACTCGTTTGGGGATATCTCCGAAACGGTCGATGAGTTCCTCCGTCATGTCGTCTAACTCCTCCTCATTCTCAATCCCGGCGATGCGTTTATACACATCCAGTTTCTGATACTCGTTCTGGATGTAAGATTTGGGGATATAGGCATCCACATTCAAATCCATAGTGGTGGTAAAACTCCCTTCCTCTGTCTCGCCTTTTAGCTGGCGGACAGCCTCTCCCAGCATTTTGCAGTACAAGTCATACCCCACTGCCGCCATGTGCCCGTGCTGGGCTTCCCCCAGAAGGTTTCCCGCCCCGCGTATCTCCAAATCCCGCATGGCAATCTTAAAGCCAGAGCCCAAATCTGTAAATTCCCGGATGGCGGCAAGACGTTTCTCCGCCACTTCTTTTAACAGTTTATCCCTGCGGTATAGAAGAAAGGCGTACGCCATGCGGCTGGAGCGTCCCACACGTCCCCGAAGCTGGTATAGCTGGGAAAGTCCCAGGCGGTCGGCATCGTGGATAATCATGGTGTTGGCATTGGCGATGTCAAGCCCGGTCTCGATGATGGTGGTACAGACAAGGACATCTATGTCCCCGTTGATGAAATCGTACATGATATTCTCAAGCTGTCTCTCATTCATCTGCCCGTGGGCGAAGGAAACATTCGCCTCCGGCACCAGTTTCTGCACTCTGCCGGCAACATCCGCGATATCCGTGACCCGGTTATACACATAGTAAACCTGTCCATCCCTTGACAGTTCCCTCTCGATTGCCTCCCGCACCATCTCATCGTTGTACTCCATCACATAAGTCTGGATGGGCATCCTATCCATGGGCGCCTCCTCCAGCACACTCATGTCCCGGATGCCGATGAGACTCATGTGCAGGGTGCGGGGAATGGGCGTCGCCGTCAGGGTCAGCACGTCTACGTTTTCCTTCAGCTTTTTAATCTTTTCCTTGTGGGTCACCCCGAAACGCTGCTCTTCATCAATGATAAGCAGCCCCAGATTTTTATACTGCACGTCCTTTGACAGCACCCGGTGGGTGCCGATGACGATATCCACCAGTCCCTTTTTTAAATCCGCCACCGTTTTCTTCTGCTGGGTGGTGGTGCGGAACCGGCAGAGCAGGTCCACCCTCACCGGGAAATCCTTCATCCTCTGGATAAAAGTATTGTAATGCTGCTGTGCCAGAATGGTGGTGGGGACAAGATAGACCACCTGCCGTCCCTCCTGCACCGCCTTAAATGCCGCGCGGATGGCAATCTCCGTCTTTCCGTAGCCCACATCCCCGCAGATGAGACGGTCCATGATTTTCTTGCTCTCCATATCCCGCTTCGTATCCTCGATGGCGTGAATCTGGTCCTCCGTCTCCTCAAAGGGGAACATCTCCTCAAATTCCTTCTGCCACACCGTGTCCGGCTCATAGGCGTATCCTTCCGCATCCTGCCGTTTGGCATAGAGCTCCACCAGGTCTTTCGCCACCTCCTGGACAGCCCCTTTGACCTGCCGTTTTGTCTTCGTCCACTGGGAGGTTCCCAGTTTATTGAGCTTCGGCTTTTTGGCATCCGCATTGGCATATTTCTGTATGAGGTCCAACTGGGTCGCCAGGATATATAAGGTCCCGCCGTCAGCATAGGAAATCTTCATATAGTCCTTGGTCACTTTGTCCACTTCAATCTTCTCAATCCCCTGGTAGATGCCAAGGCCGTGATTCTCATGAACCACGTAATCTCCCACCTTCAGTTCGGAAAAGTCCTGGATGCGCTGTCCGTCGTAAGCGCGGCGTTTCCTTTTTTTCTTCTTTTTTCCGAAGATATCTGTCTCGGAGATGACCATGAACTTCAGCATAGGGTACTCATATCCTTCGGTCACGTGCCCGTATGCCACCAGAATCTCCCCCGGACTGACCTCTCTTTCCATATCCTCGCTGTAAAAACTGCTTAAGTCATAGTCCCGCAAATCCTCCGCCAGACGCTTTGCCCTTGTCCTGGAGCCGGACAGGAGCACCACCCGGTACCCGGAACGCTTCAGTCTCTTTAAATCCCTTGTCAGAAGTTCAAAGCTGTTATTGTAGGGATTTACGCCTTTTGCCTGAAAACTGTAGAGCGCGCGCACCTTAAAAGATCCGCATTTGGTCTCCAGCATGGTGAGCGCCACCCCGTAACGCACGTTGAGCCGCTCCGCAATCTTTTTGATGGGATAGATGTTAAGAAGGCTCTGTTCTCCCACTGTCACACCTGCGGATTCCCGGTTCTCCATACTCTCATTGTATTCCTCTTCCACCTCCTTCGCGCGCTCATACAGGCGCTGAGGTTCATCCAGGAAGAAGATGCTCTCCTCCCTGGGGAAATAATCGAGAAAAGAAACCGTGTCCTCCTTCGCACTGCCCTCCCTCGCCGGGTAGATGGTAATCTCATCTAAATTCTCCACCGAGCGCTGGCTCTCCACGTCAAAGGTACGGATGGAGTCAATCTCGTCCCCCCACAGCTCAATGCGAACAGGCATCTCCTCGGTCAGCGGGTATACATCCAGGATACCGCCCCGTACCGCAAACTGCCCCGGACTGTCAATCTGCTCCTCCCGGCTGTATCCCAGGTCTGACAGCGCCCCCTGCAGCTTCGTGAAATCCACCGTATCTGTTCCCAGAATACGAATCCTGCGCTCTTTTATCTCATCCGGCGACGGCAGACCGTCCAAAAACGCATCAATGGTGGTGATGACCGTGAGCGTCTCCTTCTCCTCTTTCTCCGCCACGGCCCGGATAACCTCCATCCGCCTGCTCACCAGAAAGCTGCCCTTTACGTCCGCCTGGTAAAAGAGCAGGTCTTTTGCCGGATACAGATAGACATTCTCCTCCAGGAAACGGTATTCCTCGTACGCCTGCTTTGCCTTTTCCTCACTCGAAAAAACGACGATTCTGTAATCAAAGCCGTCGCCCAGCGCATACATGAGGTGGGTCTTCTGTGAATTGACACAGCCCGCTATCTGTATGAAACCTGTTTCTTTTTTCCGCTTGAGAACGATTTCCTGATAATCCGCAAGTTCTTTGAGCGGTGCTAAAAATGCCTGCATGTCACTCTTCCTTCTTTTTCCTGTTATACTCATTCATGGCGGCGTTTATCTCGCCGGATAAAATCATCTCCGCCGCTGATACGGCATGGGCGTATCCATCATCCATCTTCTCCTGTTCTTCTTTCGAAAAATGTCCCAGCACAAAATCCGCCAGGTCATATTTGGGCGGCTTTTCCCCCACTCCCACTTTTATCCTCGGAAAAACAGAAGTCCCAAGGTGGGCGATGATATTTTTGATGCCATTGTGTCCTCCGGCGCTCCCCTTTGCCCTTATGCGAATCTGTCCGGGGTCTAAGCTGATATCGTCATAGATGATGAGAAGTTCGCTCTCCACATCCACTTTATAGTAGTCTGTCAGGCTCTTTATGCTCTCCCCGCTTAAATTCATATAAGTCTGGGGCTTTGCTAAGATGACCTTCTGTCCCGCAATCATCCCTTTTCCAATATATGCTCTGTGCTTCTTTGTATCCACCGCTATATTATATTTTTCCGCCAGGGCATCAAGTACGGCAAACCCCGCGTTGTGCCTCGTCCCTTCATATTCTTTTGTCGGATTTCCAAGTCCTGCGATAATAAACATGTTTTCTCACCTCTTATTTTTACGGATACCATTTTACAGGATGGCAGATGGTTTGTCACGCGCAGATGCGAATATTTTTTCATTCTGTGTCATACACTTATAAAAAATGCATTGGGAGGTTACTCTATGGGTTCCAGAACAAAAATCGTCGTCCTGCATATGAAAGAAATCATCTATACCGCTGTCTTCGCAGCGCTCGCTATCCTTCTCATCATCCTTCTCGTTGTCATGTTTAAGCCCGGGGGAGATGAAAAACGTGCGGATACGAAAAAATATACTCCGGGTATTTACACTTCTTCCCTGACACTCAACAATACCAACCTGGAGGTGGAGGTATCCGTAGATGAATCCCGAATCAACTCCATCCGGTTCTCCAATCTGGATGAAGCGATGGCAACGATGTTTCCCCTCATCCAGCCCGCCATAGAAGATATTGCGGAACAAATCTATGAGACACAGTCCCTGGAAGATGTCACGCTGTCCTCGGACACCCCTTACACCTCACAGGTCATTTTAGACGCCATAACAGAAGCCATTGAAAAAGCCGCAGTCCAATAAGCTGCGGCTTCTCTGCACTTACCCTTCCACAATCAGGTATCTTCCGCCGGGGAGCGCGAACACTTCCGACGCTTCCTCCAGCTCTTCCGGGGTCATCTCTTCTACATCTGCCCCGCTCTCCTCAAAATATTCCCTTACTTCCTGAAGCGACTCTACGACCACTGCCATGCAGTCCTCTAAGAATGCCTCAGCTTCCTCCAGTGTCTCCGCGACTGGCTCATCAAACAACTGCGACTGATTTTTCAGGAAAGTGAGTAAACATTCCTCATCATACTCATTCATTCCCGCTTCCCTCCTTATCCTTTATCAGTTTCATGATTTCCTCAGGGGAACTGACAATGCAGGGCGCTCCTGCCTCTATGAGCCCCTCCCGTCCTCTGAATCCCCAGGTCACACCCACCGTCAGCATGTTCGCCGCCCTTCCTGTGGCGACATCCACCTCTGAGTCTCCGATGTATACCGATTCACTCTCCGAAGCTCCAAGCCGGCGGGCGACTGCGAGCGCAGCAGCAGGGTCGGGCTTTCTCGGCACATCGTCTCTCTGTCCCTGGATACTGTCAAACAGTTCTTTTCCGAACACAGACTCCACAACCTTCACTGCCTGGGCATCCGGTTTGTTTGAAAGGACAGCCAGCTTTCTGCCCTGACGCTTTAATTCCTGAAGGAGTCTTTCTATCCCCTCGTAAGGTATTACATGATATGTGCAGTTTTCGTCAAATATGCGGGCATACCTCTCCATCGCTTCCGCAAGGCGGCTTGCTTCACAATCTCCGCCTTCTTTCAGCGCCTTCTCCATCAGTACCTTCGCTCCGTTTCCCACGAACATCCTGCACTGCTCTCTTGTAATCGGAGGCAGTTCCATCTCCTCCAACGTCGCGTTGACCGAAAACACCAGGGAATCCAGCGTATCTGTCAGAGTCCCGTCCAGGTCAAAAATACAAGCCTTGTACATCTTATTTCCCATACCCTTCCTTTTCCTGTGCTGACACCACAGTTCTACAGATATCATAGTATGAAGTACCGGAAATTTCAACCAGGAATCTTACTGTCCGCGTTATTTTTTTACATTTTAATTCCTGCCATATACAATACCGGCGCAATGCAGCCGGATGATATCGTCCGAAACGCATTGCCCCTCGTACGGAGGCTCTACTCCCCCAGCAGATACTGGCGCATAATTTTCAGCGCGTTTTTTTCCAGACGGCTGACCTGTGCCTGGGAAATCCGAATCTCCTGCGCCACCTCCATCTGGGTCTTTCCCTCGAAGAAACGCAAGGTGATGATGTAGCGCTCCCGCTCATTTAAGCGCTCCATCGCCGCCTCTAAGGAGAGCTCCTCTATCCAGTTCTCCTCCTTGTTCTTCTTGTCGCTGACCTGGTCCATCACATAGAGAGTGTCCCCTCCATCGCTGTACACCGGCTCCTGCAGGCTCATGGGCATCTGGATGGCGTCCAGGGCGAACACGATGTCCTCCTTGGAGATGCCGATTTCCTCCGCAATCTCCTGCACGGTCGGCTCTTTTAAATACTTCTTGATGTAGCCTTCCTTGGCGTAAATCGCCTTGTACGCCGTATCCCGGAGAGAACGGCTCACCCGGATGGAATTGTTGTCCCGAAGATAGCGGCGAATCTCCCCGATAATCATAGGCACCGCGTAGGTGGAAAACTTCACCATCCTCGCCGGGTCAAAGTGGTCCACCGCCTTCATAAGCCCCACACAGCCAATCTGAAAAAGGTCGTCCGCATTCTCATTGCTCGCCGCGAACCTTTTAATGACACTTAAGACTAATCGCAAATTTCCCTTGATATATTCCTCTCTCGCCTGCTCGTCCCCCTCCTGAATCCGGGCGAAGAGCGCCTCTTTCTCCTCCTCTTTCAGAAGCGGCAGCTTCGCCGTATTCACTCCGCATAACTCCACCTTGTTTAACGCCATGTCAAAGAATCCTCCTAGAAACATTTTCTAACTAGAATGATTCTCACTGTCGTCTCAAGATATGCGAAGATGAGGAAAATTTAATAAACTTTTAGCCCTTGACAGATTATTCTTCCCATTTCTCCGCCAGATTGCGTATCTGGCTCTCGAACTTTGCCTTGTCCTTGTTGGAGAGACCTTCTTTCCTGGAAATAACCTCCAAAAGATAGCGTCCCGCCTCCAGAAGCCGTTCATAAGCGGAATCGGCGCGTTTCTGTGCCGCCTTTTTCGCCTTCACCGGAATCCGCACGCCCTCATCCACAATCTCGTTTGTCAACAGGTCCGCCTGTCCGTTCGGGAACGGCGCCCAGGCTTCCATGTGCAGCTCGTCTTTTATGGTCTGCGCGAACTCCTCGGTCACCTCATCCTCCCCGTGGACGACGAACACTCTCTCAACAGGACCTCGAAATCCCTTCAGCCAGGCGAGCAGTCCGTTCTTGTCCGCGTGCCCGCTGACCCCGTGGAGACTCTCGATGCGCGCGTGCACCTCGATGGGCTCCCCGAAGAGCCGGACATTTTTCTCCCCCTCTAAAAGGCGGCGCCCCAGTGTACCATTTGCCTGATATCCCACAAACAGGATGGTACATTCCTCGCGCCACAGGTTGTGTTTCAGGTGATGCCGAATCCTGCCTGCATCGCACATGCCGGAGGCGGAGATGATAACCTTCGGCTTCTCGATGAAGTTAATCATCTTAGAATCATCGCTCGTGGTGGAAACCTTCAGTCCCGGAAAGACAAGCGGATTGACCCCCGCATTGACCAGTTCCATTGCCTCGGTATCAAAGCAGTCCCTCATATTCTTTGTAAAGACCTTTGTCGCCTCGATTGCCAGCGGGCTGTCTAAGTACACCTCAAAATCCGGATATTCGCTCAAAAGATTTTTCTCCTTAATCTCCCGGATAAAATAAAGCATCTCCTGGGTCCTGCCCACAGCGAAAGAAGGGATGACCACATTGCCTCCCCTGTCAAAAGTCTCCTTTAACACGCGGGTGAAATCCCCCACATAGTCAATCTCTTCTGTCGTGTGAAGCCGGTTTCCGTAGGTGGACTCCACCACCACGTAGTCCGCGGAATCCGTGTAGGTCGGGTCCTTGATGATGGGCTGGTTGATATTTCCCACATCCCCGGAAAAGACAATCTTCTTTGTCACATTCCCCTCGGTCGCCCACACTTCAATACTGGCGGAGCCCAGAAGATGCCCCACATCGGTGAAACGAACCTGTATTCCCTCGCAGATGGTGATGCGCTCCCCATACTGGCAGGGCACAAAGAGCTCAATGGCATCCAGCGCATCCTGCATACAGTAGATAGGTTCGTACACCGGAGCCCCGGAACGTTTTCCTTTGCGGTTCCTCCACTCTGCCTCAAACTCCTGGATGTGCGCACTGTCTCTGAGCATAATATTGCACAAATCCGCTGTGGCAAATGTGGCAAAGATGTGTCCCTTAAATCCATCCTTCACAAGCTTTGGCAGCATGCCGGAGTGGTCGATGTGCGCGTGAGTCAGAAATACGTAGTCAATACTCGCCGCCGAGACAGGAAGACCCGGATTCTCATACAGGTCGGGTCCCTGCTCCATCCCGCAGTCAATCAAAATCCGTTTTCCCGCCGCTTCCAGAAAATGGCAGCTTCCGGTCACTTCATGGGCTGCTCCGATAAAGTTCAGTTTCATATGCTTCACCAACCCTTTTTCTTTTATTGTACCACGTTTGAGACATATACACACCCTTTTTTCTTACCCCTTAGGAGCATACTTCCGCCCCGGAAGGCGCGCTTGTCTCTATCCTGCAGTCTGCTCATCTTCCCTACCGTGCGCGCGTGTCTGTGCTCTGTGATGTGCTCTTCTTCCCCGGCGGGCGCGCTGTTTTACTCGTAGCGCACCATTTCTCTTTTTAAGCGCTGCATGATTTTCTTTTCCAGACGGGAGATATAGGACTGGGAAATCCCCAGCATATCCGCCACTTCCTTCTGGGTCTTCTCCTTGCCCTCCGGATTGTCCAGCCCAAACCGCATGCGGATGATAAGCTTCTCCCTGCTGGAGAGCTTGTTGATGGCGCGCACCAAAAGCTTCCGCTCCGCCTCGTTTTCCAGGTCCTTATATATGGTATCCTCCTCTGTTCCCAGGATGTCGGACAGAAGAAGCTCGTTTCCGTCCCAGTCCACATTCAGAGGCTCATCGATGGAGACTTCCAGCTTCGTCTTATTGTTGCGCCGAAGATACATGAGGATTTCATTTTCAATACATCGTGAGGCGTAGGTCGCCAGCTTGATTTTCTTCGTGGGATTAAAGGTGTTGATTGCCTTGATAAGCCCGATGGTGCCGATGGATATCAAGTCTTCCACACCCACTCCCGTGTTGTCGAACTTCTTGGCTATGTACACGACCAGACGCAGGTTATGCTCGATGAGCATCTTCTTCGCCTCCTGGTCATACTCGGAGCCCAGCCTTTGTATCACCTCGGTCTCCCGCTCACTCTCCAGCGGTGCGGGCAGCACCTCCGAACCTCCGATATAGTGGATTTCCCTGTGACCGGAAAAGAAAAGGCTTTTGATGTCCGGTATCACTTTTAATTTGAACTGCTGCGGTACAGCGACTTTTACAACCATGTTATATTCCTCCTAATATGTCAGGATTCAAAATCATCTGATATTCATCCTGCTTCGATATATTTTCTTCCCCGATTCCAAGGAGCGGGTGGGTGACCCACTGTTCTTCCTTCAGATGCACACACATTTTTTCAATGCGGATGACCGGAATGACACTCTCTTTTCCGATACAGCGATATGGTATGTAGCGCAGCCCCTCCGCAGGCACATCCTTTAAGAGTGTCTTAGCGGCGTGTCGGTCCACGATGTTCACCGGTTCTCCTAACAGCTTATCTTCCAGTGTGTTTCCGGTGTCAATAAGCGCCCTGACTCTGTATTCCCCTCTCTGTGTGTACAGAGTCACATCGCAGATATCCCTCTGCCTCCTCGCCGTCCTTTTTATCAGCTCCCACCCCTTTTGCAGCAGGTAATAGCAAAGCACAGCGACAAAGTAAAAGAGACTCGCATTTCGCACATAAGAGCGCAGAAACTCCAGGATTCCACCTAACAGAAAGGAAAACAGATACAAAAAGGCAATTGCCTTTATCAGTGCTCTCCCTCCTTTTATCCGGATTCCTGTCTTTAGCATCGCGATATTGACTGTCGTGTGGAAAAGCAGAAATTTGACCAGCCAGGGAAGGGGCAGGGAAATCACCAGACAGGTGAGCCCGCTTCCTAAAGCGGCGCCTAAGAACACTCGCCCATAAGCGGACGGGCTCCTCATCATCCTTTTCACAGCCAAAAGCAGAAGGGAGTCCATCATAAAATTTTCCAAGAACAACACGTCTATGTAGAGCTCATAGTACATGTTCCACCTTCTTTCTCCTTTGTACAAATCGATTTGGCACTCAGGCACTGCCTATTATAATCTTGTCATGTTTGAAAATTTGTCAGATACTGACATCAGATATGGAATATGTTTCGACAAAAAACAACCTGCCGTAAAGACAGGTTGTTTTGTTCATATAACTATATATCTTTTTTATTTCTTGAAGAAGTCCGGAATCTTGATGGACTGTTCCTTCACATTGCTGGACGGAGTTCTCGGCTGCTGTAGTGTCGGCATCGTGCCGCCCGGTGTCCTCTTCGCGTAACCGCCTGCTGCTCTTCCCTCTCCGTCTCTTCCGAGCGCATCGCCGGAAGGCAGGATGGAACCGACTTTCTGCTGTCCCTCCAGTCTCGCTTTTAACTTGGAAGCGCTGCCGCCTACATTATGTAAGCCGGTCGCAATGACAGTGATTCTTGCTTCGTCGGACTTCGTATCATCGTACATCGCACCGAAGATGATGTTCGCGCTCTCGCCCGCCAGCTCCTGTACGTAATCTGCCGCATCGGATGCATCCATCAGAGTGATGTCTCCGGAAATATTGATGATGACATGGGACGCGCCCTGGATTGTGGTCTCAAGCAGCGGACTCGCCACAGCCTGTTTTACTGCCTCCAACGCCTTGTCGTCGCCTCTGCCCTCGCCGATTCCGATGTGGGCGATACCCTTGTCCTTCATGACAGTCTGGATATCCGCAAAGTCCAGGTTGATAAGGGACGGTACATTGATAAGGTCCGTGATACCCTGGATACCCTGCTGCAATACCTCATCCGCTTTCTTCAAAGCCTCCGGCATGGTTGTCCTTCTGTCCACCACTTCCAAAAGCTTGTCATTGGGGATGACGATGATGGTGTCTACGTTTTCTTTTAATTTATCAATGCCGGAAAGCGCGTTTGACATCCTGGTCTTGGACTCAAAACGGAACGGCTTTGTCACAACGCCTACCGTCAGCGCTCCCTGTTCTTTTGCAATCCTTGCCACAACCGGAGCTGCACCGGTTCCGGTTCCGCCGCCCATACCGCAGGTCACGAACACCATGTCCGCGCCTTTGAGTGCCGCTGAAATCTCCTCTGCGCTCTCCTCTGCCGCTTTCTCACCTACTTCCGGCTGTGCGCCTGCACCGAGCCCTTTGGTGAGTTTCTCCCCTATCTGCATCAATGTCGGCGCCTTACATAACTGCAATGCCTGTTTATCTGTATTCACTGCGATAAATTCCACGCCTGCAATCTGCTCATCTATCATGCGGTTCACCGCGTTATTTCCGCCGCCGCCGACTCCGACAACTATAATTCTTGCAGCCGCTTCTGATTCGTTGGTCTTAATTTCTAACAAGAGTATTTCCTCCTTTGTCGTCCTATTAATTTTTTTATACATCCCTTATATTGTTTGATATAATCCAATAAGTATATAATATAGTCTTTTTGGCAAATAATCAATAGATTTTTTTGTATTTTCTCGTCTTTTCACACACTTTTTCTCTGTCTTTGCGCCTATTCTCCCTCTCCGCTCGCAGGTACGAAACGCACTGCCGTATTGGAAGTGTCATAATTTTCCAGATGCAGCACGCCTGCCTGGTCCGGATACTGCTCCGCCAGCTTCGCAAGAATCGGCGATATCTGCGCCATCCGGTCCTCATAGTTCTCTGTTCCGAGCTGCACCGTCACCGCGCCGAAGACCAATGTCACCGCGCCGTCCGGGCAGGTGACGCTGTCAGGGGTCAGGGCATATTTTTCTAAATATTTAGAAACTTCCACAATTTTCTGAAAAATCTTTTTGTCAGACACCGGGAGCGTCTCTCCTACCTTCACTTTTGACAAATCCACTTCCATTCCCTGGATATAGGGAACCCCCTCTATCACTTTCTTCGTGCGCACGCAGGCGGTCCCTTCCTCGTCAAAGTACAGAAAAGCGCCGTCATAATCGATATAGCCAATCATGGACTTCTCCTTCACCTGTACCTTCACTGTCCACGGTGATTTCAAGGACACCTTCATACTCTCCACCCCGGAGGGCAGCTCCGCGTCCGTAAAGTTATATTTCCACAGCAGATAGAGGGTGTTGACTGAAAATTGGTCGTTTGAGACCCATGCGGAGATGGATGATTCCCCGTAGTAGGAGTTCCCCGCCACCTGGATATTCTTCGTCCGAAATCCGAACACCGCAGCCGCGGCGCACACGATAAATACAAGAAATATGGTCAGGATGATACGTCCTGTCTTTCTCTTCCGTCTCTTTTTCCTCATCCGAGTTTCCTCCTTAATTCTTCTCTATTCTATCAAATGAGACACACTTAAGACAAGCCCCATTTCCAGAAGCAGAAATACCACCGATGTCCCGCCGTAGCTGATAAAGGGCAGAGTGATTCCCGTATTGGGGATACTGTTGGTGACCACCGCGATGTTTAAGATGACCTGTATCATCATATGCGCCATGGCACCGGAGGCGATGAGCGCTCCCAGCAAATCTTTGGCTTTCGTGGCGATGACAAAGAAACGCCAGATGAGGATGAGAAACAGCAGAATGATGACGCTGGCTCCCACCAGTCCCAGCTCCTCACAGATGATGGAAAAAATCATGTCATTCTGCGCCTCCGGCAGAAATCCCAGTTTCTGCACACTCTGTCCCAACCCTCTGCCGAAGAGCCCGCCGCTTCCGATAGCGTAGAGCCCCTGGAGCGTCTGGTAGCCTTTTTCATACTGTTCGGGATTGCGCCAGATGGCGATGCGCTCCAGCCGGTAGCTCTCCAGCGCCAGAAACACCGTCATAAATCCTGCCGCTGCCGCGCCCATCCACACAAACTGGGCGTACTTGGGACTTGCCACGAAAATCAGCACCACCGCGATGCCAAGGATGATGATGGCTGTGCTCAGATTGCTGGCTCCCACCAGTCCCACGATGGGAAGCACCGGGAGCAGCATTTTTATCATGGTCCTTATTTTTCCCATCTTGCGCACATGTTTTGTGACCAGACAGGATAAGAATAAGATAATCGCCACCTTGGCAAACTCCGAGGGCTGAAAAGAAAAGGGTCCCAAAGACAGCCATCTTTTGGACCCATTGTACTCATCTCCCACCAGAATCACGGCAACCGAAAGGCCAATCGCCGCCAGGTATCCCAAATTCGCGAAAGGGACCCATCTGTGGTAATCTATCCTGGCGACAAAAAACATGCCCGCAATTCCAAGCAGTGTCGCAAACCCCTGTTTTTTCAGATAGTAAAAAGAATCATGGAACTTCGTCTCCCCGTTGTAGGCACTTGTGCTGTAGAGGAGAATAAGACCGATTCCCACCAGAATCATCACCACAACCAGCAGCGTATCGTCATAACGCCTCTTCTTTGCCGGACGCTCCAAATCCATTCACTCCTTATAACTGGTTTACAAGTTCTTTGAATTTATCTCCGCGTTCCTCATAATTTTTAAACATTCCCCAGCTCGCGCAGGCAGGGGACAATAATACCGCATCGCCGGGCACTGCCGTGTCCGCGCAAATCTGAAATGCCTCCTCAAACGTATCGGCAAACTCGATATCCGTAAATCCCTGTTTTCTCGCGGCATCGGCAATTTTTTCCCGCGTGGCGCCGATGAGCACCAGCTTCTTGACCTTCCCGTCAAAGGCGTCAATCCACTCTTCATAGGAAGATTCCTTGTCATAGCCGCCCCCAATCAGCACGGTAGGGCGCTTCATAGCGCGTATGCCACGTATGGCAGCGTCGGGGTTGGTCCCTTTAGAGTCATTGTAGTAGGCAACCCCGTTTTTCTCAGCGACAAACTCTATACGGTGTTCCACACCCTGAAACGCCTTCACAGTACGGCGTATACTCTCTATCGCAATCCCATAGGAAACCGCCATCGCCGCAGCCGCCATGACATTCTCGTAATTGTGCACACCCAACAGGTGCAGCTCATCCACATGGCAGAGGCAGACTTCCCCGTCCAGGTTCAGCATGATTTTGCCGTCTTCCAGATACACGCCTTTATTAAGTTTACGCTGGCTGCTGAAATATAGAACCCTCGTGTGTATCTTTTCCCCAAAGGCGCGCAGCACTTCGTCCTCATAATTCAACACACATACATCCTGAGGTCCCTGGTTTTTCGCGATATTCTCCTTCGCCTCAATATAGGCTTCCATGGTGTGATGGCGGTTCAAATGGTCCGGCGTGATATTTAAGATAGCGCTCACTTTCGGCGCAAAGGTATGTACCGTCTCAAGCTGGAAGCTGCTCATCTCCGCCACGATGACAGAATCTTCCGCTGTCTGCGCCGCGATGTCCGTGTAGGGATTTCCGATATTTCCCACCACATAGGTGGACTTCCCGGCATCTTTCATAATCTCTCCTAAGAGCGCTGTGGTGGTCGTCTTCCCGTTGGTTCCTGTGATGGCGAGTACATCTCCTTTCCCGAAGACATAGGCAAGTTCAATCTCTCCCCAGATAGGAATGTTTTTCTCCCTCATCCTCTCCACCACCGGCAGGTCCGTGGGAACTCCGGGGCTCATCACCGTCAAATCCAGTCCGTCAAGCAGCTCTTTAGGGAACTCTCCCAGCACAATCTCCACCGTGTGCCCCGAAAGCCCGTCTAAAATCTCCCCGCGAATCTTCGCCTCATCCAGGGAGGCATTGCCGTCATAGAGCACTACAGAAGCTCCGCCGCCCAGTAAAAGTCTGCTCGCCGCCACTCCGCTGATACCGGAGCCAAATACCAGTACTTTTTTTCCTCTTACGTCCATATCTTATACCCCCATCAAAGCAATCAGACAGAGGATTGCCGTGGCGATGGAAAATACCGCGACGACCCTTGTCTCTGACCATCCGCACAATTCAAAATGGTGGTGGATTGGCGCCATCTTAAAGAAGCGCTTCCCCCCTGTCTTTTTAAAATATGTCACCTGTATCATGACGGAAGCCACTTCCACCAAATAAATCAGTCCCACGATAATAATGTAGAGCGGCATCTGCAGCATGTACGCTGTCCCCGCCACAAAACCGCCGAGGGCGAGAGAACCCGTATCTCCCATGAACACACTCGCCGGATACACGTTAAAGAGCAGAAATCCGAGGAGCGCCCCCACAACCGCGCAGGTGATAGGCTCCACGCCGCTTTTCGTTCCAATCGCCACCACGGTAAAAAAGGTCGCCACCAGCACTGTGACGCTGGATGCCAGTCCGTCCAGCCCGTCGGTGAAGTTGGTGCCGTTGACGGTCCCAATGACCGCGATGAACAAGAGGGGCACTGCCGCCCAGCCGATGTCCAGATACTGCCCGCCGGAGAAGGGGATGAGCAGGGTCAGCGGCACATGTGCCACCTTCACCAGATAGTAGGCGAATATCGCTGTCACCACAATCTGCAGCGCCATCTTCTGTTTCGGATACAGCCCGTCGGAACGCTTCATCACTACTTTCAGATAATCGTCCAGAAATCCAATCAATCCAAAGCCCACAGTAAGGAACAAAATAGGAATGATTTCACTGTACTCTTTTACATAGAACAGTGACGTGATGATGATGCTGGCGAGGATAATAATTCCGCCCATGGTCGGGGTCCCCGCCTTTTTCAAGTGGGATTTCACCCCTTCCTCACGCTCTGTCTGCCCCATCTTCAGTTTCCTCAAAAAAGGAATTACCACCGGTCCCAATATCAGGCTTATGGCAAAGGATATCAGTACCGGAATAATCACATCATTACTCATAAATACACCTCTTTATCTCTTTTGTCTTTACAGGTTTACGCTCAAAATACCCCATACAGTATACAGCATAACCTACTCTTTTTCAATCCCCAGATATGGAAGCACGTTGTCATAGATGCTGCGCAGCACCGGAGCCGCGATGGTTCCCCCGTAATACACGCCCTGGGGATTATGGATGACCACCATGCCGAGTATCTGCGGGTCGTCCGCCGGGGCAAACCCGATAAAGGAGGCGATGTATTTGTTGGCGCTCCTGGGAAGCGTCTGGGAGGTTGCCGTCTTGCCTCCGATGGAATACCCCTCAATATAGGCGTTGCTCCCGGACCCTTCCGAGACCACGGACTCCAGCAGCATCTGCATAGTTTCTGAAGTTTCTTTGGAGACGATGCCATCTTTCGTCTCATAGGAAAACCGCTCAATCTCCTCCCCGTCTTCATCCAGCACCGCCACGCCTAAATGGGGCGTCACCCTCCTGCCGCCGTTTACAATGGAACTGACCGTGGTCGCCATCTGGATGGGCGTAATCTGGAAAGACTGCCCGAAGGTCATAGTCGCCAGTTCCACTGTACCGATATCCTCTTTTTTGTGCATGATGGTCCCCGCCTCTCCGGGCAGGTCGATATTTGTCAGGGAGAGCAGACCGAATTTTTCAAAATAGTCGTAGAACTTCTCTGCTCCCAGGCGCAGCCCGATATCGATGAACACTGGGTTGCACGAATTCTGTATCCCTTCCACAAAGGTCTCGGCGCCGTGTCCGCCCACCTTGTGGCAGCGAATCTTCCGGTCCTCCACAACCCGGTATCCCGGACAGGAGAAGGTGTCATCAAGAGACACCACACCCTCCTCCAGACACGCCGAGGAGGTGATAATCTTAAAGGTAGAACCGGGCTCATAGGTGTCATTGATGCACCCGTTCCTCCACATCTGATTTAAGGCATCCTGCAGTTCCTCGTCTGTCATCGCGCTTGTGTCCGCCCCGGTGTTCAATTCGTAGGGCTCGTTTAAATTGAACTCCGGCACATTGACCATGGCGAGAATTTCCCCGTTCTGGGGATTCATCAGGAGAATGGACACCGCATCCGCCTGCTTTTCCTCCATCACCTTCAGCGCTGCCTGTTCACAGTATGCCTGGATATTGTAATCCAGACTAATCTGAAGGGTCTCTCCGTCCACCGGCTCCACCCGGTCTTCCGCTACCCCCTCCAGTTCAATTCCTCTGGCATCTGTGACAGTGAGGATGGTCCCGTTAGTGCCCTTTAAATATTCCTCATACTTCACTTCCAGCCCGATGATTCCCTGATTGTCCCCGCCTGTAAATCCCAGCACTTTAGAAGCCAGTTCATCATAAGGGTAATAGCGCTTGAAGTCCTCATCCACCTTCACGCCCGCCAGGTTATAATTGCGGATTCTGTCGCCAATCTCTTTCTCCACATTGGTCTTTATCTTCTCCATGGAGGATACCTTCTCCACTTTCGCGCGCACCTCTTCTTCCGAGAGTCCTAACTCCGCTGACAGTGTCTCCACCACCAAGTCCGCATCCTCAATCTGACTGTGAATGACAGAAATGGTACACACCGTCTTATTTGTCGCCAGCACCACGCCGTTGCGGTCCACTATCTCGCCTCTCGCCGCCTTGATTTCCCGCTCCCTCTCATGAAGTGCCTGCGCCATCTTCTGATAATATTCTGCGTCAAATACCATGAGATATACGAGCCTTGCAATCAAACCAATTAAAACCAGCGACGCGCAGCCAAAAACAACGAGGATTTTCTTCTTATTATATGTTTTATTTTTCATAAAAACAAAAACCCTGCAAAAGAATCTTTTTAAAACATATTAATTCTTCTGCAAGGTTATTCATCTTCTTATCTGTCCGCTTCCTTCTCATCCGGCAGAGCTTCCTCTCTATCCGAGAAGGGATTCCTCCCTATCCGGCAGGAGTTCCTGTCGCCCAGTCGTCCAAATCGGGCGTGTAACTCTCATCCACGTAGGAACCATCGGTGTTGCTGTACGTTTCCTCATAATTCGCGTCATAATCTGTATATTCTGTCTGGGAATAGTTCTCCTGTGCGGAAGTGTCCGTATTCCCCGGCGTGTAGCCCTCAATGGTGGTGATGTTCAAATAAGGAAACGCCTGGGACATAATCTCTTTCGTCAGCCCCAGCACCAGGGAACTGTCATCCTGGGCATCCACATTGGGCTCGTCTATCACTACATAGATAAGGATTTCCGGGTTTTCCTGGGGCGCATATCCCACATAGGAGAGCAAATATTTCCCGTTATTTCTGGGAAGCTTCTCCGCTGTACCGGTCTTCGCCCCGATATCATACCCTTCCACATTTGCCGGAACACCGGTCCCGTACTCCATAGTCGCCTTTAAGTAGGTCTTCAACTGTTCCGAAGTCTCCGTGGAGATGGTCTTCCTGAGCAGCACCGGGTCCTTTGTCTCAATGACCCTTCCGTCCTCATCCTGTATCTGTTTTACCACATGGGGCTCATAATAATACCCTCCGTTGATAAGGGAACAAAAGCCCGCGGCAAGCTGCGTCATAGTGACATTAAAGTTCTGCCCGAAGGAATTGGTCGCCAAATCCGTCACCTGCATGGTCTCCTCCGTGTAGAGAAGAGGCGCGGTGGATGCCTCCCCCGGGAGGTCAATGCCCGTATATTCTCCAAACCCGAATATCCTCTGGTATTTCGTAAAATCCTGCACCCCTATGGTCTCCGCAATGTGCATAAGTCCCACATTGCAGGAATAGGCGATGGAGTCCTGTACAGAGACCGTGCCGTGTCCGGTCTTTAAATGACAGCTGATATCATAGTCTCCCACATGCAGATAGCCTCCGCATGTGTAGCTTTCATTTCCCGTGATGGCGCCAGTCTCCAACCCCGCCGCCACCGTAAAAGGCTTCATGGTAGAACCGGGCTCAAAGGCATCGCTGACACAGAAATTGCGCCACAGAGCATTCATCGCCTCAATCTGTGCCTCCTCGGACATCTCTTTCCACTCTTCCTCGGAATAGATACCCGACAAATCCCGCGGGTTGTTCAAATCAAAATTGGGATAGGATGCTTCCGCCAGGATTTCCCCCGTATTGGGGTCCATGATAATGACAGCGGTATTTTTACTTCCCAGCTCTCCCTCCTCGGCATGGGCGTTGTTGAAATCCATGATACACTGTTCTACAATGCTCTGCAGAGTGACATCAATTGTGGAAACTACGGTATTTCCGTTTACCGGTGCCTTTACCGTGCGCTCCACGGAGGATTTGCTGGCAAAGTAGCCGTACTCCCTGCCGTCCGTACCGTTGAGCACATCATTGTAAGCACTCTCGATGCCAATGGTGCCTGCGTTCCCGGAAACAGTAAATCCCACCACGTCACTTGCCAGTGTACCATAAGGGTAGGTTCTCTCATAATCATCTTCCAGCCACACCCCTTTTACATTGGGATAGTTTTCCGTGTCCGCCTCGATATCCTGGAATTTCTTCGCCGTCTCGTAATCCACGCCCTCCAGCAATATCACATAGCGGCTCTCCGGGCTGCTTTCTATCGCCGCATCGACCGTGCTCTCCTCGATGCCAAACAAGTCCTTTAACACCTCTTTTGTGGGGGCTAAGTACTCATCATCTGATGTGAGCACCACCACATCGAGAATCACATTGTACACCCGCTCGCTGGTCGCCATCTTCGTGCCGTTCCTGTCCACAATATCTCCCCGTTTATAGGGAATCACCCGGCTGTCATAGCCCTGCTGGTCCAACACGATTTTCGTGTACCCGCTGCCCTTCGATGCATTGATATAGGTAATCTTTCCTATAAGAACAACAAAAGCCAGTATGATTGCCATAAACAACAGTACCAGCTTTTTTTGCATCCTTGTAGGAAATCTCTTTGTCAAAAATTCAAATCGGTTCTTTTGGTTTCTTCTTCTAGCCATATAATAAAATCCTTACTCTGTCACGCTCCGCGACTTGGCGAGCACTCCGTCTTTCGGAATGTCGCTGTACTGCTTCACGTAATCACTGGTCGGGCTGTCATACTCAATCACAGTTCCCTGCGCCTCGTACACCATCCCCAGTTCATTCATCGCCTTGCTGCGCACATCATTGAGATTCACAGAATCCGTAGCTGCATTATACGCCGTATCATTCGCCTCTGTCAAGTCGGAAAGTTCCTGCTGCAGGGCAGTGATATTTTCCGAACGGCTCACAATATCGGACTGCAGACGCAGATACATCATACATACGAACACCGCGCAGAATGCCGCTACCGCGAGGAATCCCACGTACGCCGGATTCATGCTCATCGCCCGGTTACGGTTCTTCTTCACCTGACTGCTCGTCCGTGTGTGTCTGCGTGTGCGCCTTACCGGCTGTTCTTTTGGCAGGACTTCCGCCTGGCGTACGGTATTTCCATAGACATAAAATGCCCTCTGGCCCCCATCAGCATAACCATATCGTCTGTAACTTCCTGTGTTTCTTCTTGCTGCTGCCATAAGCGTCTGCCCCTTTCTTAAGTCTGTCTCACCGGGCTCTCCCCTTCCCGGTAAATCGTTTATGTCTGATACTCCCTGAAATTACTGCCGTTCAAAAATACGGAGCTTCGCGCTCTTGGAACGGCTGTTTTTCTCCATCTCTTCCTCCCCAGGAAGGATGGGTCTTCGTGTCACCACTTTCCCTTTTGATACGTTCCCACAGACACAAACAGGAAAATGGCTGGGACAGGTGCATGGGTTTTCGTTTTTGCGAAAAGCACTCTTTACAATCCTGTCCTCCAGTGAATGAAATGTGATGATGCATATCCTTCCCCCTGGATTTAACATCTCAATCATTTCATCCAGTGAATCTTTTAAGACATCCAGCTCCCGGTTCAATTCAATCCGGATTGCCTGAAATGTCCGTTTGGACGGGTGTCCGCCGGTCTTCTGCATTTTCATCGGAATCGCTCTTCTGATGACCTCGTTCAACTGACCGGTGGTCTCTATCGGATGCTGTGTCCGCTCCCTGACAATATGCTTCGCGATGTTCTTCGCAAACCTGTCCTCCCCGTAGTCGCGGATGACCCGATATAATTCCGCCTCACTGTAAGTGTTGACAATGTCACGTGCTGTCTTCTCCTGCCTCTGATCCATCCTCATATCCAGCGGCGCATCCGCCCGGTAGGAAAACCCACGCTCAGCGGTGTCCAGCTGATAGGAGGATACCCCCAAATCCAGGACAATGCCGTCAACCTTGTCGATTCCCAGGTCCAAGAGCCGCTTTTTCATCTCGCAGTAGTTGCTCCGGATAATGGTGACTTTCTCCCCAAAGTCAGCCAGCCGGCTCTTCGCCGCTTCAATCGCCGCGGCATCCTGGTCTATTCCTATAAAACTCCCCTTGCTGCTTAACCGCCTGCACACCTCGAAGGCATGTCCGCCTCCGCCGAGTGTGGCGTCTACATAAATCCCATCCGGCTTTACTGCCAGACCGTCTACCGTTTCTTCCAGTAATACTGATGTGTGCCCAAATGCCATCTCACTTACCACCTTATCTCACTAATTGAAATCAAATCCGGATTCCAATGGACTCCATACGCTCCGCGATGGCATCCAAATCTTCCTCACTAATCTGACTTCTCTCTTCCCAAAGTGCCTTGTCCCAGATTTCCACACGGTCCTGAACTCCCACCAGGACCACTTCTTTCTCCAGGTTTGCCGCTTTTCGTAAAGATGGTGGTACCAGCACTCTCCCCTGCTTATCGAAACTGCCCTCCGAGGCACTTCCGAAAAAGTAGCGCTTAAAGATTCTGGCATCCTTATTCATCCGTGGCAAGGTTTCCAGTTCGGCAACGAATTTGTTCCATTCTTCCTGTGAGTAGACAAAGAGACAGCCCTCCAGACCATTACAGATTACGAAACTCTCTCCCAAATCGTCCCGTAACTTGGCTGGAATGATTAATCGGCCTTTTTCATCAATGCTGTGATTAAACTCCCCTAATAACATCTGGAATCCTTTCTCTTTGTGTGGGCCTCCACATTCCTCCCCACTTTGTGCCACTGTCTACCACTTCTCACCACTTGACTCCATTGTAAACCACACTCCCCCCTTTTTCAACCCCTTTTTTGTGATTTTTTTGTTTCTCCGCCTGAAAAAAGCAACAAAAAAATGTCCTAAAAATCAAAACACTTTCTCCAAACACAAAACTTGGGGTGCATGAAAAATCATGCACCCCACATATTGTATTCCACTCAAAATCGTCTGATTTTCAGGACATTTTTATTTTTTTCAATCTGCAGTGGGAAATCTTCCCACCTCCTATGCTTCCACTTCTTCCCACCTATTCTGTGGGTTCTTCTGTCTGTGTAAGACCATTGATGTAAGTGTTCAGCGCATCGTAGTTAATCTCCGCCACTTTTCTCTCCTTATTGGAATCGTAGGTATCGTACGCTGAATATCCAATCCATCCCACTAAAGCGAGTGCCACAAGGGAAAGTACCATCTTTCGCAGGACGCTCATCATCCTCTGTTTCTTCATGATTTTTTTGCGGTTCGCCTTCTCCTGCTTATAGCGGTCTACCTTTTCCTGACTCATTGCCATCGCTCCTTCGTAATTATTCTTAAGCTCATGCCTGTGGATAGTTTACCACAGTTCCCCACCTTTTGGCAAGTCTTTAGATGACCGCATCCGCGCCCGCCTGCACGCCCTGACCACATAAGCCCGCTTCTTTTCCTCCGCGCTGCCGCCTTTAGATGACGACGATAACGCCGCCGTCGTTGGCGTACATCGTACTGATTCCCGCTGTATCCACGATAAAGCTCGCCTTCACGTTCATCTTCTCCCGCAGCAAACTCTCCACTTCCTTCGCTCTCTCAGGGCAGTTGCAGTGTGAGATTGCCAGTGTCTTCCCCTCAGAGTCCACACAGTCCTGTGCCACATGGTCTGCCATCTTTGCCAAGGCACGCTTCATTCCCCTCGCCTGTCCCAGCTGGCAGATGGTTCCCTGTGGGGTAGCCCCCATCACCGGTTTGATGTTCAGAGCGCTCGCCACAAAAGATTTAATTCCCGTAAGCCTTCCGTTCTTCCGCAGCGTCTCCAGATTCTCCAGCACAAAATACGTATGCTGTCCTCCTATATAAGATTCCACTCGCTCCACCACATCTTCAAACTCCATCCCCGCTTCTTCACATTCCTGTATCTTCAGGGCGATGAGCGTCTCTCCTATGGAGGCGGACCTGGAATTAAACACGTAAATCTGCTTCTTCTCCGCCCCTTCCTGGAACAGCTTTTTCCCAAGCTCCGCGCTGTTGTAAGAGCCGCTCAGCTCTGCGGAGAGTGTCACCACATAGATGCGCTTCTCCTCCCCTTTATAACTCTCCATATATGCCTCCGGCGATGGGCAGGATGACTTGGGACATTCCGGACTCGCAGCCACGCGGCGTAAAAAATCCGCCTGGTCAAATGTCTCATCATCCACAATATTCACTCCATCCACCAGCATACTCAGAGAAGCCGTCTCATAGATACCGCTTCGTTTCATCTCTTCTGTCAGCTCCCCGCAGCTGTCCACAATAATCTTATAATCCATAATTCCATCCTCCGACACCGCATTGCGCGTAGTATATTTCTATTATATGTAGTTTCGATTACTACATAACTCTATACCAATATAACACAATTTTATCCGGATGAAAAGAGTTTTTCGTCACCGTTCACTCACACTGTCGATGTACAGATGTCCGCCCGCAAAAACATGCTTTCGTGTTTTCGCGGGCGGACATCTGTTATCCTTTTAATCTTCTAATTTAATCCTCCTGGAAATCCCCAGCGCAATCCCCATCTCTGTCATCAAAAACAGGATGGAAGTTCCCCCGTAGCTGATAAAAGGAAGGGTAATACCCGTGGTAGGAATAAGGTTCGTCACCACGGCAATATTCAGAATCACCTGTAAGGCGATATGGGCAAAGATACCGATGGCAATCAGTGAGCCGTAGAGGTCCGGCGCATTCTTGGCGATGAACATCAGCCGGTACAGCATATACCCGAATAAAATCAGAATCACGATTGCGCCAAACACACCCAGCTCCTCACAGATAACCGTGAGTATCATATCATTTTGCGCCTCCGGGATAACTCCCAGCTTCTGTGTACTGTTTCCCAATCCTTTGCCGAAGAACCCTCCGGAGCCGATAGCGTAAAGCCCCTGCATCACCTGGAAGCCTCCGGTATCCAGATGATTCTCCGGGTCCAGCCAGGTCAGTATTCTCCGCAGGCGGAAGTTATCGCTGTTTATCAGTGTCACAGACATAATCTTGATGGACACCGCGGCAAGCACTGCTGCCACCCCCGCCCCTATGAGAAACGGTTTCATCTTCGGATAGACGATGAAAATAAGAATACAGCATATCGCCATAACAATGATTGCCGTACTTAAGTTATCCGTCAAAAACAGGACACCACCCGCCGCCACAGCTCCATAGGCGCCCACCCGCAGGATGCCTTCCATCTTATACATCTGCTTCCCTCTCCTGCACAGTTCATAGGAGAGGAACAAAATCACCGCAATCTTTGTAATCTCTGAGGGCTGCAGCGTCATATTGCCCGGAAGCTGAATCCACCGTCTGGCGCCGTAGACCGTTACTCCCAGCGGCGTCTGTACCAGTGCCATCAGTATCATCGATATGATATAAATCTCAAAGGCGAACGCCCCGTAAAAATGGTAGTCAATCTTTGAAACTACCAGCATGGCGACAAAACTCAACGCTCCGATAAGCGCCTGTTTGGAAAAATAATACATGTCATTCCCAAAATCCGCCTGAGCGCTGTAGGCACTGGTGCTGTAGAGCATGACAAGCCCGAAGCACATCAAAAAGACAATGACGATAAGCAAATCATAGTCAAAATAGTGCGCCTGCGTGTCCGATTTTGCCTCTCTCGCTCTCCCTATCAGAGCCGCAATGCCCCGCGGTTTTCTCTTAGAACGGCGCTCCATCTGTGCTTCCGGTTTGGGCACAGACACATCCCTCATACGCCTGGATACCACCTGCTGGTACTTCTCCCGGTAGCGAAGAGTCTGTCCCCGCTGGCTGTCAGGTGCCACACTGCGAATCTGCACTCCCTCTCCCAGCCTTCTCGTCTGTGTCCCTGCCCCGGAGTTTCCTGTCCGCATAGGCTGGGTCGCAGAGGACGTCCGCGTTGTCCGCATGGGTTGAGTAGCGGAGGATGTCCGTACCGCCCGCATGGGCTGGGTCGCGGAGGACGTCCGCATTGCCCGCATGGGCTGGGTCGCAGAGGATGTCCGTACCGCCCGCATAGGCTGAGTCGCGGAAGAAGTCCTCCCTGCCTGTTTGGACTGTGTGGCAGAAGGTGCTTTCACCGCCCGCATGGGCTGGGTATCCCCCAAATTGTTCTTCCCTTTTCTTCCCCCTGTTTTTTTGTCACTCTGTCCCCGCCGTTTCACCGGCTGTACAGTTCTGCTTCTCATAGAATCTCCCCAATTATCTTACATGCATCGCCGGATGTACCGGTTTCCCGTGTCCGAAAAAGCGGTCGTACCACACAAGGAAAATGTATACGGTCCAGATTTTACGGCTGTTGTCTGTCTTCTCATTTGTATGTCTGCCGTTTTTGTGGTCGTCCAGCATTTTCAGAAGTAAATCTGTGTGGAAAAACTTCTTCGCCGCCTCGGATGAGAACATCTCTCTCACCTGCTCATAATACTTGTCTTCCCTCAGCCATACACGAATCGGTATGGGGAAGCCCAGTTTCTTCTTCTCCGCCGTCTTGCTGCGGATAACCTTCTCCGCCGCTCCCCGGAGCGCCACCTTTGTCTTCGGCGCCCGCACTTTGTAATCAAGCGGCAGGGTCTCTGCCAGTTCCAGCACCTTCTTATCCAAAAACGGCACCCGAACTTCCAGGGAATTTGCCATCCCCATCTTATCCCCCTTCATGAGGATATCATGCACCAGCCACAGATGGAGGTCCACATACTGCATCTTGGTCACTGCATCCTTGTCCTTCACCCTGTCATACAGAGGGCGGGTCACCTTCTGGATACCCGGCTTGCATCCCTTTTTAAGAATCTTATCTGCCTCCCGCTCAGTAAAGATATTAGTGGCGTTGGCAAAATACCGCTCCTCCAATGTCTTTCCGTGGCGCATAAGGAATCCCCTTCCCTTCACACCTCTGGGAAGACAGTACTCCGCAAATTTCCCGAGAAATCTCCTGATGAAGAAAGGAATCCGATTGAAGCTTAAATGCTCCAGAGGCTCACAGTAGATATTGTAGCCGCCGAAGAGCTCGTCAGACCCCTCCCCGGAGAGCACTACCTTGACCTTCTTGGATGCCTCCTCACTTAAGAAATACAGGGCAATCGCCGCCGGGTCCGCCACCGGCTCGTCCATATAGTACTGAATATCGGAAAGTCTGTCCCAGTACTCGTCAGGAGTGATGACTTTGGCGTCATTTTCCATGTGGATGCTCGCCGCGAACTCCTTGGCATCCTGAATCTCGCTGTATTTCCCCTCATCAAATCCCACTGTAAACGTGTGGTCCACCTGCCCTAAATAGGTCAGATAACTGGAATCCACGCCGCTGGATAAATAAGAAGCCACCTCCACATCACTGATTTTGTGCTTCTCCACAGATTCCTTCATGACCGCTTCTACTTCTTCCACCACTTCCTCGAAGGACTTCTTCGTGTCCCCGGTAAAATGAGGCTCAAAATAGCGGACAATGTCCATCTTCCCATTTTCATAGGTGAAGTAGTGTCCCGGCTGGAGGCAGAACACCCCTTTAAAAAAGGTCTCGTTGGTGGGAACAAACTGGAAAGACAGATAATTTCCCAGCGCTTCCTCGTTGAACACCTTGTCAAACTTCGGATGCTCTAAGAAAGATTTAATCTCCGAGCCGAACATCAGCGTATCGTTCATCTGCGCGTAGTAAAGCGGCTTGATTCCGAAAATATCCCTCGCCGCAAACAGCTTCTTTTTCTTTGTATCCCAGATGGCGAACGCGTACATCCCCCGCAGCCTGTCAAGGAGCTTCTCGCCCCACTGTTCATACCCGTGCACCAGGGTCTCGGAATCAGTGTTGGACACGAACACATGCCCCGCTTCCACCAGTTCTTCTCTCAGTTCCTGATAATTGTATATCTCCCCGTTGAACACCAGCACCAGACTTCTATCTTCATTATATAAGGGCTGGTCCCCCACTGCGGAGAGGTCTATTATGCTCAGCCTGCGAAATCCCAGAGCCGCATCCGCATCTACATATTTCCCTTCGCTGTCCGGTCCCCGATGCACAATGGTATTCATCATCTGCACGAGTACCTCTTCTCTATTTTCCACTTCTCCGACAAATCCTGCAAAACCACACATATCTGTTTGTCTCCTCACTATTCTCGTCAAATTCTTCTGCTATGTTCTTATAATCTTAATTATTATAGCCTCTTTTATTGTGAAACACAACAAAATTTTCTGCCCATAGGACCTTTCTCCTGCCCGGAGGGCTTTTCTTCTATAAGGATAGTTCTCTGGACTATCCTTATAGAAGAAAAAGAGCCTGACTTCCTCATGGAAAATCAAGCCCTCTTGCTTATCGGGGTGACAGGATTCGAACCTGCGACCTCACGGCCCCCAGCCGTGCGCTCTAACCAAACTGAGCCACACCCCGGCGACTTTTCTATTATATATAATTTTTCTCCAAAAGTAAAGAGAAACCTTTTATTTTTCTCCCAGAACCTTTTTTTCTTTTTTTCCATACTATAATACTGTAAAGTTTTCAGGAAAGGAGCAATCGCAAATGGCGAATTGTCAGAACCCGAACCATATGGGCTTAAACAGGCAGACAGCGGCAAGAAATCCGCATATGCAGCGCGCAGGCAGCGGTTCACCCCGCTCTGCCTCCATGCCATGCACATCCTGTCCTTCTTCCATGCCCCGCACTTCTGAGAGGGCGCGTTCTTCTTTTGGCTGTCCCGGACAGCCCTGTGCCCCTGTAGATAGCATGCCCCTCGCAATGGCATATGTTCCCTGGCAGCAATGGCAGAATATTTACGAGATATGCCGGGGCTTTCAGAGAGGGACGATTTTTGAAGATTTGGATAAACCATTCCATGGAAGAGGAGGGTGTAATCGATGAACGGACAGCTTAACAGAAAGGAATTATTGAATCATATCAACCAGGTCAGCTTCGCTGTTGACGATGTAAAACTGTATCTCGACACCCATCCGTGCGACCAGCAGGCGCTCGTCTATTTCCAGGAGTACAGCCGCATGCGCAACAAGGCGCTGAAAGAATATGCCGCACAGTACGGTCCGTTGACCATCGACACTGCCGCAGAGTCCTGCACAGACAGATGGAACTGGATAAATGAACCATGGCCGTGGCAGGAAGGAGGATGTTAGTATGTGGGGTTATGAAAAAAGATTACAGTATCCGGTAAAAATTACGCAGACCAACCCGAAGATTGCGCAGATTATCATCTCCCAGTTCGGCGGACCCGATGGAGAGCTTGCCGCTTCCATGCGCTATCTCTCACAGCGCTATACTATGCCATACAAAGAAGTGACCGGCATCCTCACAGATATCGGCACGGAAGAGTTGGCACACATGGAGATGATATGCGCCATCGTCTACCAGCTCACAAAAAATCTGACGCCGGAGGAAATCGAAAAATCCGGTTTCGGGAATTACTATGTAGACCACACACTGGCGCTCTGGCCACAATCCGCGGGCGGCACGCCCTGGACCGCTACCTATTTCCAGTCCAAAGGCGACCCCATCACCGACCTGCACGAGGATATGGCTGCGGAACAGAAGGCCCGCACAACCTATGACAATATTTTAAGGCTCGTAAAAGACCCGGAAGTCTGCGACCCCATCCGCTTCTTACGCGAAAGGGAAATCGTACACTACCAGCGTTTCGGTGAAAGTCTCCGTATCGTCCAGGATAATCTGGACAGCAGGAACTTCTACGCCATCAACCCGGAATTTGATATCCGTCAGGACTCAAGCCGCAGATAAGCCTTTTTCTCTGTACACCGCACAGCATAAACGAGGATATCTGTGCTGCCTATGGCAGAGCGCACCACATGGAAATTGCCGCTTTTTACAACAGCGGCAATTTTCCTACATACTTTTCCACACCTCTTTTGCTTGCGCCAAAGACCTTTAATTTCTTTCATCCGAGTAACCTATCAGAAAGTCTGTCGTCACTCCGAACATCTCTGCTAAGAGTATCAATACGTCAAATCCGCATTCCCTCTTTCCTTTTTCATAGTTGCCTATCGCCTGTCTTGTTACACCAATACAGTTTGCCAGCATTTTCTGGGAAATTCCATACTCCATCCTCAGCATCTTGAGCCTCTCCGCAAATTTATTCTGCATGACTGCACCTCTTCTCTATTATATCATGAGTAGGCTCCCGGCAAACAGTCCTATCTTTCCGCCTTTTTATCCTCTGTAGCTGCGAAGCTTCAATCTCTGCTTCAGTTCTTTCCCCACACGTTCCGTATATGTGCAGTGTATCTCTTCATCGAAGTATAAAACACGTTTCTTTGTGTCAATCTTGCGGACCAAATTCAGATTCACCAAAGTGGAAGACCTTGTCTTAAAAAAATCCTGCAGCCGTTCCTGATGCAAGGTCTTAATATCCGCATGAAGTTTACCTTCGCCATTTTTAGTGATGACTTCACAGTAATGTGTAGATTTGATTGTCTGGATATAATAGATATCTTCAATCTGTACTTTCATCCACATTTTGTCCTCGTCGAGGACATAGATATGCGTTGTATTTTCCGTGACCGTTTCCTCCCTTGGCTCTCATTTTCCGAGAATCACCACCTAAACCTAATATAAGATACTACATTTTCGGATACCAATGGGGATTTTTTCATTTTTTGTCGAAAATTGTCATAATTTACCTGTTTTTCTGTGCGGTACCTTTGAACAGTATAAAAAGAGGACCTGTATCCAGGTGCTTTTTGCCACGCGGCATCTCGCACCCGCACAGGTCCTCATTTTGAGACTCTTCACCCACTCGCCCTGCCATTTCGCAGAAGTTCCCGCTTAGCTCAGAGTGACGTCTATTTCCTCTTCGGTATATTCTCCATTGTTTTCCGGTATCTGCACCGTCAATGTCACGGTGTCCCCTTTCGCGTAATACTGCAGTTCATTTTTCAGCCCTTCCATATTGCTGACCGTGGAACCGTTGATTCCCGTAATGATACAGCCTTTTGTCATGCCCGCCTCGTCAGCGCCGCCGTTCCTTGTTACTTCAGAGACATAGACACCTGTCGGCATATTGAACTGCTGGGAATACTCGTCTGTGACATCAAATCCTTTGATGCCAATCATTCCCTGGTCATCCTCATCGACCTTTGTCTTTGTCTTCTGATTCATCAAATCAGTGATGATATCCGACACATCGCTGATAGGGATTGCATATCCAACGCCTTCCACTGTCTCTCCTACCAGTTTGGAGGAATTGATGCCAATCACTTCACCGCTGGCATTTACCAGCGCACCGCCGCTGTTGCCCGGATTAATCGCCGCATCGGTCTGAATCAGCATAACGTCATCTTCACTTGTCTCCTCACTTGCCGCTGCTTCTCCGTTCGCCTGCGAACTGGAACGATTTGTGGCACTGATAACTCCTGTAGTTACAGACTGCCCGTATCCGAGAGCATTTCCGATGGCAATCGCCGGTTCGCCCACTTTAAGCTTTGTCGAATCTCCGAGTTTCGCCACAGAGATAGCATCCTTTGTATCATCAGATATTGATTTCAGCGGAACTGCAATGACCGCCAAATCGTGGGCAGAATCGGTGCCTTTGAGATTTGCCTCCACGCTGGAGCCGTCATAGAAGGTTACGGTCAGTGTCTCACTTCCCGACACCACATGATTGTTCGTCACAATTAAAAGTTCCGAATCATTCTGGGAAATGATAATTCCGGTGCCCGCGCTCTCACTGTTCTGCTCATACACGCCGCCGAAAAAGTCCTGCACCTGCTGTACACTCATATTGGTGATAGACACGATGGAGGGCATCACATTTTCTACGATATCCGACACATCCGATGTCACCACGCTGGAGGTCTGAGTCAGGGAGGCATTGTTCTTCACCTGATTGGAGGAAGCTGTGATTGAACCTCCGGAGGATTCATTCCATCCCAGAATTTTATTCCCCACGATATTTGCAGACATAAACGTCGCACTGGAGACAAGTCCGAACAAAAGCGCCAGTCCTGTCACTGCGACAGCTTTCGGCATTTTCTTTTTCGGCTTTTTATTTCCGTTATTTCCAGTATCATGATTGTACTGGAAATTTTGCGGCTCATTCTGCGGATTGTAATAATTATATTGATTTTCCATGAAAGATTCCTTCCTTCTTTTATTTTATGTTCCTATCATAGCCGACTTTTGTGACAAATTTGTGTTTTATTGTTTAACAAAGTCTGAAACCGAAAAAAGGAGAATACTGCCCCGCCTTTTGGCACAGTATCCTCCTTCTATACTTTCCTGCTATGTGATTTCTATTCTACTGTGACCGATTTCGCCAGGTTTCTCGGCTTATCTACATCACAGCCTCTGCCAACGGAAATATAATACGCGAACAACTGCAGAGGAATGATTGCCAGGGAGTTTGCGAAAAATCTGTTTGTCTCCGGAATATAGATGACATAATCCGCCGCACGTTCCACCTCATCGTTCCCTTCATTTGTCACTGCCAGCACAAAGGCGCCGCGGGTGCTCACTTCTACCATATTGCTTATCATCTTCTTATACAAATCCTTCTGCGTCAGAACCGCCGTCACCAGCGTTCCGTCCTCGATAAGCGAAATGGTGCCGTGCTTGAGTTCTCCGGCAGCGTATGCCTCAGAGTGGATATAGGAAATCTCTTTTAATTTCAGAGAGCCCTCCAGGGATATGGCGTAATCAATTCCCCTTCCGATGAAAAACACCTGGTGTGCCGCAAGGTAGCGGTTAGCAAATTTCTGTATCTTTCCTTTATTGTTCAAAAGCAGCTCCACCTGCTCCGGAAGGCGCTTCAAATCCTCGATATATTCCTCCACCTGACTTTCCGTCACTGTGCCTTTTACCCTGCCGAATTTGATTGCCAGCAGGTAGAGGGCAATGAGCTGGCTGGAATATGCCTTGGTGGTCGCCACAGCAATCTCCGGTCCCGCCCAGGTGTACATCACATTGTCTGCTTCCCTGGCGATGGAACTTCCCACCACATTGACGATTCCCAGTACCTTCGCCCCTTTCTCCTTGGACTCACGCAGGGCTGCCAGGGAATCCGCCGTCTCACCGGACTGGCTGATGACAATGACCAGTGTCCCCTCATCCAGGATGGGATTGCGGTAACGAAATTCGGATGCCAAATCCACTTCCACCGGAATCCGGGACATTCCCTCAAAGACATACTTTCCGGTCACACCCGCATGGTATGCAGACCCGCAGGCTACAATCATAATCTTGCGGATATCCTTGATTTCTTCATCCGTCATATTCAGTTCTTCTATCACAATCTCGTTTTTCTTGATGCGTGGAGAAAAGGTATCCATAATCGCCTTGGGCTGCTCGTACATCTCCTTTAACATGAAGTGCTCGTATCCGCCCTTTTCTGCCGCGTCCACATCCCAGTCGATATGGGTGGATTCCTTCTCAATGGGCTCTTCATCCACATTGAAGAACTCCATCGTATCCTTCTCCATGCGCACAATCTCTTCATTTTCGATAAAATATACATCTCTTGTGTATTTCAGGACCGCAGGCACATCGGATGCGATGATGCACCCTTCTTTTGTATGTCCCACGATAAGCGGGCTGTCCTTGCGGACCGCATACAGCTCATCCGGAAAATCCCGGAAAATGATGCCCAAAGCATAGGACCCTTCCATACGGTGCATGACCTTTGTGATTGCCCGCAGTGGGTTCCCGTCATAATAATAATCCAGAAGGTGGGCGATGACTTCTGTATCCGTATCTGAAATAAATTCATACCCTTTTCCAATCAGCTTCTTCTTCAGCTTCAGATAATTCTCAATGATGCCGTTGTGCACCACTGCAATGCTCCCACTCTTATTCAGATGCGGATGTGCATTTGTATTGGAGGGTTCCCCGTGAGTCGCCCATCTTGTATGTCCAATCCCCAGTTCACCCGGCAGTGTCTCTCCGTCATGGGTCAGCTCCTCCAGCACTTTCAGCCTTCCCTTCGCCTTTGTCATATTAATCTCTGTTCCGTCAAACACTGCGATTCCCGCTGAATCGTAGCCGCGATACTCCAGCTTTGACAATCCGTCCAGCAGGACAGGCGCTGCCTGTCTGTCCCCGATGTATCCAACAATACCGCACATAAGTATTTGCTCCCTTCGCCTATTTCTATTTTTCACTACGGGACATATTGTAACAAATTTCATCCCTGTTGTAAATCAAAAAAAGCAAAACAGCCCAGTTTTCCTCATTCTGGACTGCTTTGCCCTGCTTTTAATTGTTAAGTCTTTTTTACAAATCTATGAAATCTATATCATAGTCTTTCTCTTTTGACGCCGCCTTTTTCCCCTTCGCGGCTTTCTTATCCTTCTTTCTTCCGGCGGGTCTTACATCCTCCTCATAGTCATCCTCGTAGCTGTCGTCATAATCCTCGTCGTAGTCCCCGTCATCATCGTAATCATCGTCATCGTAATCGTCGTCCTCATATTCCTCGTCGTAGTCCTCATCATAGTCGTCGTCATAATCCTCGTCTTCCTCGTCATATCCGACAAACTGCTTTCTGGATTTTGCCTGTACCTTTGGCGAAGCCGCAGGCTCATCATCCACCGGGATATCATACTCCTCATACAGGTCGTCCAATTCCTGATTTCTGTGGATAACCTTCACACCCAGCACAATGACAAGAATCAAAAGGAAGAGAACAACTACCGCGCCCGCTATCATGGCAAGAAGGAGGTGATTTGCCACAAAGTCTTTCACTTTGCCGAGCAGAGAATTATCCGTCACTTCCTCCGTCACTTCCGGAGCCGTAAACGTCTGATAAGTCTCGTCTTCCATATCATACTGATACAGTCCCTTTTCGCCTGTCCGCGTATTCAGCGCATATAAGATATAAAACCGAGGGTCTTCCGCCGCATTGTTCCATGTAGGAAATGTCTGGTTCAGCACCTCCAGTTCCTTCTGCGCATAAGCTTCCGGCAGTTTCACGGCATCCGGTTCATTCAGCAGGATAAGGGAAGTACTGTCAGATATCGGTATCTCCACATAGGGAGAGAAGCTCGCCGTCTCCTCATCATAGAGAAAAAAACTTCCAAGTCCCGAGGCATCCACTAAAAATCCCAGGGTAACACCGCCCTCGCTGGTTACAAATTTGCGCTCCCCGCCGTTGAAGGTCAGTGTCGTCTCACTGTAGCCATCCGGAATATCCGTTTTCGTGAAGGCTTCGGAAAAACTGTATTCTACTCCGTCCACCGTCACCTTGATGTCTGTCACAGCCGATGTGACTGTGCCCCCGCTGCCTGAAGGCTCCGCCGTTGTACTGCCGTCGTCCGCTGCTTCAATCACTATATTTGAGTAGCCTTCCGCCAGATTCAGCGTCTCATCTGAATAAAGGTATGCTGTATAGCTGTCCACAGTAATTTCCGCGGTTCCTGCCTGAAGAGCACGAAACTCCAAGGTTGTCCGCAGTTCCGTCTCACTCCCGGTACCGCTGCCGGAATAGGTAAGCTTCCCGGCACCGTCCGCCTGTACTCCTGTACCGCTGATAAATTCCAGTGCCGATGCGTCATAACTCATGGTCACATCCGCATCGCCGATGGCTGCTCCTCCTGCTTCTATCGCAAAATCAACTGTGACATTCTCTCCCACCTTTGTGGACGGGTCAGAGAAGGTAAGTGACCCCTCCGCTGCCTCAGCGACCAAATCACTCATTGGCACGGCAAGGCACAGGGCTAATAAAAGCGCGGCTATTTTCTTCATTACTTTCATGTAAACTTCCTCTCTTTTGTATGGATTACTTTTCTCTTCCCTGACGGGAAATTTGCTCACTCTTTTCTTATCATACACTCTTTCCCGCTAAATGTCCACCTATTCATCCCTGTAAATGGATTCATCCTCTCTCTGCTTTTTCGCTGATACCAGCCAGACTGCCAGTATCACCACCACGATAAGTACCGCTGTGCCGATTCCGATAAAGCCGATAACTCCCAGGATTCCACTGACATTGGAGCCTTCTGTTACCGATTTCTCCTCTGTGTCTGTATCAGACGCACCTTTCGCATTTGCCGCCTCTGCTTTCGCCTTGCCGGATTCTGCTTTTGATACGGTTGTCCCGTTCTCTTTCTTCTGTGTCTCTGATGCCTTCACGGTCGCCTGCGCACTCTGTGCCTGCCCGCTGCTTTCCGTATTCTGAGCGGACTGCCCGCTCTGCGTGGACTGTGAACCACTGGTACTCTGCGCATTTTGTGTACTGCGGCTGCTTTCCGCACTCTGCGCAGCCTGACTGTTTACGGTTCCCTGCGTGTTCGCGCTGTTCTGGATATTGGAAGTTCCCTGTGTAGTCTGTCCACTCTGGGTATTGCCTGTTCCTCCTGCGGTACCACCGTTCTGCGTATTGGTCGTTCCCTCTGCGTTTCCGCTGTTCTGGGTATTCCCTGTACTTCCTGTGGAGCCTGCAGAGGAATTTTCTGTATTTGTCCCGCTTCCCTGGGAAGTACTTGTATCCTGTCCGCTTCCTTTTTTCTGCGTTCCTTTGACAACTGCCGCTTTACTGCTCATGGTCAGCAGCTCTTCATCCGCTGTGGTTACCCTCGCCTCAGAAACTCCGACCTCATGTTCTCCTTCTTTTAACACTTTGAACATGACTGCTGACTGTACGGTATTCTTCGGGCTGTCCAATGTTCCTTCCAGACTTGCCACGCCTGCTGCCCCTCTCGCCACGGACCCGGAGACAAACTCCAGACTGTCCGGGTCATAAGAAAGACTAATCTGATAATTACTAATCTGCGCCTCATCGCTCTTGACGATGGCTTCCACAATCACTGTGTCGCCGACATTCGCCTCGCCGCCTGCCAGTTCGATGTTTCCATTGATATTTTCATTGCCGTTATTTCCTGTATTGGGGTTATTCCCCTCTATGCCGGAATCTCCCGTGGTCGTATCTCCGGTCGTGGAGTCACCATTTCCTGTGCTGTCTCCTCCGGTTGTGGAGTCGCCGCTTCCTGTGCCGCTTCCTCCGGTTGTGGAATCATCGCTTCCTGTGCTGTCCCCTCCGGTTGTGGAATCATCGCTTCCTGTGCTGTCCCCTCCGGTTGTAGAGTCATCGCTCCCTGTGCTGTCCCCTCCGGTTGTGGAGTCGCCGCTGTTATCACCGCTTCCTGTATCCGGCAGATTTCCGCTGCCTCCCCCGGTCTCATCTCTGGACGGAGTATCATTGCCTGTGGGCATTTCGCAGGCTGTTTCCGGCATATTCTCATAGATTGGTATGCGAAACGTCAGATTTCCGGTGCGCAGTCCATCCGTATAAGCTTCCGACATGATGCTGCCCTCGGTCGCCGCTCCCGCCACATTTGTCATATACTGATGATTATACAGGTTGTTCCCCTGCACATTATATTTCTTCAGATACAGGGTATCCTGCCCCTGGTTTACATAGTTCTCCCCGTAGTGGATAGCTCCGCCTATGATGGATTTTGTCCGGCTGTCCCACGGGCGGTTATAAGAAACAGCCCCGCTGCCAGAACCCTTTGCATACCAGAGTCCCCTCTCCACCGCTGACATGGAACCGGTCTTGTACGCGCCGATATTGAAATAATTGTAATATCCCTCGTACCCTTTTTCTGTTCCGGAGATGGAGGCGCCTCCTCCATCCCGTCCCTGCTCCATAAAAATCATAGAAACCAGGACATAGGGATTGACATTGGAGGCTTCCGCTGCCTGTACGAGTGCATCCGTATACGATTTCGTCCCATTCTCCTCATACGTCCCTGTCAGAAAAGACCCTGCAGTCATATTCTCTATACCGGTCTTTGTCTCTCTCTCTGGATTATAGCTCTGTTTCAAAAACTGGAAGACAGAAACCTCGTCTAAAAAATTCCGGGCATCCATATAATATGCGATAATCTCCGGTGAAGCCGCGACCCAGCCGCCGCTGTCAAACTCCACCCACTCTCCGGTCTCCCAGTCATATGCCTTTTCATCCGTAGATTTCCACGATGTAATACTGGACCCCGGAACCAGATTCTTGCCCAGTGTGCTCTCCGCTGCCAGCGCTTCTGACCAGTCAAGACCCGTATGCTGTGCCTCAAAGACCCAGTTGGGGTACAATTCATGCAGCCCTCTCAATGCAGTTTTATAACTTTCCGGAAAACCCTGCTCCGCCAGATAGGTCTCAAAATCCACGGATGCATAAGGGTCTGCGCCCTCCAATGAATCCGCTGCTTTGGCAGGCAGGACTGTAAGAGCATTGCCCAGCACCAAAGATGCTGCCAGCAATGCGGCAGATACTTTTTTCTTCATTTCATCACCCCTGTTTAATCTTTAATTTACACTACCCTTTCTTTTTACAAATTTCCCCTAAACATTTGTACGTGAATTATAACTTATTTTGCCGAAAAAGACAACCTTTTCCAGATAATTCCGGCGACGATGGTAAAGATATGTTAAGTGAGCTGACTGTGAACAGCAATAACCCCCTATCGTTTACGCCTTGCGCAAACGGCAAAAAGACCGGAGAAAACCACCATTTTCTCCGGTCTGCCTCCCACTGAACAATCGTTATCCCGTCACTTCACAGAACATTTTTTCACTGTACGACACCCGTATCTCCCATATCTGTTCCGCCTCCGGTGACACCGCCGCCCCCGATATCTGTACTGTTGTCCCCTGTGCCGCCCATCGAATCATCCGGCACCACAGGCTCTGTAGGCACCGTCATATCCGGGGTCTCTTCTGGCACATAGTCCTGCGTATTATCATAGGTTCCATTGCTGTCTGTACTCTGCTGCCCTTGCCCGGTCGTATCCTGCTGTGTGCTGTCCGTACTGCTGTCTCCCTTTCCTGCCGTACTCGCTGTATAAGCAATGTTCGAGCTGAGCGTATTTACAGTGGAGGACGGTGAATAGCCGACTGTGCCGAACAGAAATTCATGCAGTTTTGTCACATTACTTGCCAAATCCTGCGGAATGACCACGCTCCCCAGCTCTGACAGAGTATCCGTTGTCAAATCTATCGGGAATCCGGTATTTCCCACGAGCTTATAATCCTTATATGCCTTCGCGTAATTCAAGATTTCCGTGAGGGTAAAACTGGTAGAAATTTGGGGGAACACTTCGTCAATAATCTTGTTTAACGTTCCCAAATCTGTCTGCGTCGCCTTCTCTACAATCTTTTCAATCACCAGCCGCTGCCGCTCTGTACGGGTAAAGTCTCCGCCTGCTGTAGAACGAATTCTGGCATATGTAGTCGCCTGTGCTCCATCCAGGACCATGTGTCCGCCATAGTCCAGGAAATGTGCCTCTTTTCCGGCAGAATCCGCGGTCTCCTGCAAATATTCGCTGATATAATACGCCTCTTCATCTGTGATATCCATCTCCAGGCCGCCCAGCAAATCGATGGCATCCGCGATGGCACCGAAGTCCACTGTCACATAATCCTGAATGTCTAAATCCAGATTCATATTCAGCATGTTGATTGCCATTGTCGGTCCGCCATAGCTGTAAGCCGCATTACATTTCTGGTAAGTTCCCTCCGAAAGGTCGAGAAGTGTATCCCTGTAAACCGACACCATTTTAATCTCTTTCGTCTCATTATTTAAGCTGGCGACAATGATACAGTCAGTTCGGTTCCCCTCTCCCAGATTTCCATCCCTGGAATCCACTCCGAAGAGCGCAATGTTCGTATATCCTTCTCCCAAGTCCACATTCTCCTGGACTTCCTTGTTAATAATCAAATCTTTTGCCTCAATCTTCTGCGTGTCCACCTTACTCCATTTTGCCGCCACATAAGTCACAGCCGTAGCAAGCAGGCACACAAACACGCCGAAAAAGCAGACCAGAACCTTCTGCCAGATACGCATCCTTGTAAACCAGTTGCCTCTTTTCTTTCGCGCAAGCTTCCTGCCGCGCCTTCTCACCTTTCTTGACATAGAACTCCTCGCTTCACAGAAATTTCTCTTTTTTCATCTGTTACCCATAGTACAACAAAGGATAACAAGATTCAACTATTTCAGTAAAAATTCCAGTAATTCAGTAAAATTTCCAAAAAACTGCTTGCTTATAACATAATCCGCAGATATACATTTACCTTTTATCCACCGTGTATACTTGAGTTTCCGCAAACTGTAATAAAAAATTAGAAATGTCTTCCCGAAGCACCAA
>UQKK01000003.1 GCA_900541505.1 uncultured Ruminococcus sp.
CATTGAGATTTCCAAAACAGAAGCCTTGCGGCAAAAGAAGATAGAAACAGACTGACTGTGCGCTGCAAAGAACAACGCCTTCAGACTGTATCAGAATTATCAGAAATATAATGCTTTCTGATATTATAGCACAGATAATTTTTCAAACAAAGACTTGACACAGAACTTTGCGATTGCAAGGGACAATGCTATAATGGACTCATAGTAAAGAAGGGAATATCCAGAAGAAATGTAAGAGATACCGGGTGTTGGTGATGGTTATGGCTCCCGGTATATTATAGAAGGAGGGGATAGATATGCAGCAGATGTCATTGTTTGAAAACCGGCAGATGATGACACCCCTTGCCAGCAGACTGCGCCCGGATTCCCTGGAAGATTTCGTGGGACAGGAGCATTTGATAGGCAAAGGAAAAATATTGAGACAGCTCATCGAGAAGGACCAGATTTCCTCTATGATATTCTGGGGTCCTCCCGGTGTGGGGAAGACCACCCTTGCCAGTATCATCGCGGGCAGGACGAAGTCGGAGTTTATCAATTTCAGTGCTGTGACAAGCGGGATAAAGGAAATTAAGGAAGTCATGAAGCAGGCTGAGGAGAGCAGGAGAATGGGAATGCGCACAGTCCTGTTTGTGGATGAGATTCACAGGTTCAATAAAGCCCAGCAGGATGCGTTTCTGCCCTTTGTGGAGAAGGGCAGTATCGTTTTAATCGGGGCGACCACAGAAAATCCCTCTTTTGAAATCAATTCCGCGCTTTTGTCCCGGTGCCGCGTGTTTGTCCTCAAGGGGCTGGAGGAGAAGGATTTAATTTGTCTTTTAAAAAATGCTCTGAAAAATCCGGCGGGCTTTGGCGGGCAGGATGTCCATATCACAGAGGAGCAGCTCGGTGCGATTGCGGCATTCGCGAACGGGGATGCCCGCACTGCCTTAAATACGCTGGAAATGGCGGTACTAAACGGAGAAATTACAGCGGAGGGCATCACAGTGACGCAGGAGGGAATGGCACAGTGTATCAGCCGCCGTTCGCTCCTCTATGACAAAACCGGGGAGGAGCATTATAATCTTATTTCTGCCCTGCACAAATCCATGCGCAACAGTGATGTGGATGCGGCAATCTACTGGATGTGCCGCATGCTGGACGGCGGGGAGGATCCGCTTTATATCGCCAGGCGTCTGATACGGTTTGCCAGCGAGGATGTGGGAATGGCGGACAGTCAAGCCCTCCAGGTGGCGGTGGCGGCATATCAGGCGTGCCATTTCTTAGGGATGCCCGAATGTGATGTGCATCTGACCCATGCGGTCACCTATCTTGCCATGGCGCCAAAGTCCAATGCGCTGTACCGGGCATGTGAAGCGTGTAAGCGGGATGTGAAAAGCTCCCCGGCAGAGCCGGTGCCATTGCATCTTCGCAATGCGCCGACGAAGCTGATGAAGGAGTTGGATTACGGGAAAGGATATATTTACGCCCACGATACGGAGGAAAAAATCGCCCATATGCAGTGTATGCCGGAGTCGCTAAAAGACAGAAGCTACTATCATCCCACGGAAGAAGGAAAGGAGCGGAAAGTGAAAAAAAGACTGGAGGAAATTCACGCCTTTTCGGGAAAAGAAAGCCGGATGTAGAGGCTTCCATCCATATATTCTGCGGCAATGGTTCCCTGCATCTCTTCTGTCAGGTGTCTGGCGATTGCAAGACCAAGTCCGGTGGACTTTGAGGCTGTCTCGACAGTGTAAAAGCGGTCGAACAGCCTTTTTGTCTGGACTTCATCGAGTCCGGAGGCGCGGTTGGAGAACAGGATTTCTCCCTGTTCATTCAGTGAGATATGCAAATCTCCATCGCTGTATTTTAGGGCATTGCTCAAAATATTGGCGAAAATGCGCAGAAGGGCATCGGAATTTAGTGTGCGCAGAACCTTCTTTTCCGGCATGGTAATATCCGGAGTGATGGATTTCTGTTTTAAGGCGGCATAGTAGGCGGAGATACTGTCTTCCAGCAGGCGCTTTACATCTACGGGGTATCGTTTGAGACTGGCAGATGTGGAGGAAAAGACGGAGTAGCGGAAAAGCTCTTCCGTCAGTTGGGTGAGGATTTCCGTGCGCTGGCGGATGATACGCAGATAACGGTCGGCATCCGCAGATTTTTCTTCACTTTCCAATAAATCCAGATATCCGCTGATGGCAGTCAGAGGTGTGCGTAAGTCATGAGAAATATTGGTGACAGCATCCTTTAACTCCATATCTCCCTGGATGAAACGGTGGCGCTCCCGGTGAAGCTCTTTTAGCTGCAGGTTGAGACCTGCAGCCAGCTTTTTCATGTATTTGTCCTGTCCTGAAATGTCAATCAGGACATTTGTGTTTTCCCGGATGCTCAAAGCAAATCGGTTTTCAATCTCCCGCGCGGATTTCCGCAGAAGATGCAGCTTGATGAGCAGAGCCAGAATAAATATAAGAAGTATTGCAATGGTTCCCCACAGCCAAAGTTCCATAAAGTGATTCCCCTTTTCCTTTGTGTATAATTTTCTGCTTTGCCGTGCGCCTTTCACCGGTATGTTCCGGTGTCTCTGTAAAACTCTGTGAACCGGTATTTCCGTGTTCTGTGCGCGGGAGCATGTTTATTTGATATCCTTGCGGTTAAAGGCAAGGACTCCAATTCCCGTGGCGGCAAGATAGATGACCACAGAGGAGACGGCAAACAGGACAGGTGAGTGCGCGCTCCACTGGGAGAGCTGGATGGTCTGTCCGCTGGGCAGAAAGTCGAGGAAAAATTCATATACCTCCCTCTTTGTGCCTTTAAGATAGTTGGGATTCGGTTCTTTGTCAGTTTGGACGAACTCCCCGGATTGCGATTCATAGGCATAAGCATCGTAATATTCCGGCTCCTCCAGACGTGCCTGGATATAGGCGGCGGCAAAGAGAAGGATAAGGACTCCCAGGATATTTATGACCGCTGCCACAGCGCGGCTCTGTTTCAGCATGGAAACCAGCATGATAAGCGAAGTAAATGCCAGCGACATGAGGAAACTTAAAGCTGCCAGAATCAGAAAGACGCGGACTTCGGCCTCAAAAAAACCTAACAGCGGAATCCCTACAATGAGGGAAGCGGCAATGAAGGAAAGGCACATCATCAGCCCGGCAAAACCGCAGATAAACAGATTCGACAGATAGATGGCAGTGCGGGTGTGCCCCACAATAAGTTTATTGCGGATGGTGCCGTCGCTGTATTCAGTACCTGCAAACAGGCTGATAAATACTGCCAGAAGAATACCGATGAACATACAGTAGGTAAACATGGCACTGTCCAGAGGTATCACATAGCCGTACTCTTTCATATTGAAATAATTGCTCAGTTTGATGAAAGCAGCAAAAGCTGCCATATAGATGATACAAATCCAAAATGGTTTGTCCTTTTTTAAACGGGCAAAATTTGCCGCAAGCAGTTTACTCATGATGCACACCTCCTACCAGATTTACATAATAACTCTCCAGCGTCTCCTCCCGTTCGGTCATGGATATTATATCGCAGCCTTGTTCTGAGAGAGCAAGCACCAGCTGGGAAATATTGAGCTTTGCATAAATATCCGCCATGGTGTCAGAGAAGACATTGTATTCCATATCCATGCTATCCAGTACCCGTGTAAGAGCCCGGATATCGGAAACCTGAACGCGCAGGCATTTGCGGCATGCACTTTCCAGCTCTTTGGCGCTGATTTCCCGGACAATGTGCCCTCTGTCGATAAAGCCGTAATGGGTGGCGAGACGGGAGAGCTCATCGAGAATATGGCTGGAGATGAGAAAGGTAATCTGCCGTTCCCGGTTCAGTTTAAGAATCAGTTCCCGCATCTCTATGATTCCCTGGGGGTCCAGTCCATTGACGGGCTCATCCAGGACAAGAAAATCCGGATTCCCCGCCAGAGCCACAGCGATACCCAGCCTCTGGCGCATTCCTAAGGAAAAGTTTTTTGCTTTCTTTTTGCCTGTATCCGCAAGCCCTACCAGATTTAAGAGTTCCGGGATATCATCAAAAGAGGGCAGTCCCAGGATACGGTACTGTTCTTTGAGATTTTCTTCCGCCGTCATATCCAGATAGATGGACGGGGTCTCTACCACAGCGCCCATGCGCCGGCGCACTTTGGTGATAGCTTTTTGTGTGTTCTTGACTCCGTAGAGAGTGTAGCTCCCCTTTGTAGGATTTTGCAGTCCGCAGATTAAGCGGATGAATGTGGTTTTGCCGGCGCCGTTTTTACCTACAAATCCATAGATGGACCCTCTGGGGATGTGCAGGGAAAGGTCATCGAGCGCCTTGAAATGCCCGTAGTATTTACAGAGGGCATCCGTTGTCAGAATATACTCCATATAGCAGCCTCCTTTATATTTGTACCTTTTCTGTTGATAATCCTAACAGATACCGGTTAAGGAAGTGGTAAAGAAGAACGTAAAGAAATAGTTAAGACTGCAGTTTGAAGCCGATACCCCATACAGATTCGATATAGTCTTTCCCGTTGACTGCTTTTAATTTCCTGCGCAGGTTGCTGACATGGACCTTCAAAGAACTCTCCACACAGTCCGGGGTATCTCTGCTGATATCGTCCAGCATGACGGACTTGGTGATGACCTGAGCGGGATTTCTAAGCAAAAGCTTTAAGATGGCATACTCCGTAGGTGTGAGACGAACCGGTTCCTCCATGACAGTGACCGTATGGGAAGAAAGGTCCATGCGTATCTCGTCAAAAGTGAGAGCGGAGGTGTCCCGGGCAGGAGTCTGCCTAAGCCAGACAGCGATGCGGGCGAGGAGTTCGGAAGTGTCAAAAGGCTTGGTGAGATAGTCGGAGGCGCCGTTTAACAAGAGATTGACCTTGTCGCATACATCGCTTTTTGCACTGGTGACAATGACAGGGAAGCGTTTCATCTTTGGAAGGACTTCCTCCCCGCTCAGTCCCGGAAGCATGAGGTCCAATAAAATCAGGTCTGGTGTGTGCTCCTTGAGATAGAGCAGGGCTTCTGTGCCCGAATAGGCGCGGGACACCCGGTATCCCTGTTTTTTCAGCACTTCCTCCACCATATCCCCGATATAGATATCATCGTCCACGATAAATATTTCCCTGCCTTCTCCACACAGGGGCATAGTCCCTTTTTTCAAAGCTGTCTACCTCCAAAATAAATAATGAAAAAAGAACTGACTTCAGACAAGGAAGGGCGCTGTTTTGTCAGCTCTTTTGTTTTCCTATCTTATTGTATCCGCTGCCGGGGGAAAAGACAATCCATGTTTTTGAAATTTAGCAGGCATATTTTACTTGTCCACTCATATATTGTTTAAAGAGGTGGACAAGATGGAGACAGAGAGAAAACATACTCAGATTTTGCAGGTCCTGGCAAAGCCGGTGCGGGAGATTATTCAGAAGGAGAGGCTTGACTTTTCCAACCTGCAGGAAATCAGGCTGCGGACCGGACAACCCCTGCGCCTGTTATACAAAAATGAGGAGATGACACTGCCGCGAAAAGGCGGGGCAGTTCATACCGTGACAAGAGAAGAAATCAGAGAGACTATGGAATACATCAGTCATTACTCATTGTACGCATATGAGAATGAACTGAAGCAGGGATTTTTAACAATAGAAGGAGGGCACCGGGCAGGCGTGGCAGGAAAGGTCATTGTAGAACAGGGAAAGATTAAAAACATACAGTATATTTCATCTATCAATATCAGGATGTCCCACGAGGTATTGGGATGCGCGGGGCGGATACTGCCCTTTATCACCAAAAATAGGCAGGTGTGCCATACACTTATCATCTCCGCGCCCCGATGCGGGAAAACAACGCTGATTCGGGATTTGGTACGGCAGATATCAGACGGGAATGAATTTGTTAAAGGGTGCACGGTAGGAGTGGTGGATGAACGCTCGGAATTGGGCGGCTGCTATTTAGGAGTGGCCCAGAACCATCTGGGGAGCAGGACAGATGTGCTGGATTGCTGCCCGAAGGCGGAGGGGATGATTATGCTCATCCGCTCCATGGCGCCTCAGGTCATTGCTGTGGATGAAATTGGCACCCAGGAGGATATCCATGCCATCGAGTATGCCATGCAGTGCGGATGCCGGATGATTGCCAGCGTTCACGGTGCATCCATGGAGGAGGCAAAGAATAAGCCCGTCCTGGGGGAACTCATACGAAAGAAACGGTTTGAGCGTTATGTAGTGCTCCAGAACAGAGAAAGACCCGGAGAGATTCAGGGAATCTATGATGAACGGGGGAGTCTTTTATGCAGAGATTGCTGGGAAGCCTGCTGATTATCACAGCCACCACCTGCGGCGGTCTCCTTTATTCGGCAGAGCTGAAAGAATATCTGGATAAGCTGCTCTATATCCGCCATGTCATTTATCTGATACAGGGAGAGATGGAGTATACGAACGCGCCGCTTGGCGAGGTGTTCGGCAAAATTAGCCTGCGGGTGAAGGAGCCCTACAGCAGGTGGATGAAGGCGATGGAGAGAGAAGTAGAGACAAGGAGCCAGAGAGGATTTACGAAAATCTGGAATCAATCCATTGATAAATACCTGGGAGAACTGCATTTAAAAAGCACCCACTCTATCCAGCTAAAAGAGCTGGGGACATTCCTGGGACAACTGGACAAAGACACCTTCCAATCCACCATGCAGATGTACTTAAACCGCCTGGAACTGGAGATTGAAAAGGTGAGAGAGGGGATGGCTTCCAAGAGGAGAATCAGCAGCTGGCTGGGAGTGATGGGCGGTATCTTTCTGGTTGTTATACTGCTGTAAACAAGGAAGAGACAGAACAAAAAGCGGGAGGAATCCATGACTATAAATCTGATATTTAAAATTGCGGCGGTAGGTATTTTAGTATCCATCTTAAGCCAGGTACTAAAACACAGCGGGAGAGAAGAGCAGGCGTTCTTAACGAGTTTCGCGGGGCTTATTTTAGTACTGTCATGGGTGCTGCCCTATATTTATGACTTGTTCTTGTCGATTAAACAGTTGTTTTCTCTATAATCAGCCGGCGCAGGACAAATGTCTTCCGGACGTTTGCGCCCCGGGCAGTTCAAAAACCGTTATTCGCAAGGAAAAAGAGAGGAGAAAACGAAAAGGGGACAGGCGTATGAGTGTACTGCAGATTGGGATTATCGGGGTGATTGGGGCTCTGATGGCAATCCAGTTTAAAAGCGGGAAAACAGAATACGGAATCTATATGAGTGTGGGGGCGAGTATCCTTTTGTTCTCCTGCATTGTGGACCGCCTGGAAATTTTTATCAGCACAGTGGAGGAAATCAGCCGGTTTATCCAGATTGACACGGGCTATATCACGACCATGTTAAAAATGGTGGGCATCACGTATATCGCGGAGTTTTCATCCAGTATATGTAAGGATGCCGGGTATCAGACAATAGCGGTGCAGATAGAGATTTTCAGTAAGCTGACGATACTGGCGCTGGGGATGCCCGTGCTGCTGGCGCTTTTGGAGACCATACAGGAGTTTCTGTCATGACGGCGGGGAAGGAAAAATACCGCGAAGCCGTCCGGACAGACAGAACGCGCGTACGCAGGAAGAATACACGAAAGGCGGTACTTCTCTGTCTGTCTGCTGCGCTTTTATTGTTCCTGAGTGTACTCTTATCCGGCGCCGGTTATGTGCTGCCTGTACAGGGCGCGGAGGAGGAAAACATACAGCGCGGGGAATCAGTGGCGGAGAAAACTGCATCAGAAAGTGAGGAGACCATGACAGAGGAGGAAGCCACCCAGCTTCAGAGGGAGGTGGAGGAGGCGCTCATCGATGAGTTTGATTTCTCGGAGGTGGACAATAGTTTAAGGCAGATGTTTCCGGCGGAGAAAATAAAATTTGAAGATGTATTTTCCTCTCTCATATCCGGCGACATCGGACAGGCGGGAGAAATGCTCCTTCACTTTCTGATGGACCAGATTTCCTATGAGTTTCGCTATAACAGAAGGAACCTGGTATACATATTGCTTATCGCGCTCATCGCGGCAGTGTTCACAAATTTTTCCAGCGCCTTTCAGAACCGGCAGGCATCGGAAATCAGCTTCTATGTCATGTACATGCTGCTCATTACCCTGTGTTTGAGTTCCTTCCAGATGGCGATGGAGGGAGTGGAAGAAAAGCTTGGATTTTTAGTGGAGTTTATGCAGGTGCTCTGCCCCAGTTATTTTCTGGCTGTGGCACTGGCATCAGGGAGCGTGACATCTCTGTTTTTCTACAATTTGATTTTGTTTCTGATTTACGTGGTGGAGGTTTTGATTTTGCGTTTCCTTCTGCCGCTGATTCATATTTATATCATGGTGCAGGTGCTGGGAAAACTAACAGGGGAGGACTTCCTTTCCCAGCTCGCCGGACTTTTGAAAAAACTGGTATCCTGGCTCTTAAAAACGCTGCTTGCCTGCGTCATCGGAATCAATGTGGTGCAGGGGCTTCTCGCTCCGGCGATAGACGGGCTCAAGCGGGGAGCGCTCACAAAAACAGCGGAGGCGCTGCCGGGAGTGGGAAACGCCATCGGCGGCGTGGCGGATGTGGTACTGGGTACCGCAGTGCTCATCAAGAATGGAATCGGTATGGCGGGAGCGGTCATTGCGGTTGGCATCTGCGCGGTGCCTCTTCTACAGATGCTTTTGATGGCATTTATGTATAAATTGGCGGCTGCACTGGTGCAGCCGGTATCAGACAAAAGGATAACCGGATGCATCAGCAGCGTCAGCGAAGGGTATGAGCTCATTGTGAAAATCATCTTTACTGCGGGAATCTTATTTTTGCTCACCATTGCGGTGGTGGCGGCATCCACGTCCTAGCTTTGCCTTGCAGCGTGAAAATCCATTCTGCTGAAAGCAAATGAGACAGTGCATTGGCGTAAAGGGGGCATGAAACCACGAGAGGCAAAATCGTGAGAGGAAAAGTAAGAGAAGAAATGAGAGAGAACGCAGGCGGGGAGGTATGAGATAGTGTTAGAGCAGTTGTATGGCTGGATTCAGAGTATCGCGGTATATCTCATCGTTGCGGCGGCAGTGCTGCAGGCGATACCGGGTAAGGAATATAAGAAATATATCCAGTTTTTCTCCGGACTTGTCTTAATTCTGCTGTTATTCACACCTATCCTAAAGCTCACCGGCATGGCGGGGACTTTTACGGAAAAATACTACGGCAGGGAATATGAAATGCAGCGCCAGGAGATAGAGAAGGCGGCGGAAAAATTTGAGGACGTGGATATTCTCGATTTTGTGCCGGACACATACGGCGGGGCAGAGACAGAGGAGAAATCAAAGATAGAGGTGGAGGAGATAGAGATTGGAGAATAAGTGGAAAGAGTGGCTTGAAAAACTAAAAGGCAGAGAAAAACTGCCAAAGAAAAACCAAATTCTGATTCTTCTCCTGGCAGGCATTTTGCTTCTTGTCATTGTCTTTCCGGTACCGGAACAGAGCAGCGGGCAAAAGGAAGAAGAGACGGCAGAGACAGCAGAAGCTGCGGCGGGGCTGGATACCGCACAATACCAGGAATATCTGGAAGAAAAGACAGCCCGGACATTAGAGGAGGTGGAGGGAGTGGGAAAGGTCTCTGTGATGATTACTTTAAAATCCTCCTCCCAGAAGGTCATAGAGAAAGATAGGCAGAGCGCCAGCCAGTCCACTACGGAGGAGGACAGCGAGGGCGGGACACGCTCCAGCACAGACCAGTCCTCTACCAGGACCAGCATATATGAGCAGAGCGCGGACGGCAGCCAGAGCCCTTATGTGAGTAAAGAAATGACCCCGGAAATCGAGGGTGTGGTCGTCATCGCGGACGGCGGGGACAATGCAGTGGTAGTACAGGATATAACCGAGGCGGTTCAGGCATTATTCGGTGTGGAGGCGCATAAGATTAAAATAATGAAACGTCACAGTACATAATTAAAGGAGGATTCCATGAAACGTTTATTTAAGAAAAACCAGATTATCATTACAGCGCTGGCGGTGATGATTGCGATTGCCGGATACCTGAATTATTCGGGCAAGCTGTTCGGAGAAGAGGAAAAAAGTACGACGGAAGCCAATGCGGAGCTGGCAAATCAGGAATTGTTGGATATTTCCCAGGAGGATATTGAGACAGGAACGGAAGATATTGCAAGCAATGACTCGGAAGTGGAGGGCACGCCGGGGGAGGCGGTGCTCACGAGCGGCAGCGCGGACACTACTGTGGCACAGGCTAAGGTATCCAGAGAGCAGGTGCGCGCCCAGAATAAAGAGACTTTGCAGGCAATCATCGATAACGCGGATTTGAGCGACGAGGAGAAACAGAGTGCGGTGGCGCAGATGGTGGAAATCACGGAACTCTCCGAGCAGGAGGTGGCGATTGAGACGCTGATGGCGTCCAAGGGATTCTCGGAGGCAGTGGTGAGCCTGACAGCAGACTCCGCGGATGTGGTCGTTAACGCGGAAGAATTAACCGATGCCAACCGCGCGCAGATAGAAGATATCGTGACGAGAAAGACCGATATCGCGCCGGAGAATATCGTGATTACGCCAATTCATGAATAAAAGAAAACGCCGGGGGCTTTTTAAGAAGGAAGCACCGGCGTTTTTTATGTGGGGAAGGATTTTGCGGTATGTGTTCTTCTTGTCGCGTATAGGTAAGTACTATATAATAAGAGCATAACAGGGAACAGCAGATAAAGGAGGGGCGGATGAGAAACGTATTGAGATGGGCAGTCGCAGGTTGTATAGGTTCTCTTTGCATTTTGGCAGGAGCTGAAGATGTTAAAGCGGAGGAACAGGTTTCTTCCTGCGAACTTAGTGAGGAGATGTATCAGCAGTATGAGCAGGACGGGACTTTGGATGAGAGGATGCAATATTATACAGAGGCAGGGATGGACAGCTTCTCAGAGACATTGATACAGAAGGCGCTGGAACGGGAGAAAGAGGCATTCCCTCAGGCAAATAACCTGCCGGATGACTGGGGAAATATAGAAGGTGGTATGGCGGCTGAGGGAGAAGCGTGTATTCTGCTGCTGCAAGTGGATTTCCCGGATGTGGGATTTGCTCCGGGAGATACGAAAGAAGCTCTTGCGGATATTGCTTTTGAAGGAAAAGACGGAACTTATCCTTATGAAAGCCTGGCTGCTTATTATGAAAGGGCTTCCTATGGAAAACTGCATATCAGCGGAGAAGTATGGGAATACAGCGCGAAGAATGAGCGGAGCTACTACGAGCTAAACGGAATACAGAGCCTGTTCGAGGAAACACTGGCTGCTTTGGATGAAACACTGGATTACAGTAAGTTTGACGGAAACCATGATGGTTATATAGATGGTATTTATCTTCATTTTGCAGGAATGGATACGGGATGGGCGAGTATATGGTGGAGCATGGCTTATGGCGGAGGGATTGATACGACCTATGACGGTATGAAGGTGGGGCATTATGTAACCCTTCATAATCCGTCCAACACGGAGACGGGCGCCAGGACTCTCATCCATGAGACGGGACATGTGCTGGGACTTCCCGATTATTATTCCACCCAGGAAAATACATTTGAGAACGGGATTTGTACCTATGACATGATGTATAATAATTCCGGTGATTTTAACGGATTTTCCAAATGGCTTCTTGGATGGATTGAGGAGGACGAGGTTCTGCGAATTACTCAAGAAAACTGGGAAGAGAAGGGAATGGTTTCTCTGGCAGCTGTTTCCGGTCTGAACAGTGCGGACGGCTATAAGGTGGCGGTGATTTCTCCGGAGAATCAGGGCATCTTTTCGGAATATTTCTTGATAGAATATGATACCAGTGTAGGGAATCAAAGTAATATGGTTTTCCGGGGAGAGACGCTGCCGGATGGATTCCGAATCTTCCATGTAAATGCTGTACTGGATGAAAGCGGACTGAAATTTTCCTATGCTAATGTGAATCAGAACCAGCCTAAACTGATTGAACTTGTGGACCCTGATGAAACGCAGTACCATATGGAGGACCAAAACGGTGTGCCGGGTGCAGCTTGGGGAGACTATCACTGTAAGTGGAGAGAAGGAGATACTCTTTCTCCATATACAAAGCCGTGGTCATCCTTTGAGGGAGGACAGTACACAGGATACACCGGAATCTGGGTACAGGATTTTGTGACAGAAAGCGAGAATCCGGGTTTCTCAGTGAAGTTTGAAGCAGAGGCAATCAAACCGAATCCGGAATTGTTTGCGATTACCCCCTATGAAGCATGGAAAAACGCAGAACAGAGCAATGTGGTGATACTGCCGGTGGAATTGTCCATGGAGGCTGGCATGCAGGGGGAGACGGAAGCTGTTGACATTGAGGCACCGGATGGACAAACATTTTCCGCAAAGATGAAAAAGCTTTCCGGTACGAAATACCTCCTATGGGCGCAGGCAGAGCAAATGCCGGAGGGAGAGTATAGGGCAGTGTTTCCGGAAGGCTATTTTGATTTAGGCTTGGGTGTCGGTTCTCCGGCAGAAGAACTTTCCTTTTATGTGGGGAAAAATGCGGAAAAGACAGGGGAGGCTTTGATTGATTTCGGCAACGGAGTATATAGCTGCGCGGATAGAAACGGAGGGTGGTATCTGCTGCTGGAAACTTTTGGGGAAGAACAGCAGTTGTATCATATAGGAGCCGATGGGGAGAGCACATTTGAAACATTGGATACCTCCGGCTGGACGGGCTGGATTTCTCCGCAGAACGGCATGGTGGATGAGATGGCATGTCTGGAGGATGGAACGCTGGTGCTCAAAGCAAATGATTGGATGAACGGTACGCTCCTGCTCGCCCATATAGACGGAGAAGGGCATTTGTTGGATGAGGTGCAGAATTTGAATCTGCAGGGCTCTTTCATGGAAGTTGTAGGGAATACAGTAAAGTTGTTCCGAATCAGTACCTATGGGGATATCATGGGATTTTGGAGCGTAGATTTTCAAGGAGGAGTACGGGAGAATGAGGTGACAGAAGCCAAGCAGTACGGCAGGATTTTTTTCCTGGAAAAGAGCTATTTGTGGCAGTATATTTCCACCGGTAATCCCAATGCGCCGGGAGAAGACGATGGCAGTACATATCTGTGTTATGATTACTATGAAGAAGATGACAAGTGCAGACAAACTTTTTCTTATCGGCTGGATGGCAAGGAATTTTATTCGCCAGAGCAGATAGGCGCTGTTGAAACAGACGGGAAGCTGTATCTGTTCGGTATGGATGACTATTATGACAGTATGTGGACTGTAAATGACAGAAACTATATGGGCAGCAGGCTTATCTGCTATACGCTGGATGCACAAAACGGACAGATACTCTCTCGCAGCTTCGTATTGGAAAATATGCGTTACGCAGGGAAAATACCGGATTCCACACGGTGGTTGAATGTACAGACGGACTTAGGAGAGAATGGCATCATGCTGGAGATTCTGAATTATCTGGATGGTGAATCTACAGTCCGCGATGCATATTTTATAGACATGGAGGGAAAATTGGTGTCAGGAATCAGCTTGGCTGATGGCGCCGGAACCTGCTTTTCGGGCGGCAGGCAGCTGCAGCTGCGCTGGTCGGATAATCAGTTGCTTCTGGATATATACAGTGGATTTAAGCAGACGGAGACAGAGACGCCAGACACTCCCGGTGAGATACCTCCCGCAACGCCGGAGGGACCACAGACGGTACATTCTTCTGGCAGGTTACAAAAAACTACGCAAACTGCTGCCTCTACGGGAGATTCCAATCAGACAGAGCCTTACGTGTATGTCTTGCTGTTGGCAGCGTCGGGAGTTCTTTTAATTTTTACTGGCGTTTGTCGAATACGAAATGGCGCAAGGTTACGTGATTTATAAACATTGCCGGTTTGATAAGCCATAAAAATGACATTGCAGTCTGTTTCTGCTTGTGCTAAACTGAATCTGTATGTCCGAAGCGCTCTCAGGAGGTATTCGTAAGGCGGAATCCGCAGGATGGCGCGGCGGAAGTTTAAGTGACAGGAGAAGAAAAACAATGTCGGATATTACCAATGAAATAAAAAAGAGAAGGACCTTTGCCATCATTTCCCACCCGGATGCGGGAAAGACGACGCTCACAGAGAAATTTCTGCTCTACGGGGGCGCCATCAACCTGGCGGGGTCGGTAAAAGGAAAAGCCACGGCGAGACATGCGGTCTCTGACTGGATGGAGATAGAGAAAGAGAGAGGTATCTCGGTGACGTCTTCCGTTCTGCAGTTTAATTACGGCGGATTTTGCATCAACATTCTGGATACGCCGGGGCATCAGGATTTCTCGGAGGATACCTACCGGACCCTGATGGCGGCGGATTCCGCTGTGATGGTCATTGATGCGTCTAAAGGTGTGGAGGCACAGACAAGAAAGCTGTTCAAGGTCTGTGTGATGCGGCACATCCCCATCTTCACCTTCATCAATAAGATGGACCGGGAGGCGAAGGATACCTTTGATTTACTGGATGAGATAGAGAAGGAACTGGGAATCGCCACCTGTCCGGTGAACTGGCCCATCGGTTCGGGAAAATCTTTCAAGGGCGTCTATGACCGTCAGAAAAAGGAGGTAGCTCTCTTTTCCGACACCCACAAGGGAACGACCATGGGTGAGGTGAAGACCGTAGATGCCAACAACCCGGAGCTGGACTGGCTCATTGGAGATGAGGCGAAGACCACACTCCTGGAGGAGATTGAACTGTTGGACGGGGCAGCCGCGGAGTTTGACCAGGAGCTGGTGGACAAAGGCGAACTCTCTCCGGTATTTTTCGGTTCCGCCCTCACAAACTTCGGAGTAGAGACCTTTTTGCAGCATTTCCTCAAGATGACCACAGCGCCTCTGCCGAGGATGTCGGACAAGGGGGAGATTGACCCCATGACGGAAGAGGAGTTTTCCGCCTTTGTCTTTAAAATCCAGGCCAATATGAACAAGGCGCATCGGGACCGCATCGCCTTTATGCGTATCTGCTCCGGAAAATTTACAGCGGGTATGCCGGTGTACCATGTGCAGGGCAAAAAAGAAGTGCGTCTCTCCCAGCCCCAGCAGATGATGGCGAGCGAGAGAAAAATCATAGAGTCCGCCTGCGGCGGGGATATCATCGGTGTCTTTGACCCCGGGATTTTTTCCATCGGGGACACACTGACCACATCCAAAGAAAAGTTTGCCTACGAGGGAATCCCTACCTTTGCGCCGGAGCATTTTGCCAGGGTGCGCCAGGAGGATACCATGAAGCGGAAGCAGTTCGTCAAGGGCATCAACCAGATTGCGCAGGAGGGCGCCATCCAGATTTTCCAGGAGTTCAACACTGGAATGGAGGAGATTATCGTCGGCGTGGTGGGCGCGCTGCAGTTTGACGTGCTCAAGTATCGGCTGAAAAATGAGTACAATGTGGAAATCCGTCTGGAAAATCTCCCCTACGAGTATATCCGCTGGGTGGAGAACGAGGATTTGGACATCGACAGGCTTACCGGCACATCCGATATGAAGAAGATTAAGGACTTAAAGGGCAGACCGCTTCTCTTATTTGTGCATGAATGGAGCATCCGCATGACCCAGGAGAGAAACGAGGGACTGAAGCTCTCTGAGTTCGGGCGTTCCTAGATGAGGAGAGGTTCGGGCGTTCGCAGATAGATTTGTTGGAGCGTTCGCAGATGGAGATTTCCCTTTGCAAACAGAGGGAGATTTGTTATAATGAGAAATAAGACAGGACCAGAATAATAAAGGTCAAATGATTCAGAGGTCCAATTAATAAGAGGTCAAACGAGACAGGAGGTTTTGCAAGATGGCAAAGGACGAAAGAAATACGTATACGATACAGAACGATGCGAGCATGGGCGAAGTGAAGATAGCGGATGAGGTTGTGGCAATCATCGCTGCGCTGGCAGCCACGGAAGTTGAGGGTGTGGCATCGATGGCGGGCAACATCACCAATGAGCTCATCAGCAGACTGGGAATGAAGAATCTGTCCAAGGGCGTGAAAGTAGACGTTCTGGAAGGTGTTGTGACGGTTTCCCTGGCTCTGAACCTGAAATACAACTACAGCATCGTGGAGGTTTCCGGCAAAGTACAGGAGCGGGTAAAGAACGCGGTGGAGAATATGACAGGTCTGGAAGTGGCGGACGTGAATATCAAGGTCGCCGGCGTGGAGATGGAAGCCCAGGCTTAATCCTTTTGCCGGATAGTAATCTGGTGCCGGGAGAGGACGGAGGTTTCTCATATACTGGCGTCTTAGAACCGTGCGATACGAAAAGGGAAAACTTTTATGGGGGATACTTTTCTTGAGCAGTTTTTGGTCAGGAAGAGTATCTCTTATTATGCGCAAAATGTGATAAACTTTAAATTCAATAGAAAGAGTTTATACAAGAAAACTTAAAATTCAAAAGATGAGGTATTTACATGACACAGAACATGACTGACACAAAAAAATCCCGAAAACGCTGGAAAATCGCGTTGATTATCGCGGGTATCCTGCTGATACTGCTGCTGGGAATCCTGGCTTTTGTGGGAAATTATTTTTATAACTTTGCCTTGAATCCCAATGCGAAGGATGGCTTCGGCACTGCGGCGGGGATTGAGGACAACGAGTATACGAGGTGGCTCCTCGCGGATTCGGAGGATGTGTATCTGGACAGCTTCGACGGACTGAAGCTGCACGCGTACCGGGTGGACGGCACGGCGCCTCATCGGTATGCGATTCTCTGCCACGGCTACCAGAACAATGCCACAGGGATGTCTTCTTATGCCCGACATTTCTTCGATGCGGGATACACGGTCCTCCTTCCGGATGCGAGAGGACACGGGGAAAGTGAAGGAGATTACATCGGCATGGGCTGGCACGAGCGCAGGGATATCGTAAAGTGGGCGGCGTCTATTGTACAGGAAGACGCCCAGGCGGAAATCCTCCTCTATGGGCTCTCCATGGGGGCTGCAACGGTGATGATGACTTCCGGGGAGGAGGATTTGCCCTCCAATGTCAAATGCATTGTGGAGGACTGCGGCTATACCAGTGTATATGATGAATTTGCCGGACAGTTAAAGGAACTTTACGGGCTGCCTCCGGTGCCGATTCTCAACGCGTTTGATGTCGTCTGCCGCATCCGCGCGGGATACAGTGTCTATGAGGCGAGCGCGGTGGAGCAGGTGAAAAAGAGCCATACGCCTACACTTTTCATTCACGGCTCAGCGGATACCTTTGTGCCCTTCTGGATGCTCGATGAAGTGTATGACGCCGCCGCCTGCGAAAAAGAGAAGCTGGTGGTGCCAGGCGCTGCTCACGCGGAGTCTGCGGAAACAGACCCTGCGCTTTACTGGGAGACGGTAGATGCTTTCGTGGCGGGTTATATGTCCTGAGAAACCTTTTCATTGCCAAAGCCCGTATGGATGTAGTATAATAAAGGATGTCGCAGGGCATCCTTTTTCCATTTGCAGGAAGGAGTACTGCGTAAGAGGAGAGAAGAGAAAAGGAGCCGTTATGGTAAGAACAGAACTTCGGGAGCACATTTTCAAGATGTTGTTCCAGATTGAATTTAATACACCGGAGGATATGCCGGAGCATATGAGCCTTTACTTTGACAGTCTTGAGACTGCAAAGGAGAAGGACAAAAACTATATACAGGGGAAATACGAGGCAATCGTCGGGAAGGTCCCGGAGATTGATAAGCTGCTCAACGAGAAGACAAAGGGCTGGAAGACAAGCCGCATGAATAAGGTGGATTTGACCATCTTACGCCTGGCGGTCTATGAGATTTTATGGGATGAGGACATTCCCACATCTGTGGCAATCAACGAGGCGGTGGAGCTGGCGAAGCGTTTCAGCGGGGATGACGGTCCTTCTTTTGTAAACGGAGTACTCGCGAAGATTACGGCGAAAGAGTCTTAGGAGATGTGCGTATGCGCAATGTCTACACGGTAAAGCAGGTCAATGCCTATATCAAAAATATGTTTGCACAGGACCTTATGCTGAACCGCATCTATGTGAAGGGCGAGGTGTCCAACTGTAAATATCATACATCAGGGCATATTTATTTTTCTCTGAAAGATGAGTCCGGATTGATAGCCTGCGTCATGTTCGCGGGTTCGCGGTCAGGGCTTTCTTTTCGTATGCAGGACGGGCAGCAGGTCATTGTGCTTGGCAATGTCAGTGTCTATGAGAGGGACGGCAAATACCAGCTCTATGCGAGAGAGATTATTCTGGACGGCGCCGGGCTTTTGTATGAGAAGTTCGAGGCGCTTAAAAAGGAATTAGAAGAAATGGGGATGTTTGCCCCGGAATATAAGCAGCCCATCCCCCGCTATGTGCGGACGGTGGGGATTGTGACTGCGCCCACTGGCGCTGCGGTGCGGGATATTATGAATATTGCCAGGAGACGGAATCCCTTTGTGCAGCTTATCCTCTACCCGGCGCAGGTACAGGGCGACGGGGCGGCAGAGAGTATCATCAAGGGAATCAAGATGCTGGAAAAGAGAGGCGTGGACGTGCTCATTGTGGGACGGGGCGGCGGCAGCATCGAGGATTTGTGGGCGTTCAACGAAGAGAAAGTGGCGCGCGCTGCCTTTGAATGTAGGGTGCCGCTGATTTCCGCGGTGGGGCATGAGACAGACACCACCATCATCGACTATGTGGCGGATATGCGGGCGCCGACCCCTTCTGCGGCGGCGGAGCTGGCAGTCTACGATTACCGGGAAGTAAAAGGCGCTCTTGAGGAGACGAAGGCACGGCTTTTCAGGCAGATGATGGCAAATGTGGACAGAGAGCGCATGAAGGTGAAACATGCGGCGCTGAAACTGAAATTATCCCACCCCAGGCAGAAGCTTCTTAATGACAAGCAGTATGCGGCGGAGCTGGAGAACAGGCTGAAGACTCTCTTTGGCAGCAGACTGGAGGGGAAAAAGCATCAGCTTGCCCTCTATATAGAGAAGATGAAAGGGCTCTCCCCTCTGGCAAAATTGAGTCAGGGATATGCCTACATCGAAAATGAGGAAAAAGAAAACATCAAATCGGTTTCGCAGGTGCAAAAGGGGGACATACTGCATCTGTATATGACAGACGGCATCGTGAAGGCGGCGGTCTGTGAGGTAGAGAAGGAGAAAGCATATGGCGGAGAAAGAAAAGCGTGAGAGCCTGGAGCAACTGTTCGGGAAGTTGGAGACAGTGATTACGGATTTAGAAGGGGAGGATGTCACTTTGGAGGATTCCTTCCGGCTGTATAACGAAGGGATGAACCTGCTGAAAAAATGTACACAGACCATTGACGAAGTGGAGAAAAAAGTCCTGATTCTGGACGAGGATGGTGAGACGCATGAATTTTAAAGAAGAAAATCAGAAAAAAGTAGCAGAGATTGAAACGATTTTAAGACAGTATCTTCCTGCGGCTAAAGGAGAACAGGCAGTCATCATGGAAGCGATGGAGTACAGCCTGATGGCGGGAGGAAAACGGCTGCGCCCCATGCTCATGCAGGAGACCTACCGAATGTTTGGAGGGGAGGAAACGCTCATTGAGCCTTTCATGGCAGCCATGGAGATGATACACACCTATTCTCTGGTGCACGATGATTTGCCGGCGATGGACGATGACGAGTACCGCCGGGGACGCAAGACCACCCATATCGTCTATGGGGAGGACATGGGAATCCTCGCCGGGGACGCTCTTTTAAACTATGCCTTTGAGACCGCCTGTACCGCATTTGACATAAATCCGCAGAAGAGCCTGCTCATCGGCAAGGCGCTTCAGGTATTGGCGAAAAAGGCGGGCATCCACGGGATGATTGGCGGACAGGTAGTGGATGTGAAGGAATCCGGGCACGCGGTGAGCGGAGAAACCTTACATTTTATCTACCGTCTGAAGACAGGCGCCCTTATTGAGGCGGCGATGATGGTGGGAGCCATCCTTGCCGGCGCCGACAAGGAGGATGTAGACAGGACAGAGCAGATTGCGGGCAAGATTGGACTCGCCTTCCAGATTCAGGACGATATCCTGGATGTGACGAGCACCACGGAGGAGCTGGGAAAACCTGTTCACAGCGATGAGAAGAACGAGAAGACCACCTATGTGACCTGGAAAGGGATTGACAAGGCGAAAGAAATGGTGGAAGCGCTCACAGACGAGGCAATCGCTCTGCTCTCAGAGATAAAGACCGATAAGAAAGACGATTTTCTTGAGGAACTGTTAAAGTCCCTGGTATATAGGAAAAAATAGGGAGGGATTCCTTATGCTGCTTAAAAAAATCCAGAAGGAAAATGATATCAAGAATTTAAAGCCGGAGGAATTAAAGCCCCTGGCAGATGAGATACGGGAATTTTTAGTGGAGAAAATCAGCAGGACGGGCGGACATCTGGCGTCCAACTTAGGCGTGGTGGAGCTGACCATGGCGCTCCATCTGGTCCTTGATTTCCCGGAGGATAAGCTCATCTGGGATGTGGGGCATCAGTCCTACACGCATAAGCTTTTAACCGGGCGGAAAGACGGCTTTGATGCCCTGCGCAAATACGGCGGTATGAGCGGTTTCCCCAAGCGCAAGGAGAGTGCATGTGATGCCTTCGACACCGGGCACAGTTCCACATCCATCTCCGCGGGCATCGGCTACGTGGCGGCGCGGGACCTTTTAGGAGAACACCACAGGGTGGTCTCTGTGATTGGGGACGGCTCTCTGACCGGGGGCATGGCGTACGAGGCGTTAAATAATGCCTCCCGCTTAAAGAGCAATTTTATCATTGTCCTGAATGACAACAATATGTCCATCTCCGAGAATGTGGGCGGGATGTCCCGCTATCTGGACGGGCTTCGCACGGCGTCCGCCTATGCGGAACTGAAAAAAGGCGTGGAAGACACTCTCATGAAGATTCCGGGAAAGGGCGAGCGAATCGTCCACCAGGTGAAGAAGACAAAGAGTGGTATCAAACAGCTCTTTGTGCCGGGGATGTTTTTTGAGGACATGGGTATCACCTATTTAGGACCCGTGGACGGACACGATATACGGAAGCTGTACAAGGTATTAAACGAGGCGAAACGGGTCAATCACACCGTGCTGGTGCATGTGCTGACGAAGAAGGGAAAGGGATATGCCCCGGCGGAGGAGAATCCTTCCCGCTTCCACGGCACAGGTCCGTTTGACATTGCCACCGGCAAGCCTGTAGGACCTGCGGGCAAAGATACATATACGGAAGTATTCTCCAAGGTGTTTGTAGATATCGCGCGGCAGGATGAGAAAGTGGTGGGCATCACCGCGGCTATGGCGGACGGCACAGGGCTTGCCCGCTTCGCGAAGAAATACCCTCAGCGTTTTTATGATGTGGGAATCGCGGAGGAACACGCGGTGACCTTTGCCGCCGGACTTGCGGCGGGCGGGATGAAGCCGGTGTTTGCCGTGTATTCCTCCTTCCTGCAGCGTGCCTACGACCAGATGATACATGACGTCTGTCTGCAGAACCTTCCCGTGGTGTTTGCCGTGGACCGGGCAGGACTTGTGGGGAGTGACGGCGAGACCCACCAGGGACTCTTTGATTTATCTTATCTGTCCACCATCCCTAATCTGACTGTGATGTCCCCGAAAAATCGCTGGGAGATGGCGGATATGCTGCGCTTTGCCGTGGATTTGGGTTCCCCCGTGGCACTGCGCTATCCGCGGGGAGAGGCGTATGAAGGGATGCAGGATTTCCGGGCACCTGTCGTCTACGGAAAGAGTGAAATCCTCTATGAGGAGGAGAGCATCGCCGTGATTTTTGTGGGGCATATGGCAGAATTGGCGGATAAAGTGCGCAGGCAATTAAAAGAAATCGGATACAGCTGCAGTCTTGTAAATGCCCGGTTTGTGAAGCCCTTGGATACAGAGATGCTGGAGTATCTGGCGAAGGACCACTCCCTGCTCGTAACAATTGAGGAAAATGTGCTGACTGGGGGCTTCGGTGAACAGGTGATGGAATATGCTATGCGTTCGAAGCTTAAGATAAGAGTGCGCGGCATTGGGATTCCCGATGAGTATGTGGAGCACGGAAATGTGGAGGTCCTGCGCAGGGAAGTGGGACTTGACGCGGACAGGATTGTAAAACAGATTATCACGGACTATGCCTCTATCATAGAAGAATCGTCCGAAAAGAAGGACTAGAAAAGGAAGAAAAGTGTATGAAAGAACGTTTGGATGTACTGCTCGTAAAGCGGAATCTGGCACAGTCCAGGGAGAAGGCAAAGGCAATCATCATGTCCGGAAATGTCTTTGTGGACGGGCAGAGAGAGGATAAGGCAGGCACGACCTTTCCCGAGGAAGTTCAGATTGAGATAAAAGGGCATACTTTAAAATATGTGAGCCGGGGAGGGCTGAAGCTGGAGAAGGCGCTCGCCAATTTCCATACTGATGTGGCGGGGAAAGTCTGTACCGACGTGGGCTCTTCCACCGGAGGATTTACGGACTGTATGCTGCAGAACGGGGCGAAAAAGGTCTTTGCCATCGATGTGGGGCGGGGACAGCTGGATTGGAAGCTTCGTCAGGATGAGCGGGTGGTCTGTATGGAGAAGACCAACATCCGTTATGTGACGCCGGAGGATATCGGAGAACCGGTGGATTTTTCATCTATTGACGTTTCTTTCATTTCGCTCACCAAGGTGCTTGTGCCAATCCGGGATTACTTAACGATGGAGGGGGAGATTGTCGCCCTCATCAAGCCGCAGTTTGAAGCGGGCAGAGAGAAAGTGGGGAAGAAAGGCGTTGTGCGGGAAAAGAGCACCCATCTGGAAGTCATCGGGAAGGTAGTGGATTATGCAAAGGAGATAGGCTTTGATGTGCTGAATCTGGAGTTTTCCCCCATCAAAGGACCGGAGGGCAATATCGAATATCTCGTCCACCTGAAGAAACGTCTTGAGCAGGAGAATCCCGCACAGACATTAGTCACCCGCGAGGTTATCGAGAGCACGGTGGATATGGCTTTCGCCACATTGACAAAATAAGGCGAAAAGGCAGGATATCAAGAGTACGGCAAAAAAGAGGAAGACAATGGAACGGTTTTACATTATCACAAACAGATTAAAAGACAGAGATTACAGGCTTACGGAAGAAATTCGGGCATATATTGAGGAACATGGGAAGAAAAGTATCCTCTCAGAGAAGGACGAGCTGGGACACATTCTGCCCGGCAGCGTGCCGGAGGATGCCCAGTGCGCTCTGGTGCTCGGCGGAGACGGGACACTCATCCGCGCGGCGCGGGAGCTGGGCGGCTATAATATCCCTCTTCTGGGAATCAACCTTGGCACATTGGGATATCTCGCGGAAGTGGAATTAAAAGATTTTAAAGAAGCTTTAGACCAGCTTTTTGAAGGGACGCCCCACATTGAGGAGCGGATGATGCTCTCCGGGACAGTGGAATCGGTTGTGGAGGATGTGGCGCTCAATGACATTGTTCTGACGAGAGACGGGGGACTTCGGGTGGTGAAGTTCAATGTCTATGTGAACGGTACTCTTTTAAATACGTACCTGGCGGACGGCATCATTATCTCCACTCCCACGGGGACGACCGGCTACAATCTCTCTGCGGGCGGTCCCATCGTGGAACCCACAGCGAGCATGTTCGTCATCACGCCCATCTGTTCCCATGCGCTCAATACGAGCAGCATTGTGCTCTCCTCAGAGGATACGATAGAGGTGGAAATCTGCGAGGGCAGGTATGGCAGGGAAGAACATGTTCTACTCAATTTTGACGGGACAGACGGAATCCCGCTGGTGACAGGACATAAAGTCTGTATCCGCAAAGCAAAGGAGACAACCAGGCTCATCAAACTGAGCCAGGAGAGTTTTATGAAGACCATGCGCAAAAAGATGAAAGGAAACTAGGACCATGAAAGTCAGCCGACATGCAAAGATTATTGAATTAATCAGCCAGTATAATATCGAGACGCAGGAGGAACTTGCGGAGCGTCTGAATGCTTCGGGATTTAAAGTGACCCAGGCGACGGTGTCCAGGGATATCCGGGATTTGAAACTGACGAAAGTATCCGTGGACGGGGGCAGGCAGAAATACATCATCCACAGGCAGGAAGAGGAGGGCATGAGTGAGAAATATGTTCGCGTCCTGCGGGACGGCTATGTGTCCATGGATATGGCACAGAATATCTTGGTCATCAAGACGGTGTCGGGTATGGCGATGGCGGTGGCTGCCGCGGTGGATGCCATGAAGTGGAATGAGGTGGTCGGCTGTATCGCCGGCGATGACACCATCATGTGCGCGGTGCGCAGCGTGGAAGAGACGGCGGCGGTGATGGAGAAGATACGCAAGATTGTGTCAAAAGGGGTATAGGTGAGGCTATGTTACAAAATCTGCATGTGAAAAATCTTGCCTTGATTGACGAGGCAGAAATTGAATTTCATCCGGGGCTGAATATCCTGACCGGGGAGACGGGAGCGGGAAAGTCCATTTTACTGGGCTCCGTAAACCTCGCCTTAGGAGGAAGGTACAGCACCGATATTCTGCGCAAGGGCGCGAAGTTCGGGCTTGTGGAGCTGACCTTTCTTGTGGAGGAGAAAGAGGTAGAAAAACAGCTGGAGGCGCTGGACATTTTCCCGGAGGACGGGATGCTGGTCTTAAGCCGCAGACTGATGGAAGGGCGCAGTGTCAGCAAAATCAACGGGGAGACGGTGAGCATGGGAGTGTTAAAGAATGTTGCCAGTCTCCTTATCGATATCCACGGTCAGCATGAACACCAGACTTTGCTTAACAAAAAGAACCATCTCACCCTTGTGGATGCCTACGCCAAAGGGCAGAGCGCGCCTTTAAAGGAGCAGGTGAGGGAGGCGTACAGAGGGTATAAAAAGTACAGCCGGGAACTGGAAGAATCCGTGCTGGATGAGTCGGAGCGCCAGAGAGAGATTGCCCTGGCGCGCTTTGAGGCGGAAGAGATAGAAGAGGCGTCTCTTAAAATCGGTGAGGATGAGGAGTTAGAGACACTCTACCGCCGTATGACGAAGAGCCGGAATATCAAAGAAGGCGTGGAGGAAGCGCACCAGTATACCAGTGAGGATGCCCAGCATAATGCCAGCGACCTCTTGAGCCGCGCCATCCGTTCTCTTTCCCAGGCGGCGGATTGTGACGAAAAAGGAGAGCAGCTTTATTCTCAGCTTCTGGAGATTGACAGTCTGTTAAATGATTTTAACCGGGAACTGTCAGATTATGCAAAAAGTCTGGAGTTTTCGGAGGAGGATTTTGCTGAAACAGAGAACCGCCTGAATCTGGTCAATCATTTAAAGGCAAAATATGGCAGCACGATTTCGGAAATATTGACATATTATGACGGAAAGATGCAGAGAATAAAAGAGCTGGAAGATTACGATGCCTATATCGAAAATCTGAGAAATAAGGCGGAAAAGAGCGAAAAAAAATTAAAAGAGCTCTGCGATGCGCTCCATGAGGTGAGAGTGAAGGCTGCGGCGGGATTTGCGGGAGAAATCTGCCGGCAGCTCTCGGACTTGAATTTTTTGGATACCCGTTTTGAAATCCGGCTGAATGAGTTGGAGCACTATACAGCGGAGGGGAGAGACGAGGCGGAAATCTATATTGCCATGAATCCCGGCGAACCGCTCAGGCAGCTTTCTTCCGTGGCATCCGGCGGAGAGCTTTCCAGAATTATGCTGGCAGTCAAGACTGTGCTGGCGGATGAGGAGGACGTGCCTACACTTATTTTCGATGAGATTGATACCGGGATTTCCGGAATTACTGCCGGGAAAGTGGCGGAGAAGATGCAGGTCATAAGCGGGAACCGCCAGGTCATCTGTATCACCCATCTTCCCCAGATTGCGGCGGCGGCAGATACGCATTATTTAATTGAAAAAACTGCCAGAGAAGGGATGGCGCGCACAGAAATCCGGGGACTTTCCAAAGAAGAATCCATCCGGGAACTTGCCCGCATCTTAGGCGGCGCCAACATCACAGAACATATTTTGGACAGCGCCCGGGAGATGAAAGAATTGGCAGGCAGGTGAGAGGAAATACCAGTGTGAAAATGAAAAAAAGCTCACATACTAAAAGCGGATACGAAAGCAGCGTGTCCGTTTTTTCTTTCCGATACAAAAGAAAGGATGTGAGCAGACATGGTAGCAGGAGGAGAAAAAAGCAGAGTCCGTCAGGCTGCCGCTCTTTTGACATCAGCGGCAGTCCTTGTCTGTCTGGCGGGCTATCAGATACAAAATGGCGCATTGGACAGATGGCAGAAAGAAGTGAGCACCGGGGCGGTCTCGGAAGATACCGTGCTTTTAGGCGGCATGCCGGTGGGAATCTACATGGAGACAGATGGGGTAATGGTGTTAAACACCGAAGAGATAGAGGGGATGGACGGGCAGGAATACGAGCCCGCCGGACATCTGGTGAAGGCGGGAGATTACATCACGGGAATCAATGACAAGGAAATCCATAATAAGGAAGAACTCATAGAGGAGCTAAAGGAAATCGACGACTCGGACGTTGTACTTACCCTGCGCAGAGACGAGGAGGAGATGGAGGTAAAGATTAAGCCTGTGCAGTGTGACACAGACGAGTATATGCTGGGAATCTGGGTGAGGGACAATGTGCAGGGACTGGGAACGATAACTTTTTTGAATGATAAGAGCAGGTTCGGCGCTCTGGGTCATGGCATCCACGATGCAGATACCAGCGTGCTCATGTCGATTGCTGACGGAACGCTGTATAAGACCAGCATCCAGTCCATAAAAAAGGGGGAGAACGGGGTGCCGGGCAGCATGGAAGGCATCATTGTATATAATGGCTACAACCGCCTGGGAACTGTGGATAAAAATACCGATGCGGGCATCTACGGAACTGTCGACAAAATTGACGAACTGTTTGAAGAGCAGATTCCCATAGAGACGGCATCCGTGGAAGAAATCGAGACAGGGGAAGCGACAATGCGTTGCTTTGTCGACGGTGAAATCAGAGAATATGATATTTTAGTGACAGATATCGACACCTCAGGCAGTGAAATCAACAAGGGACTGGTCATACAGGTGACAGACGAAGCGCTGCTTGAGAAGACCGGCGGCATCATACAGGGGATGAGCGGAAGTCCCATTATCCAGAATGGGAAGCTGATTGGGGCGGTGACCCATGTGTTCGTACAAGATTCGACAAAAGGCTATGGGATTTTTATCGAAAATATGCTGAAAGAGGCAGAGTAAATTTTTGTCGAAGTGATGTCGAATTAGTGCAACAAATTCTCCTTGATTCTGCATAGGCGTGTAGATATAATAAGCATTGTGGCGTTTTCAAGTAAGGTTTCTGTCTAAAGGAGAGAAGGAGATATGGAACATTTGAGTGTTGCCATCGCTGATGATAATCAGAGAATCCTGGACTTGATGGAAGAGATTATCAACATGGACAAGGAATTGAATGTGGTGGGCAAGGCAAAGAATGGTGAAGAGATGTGTCAGATCATCAGGAATAAACAGCCGGATGTCGTTCTTCTTGACCTGATAATGCCGAAGATGGATGGACTGACCGTGATGGAACGTGTCAGCCAGGACAAAATGGTGAATAAGCGGCCCTATTTTATTGTCGTAACAGCGGTCGGGCAGGAAAAAATCACAGAAGATGCCTTCAACAAAGGCGCAAATTACTACATCATGAAGCCGTTTAACAACGAGATGTTGTTGAACCGGATAAAATCCGTCAGAAAAATGTTCCGAAATTTTGAGAAAAAAACTGAAGATACGAAGGGAGAATCGGAAGTACACAAGGAGGATTTGGAGAACCGTGTCACCAATATGCTGCACGAGATTGGAATCCCCGCCCACATCAAGGGTTATCATTACCTGCGTGATGCCATCATCATGGCGGTGGATGACATGGATGTCCTGAACGCCATCACGAAAGTACTCTATCCGACAGTGGCGAAGAAATACCAGACAACCTCCAGCAGAGTGGAGCGCGCTATCCGCCATGCCATTGAGGTGGCGTGGAACAGAGGAAAATTGGATACCCTGGATGAACTGTTCGGCTATACTGTGAGCACGGGCAAGGGAAAACCGACCAATTCCGAGTTTATCGCGCTGATTGCCGATACCATCCAACTGGAGTACAAACACAGGAATTGACATGCGAAGAGTACTGAGGAATTAAATCTTTTCATTACAGGGAAAATGAGGTATAATGGACTACAATAGAGATTGTTCTTTAAATACCTTGAAGCGGAGGGGAAAAGATGAAAAACATTTTATTTGCATCTTCGGAATGTGTGCCTTTTATCAAGACAGGCGGTCTTGCGGATGTTGTAGGGTCGCTGCCGAAATATTTTGACAGGAAGAAATATGATACCCGTGTTGTGCTGCCCAAATACAGCTGTATGAAGCAGGAGTGGAAGGATAAGTTAGAATATGTGAACCATTTCTACATGAACATCGCGGGGCAGGACCAGTACGTGGGCATCCTCAAATACGTACAGGATAAGATTACCTTTTATTTTATTGATAATGAGCACTACTTCAGCGGATTTGCGCCCTATGACGGAGATCCCAAGTGGAACATTGAGAAATTCGCCTTTTTCTCAAAAGCAGTGCTGAGTATCCTTCCGGTCATTGATTTCCGCCCGGACCTCATCCACTGTCACGACTGGCAGACAGGTCTGATACCTGTATATCTCGATAATTTCCGTTATATGGGAGAGTACTACCGTGGAATCAAGACGATTATGACGATACATAACCTGAAGTTCCAGGGTGTGTGGGATACGAAGACGGTGCGGGAGATTACAGGGCTTCCGGAGTACTATTTCGTGCCGGACAAGATGGAGGCGTACAAGGATGCAAACCTCTTAAAAGGCGGTATCGTCTATGCCGATAAGGTGACGACAGTCAGTCAGACCTATGCTGAGGAGATAAAGACTCCGTTCTTCGGAGAGGGGCTGGACGGGCTGATGGCTGCCAGGTCCAATGACCTTTGCGGTATTGTGAATGGTCTGGATTATGAGGACTACTCCCCGTTTTTGGACAACCGGATTGCCAAGAAATTTACGGTAGACACCTTCCGGAAAAATAAAGTCGCGAACAAGCTGGCGCTGCAGGAGGAACTGGGACTTGAGAAGGATTCCCACGTGATGATGATTGGCATCGTCTCCCGTCTGACAGACCAGAAGGGCTTTGATTTGATAGCCTATGTGATGGATGAACTGTGCCAGGACGCTGTGCAGATTGTGGCGCTTGGAACAGGAGAAGTAAGATATGAAAATATGTTCCGCCATTTCGCCTGGAAGTATTCGGGGAAGGTTTCAGCGAATATCTATTATTCCGATGAACTTTCCCACAAGATTTACGCATCCTGCGATGCGTTCCTTATGCCATCGCTGTTCGAGCCATGCGGCTTGAGCCAGTTGATGAGTTTAAGATACGGAACACTTCCCATCGTAAGGGAAACCGGCGGACTCAAAGATACAGTGGAACCGTACAATGAGTACGAGAAGACGGGCACGGGATTCAGCTTTGCCAATTACAACGCCCATGAGATGCTCAATACCATCCGCTATGCGGAGCACATCTACTATGACAAGAAGAGAGACTGGAATAAGATTGTAGAGCGCGCCATGGAGAAGGATTTCTCCTGGAAAAATTCCGCAAGGCAGTATGAAGATTTGTACAAGAGCCTCATCGGCGAATAGCAGCAGATTCCCATATCCCGCGCCAAGACTCGCAGGCGAGTCTTGAAAACAGAAGAGAAAACGACAGCGTTTAGGAGACTTACATGAAGATTATTGACAGATTAAGAGAAGAGAAGATTCACATCTCCTTTGAGGTATTTCCTCCGAAGACAGATGATGGATTTGAAAAAGTACTGACAGCCACCGATAAGATAGCGGAACTGAACCCGGCATTCATCAGTGTGACTTACGGCGCCGGGGGCGGTACGAGCAAGAATACGGCAAAGATTGCTTCCCACATCCGGGAAGATTTAAAGGTAGAGAGCCTGGCGCATTTAACCTGCGTCTCCTCGACGAAAGAGGAGGTGCGCCAGGTCATCGGCAATCTAAAAGAACTCGGCATTGAGAATATCCTCGCCCTGCGCGGGGATATTCCTGCGGGTATGCAGTTCCCATCCGGGGAGCGGTTCCATTACGCCTACGAGCTGGTGCAGGAGATTAAAAAGCACGGCGATTTTTGTATCGGAGCGGCGTGCTATCCGGAGGGACATGTGGAGAATGAGCACAAGGTGGACGATATCAAGTATCTGAAACAGAAGGTGGACTGCGGTGTGGATTTTCTGACGACCCAGATGTTTTTTGACAATGACATCCACTATAATTTCCTGTACCGCATCCGTGAGGCGGGGATTACAGTTCCGGTGCTGCCGGGCATCATGCCCATCACCAGCGCCGCCCAGATGAAGCGCAGCCAGGAACTCTCCGGTACTGTTTTCCCGCGCAGATTCTTATCCATCCTCGACCGCTTCGGCGGTTCCCCGGAGGCGATGAAGCAGGCGGGTATCGCCTATGCCACGGACCAGATTATCGACCTGCTCGCCAACGGCGTGAGAAACATCCACATATACTCGATGAATAAACCGGAGATTGCGGCGGCTATCATGCGGAATTTATCTGAGATTGTAAAATGCCAGGGGTGACGGGATGGACAGGAAAGTCAGAGAGACCATACGGTACCTGGGATTTGGCAGAAATGCGGTAGATGAACAGACCCTCGCCATGATTTCAGATTCCTTTGGGAATTTGGAACAGGCTGCGAGCCCGAAATCCATCTATCGTATTTTTGATTTCAGCCAAATGAGCGACACGGAAATGATGGCGGGAAATGTAAAGATTATAAGCAGGAATCTGGGGAAAAATCTGAGAGGATGTGCATCCGTCATTCTCTTTGGCGCCACTCTGGGGATTGAGGTGGACCGCCTCATCGCCAGATATTCCCGGCTTGATATGGCAAAGGCAGTCACGCTGCAGGCGTGTGCTGCCGCGCTTTTAGAGGAGTACTGCGATACATGCCAGAGAGCCATAGGGGAGAAACTGAAAGAAGAAGGGAAATTTCTGCGCCCCCGTTTCAGCCCCGGATATGGGGATTTTGATATTTCCTATCAGGAGCCGATTATGCGGATGTTAGACTGCGCCAAGACTATCGGGCTGACCATGACGGACAGCTACATGATGACGCCGACAAAATCTGTCACAGCGTTGATTGGAGTCAGCCTGACTGAGGAGAACTGCCACATCAAGGGCTGCGAATCCTGCGGGAAGAAAGACTGCGCATACAGGCGGGACGCATAAGAAAAGACGAAAGATACAGACAGAATAGAAAGGGCATACTATGATACGTAAACGTTTGGGAAAGGAACTGCTGTTTTTTGACGGAGGGATGGGGACGCTTCTGCAGGAAGAAGGGCTTCTGCCCGGAGAACTGCCGGAGACGTGGAATATCCGCCGCCCGGAGGCAGTGAGGAAGATTCACCGTACCTATATCGAGGCGGGCAGTGATATCATACTGACCAACACATTCGGGGCGAATGCTCTGAAGTTCCACGATGAGGCGGTTTCCTTAAAAGAAATCATCGCCGCGGCGGTGAAGCAGGCGAAAGAGGCGGTGAAGGAGGCTGCGCCGGGACATAAAATTTACACGGCGCTGGATGTGGGACCGACCGGGAAGCTTCTAAAGCCCATGGGAGATTTAGAGTTTGAGAGAGCTTATGAGGCGTTTAAGGAAGCCATCCTATATGGCGCTGAGGCAGGGGTGGACTGTATCCACATCGAGACCATGAGCGACACTTACGAGCTGAAGGCGGCAGTGCTGGCGGCAAAGGAAAATACAGACCTCCCGGTCTTTGCCACCACCATTTTTGACGAGAGAGGGAAGCTTCTGACCGGGGCAGATGTGCCCGCGGTGGTCGCGCTTCTCGAAGGGCTCAAGGTGGATGCCCTGGGCATCAACTGCGGCATGGGACCGGGGCAGATGCTGCCGGTGCTGGAGGAGATTCTTGCCTATACCTCTCTCCCGGTCATCGTAAAGCCCAATGCCGGACTGCCTAAGCAAAAGGATGGGAAGACCTTCTATGATGTGAATCCGCAAGAATTTGCGGAAATCATGGAGGATATTGTCAAAAAGGGCGCGGCGGTGGTCGGCGGCTGCTGCGGAACCACACCGGAACATATCCGGGCGATGACACAGCACTTAAAAGAGCGGACCGTAAAACCGGTGGAGAAGAAGAATTTCACGGTGGTGTCCTCCTACGGGCAGGCAGTCTTTCTGGGGGAGGGCACCAAAATCATCGGAGAGCGCATCAACCCCACGGGAAAGAAGAAATTCAAACAGGCGTTAAAAGACCACGATTTGGACTATATTTTAAAGGAAGGCATCATGCAGCAGGACAAAGGCGCCCATATTTTGGATGTGAATGTGGGACTGCCGGATATCGATGAACCGGCGATGATGCGGGAAGTGGTGGAGGAGCTGCAGAGTGTCACCAGCCTTCCTTTGCAGATTGACACGGTGGACATCCGGGCGTTGGAGACTGCGCTTCGCATCTATAATGGAAAGGCGATGGTCAATTCCGTCAGCGGAAAGCAGGAATCCATGGACGCCGTCTTCCCTCTGATTGCCAGATACGGCGGTGTGGTAATCGGTCTGACCCTGGATGAAAAGGGAATCCCGGCAACGGCAGAGGGAAGAGTGGAGATTGCCAAGAAAATCATTCGTGAGGCGGCAAAGTATGGGATTGAAAAGAAAGATATTGTCATCGATGCACTGGCGATGACTATCAGTTCCGAGCCGGAAGGCGCGGTGGTGACCCTGGAAACACTGCGAAGGCTGCGGGATGAACTGAAGGTCAATACTGTGCTGGGGGTTTCCAATATCTCCTTCGGACTTCCCAGCCGCCCGGTCATCAACGCGGCGTTTTATACCATGGCGATGGCAAACGGGTTGAGCGCCGGTATCATCAATCCCGCTTCTGAGGATATGATGAAATCCTGGTATGCCTATCATGCGCTGATGAATCTGGATGCCAACTGCGAGGGGTATATCAGCAGATATGCCAATACCCCTCAGACACAGGGAGTGGCATCTCCTTCCGGCACAGAGCAGATGACACTGAAAGCGGCCATCGAAAAAGGTCTGAAAGAGGAGGCGCATGGGATTGCTTCCGCTCTCCTTGAGACAGAAGCGCCTCTTGACATCATCAATCAGTACATGATTCCGGCGCTGGATAATGTGGGGAAGGGCTTTGAGAAAGGCACCGTCTTTCTGCCCCAGCTTCTCATGAGCGCGGAGGCGGCAAAGAGCGCGTTCGCGGTATTGAAAGAGAAGATTGCCGCAGGCGGTGAGACCGGGGAGAAGAAAGAAAAGATTGTGCTCGCCACGGTCAAGGGTGACATCCACGACATCGGAAAGAACATCGTGAAGGTGCTGCTGGAGAATTACAGCTTTGATGTGATTGATTTGGGGAAAGATGTGCCTCCGGAGCGGATTGTGGAGGAAGTGCTCGCCCGGGATATCCGTCTGGTGGGATTGAGTGCGCTGATGACGACCACTGTGGTGAGTATGGAAGAGACCATCGCTCTCTTAAGGAAAAAGGCACCGTCCTGCAAGGTGATGGTGGGAGGTGCGGTCTTAAATCAGGACTACGCCGATATGATAGGGGCGGATTTCTATGGAAAGGACGCTATGCAGTCCGTCTACTACGCGCAGAAGCTCTTTGGAAAATCATAGCAGGCTTTATGCAGATTCACCCGGGGTTGCATAAGGTTTGCCGGGTGTATGGGTTTTTATACAACAGATTGGGCTATTTTCTGCGTCCGGCGTGTTGACAATGTTTTAACAGGGCGTTATATTTGTTAGAGGAAAAATACAAGGAAACATATGCCTTAGGGCATAGGAGAGAAATCAGGAGGATGAATATCTATGATGAGAGGATTGCAGACCCCGGTCAGAGCGATTCGCAGACGGGTGTTTACAGAGGTTGCCAAATTAGGGTTCAAGGCTGACGCTAAGACTTTGCTGGATGATATGGAGGCGATTCCTTACGAAATCGTCAATGATGATACACAGAAATACAGAGAGAGCACCTATCGTTCCCGCGCCATCGTGAGGGAGCGTTTAAGGCTGGCGATGGGACTTTCCCTGCGCCCGGAGAACAAACCGGTCCATCTGACTGCCGGCGTGGAGGCGAGCAACATTTCTGAAAAATACTATGAGCCGCCGCTTATGCAGGTGATTCCTTCCGCGTGTGAGAGCTGCGAGGAGAATAAATATGAGGTGAGCAACGTCTGCAAAGGCTGTCTGGCACACCCCTGCCAGGAGGTCTGTCCCAAGGGAGCCATTTCCATGGTGAATGGACGCTCCTATATCGACCAGGAGAAGTGTATCAAGTGTGGAAGATGTAAGTCCGTCTGCCCGTATGATGCCATCGCGAAAAAAGAGCGTCCCTGCCAGAAAGCGTGCGGGGTGAACGCCATTATTTCCGACAAATACGGACGTGCTTTTATCGACAATGACAAATGCGTTTCCTGCGGAATGTGTATGGTAAGCTGTCCGTTTGGAGCGATTTCCGATAAATCCCAGATTTTCCAGCTGGCGCGTGCGCTCTCCGAGGGCGAGGAGATTGTAGCGGAGATTGCGCCTGCCTTTGTAGGACAGTTTGGAAAGAACATCACGCCGAGAAACATCAAGGCAGCCCTTCGGGAACTGGGATTCTCGGAAGTGTATGAAGTGGCTCTGGGCGCGGATATCGGTGCTATCGCGGAGGCACATCACTATGTGGAGAAGGTAGTGACAGGGGAACTGCCCTTCCTTTTGACCTCTTGCTGTCCGTCCTGGGCGGTGATGGCGAAGAAATTCTTCCCGGATGTCATTGACCAGATTTCCCAGGAACTCACCCCTATGGTGGCGACAGCCAGGACCATCAAACAGGAGCATCCCAACGCGAAGGTGGTCTTCCTCGGACCTTGCGCGTCCAAGAAATTAGAGGCTTCCAGAAGAAGCGTGAGAAGTGATGTGGATTTTGTCGTGACCTTTGAGGAGATGCAGGCGATGTTTGACGCCAAAGGCATCGATTTGACGAAGTATGAGGCAGAGTCTTCCTTCCACGACGCGACCGGAGCAGGGCGTGGTTATGGCTGCGCAGGCGGTGTCGCGGAAGCTATTGAGAAATGTATCAATGAATATTATCCGGACGTGCAGGTCAACATTGAGCACGCCGAGGGTCTGGCAGAGTGTAAGAAAATTTTGACGCTCGCCAAGGCAGGACGCATGAACGGGTGTCTGATTGAAGGTATGGGTTGTCCGGGCGGATGTATCGCAGGAGCGGGAACCAATATCCCCGTGGCGACAGCGAAGAAGGATTTGGCAGCCTATGTGAAAAATTCCAGCAAGTCGATTCCGGCAAAAGAGTTGGAAGAGATTGAACTGAAATAATATAAGCGTAAAAGGAAACGAAAGAAACCAGGAGGAGAGAGAATGCAGCCGTATGGAGTAAATCAATTGAGAAAGATGTTTTTGGAGTTCTTTGAGAGCAAGGACCATCTTGCCATGAAGAGCTTCTCCCTGGTGCCGCACAATGATAAGAGCCTGTTGCTCATCAATTCCGGAATGGCACCATTAAAGCCTTATTTTACCGGGCAGGAGATACCGCCCAGGAAGCGGGTCACCACCTGCCAGAAATGTATCCGTACCGGAGATATTGAAAATGTAGGAAAGACAGCGCGGCACGGGACCTTTTTCGAGATGCTCGGGAATTTCTCTTTCGGGGATTACTTTAAAAAGGAAGCAATCAAATGGTCCTGGGAATTTCTGACCGAGACTGTAGGGCTTGACCCGGACAGACTTTATCCGTCTGTCTATCTGGATGACGATGAAGCGTTTGACATCTGGAATAAGGATATGGGAATTCCGGCGGAGCGGATATTCAAATTCGGCAAGGAAGACAATTTCTGGGAGCACGGTTCCGGTCCCTGCGGACCCTGTTCAGAAATCTATTACGACAGGGGAGAGAAATACGGCTGCGGTAAACCGGACTGTACGGTGGGATGCGAGTGCGACCGCTACATGGAAATCTGGAATAATGTCTTTACCCAGTTTGACAATGACGGCAATGGAAACTATACGGAATTGGAACAGAAAAACATTGACACCGGCATGGGGCTGGAGCGTCTGGCTGTGGTCGTGCAGGATGTGGATTCCATCTTTGATGTGGATACCATCAAAGCGCTCCGCGACCATGTGTGCCGCCTGGCAGAGGTGGAATATGGAAAAGAGTACGATAAGGATGTATCCATCCGTGTCATCACGGACCACATCCGTTCCGTCACCTTTATGATTTCAGACGGAATCATGCCCTCCAACGAGGGACGCGGTTATGTGCTGCGCCGTCTGCTTCGGCGTGCCTGCCGTCACGGGCGTCTTTTGAATATCTCCAAGGGATTTCTGCCGGAACTGGCCAAGACCGTGATTGCCGGCTCCAAAGACGGTTATCCGGAGCTGGAGGAGAAACGGGAGTTTATTTTGAAAGTCATTGCCAAAGAGGAAGAGCAGTTCAACAAGACCATTGATCAGGGACTTGGCATACTCTCAGAGATGATTTCTCATATGGAAGAGAAAAGACAAAACGTGTTAGAAGGCGCGGAGGCGTTTAAATTATATGATACTTACGGATTCCCTCTGGATTTGACGAAAGAAATCCTGGAGGAGAAAAACTTAAGCGTTGATGAAGAAGGATTCCAGGCAGCCATGGAAATCCAGAGAAAGACAGCCAGAGATGCAAGAGAAGTGACTAACTATATGGGCGCGGACGTGACAGTCTACGAGTCCATTGACCCCAGTGTCACCAGTTCCTTCGTGGGATATGACAATCTGAGCTGGGAGTCTGAAGTCATCGTGCTCACTTCCGAGACAGAAGTGGTGGATGCCCTGTCTGACGGGGAGAGTGGAACCGTCTTTGTGAAGGAGACGCCCTTCTATGCCACCAGCGGCGGTCAGGAGGCGGATACAGGCATCATCACCACACCGGATGGAGAGTTCGAGGTGGAGGATACGATTAAGCTCTTAGGCGGCAAAATCGGACATGTGGGGAAAGTGACCCGCGGTATGATTAAGGTGTCCGATACGGCGACACTTAAGGTTGATGCGAAGAAGCGTGCTCTGTCTGCAAGGAACCACAGCGCTACCCATCTTTTGCAGAAAGCGCTGCGTACGGTTCTGGGTACCCATGTAGAGCAGGCGGGTTCCAGCGTCAATGAGGACAGACTGCGCTTTGACTTTACCCATTTTTCCGCTATGACACCGGAAGAACTGGAGAAGGTGGAGACTATCGTCAATGAGCAGATTGCCAATGCCCTTCCCGTGCATGTGAAGAACATGCCCATCGAGGAAGCCAAGAAGACAGGCGCCCAGGCATTGTTTGGCGAAAAATACGGTGACATCGTGCGCGTGGTGGATATGGATGGATTCTCCATCGAGTTCTGCGGCGGTACGCATGTGAAGAATACCAGCGAGATTATGGCGTTCAAGATTCTTTCTGAGACAGGCGTTGCCGCAGGTGTGAGAAGAATCGAGGCGCTGACGTCCGAAGGGCTGATGAAATATTACGACAATCTGGAGAAGAAGATAAAAGAGGCGGCAGCGCTTTTAAAAGGTACGCCGGATACCCTGTCCGACAAGATTGCGCACATGCTGTCCGAGAACAAATCTCTCCATTCAGAAGTCGAGAGCTTAAAGAGTAAAATGGCACAGGAAGCAGCGGGAGATATCTTGAACCAGGTGAAAGAAGTCAAAGGCGTGAAGCTGCTGGCGGCTAAGATTGACGGTGTGGATATGAACGGTCTGCGCGAGCTGGGCGACCAGATGAAAGAAAAATTGGGCGAGGGAGTTGTTGTGCTCGCATCCGGTACAGACGGCAGAGTGAGTCTTATGGCGACTGCCACAGAGGGCGCCATGAAGCAGGGAGCTCACGCGGGAAATCTCGTGAAAGCGATAGCGGGCTTAGTCGGCGGAGGCGGCGGAGGACGCCCGAATATGGCACAGGCAGGAGGAAAAGACCCCTCCGGTATCGAAGCTGCCCTCAAAAAAGCAGAGGAAGTGCTGGAGAGCCAGATTTCCTGATTGCGGCAATTCACAGCCACCCCACCTACATGCGCACTCGTCGCATCTTCGATGCTCCAGTCCCGCTCCTTACGGAGCTAAGACTGCTTATGTGGGTGGGATGACTGTTTCACAGTTTTTTGAGCTTTTTGACCGAAAACAGTTGACGGGAACGAAAAATATGATATAATCTTTTGTAGTGCAATAAATATACCCGAACAGTCGTATGATGCACAATACAAGGCTGGAGGGGAGGTTAGGTGTGAGACTATGTCGAATGTAATCGTTAAAGAAAACGAGACGTTAGATAGTGCTTTGCGCAGATTCAAACGAAACTGTGCGAAGGCAGGCATTCAGCAGGAGATTCGTAAGAGAGAACATTACGAAAAACCAAGCGTAAGACGTAAGAAAAAATCTGAAGCCGCTAGAAAACGTAAATATAATTAATGTGCAGATAAATAGCGTGTTGAATCTCAACACGCTATTTTTGTTTAATAGGAAACTGCGTTTCCTAATTAAACAAAACGCTCCACGGGGCGCAAAGTGTTTAACCCCCGGGGTATGGAGGGGGAGGAAAGTTGAAGCGGGCTTGCCCGCTTTGTACTTTAGGAAGGATTAAAATATGCCTGCTTTCAGGAAGGGAGAGCGTACATATGTGGAATAAAGTGATTTTTGGAAGAGATTTGTACCATGTTATCATGTGGTTTTTAACATACAGCATACTGGGCTGGGTAGTGGAGTCTATCTATATGTCTATCTGCAACAGGAAATTGACAAACCGGGGATTTTCCAGAGGACCTTGCTGTCCCATCTACGGGGTGGGGGCTTTGACGGTCTTCTTTGTGCTGGCGCCATACAGTCATAATAAGGTTGCGCTGTTTCTGATGGGTGCGGTCCTTGCTACGACGATAGAGTTTATCACGGCGAAGATTATGCAGAGAGTGTTTGGCGAGATATGGTGGGATTACAGGGACAAGCCCTTTAACTATAAAGGTATCCTGTGTCTGGAGAGCACCATCGCATGGGGATTTTATACGTTGATATTGTTTGGAATCCTGCAAAAGATGGTGGAGCGGATTGTCAATGTCATCCCGAGGAAATTCGGCGAGACATTGGGATTGCTTATCATTGTCGCGTATTTACTGGATTTTGCTACGATTGTCTATCGGGAACGAAGGAAAACATCTTGATGGTGAATTCTGAAAAAAGAGAAAAATGAATAAATGAAAATAAAATCCTGCAAAAATTAAAAAGGCGGAAACAGTGAAAAAGCGGAGTGATAGAAAAAGTTACAGGAAAAAGTGCAATATACTGCAAAAACAACCATGCTGATTTTGACGGAATGAAGTGCTAAAGTTGTAAAATATTTGAAATTTTTTATTGACAAAGTTGCATACAGCTTTTAGAATAAACGAGTAGGCAATTTTGTCAACGTAAGCTGGCAGCGTTGTCTGCCAGCTATTTTGTATATTCAGGAGGTAAATGAGGATGTCATATGTTGATGAGGTAATTGAACTGGTTGTAAAGAAGAACCCGGCAGAGCCGGAATTTCACCAGGCTGTCAAGGAAGTGCTGGAGTCACTTCGCGTAGTTGTGGAGGCGAATGAAGAGCAGTTCCGTAAAGATGCGCTCCTTGAGAGACTGGTAGAGCCGGAGAGACAGCTTAAGTTCCGTGTTCCGTGGGTAGATGACAACGGACAGGTACAGGTGAATACCGGATACCGCGTACAGTTTAACAGTGCGATTGGACCGTACAAAGGAGGTCTGCGCCTTCATCCATCCGTCAACCTCGGTATTATAAAATTCCTGGGATTCGAGCAGATTTTCAAAAACTCCCTGACAGGGCTGCCAATCGGCGGCGGTAAGGGCGGTTCTGACTTTGACCCGAAAGGAAAATCTGACAGAGAAGTGATGGCGTTCTGCCAGAGCTTCATGACAGAACTTTGCAAGTACATCGGCGCTGACACAGACGTTCCGGCGGGAGATATCGGAACAGGCGCAAGAGAGATTGGATACATGTATGGACAGTACAAACGCATCCGCGGACTGTCCGAGGGCGTGCTCACAGGAAAGGGCTTAAGCTACGGCGGTTCTCTGGCACGTACAGAGGCGACCGGATACGGACTCCTCTACCTGACAGAGGAGATGTTGAAGCTCAACGGACACGACATCAAGGGCAAGACGATTGCCATCTCCGGTTCCGGAAATGTAGCAATCTACGCGGCGCAGAAAGCGCAGCAGATGGGGGCGAAGGTCGTGACAGTCAGCGATTCCAACGGCTGGGTATATGACGCGGAAGGCATCGATGTGGAAGCCTTGAAGGAAATCAAGGAAATCAAGAGAGAACGTCTGACAGAGTACAAGACTTACCGTCCGAATGCTGAGTACCACGAAGGAAGAGGCGTATGGTCTGTAAAAGTAGATATCGCGCTTCCCTGTGCGACACAGAATGAGCTGCTCATCGATGATGCCAAGACGCTTGTGGCAAACGGCTGCATCGCGGTGGCAGAGGGTGCAAACATGCCAACTACTCTGGAGGCAACAGAATACCTGCAGGCAAACGGTGTGCTCTTTGCTCCGGGTAAAGCGGCGAATGCAGGCGGTGTGGCGACCTCCGCACTGGAGATGTCACAGAACAGTGAGCGCTTAAGCTGGACATTTGAGGAAGTAGACAATCAGCTGAAGAGAATCATGGTAGATATCTGCCACAACATGGCTGAGGCTGCGGAGAGATATGGCTTTGAAGGCAATTACGTGGTAGGAGCGAATATCGCCGGATTTGAGAAAGTCGTAGACGCTATGAACGCGCAGGGTATCGTGTAGGATGACAGAGAAGGAGAGTTCTCTGGACTGTCTCCAAAAGTGCGCGGGAAATCACAGATAAATCGGCTGTGACAGGTTTAAGCCCGTTCCTGACAGGAAATACTATAATGTGAAAAAATTGTAAATAGAATTGACAGCAGAGAAAAAATGCATTATAGTATCTTTTGTAAAAGGGAGTAACTGGCGTTGAAAAACGTTTGCGATGTCGTCAGTACGATGGGCTGCCATCCGTATCGTGATTAAACAGTGAGACTTTTATTGCATTTAGCGTGCAATGAAGGTCTCATTTTTTATTTGATAGAAAACTTTGTTCTCTATTAAATAAAAAGAACTCCGTGCATTGCGCCAGAAAAGGAGGTTTCTAAAATGGAAAAGTATTATCAGATGTCAGGGGAAGATGCTCTGAAAACAATCAATGGTTCTCTGGAGCCGCTTACCACGGAACAGGTAAAAGAACACCAGGAGAAATACGGACCAAACGCTCTGGTGGAGGGAAAGAAAAAGACCACCCTGCAGATTTTCCTTGAACAGTACAAGGATTTTCTCGTCATCATCTTAATTATCGCGGCAATTGTGTCCGGTTTTCTGGGAGATGTGGAGAGCACGGTCGTTATCCTTGTTGTTATCACCATGAACGCAATTCTGGGGACGGTGCAGACTGTCAAGGCAGAACAGTCCCTGGAGAGTTTGAAAAAGCTCTCCGGACCGGAGGCAAAGGTGTTAAGGGACGGAAATGTGGTGCCTATTCCTTCTTCCGAGGTGACAGTGGGAGACCGGGTGATGTTAGATGCGGGAGATTATATCCCGGCAGACGGACGGCTCCTGGAATGTGCGAGCCTTAAGGTGGATGAGAGCGCGCTGACAGGCGAGAGCCTTGGCGTGGAGAAGACGATGGATACCATTGAAGGCGATGTGCCTTTGGGGGACCGCGTCAATATGGTGTACTCCGGAAGTTTTGTCACCTACGGGAGGGGCTCTTTTGTGGTGACAGGCATCGGAATGGAGACAGAGGTCGGCAAGATTGCCAGTCTCTTAAAGACCACATCCGAGAAGCGGACACCCCTTCAGATTAATCTGGACCAGTTTGGGCAGAAGCTGTCCATCCTGATTCTGATTTTCTGCGGAATTCTCTTTGGCATCAGTGTATTCCGCGGTGATGCCATCGGCGATGCCTTCCTTTTTGCGGTGGCACTGGCGGTGGCGGCAATCCCGGAAGCACTGAGCTCGATTGTCACAATCGTTTTGTCCTTCGGGACACAGAAGATGGCGAAGGAACACGCTATTGTGCGCAAGCTCCAGGCTGTAGAGGGATTGGGAAGTGTTTCTGTCATTTGTTCGGATAAGACAGGAACTCTGACCCAGAATAAGATGACGGTAGAACATTATTATGTGGATGAGACCTGTATCCCGGCAGAGGATGTGGAGGTTGAAAATCCTTCCCACAGCAGACTGCTTCTGGCAAGTATCCTCTGCAATGACTCCCGCAATACAGACGGTGTGGAAGTGGGTGACCCCACAGAGACGGCGCTTATCAATCTTGGTTCGAAGCTGGGCGTCTGTCCGGAGGATGTAAGAGAGAAATATCCGAGGGAGAGCGAAAATCCTTTTGACAGTGACAGAAAATTGATGTCTACCAAACACACCATGGAGGGAATTCCCACCATGCTAGTGAAAGGCGCGGTGGATGTACTGATGTCCCGCATGGACTATATCCAGATTGCCGGAGAAGTCCGCCCCATAACAGAAGAGGACAGAAGGAAGATTGAGGCGCAGAACCAGGCGTTCTCCAGAGAGGGACTGCGTGTGCTGGGCTTTGCGTATAAAGTGGTGTCGGATGAGTTGGAGTTGACCGTCGAGGAGGAAGAACATCTGACCTTCCTGGGACTCATCGCCATGATGGACCCGCCAAGAGAAGAGTCCAAAGCAGCAGTGGCAGAGTGTAAGAGCGCGGGAATCCGCCCAATCATGATAACCGGGGACCACAAGGTGACAGCGGCGGCAATCGCCAAGCGAATCGGAATACTTGAGAAGGAATCAGAAGCCTGCGAGGGTTCAGAGATTGATTCTATGTCCGATGAAGAACTCAAAGACTTTGTGGAAGGTATCTCTGTCTACGCGAGGGTGTCGCCGGAGCATAAAATCCGCATCGTCCGTGCATGGCAGGATAAGGGAAATATTGTATCCATGACAGGAGACGGTGTCAACGATGCGCCTGCTCTGAAACAGGCGGATATCGGTGTGGCGATGGGAATTACCGGAAGTGAGGTGTCCAAGGATGCGGCTGCCATGGTGCTCACGGACGATAATTTTGCCACCATCGTAAAAGCTGTCGAAAATGGGCGGAATTTATACCGGAATATCAAAAGTGCCATCCAGTTTTTACTGTCCGGAAACTTTGGAGCTATACTGGCAGTTCTGTATGCCTCCATCGCGGCGCTCCCGGTACCGTTTGCGCCGGTTCATCTGCTGTTTATCAATCTCCTGACAGACAGCCTGCCGGCAATTGCGTTGGGACTGGAACCGCACAATAAAGATGTGATGAACGAGAAGCCAAGACCCATGAATGAGTCCATCCTCACCAGGGATTTTCTTATCAAAGTAGGAACAGAGGGACTCTCCATCGGTGTGACGACTATGGTGGCATTTATGATTGGTTACGGGGATGGAAAAAATGCACTGCTCGCCAGCACCATGGCGTTTGCTACCCTGTGCTGCGCAAGGTTATTCCACGGATTTAACTGCAAATCGGACAGACCGGTGGTATTTACAAAGGCTTTGGTGAACAATGTATATCTGATTGGAGCGTTTGTGCTGGGCATTGCGCTCATTACATCTGTGGTGATGATTCCGGCTCTGCACAGTATTTTTAAAGTACAGACACTGACAACCGGGCAGTTATTTACCGTGTACGGTCTGGCGGCATTGAATATACCGATTATCCAGATTCTCAAGGCAGTGAGACTTGCATGGCGCAAGAGAGGATAAGAAGATAGAAAAGGCGGCAGAGGAGCGTTTTACGCTTTTTCTGCCGCCGGCTATTTACAAATATCTTTGTCTGTTACGATTACCTTTGAGACGATTATGTGTGCCGTTTGATGGTCTCCTTGAGGATATATTTTTTGTCGCTGTAGCGGTCCACAATATACTGGTTCGCCTTGTGCTCCAGTTCATCGGGCAGAGGCTTTAGTGTCACCTCAGGACCGTATTTGCGCTTCAATGCCCGCTCCAGAAGATAGTCGCATACCTGGGGATTTTTCGGCAGGAGCGGTCCGTGGAGGTAGGTGGCGATGACGTTTTTATAGACCACGCCCTCATAGCCGGATTTTCCGGTATTTCCCAGTCCGTAGAAGACCTTGCCGAAGGGGGTATGGTCTCCGATATAGGTGCGCCCGCCGTGGTTTTCAAAGCCCACCACAGGAGTGTCGAACAGGGGGCTGTTGAGCACAATATTGCGAATCAGACGCTCCGGCTGCCACTCGGTGGTGATATCGAGGATGGAGAGCCCCTCGATGGTCTTCTTCTCCGTTTTGTAATATTTGCCGAGAAGCTGGTAGCCCCCGCAGACAGCGAGGACAACGCCGTCGTTTTCTACATAGTCTTTGAAATCCTCACGGATGTCCTTCAAGTAATTGCAGACCAGTTCCTGCTCGCGGTCAGAGCCGCCGCCCAAAAGTACGATGTCCAGCTTTGAGAAATCAATCGCTTCTCCTGACAAGAAGGGGATGACTTCAGCCTCCATTCCACGCCATGTGAGACGCTTGCGGAAGCACTGGATGTTCCCGCGGTCGCCGTAGAGGTTTAAAAGGTCCGGGTATAAATGTCCGATGGTCAGTTTCATGAAGCCTCGCCTCCTTCCATGCCTTTTTCCAGCTCCGTGAGCAGATGGTTGGTCCGGTACAGACCGGAGTAGTTTACGATAACATAGAGATTTTTCGTGCCGTTCTCTGCCCGGTCTAAGATGGTGGCGCGAAGGTCTGTGGTAGATTCACAGGGGATATCCTCGTATTTGAGGCGCAGTCCCATATCATGCCGCCTTGTCCCGGCGGTGGTGATGGATTTGGCGTTGCTGTCGGCAAGATACTGGAAATCCACGTCCCACAGCCAGGAGATATCCTCGCCGTCCTGGTAGGTGTCGTTAATCTGGATGATAATGTCCTTAGGCTTTTCATCCTTGAGGACAAGGGAGACCTTCTGCTGGAAGCCGATGGGATTTTTCGCCAGATGGAGCTGTACCCGCGCGCCGTGCACAGTGAAAATGCTCTCCCGGTTGTTTCCGTAATCAAAGGACTCAATCATGGATTTAAAGTTTTTCCACCCCGCGCCCAATGTCTTGAGGGCAGTGTAGGCGGAAAGGGTATTGTAGATATTGTATGGAGTCCGCGCTGTGGAGTCGATGTGGATTCCATCCATGTCAAAGGCATAGACCTCGTCCTTCAGTGTGATGTCCTGCGCGGTGTAATCCGGTTCGGGGCGGGTCCATCCGCATTTCTGACAGTGGTAGATACCCAGCTGCCCATAGTGGAAGAAATCATAGTCCAGCTTATTCCCGCAGTTGCGGCAGAAAATACTCTCCCGTATCTCGGAGCGGGAGATGTCATCGAAAATCTGCTCACTGATGCCGTAGGTGACGAAGGGATTGCCGCTCTTTTCCGCCAGAGAATAGGAGAGGATATCGTCGCAGTTGATGATGAGTGTTGTTTTAGGAACACTTGTTACTGCACTCATCAGCTTATTGTAGGTGATGTCCACTTCACCGAAACGGTCCAGCTGGTCACGGGAAATGTTTGTCAGAAGGGCACAGTCCGGCTGAAGTTTGGGCAGTACGCCCACGGAGGCAATCTCATCCACCTCGATGCAGGCAAAGTCCGCATCCAGATGTCCGTGTTTGTCTGTGGCGAGCACAAAAGCGGAGATGATGCCGTTTAACATATTGGCTCCCGTGCGGTTGATGATGACCTTGGCGCCCTCAGATTTCAATGCCTGGTATAAGATAGCATTGGTCGTGGTCTTGCCGTTGGTCCCCATGGTGACAATGGTTTTTTGCCGAATCTGACCGGATAACTCTCTTAAGATGTCCGGGTCAATGAGACGGGCAACATAACCGGGGAAGGTGACTCCGCTCCCGCGGTTCAATTTTTTGATGAGGGTGCTTGCCCCTTTTGCGCATTTAATCGCAAGTTTGCTTCTTAATCTCATAGTGATAACCCAACTTTTTATCTATACTTGTATTGAAAAGTTACTATTCACAGCCGATTCTAAATTGTCAACAGAGGTGTCGTGCCTGCACGTAAACCGCTGATGCCAATTTGGAGTCAGGAATGTGGATAGCAACTTTTGCTTAAATACTTGTATTATTATAAGGGAAATGGGAATAGAAAACAAGGAGTTATTGTGATAGAATAACAGAGAAACCGATTTACGCCGCCATAGTTTATGTGGCAATGCGGCTTTTAAGATGGTATGACCGCGAACAGAAATCGATTTGAAAACAGAATATACTGTAATTTATATATGAAGGAAGGTAGCAGAATTTATGGCACGAAGACAGAAGAGAAAGGCAGTGCAGGAGGAACGGGAAGACAGGCGGATTCCCACCACCCGGTACTGCCCGGAATACAGGATGGGACTTACCGCAGCCCAGGTGCAGGAGCATCGTCTGCACGGCTGGACGAACAGGGCGGTGGACCCTCCGTCAAAGACGACAAAAGAAATCATACATGAGAATGTTTTCACGTACTTCAACCTGATTTTTGTAAGTCTTGCGGTGCTGCTGTGCATCGTTGGGTCCTTTAGAGATTTGACTTTTTTGCCCGTCATCATCGCCAATACACTCATCGGTATCGTGCAGGAGGTGCGGGCGAAGAGAGTGCTGGACAAGATGACGATGTTAAACGCTCCCCATGCAATCGTAGTGCGGGACGGGAAGCAGTGGAACATCGATGCCGAGGAACTGGTGCTGGACGATATTGTCATTTTCCGGGCAGGAAATCAGGTCTGTGCGGATGCGGAAGTCTGTGCCGGGGAGGTACAGGTCAATGAATCTCTCCTGACCGGAGAGTCCGATGAGATTACAAAGCGAAGAGGGGATAAGCTGATGTCCGGCAGTTTTATCATTTCCGGACAGTGTCATGCCCGCCTCGACAAAGTAGGGGAGGACTCCTATATCTCCAAACTGACCATTCAGGCAAAGGAGATGCAGGAGGGAGAGCAGTCAGAGATGATTCGTTCTCTGGATAAGCTGGTAAAATGTGTAGGTATCGCCATCATCCCCATCGGACTGGTGCTTTTTGGACAGGCGTTTTTTCTGCAGGGAGAGAAATTCCGCTCCAGTGTCACCTCCATGGTTGCCGCGGTCATCGGTATGATTCCGGAGGGGCTTTATCTCCTCGCCAGTGTAGCGCTGGCGGTGAGTTCCATCCGTCTCGCGCAGAAGAAGGTCCTGCTGCACGACATGAAATGCATCGAGACTCTGGCGCGGGTCAATGTCCTGTGCGTGGATAAGACCGGGACAATTACGGAGAATACTATGAGAGTGCAGGGACTCATCCCTACCGAAGAGTACGACGAGGAGACGATGGAACCTTTGAGTACATTGATTGGAGATTTTGCCGCTGCCATGAGCAGTGATAATATCACCATGGAGGCTGTCAAAGCCTTTTTCACGGTCTCTTCGGGAAAACAGCCTCTTGCGAAGACCGGGTTTTCCTCTGCCACCAAATACAGCAGTGTGACCTTTGCGGAGGGCGCCTATGTACTGGGCGCACCGGAGTTTGTCTTAAGGGAAAAATATCCCCTCTACGAGGAGAAAATCATGGAACACGCCTCAAAAGGCGCCCGTGTGCTTGTGTTCGGTATGTATGACGAAGAGATTGACGGGAAAGCGCTCCATCACGGCGTAGAGCCTTTGGCTTATATCCTGCTGGCGAACCCCATCCGTGAGGCTGCGCCGGAGACGTTTTGCTATTTCGCGGAGCAGGGCGTGGAGATTAAAGTGATTTCTGGAGATAATCCGGTGACTGTGTCAGAGGTCGCGAAACAGGCGGGGATAAAGGGCGCGGAGAAATTTGTGGATGCCTCCGCCTTACAGAGCCCGGAAGAGATGCAGGAGGCGCTCCTCAACAATACGGTGTTCGGCAGGGTGACTCCCAACCAGAAACGGCAGTTTGTGCATATGCTGAAAGCAGCGGGCAGGACTGTTGCCATGACAGGAGACGGAGTCAATGATGTCTTGGCGTTAAAGGATGCGGACTGCAGTATTGCCATGGCATCAGGCAGCGAGGCGGCGGCACAGGCGTCCCAGCTTGTACTGCTGGAATCCGATTTTTCCTGTATGCCCCAGGTGGTTTTAGAAGGAAGAAGGGTGGTAAACAATATTCAGCGCTCGGCGAGCCTGTTCCTTGTGAAAAATATTTTTTCCTTCCTGTTAAGCCTGTTTTCCGTGGTATTTATGTTCACCTATCCGCTGGAACCGTCACAGATTTCCTTAATCAGTATGTTTACCATCGGTGTGCCGGCGTTTTTCCTGGCACTTGAGCCGAACAAGAATATCATCAAAGGGAAATTTTTGACCAATGTATTTTTAAAAGCACTGCCTGCGGCACTGACCGATGCGCTGGCGGTGGGAGCCTTAGTCGTCTTCGGAGAGACCTTCGGGGTAAATGCCACAGATATTTCCACTGCCGCAACCATGCTCCTGGCAATCGTCGGATTTATGATTTTATACACCATCAGCGCGCCATTAAACAAATTGAGAGCAGCCATCTTTTTCGGTAGTATTGCGGGGCTCTTGTTCTGCAGCCTGTATCTGAATGATTTGTTCGCTCTCACGGGGATGTCCACGAAATGTATCATGTTGTTTGTGGTGTTTGCCATCGCCACAGAGCCGGTATTGAGATATCTTACCCTACTGGTAGGAAAACTCCGTATTTACTACTTGAGATTACGCAGAAAAGGAGAAGAAGAATGTCTATAAAAATTAACCATGAATTGCCGCTGCCGGATAGTTTAAAGCAGGAATATCCGCTGCCGGAGGAACTAAAAGAAATCAAAGAAAAAAGAGACAGAGAAATCCGGGATATCTTTACCGGGAAATCGGACCGCTTTCTTGTTATCATCGGACCGTGTTCCGCGGACAATGAGGACTCGGTGTGTGAGTATGTGGACCGCCTGAAAGGACTTGCAGATAAGGTGAAAGACAAGCTGCTCATCATTCCGAGAGTGTACACGAATAAACCCCGCACCACAGGGGAGGGCTATAAGGGGATGCTGCACCAGCCGGACCCGGATAAGGCGCCGGATTTGCTCGCCGGAATCATTGCCATCCGCAAGCTCCACATCCGAGTGATGAAAGAGACCGGATTGTCCTCGGCGGATGAGATGCTCTACCCGGAGAACCGCAGCTATTTAGATGATGTGCTTTCCTATGAGGCAATCGGGGCGCGGTCTGTGGAGAACCAGCAGCACCGTCTGACAGCCAGCGGCATGGATATTCCGGTGGGGATGAAGAATCCCACCAGCGGCGACCTCTCCGTGATGCTCAATTCCGTCATCGCGGCACAGCTCCCTCACCGTTTTATTTACCGGGGATGCGATGTCAAGACAAGCGGAAACCCGCTGGCACACACCATCCTGCGGGGCGGTGTGGACAAGTACGGAAAGACCATCCCCAATTATCACTATGAGGATCTGGTGCGCCTGCAGGAGATGTACGAAAAGCAGGAGCTTAAAAATCCCGCGGTTATCATTGATACCAACCACGCCAATTCCGGCAAGCAGTATAAAGAACAGCCCAGAATTGTCAGTGAAGTCCTCCACAGCAGGAACTACAATCCGGATTTGAAGAAATTAGTCAAAGGCGTGATGGTGGAGAGCTACCTTGTGCCGGGACGCCAGGATATCGGGGAACACCACGTGTACGGGCAGTCCATCACCGACCCCTGTCTGGGATGGGAGGAGACTGCGCGGCTCATTGAGATGATTGCGGAAAAAGTGTAGGTGCCGGCTTTCTGGTGTACTGTCTCATTGGTTTTCAGTATAATGACGCAGAATGTGGATGAGACAGTACACGAGTCAGTGGAGCAGGTCGGACAGGAGGGAGAGGGTGATGTCGGCAGCTTTGCTTCCGGTGGCGTTCTTTTCTGCCTCAATGTTTGTGGCAAAATAGTAGGTGTTTCCCTCTGTCTCAAGAAATCCGACAAACCAGCCGTTCACATCGCTGCCGTCCACCCGCCCGGTGCCGGTCTTTCCGTAGAGAGTTCCGGTATCAGAAGCGGTCACCAGGATGGCATCTTTTACAGTGTCGATATGTTCCTCACAAAATCCCAACTGCCCGCTGTGTAATGCGTATAAAAGTTCTACCTGCTCTGCCGGAGAAATCAGAAGGGAAGATTCCAGCCAGTAGGAAGAAAGATTGCCGCCCATATTCGCGTTTCCATATCCGATTTCCTTGAGATAACGCAGGATACAGTCTTTACCCATTTTTTTATCGATTTCCTGGAAATACCAGTTTACAGAGAATTCCATGGCAGAATCCAGGGTCTGGTCAGCGTTCCATGTCTCAAAGGGATAAGTTTCCTTGTCCCAGGTGATAAGAGAATCCTCTGTACTTATGATACCCTCCTCCAGCCCGAAAAGGGCGTCGTATATCTTGTAGGTGGAGTTGGGCGCCCTGCGCAAAGTGGCGCGCTCCATATCATAGATGAACCAATCCTCCTTCGCAGAATCATAGAGGACAAAGCTTCCTTCATAGTCGCCAAAGAAAGAGGCGCCATCTATCTGCGTGACCGCTTTATGGGAAAGATTCCATTGATAATGACTGCCATCCAGATTAGAAACATCAGCCCGGGCATTGGCAGTGAGGAAGGGGGCAGAGGCAAACAGGCAGAGATCAATCAGCAGAAAGGAAACGAGCCCCTTTATCTTTTTAGAAAAGGAGGGCTTTTTGTAAGCGGCGATATTTAAAATTCGGCGTTTCATCTGTTTTGTATTTTCACCAAGACCCGCAGAGAAGGGGAAGGGATGCAGAGAAACCTTTTCGGCAAAATTGAGGAGAGTATGCCCGTAATCACGATAGGAATCTTCATCTAAGAGCTCCAGAACCGCGATGTCACAGGCAATCTCCCGGTCGCTGCGCATTTCCTTTAAGGCAGACCGGACAAGAGGATTGAACCAGTAGACGACAGAGGCAAGAGTCATCAGGTAATTAGCGAGGTTGTCCCGGTGGCGGTAGTGCGCCAGTTCGTGCATCAGAATATAGGAAAGTTCCTTTTCTCCACAGTCAGAGAGCAGGTGGAGGGGCAGATAGATGGCAGGGTGTATCACTCCTGTGATGACAGGAGAATTTAAATAGGCAGTGCTGTAGACGGGAATCTTTCGCGCAATCTTTGCTTTTCTCTGACACCTTTGGCAGAGCCTGCCGATTTCGGGATTCTCAAGGGGAAGCGCGGACGCTTTGAGGGCGCGCAGGCGAAGGGCGGATTTTATCACCATCCATGTCATAAAAAGGATACCCGCGCCCCAGATTCCCAGAAGCAGGTATCCCACATGGAACCCATTTACACTGTCCACGGACAGAGTGAAATCGGTCAAGCCGCGTAAGCCTCCGGTCAGATTTTCCAGGGATGTACCGCTGATGGCATGTCCAGCTCCTAATCCCCGGTTCGCGGAGATGCTCTCAAGGTACGAGGCAATGCGGGAAAATCCGTTTGCGGCAATGGGAAAGAATCCCTTTTCGGAAAAGGGCAGGAAAGGCACGGCGAGCAGAAAGAGCAGCAGAAACCACAGCCGGTACATCCATCTGCCAAAAAGCAAATTTCTGCACAGATGGCGGATGGCAAAGAACAGTCCGATGATACCGCTTAAGAAAAGATTGCAGAGGAAAAAACGTATCGCGAAATCAGCCATCCTGACTGCCTCCTTTCTTTGTCCCCTTATCAAGAAGAGCGCGAAGAGAGTCTAGCTCATCCCCGGAGAGACAGTCATTTTCAATGTACGCAGAGACCATGGATGTAAGATTCCCTCCGTAATAACGCTCCAGAAAGGAGTGGCTCTTCTGGTCGAGATACTCATGTTCCTTAACCAGCGGTGTATAGACAAACACTCTGCCCTGCTTTTCATAGGCGAGCGCGCCCTTGGACACTAAGCGTTTGATGAGTGTCTGCACGGTCTTCGGACGCCAGGACGTAGTCTTGCATAAACGCTCTGTAATCTCGTTGGTGTTAATCGGCGCATGGCTCCACACAATCTTCATCACCTCAAACTCGGCTTCGGAAATCTGCGGCAGTTTTGTCATAAAAAATCCCTCCCGATATCTTACGAATGTAATAAAATAGTATACTATTTGTGATGGAAAGTCAAATTATCTTGGCGGACAATTAGCTTGAAACACAATAAAATGTCTCTTGCCAAATGGCACAGATAAAACTTGACACATAATTCTTACTGATGTAATATTTAAAAAAGAAATCTCTGAATAAGAAAGGTTCTGTAACAAACCGTTTTTCTGGATTCAGGAAGACGGAGGAGGAGACAAATCCAGTATGGATGAAGGAGAAGGTGAGAAACATGTCAGGAGCAGAAAGAGAAGAGCAGATAAAGAAACTATATGAGAGGGAAAAAAGAGGCAGAATCCGAGGTGTGGTCATCACCGTACTTATCTTTTTTGTAATGATGGCGGCGGTGAGTCTTTTTTTAGGCAACCCGTTTCCCCATAAGGTACATAAGGTTCTCTTTGAGGCAACGGAAAGCGGCTGGGTCACCGCCCATGGATATCTTTTGATTATATGTGCAGTGGTGGGAGTGCTTGCGGGGATAGCAGATACCGTTTACCGGCTTTTGACGGACTTGAAAAGATTCGACAGCATATTGCTGCAGGACTGCGACGTCAGCGCTTACCTGGAGACAATGACCTTTTTCGTATCTTATGGGAGAACATTGAAGTTTACAGGCTTCCAGAAGACCTGCTTTTCGCTGGCGCAGCAGAAATACGTGCAGGCGCTCATAGCTGGCGGGAAGTATGAGGAAGCAGACACATATCTTCGTGAGGAGTGGCGGGGAGAGAAAGACAATGGAATGTACCGAAAGACACGGACAAATCTCAAGCTGGCACAGTGTTATCAGAAGAAGGACGCAGAAGGTTTTCGGGAGTTTTTTGATGAGGCAGACGCGGTATTTCAGAAGAACCCAATTTTAACCGCTGAGAAATATATGTTAGAGTCCCAATTTCAAAAAGCGGCAAAACTGCTGGAAAACGGCAGAGAAAGATTTCCGTACAATGAGGTGATTCGACAGTATTTGTCAGGCGTATGCTATGAAAGACTGGGAGAGACTAAAAAAGCGCAGTTCTGCATGCAGTACGCGGCGGAACACGGGAATACAATGCCTGTCAGTAAGAAGGCGCGGCAGTGGCTCGTGTCAGGAAACGAAGAACATGGTTATGAGTGAAGGGAAACATAAAAAGGAGTCATAGGTTTGAAAAAATTAAGTATCATCGGGGCAGTGGCAGCCGTCCTGCTGGCAGGGGTTCTTATTTCCATCCCTTTGGTAAATAATTACACTGCATATAAGGTAGAAAAAAAGCTGCGAGAGACACCGCTTCCGGAAAAGACGGAATTGATTGATTCCCTTTCTAAGGCGGGGAAATTTACAGGAAACGGCAATGGAATGCAATACTTTGGAGCCATCCTGATAGAGAGCGAGCTTTCTCTGGAGGAATTGGAGTCCTATTATTCAGATTACAGAGAAACGGAATGGGAATATATTGTAGCAATCCAGGAAGGGCAGAAGATAGAGACTTTCGGGCATGGAAAATTGAAATTTTCAAAAGAAGCGGATAAAAAAGGGAATTATATGGTCTATTCCTGGGGAGACGGAATCCCCTTTTTTGCGGATGTGGATATCCGGGGACATTAGAGGTGAAATCGCGGCAATAGGACGCAAAATTTACTCTTTATCGACCGTGTGTGCTCTTATAAAGAGAGGGTATCATTCTTTATTGTATCGTTCTTGCGCAAGAAAAAACGCGCATCCCGATTACTCGGGGTAAAGGATTAGGAGATAATGATAGCTGTAAAGCGGAATGTTTTAAGAGGCCTCTCGCTTAAATTTTGTCCCGAAACGGCAAAAAATAAAATGATAAAGTGATTTTGCGTATTAAAATTGCCGATGATATGGTATACTTAGTATAGGAATTAAAGCAGATTATTTGGTGTGAATGTGAGGTAAGGTAATGCTTGAAAACAAACTGGGAATTACAGATTCAGCGGAATTAGCAAGAATAGAAGAAAAAATCAGCAAGCAGAAAGCGGTTGAAATGTTTGAAAGTGGATATTTGGAAAGTTTAGAAGCCGGAACATTTGAAAGCCTCGCCAAGATTCATAAATATCTTTTTGATAAAATATATGATTTTGCCGGTGAGCTTCGAAAGGTGAATATATCAAAAGGAAATTTCCGTTTTGCTCCATTGATGTATCTGGATGCAGCTTTGCAGAGCATTGACAAAATGCCTCAGTCTACATTTGATGAAATTGTCGAAAAATATGTAGAAATGAATGCGGCTCATCCATTTAGGGAAGGGAACGGCAGAAGTACAAGAATCTGGCTGGATTTGATGCTGAAAAAAGAAATCGGATATGTTGTTGATTGGAGTAAAGTGGATAAGGAAGATTATTTGCTTGCCATGGAGCGCAGCCCGATTAAAGATATAGAAATTAAGTTCCTTTTGAAAAATGCTCTTACAGACAATGTAAATGATAGAGAAATCTATATGAAGGGCATTGACCACAGCTATTACTATGAAGGCTATTATGTATATAAAACCAGGGAACTGTAAACGGGTTGGAAGATATAAGATTGAAATAGGCGGAGGATATTAGATGCGATACCTTTCTGTTGCGGAGACAGCAAAAAAATGGGGTATATCGGAGAGAAGTGTTCGTAATTATTGTGCGCACGGACGTGTTCTGGGGGCGTTTCTTACCGGAAAGACCTGGAGTGTACCGGAAGATGCAACCAAGCCTTTACGAGCAAATCAGAAGGAGAACAAGCCGAAAACGTTGCTTTCCATTCTTCAGGAAGAAAAGAAAAGTAAATATTTCGGTGGAATTTATCATAAGACACAGATTGATTTAACCTATCATTCCAATCATATGGAAGGCAGCCGGTTGACTCACGAACAGACAAGATATATGTTTGAGACAAATACCATCGGTGTAGAAAATGAAACATTGAATGTGGATGACGTGATTGAAACAGCCAACCATTTTCGCTGTATTGATATGATTATTGATAATGCAAAATCCGTACTGTCTGAGAAGTTTATCAAAGCGTTGCATCTAGTTTTGAAATCCGGAACCAGTGATTCACGCTTGGAATGGTTTGCAGTTGGGAATTATAAGAAAAGGTCAAATGAAGTTGGCAGTATGCCGACAGCAATGCCGGAAGATGTTGCAGACAAGATGAAAAAACTGCTGACAGAATACAATGGGAAAGATAAAAAGACTTTCGAGGATATTCTGGATTTCCATGTTAAATTTGAGAGGATACACCCTTTCCAGGACGGTAACGGTCGAGTTGGCAGACTAATTATGTTTAAAGAATGCCTGAAATATAATGTCGTTCCGTTTATTATCGATGATAATTTGAAATTGTTCTATTATCGGGGCTTAAAAGAGTGGAGTAATGAAAAAGGATATCTGACAGATACTTGTCTGACGGCACAGGATAAATATAAGGCATATCTTGATTATTTCAGGATTGAGTATGATAAGTAGAAAGTGAAGAAAGAGCGGAATAATGGGAGCGCTACAAGCATCGGATAATGAGTATATAAAAAGTGTGCAACTCCAAAAATAGAGTGGCAAGATATTCTTTCACCCTTCCGTAGTAAATACGCAAAAACTTATTGGCACCAGCAGTCATATACACGTAATAGGGCTTGCCCTGCGCACGTTTCTTGTCCATGAATAGATAAACAGCATCATCCGGTTTGGTTTTGATCAGTATGTCCATGACCTGAAACAAAGTCTTGCGCAGAACCGGCGAGCCGTGCTTGGAAGCGTGTACGCTTTTCTGGGAATAATCCCCGGAGTCATATACGCCAGGGGCTACACCGACAAATGCCGTGATAGCTTCTTTGTGAGTAAAACGTGCCACATCTCCAATCTCAGCCATGAGTTGAGGACCGAGAGACGGAACTACGCCCTTCATCGCCATGACAACCGGATATTCCGGCAGCTTGGAAGCCGTTTCATTCATAAGAGAACGCAGCTGTTCAACGGTCTGCGATGTGGTGTTTAGTTGTTCGAACGCCTGTTTGATGATACGTTTGGTAAAGCTGTCCGGGAAGTACGGGAATAAGCTCCTTCGTTTTTCCGTAGATTTCTTCGACCTTAGATTTGCTGAAGTTGTACTTCTTACGGGCGCACCACTTCTGATAGTGGTCTGTAAAGGAGTTAAGGGACATCTTACGGACACAATCCACATGCCAATAGGTATCAAGAAAATCCACCCATTTCTGGCTGCCGTCCTCGCGGGGAGGGCTGTCAAAATAAGTGTTGGCACCGGGATAGGTCTGGTCAATGAGACCGATCAGATTGTTTTTCATAGCAGTTTTATGTTTCATGTAGAAATCAAACTGGCGGTTCATGGTTTTAGTTGAGAACGTAGTTCATCCATAAGAGTATATTGTTTCAGTTTATCCCAACTGTCAAGAGTGTACCGTGCGATTTTTACAGAATCCGCCTTATCGGTCTTTACTTTGCGTAGAGGATTGTCCTGGTCTTGGAAGTTACGGATAATCTGGAGATTCACAGCGCTTACGAAAAAGCCCGCATGGGAGAGCTGGCGAGCTACAGGTTCATAGTAGCGTCCGGTACATTCCATGACGATGCGTGTTTCGCCATCAAGCTCCCTGATGTGGTTTATCAGGGATTGAAAATCTGCGGACAGGTGAGGGACATCAAAGGGCTTTACAACAGCCTTCCCACCGGGACGGAGGATTGTTACCGTGCTTTTTCGTTTGGAAATATCAATACCTATAGCGTTCATGTTCATAAAATTGTCACTCCTTCTCTTGTAGTGCAATTGGTCAGTGCCAGTTTTACTCATTGCCCATTCAAGCTACTGTGGTGTGACACGAACGCGCCTTGAAAGCGGCTCAACCTGCATAAAACGAACGCTGCGAATGAGGGGCAGGTTAGCAGAATATTTCACGGGCGCGAAGCCCAAGGAGGTTTCCGTTATACCGATTGCTCTTATCATTCTAACAGCTTAAGCAACAAGATGGGTAATTCCTTACTGGCTGTAAGGAAGATTAACCATAAATATATTGTAGTAGGAGGTGTGAGATGTCTACGATTTCAAAGAAAGAGCTTCTTACGCCGGACGTATTAAGGCTTGTATGCGAGGCCCTGAACAAAGAACCGGAAGCTATCGGTAAACATTCCCTTGAAGTGCTAGCTTGCTTCCAAACGAATGAGAAACGATAAATATGCGAAATTAACAAGCTCTGTTATAGAATAAGAAATGGAGGTACAAGGTATGCCAATAGTACAAGACGCATTTTTTATCCCGGATGACATTGCAACGGGATTAGCAACAGGATTATATAGAAGAATTGGTAGCGTGGTGCGCTATGCCGTTGGCTCGAATAAGGGCCAGATTGTAAAGCATCTGAAGCCTATTGATTTGAAGGCGGCAGAGGAAGCACAGGGCTTGGGTGTGAAAGCACTCCAATTTGTTAAGCAGCATAAAAAAGGACCCATCGTTGCTGTAATAGGAGCTGCGGCTGTTGGTACCGGTGTTTGGGTGTATAACAAAGTAAAGAATCATGAGCCAAAAGTAGTAACAGACTTCAGAGCAGCTCTGCGGGTGTATATCGATGCAATCCGTGAAGGGAATATGGATATCGATAAAATTGACAAGCTGATGGTCAGACTTGAAGAGCTGAAAAAGCATAAGGATTATGAGAAAATCAGCATCCAGTTAACCACGGAGGATTTAGAGGTTCTTGTTGGTCGTATTTACGACTACACCATCAAATTGGCTAAGGATAACGATGTTGAGCTGACCGAAGATGAACTGAGGACTTCTCGTGCAAAGAATACTGGAACTATCGTTAATCTCCAGAATTACCTTAAGGCTCAGAAGCGAATCTTTGAAGAAGCGGCGTAGTTATTATGAGGTATTGATTATGAATGAAGTAAGATTTTTATTAAAGTTCGGAAAGAAAAAACACATCGAAGAATTTGTGGATGGTAGTTTGTTCTGTTCAAATGCCGAAACATTTTGGGGTATAGAAAAAGATAAAAAAATAAAAGGACAGGGCAACATTCTGGAGGAAGGCTCTCGTATGTTTGCACAAAGAATGACCATGCAAGAGCACGACACTGGTAATATAACTGCGTTTAACATGAAGGCAAACGCACTTGTTTATTTTGAGTTTGCGAAGAATATTCCTGTATTCTGTTTGTTCACTGTTTATGATTCAGACTGCTGTAAAGATTATGAAGGACACTACTCCATCTGTCTATCGGAGGAAACAAAAAAAGTGATTCGTGAGCATTTCCCCAACGCAGATACAGTGGCTATTATTGACTACCCACAGCAGTTTATTGAAGATGTTGTGGTCTCGATAGGATACCGAATTGAGCATGGTCAAGTGCAGTATTTCAACATTGACAAAGGCTTAGATGCGGGTGATGGAAGAGTTGCAATGGACATGGAGTACATGAAGTACTTAATGCAGGACGTGCCCACCTGTAAAAGAAAATGGGACAGAGAAATATATATTTTGCGCTGATTATGAGAGTATAGAATTGTCCTTCCAGAAGAATCAATTTCCGAAGGAAAGCATTATCCAGTAAGATTTAGTACCGGCATACAGATGATGCCGCTGGATGAATTCATGAAATAACAAATAGGTCTAGCCGCTGGCATCAAAACCAGTAGTGAGGCGTTCGGGCGTTTATGGGATTATGCTTGGTTTCTCATTCGTCAGATGCGGTGTCTGGCACCGGCAGTCGCCATCGAATTCGTGATTGCACTGCCAGATGGTCTTGCGGTATTTGCTGTTGGAATGCCACACCTTTGAATCGTACCAGCTTCCGCATTCGCCGCACTTGATTTTGGTGGAAAAAGCGTGGACTCCGCTGTGGTACTTTTGCCCTTGTCCCACTTTGCCATTTCTCGCTATACTATTTCGAACACTTCAGGGTCGATAATGGCTTCGTGGTTATCCTTGACATAGTCTGCAGAAAGAGGGAAAAGGGTACAGTACCATCAAAACCGTGCGGGGCATCCTCCGTCCGGCTTTCCAGATGGCGGTGGATGATGATATGCTGCATAAGAATCCCTTCTCCTTTGAACTGGCAACCGTGGTTGTCAATGACAGCGTGACAAGGGAGGCAATCACAAAAGACCAGATGCGGAAGTTTTTAAAGTTCGTCCATGACGATAACGTTTACTGCAAGTATTACGAGGTGGTCTACATCTTGTTCCACACAGGAATGCGTATTTCCGAATTCTGCGGGCTGACCCTCAAGGATGTTGACCTGGAAAACCGGATTATCAATATCGACCACCAGTTGCAGAGGACATCCGACATGAGGCTAATCATTGAATCGACCAAGACGAATGCAGGAACGAGGAAGCTGCCCATGACTGAGGATGTATTCCGGTGTTTCCAGGCGATTGTGGAGGACAGGGAAAAACCACGGTTTGAAAAAATGGTGGATGGCTATACCGGATTCCTGTTTTTGGATAAAGAAGGATTTCCGATGGTGGCGATGCATTGGGAGCAGCGGTTCAACCACATGGTCAAGAGGTACAACGATATTTTCAGAGTTCAGATGTCGAACATAACGCCTCATGTCTGCCGCCATACCTATTGCAGCAATATGGCGAAGGCGGGAATGAATCCAAAGACGCTCCAGTATCTGATGGGGCACAGCGATATTAGCGTGACACTGAACACCTATACCCATCTCGGCCTGGAGGATGCCGCCGATGAGTTGAAGCGGATGGAGGAACTGGCGGATGCCAGAAAGGAACTGGAGAAAGTCGATGGAGAAAAAACAGTATCGCAGAAAATGTTCCGGGCAATTTGAAAAATGGGCTGTGGGCTGCAGCCCATTTTTCACGAGTAAGGAGCAAAGCGGATTGAGAGTATCCGCTGATATGGAAAAATGAAGGCGCTCTGCCGAAGCAGAGCGTTTTTGAATATAAGATGGGAAAACAAAAAATGATATGGTAAAATAATTATTACAAATCGGATTTGTAGAAATTATTGGTTGTGAACATCTTGCGATTTAACATACTATACGTGCATAAGGAAATGTATGATTCGTTGACAGAAGAATTAAAAAGTTGATTTATTAGTGTTGATATGAGGAGGTCATTAAATGCAGAGCGCAATCCATGAAGGATATGAATATCAGGATTATTTTACTGTTTCAATAATCCTACAACTGATGATTCGTCAGACAGATGCTGAAATAATTATTGATCGTAAGGATTTCAGCGGAGATAAATTTGACGATTTAAAGGTAAAGACGCCTAATAATACCACTGAATTTCAGATTAAGTATTCTGATGATGAAAGCTCCCATAAACTTACTAAAGATGACTTTTCAAATGGCAATGGACATGATACTGCGTTATGCGATCTTTTTGTTTCTTGGAAAACTAGAAAAGAATCTGAAAATGATACTCAGATAAAGCTATGCCTTGCGTGGAACAGACCTAAGGAGGATGATCCGATTGTGGAGTTTTTAAAGCCCATTCAAGATCAGTCCCTACCTTTTTCAACAGTTGCATTTATGTTTGATGGAAATTTGTTTTGGCAGGAAGGAAAACTGCCTCCCAAAACGTGGAGGAAGTTTAATACGGCGATTAAAGAAGGATATATTGATAGAGAAGACTTTTTATCGTTTTGTAATGAACTTACAATTATTCTTGAAATGCCTAAGGCAAGTCTGGACTTAAAGAACCCTGGTGGAATCGAAAATGTGGTTATTAAGCAGGTTGAGAAATTGGGTATAGGAATATATCCAAATGATAATCTAAACTTAGAAGAAGTTGTTTATAAGATTGCTACAGAAGTGAAGCACTCCAGAGCGATGGGTAATAGACTTTATACCAATACATTAATGGGGCGTCTTGGATTTATAAAGGATTATGGGAAATTTGACCAAAGATTTCCAGTGGATTCAGCGCATAAGGTTATACTTGACGATGAGATTGAAAGGCTGCACAGAACAATATGTGATTCAAAACGTGTCATTATTACTGGTAATCCTGGATCTGGAAAGTCTTGGCTTGTCGCTGAATACATAGATAAACTTGAGAATGATAACAGTAAAGTTATTCATTATAATTGCTTTCAGTCATTGCAGGACACAAATAGTCTTGAGAGAATACATGTAAGTTCCTTATATGGCAATCTGGTTTCACAGATTGTGGAACAATACCCAGAATTAGTTGAGCATAAGAATACAATCTTTGGGGCTGATAAAGCAGAACTTGAAAATCTGCTTCGACTCATTGGAGAAGAATTCTATTTAATAGTAGATGGCCTCGATCATATCTCCAGAGAATATGATTTACATAAAGATTTTATTTCACGTTCAGAAACTGAAATCATATCAGAACTGTTGGGAATTCATTTTCCTAATAACTGCTATGTCATAATAGCATCGCAGCCAATAGATGCACTTGATAAATTCAAGGACAATAGCTACTGTGTATTTGAAATTAAACCATGGGCTATTAAGCAAGTGCAATCCTTGATGGCGACTTTTCACATTACTGATGATGTTATCAAAGATGATGATTGCTCATCTATAAGTGAATATCTCCTCAAAAAGTCTCAGGGAAATGCGTTGTATCTCAGTTATATCTTGCGTCAGCTACGAAACTCAAATGTAAATAAAGAAATAATTGACGGAATACCCGATTACGATATCAGTCTATCTGAGTATTATTCCTATTTATATAAAAAGGTTCATAACAATCGTACAGTTAATGCACTTTGTGGAGCAGATTTCTATCTTAGCCTAGATGATTTAATGGAAATTACTGGAGATGGAGAATTTGTAGAATGTGATATATCGGTGCTTCACCCATTATTGATTGAAAATATTTTAAGTGGTGGCTTTTCAATTTATCATGAAAGTTTCCGCCGATTTGTGTTATCTTCATTAAAGGATAAAAAGGTTGATTTAGAGAGAAATGTTTATGGTATTCTTGCTGATTGGCTACAGGAGAAACCATTTTTTGAATTTGATAAATCGTTTTATTATCTTCCGGAACTGCTGTATAGAGTTAAGCGTGATGATGATAATATCGCTTTGATTGAGAAAGAATTTGTTCTTAAATCCGTTTCAGAGGGTTATTCACGAAAACGCATACGAATGAATCTTAATTGTATTATTCGAAGCGCAGGTAGAACTAGAAATTTAGTCGCATTGGTAACAGCAGGTGAATTATTGGCAATGCTTGACGATATGAACGAATTTGAGAGTACTGGTGAAGAGTACTTTCAAGCAATATGTGATATAAAGGGTGCTTCTAAACTGAACCAGTTAATGCAGATAGATGGAAAACCAACCTTTGATAGGAAAACAGGTAGACTGGCATGTTATATTTCTTCGAAAGCGGGCATTACTCCTTGGTGGGAACTGTATTTAGATATAGATGCTAAACAGTATGAGATTGAGGATTTTAAATACTATTTTAGATATCATCTCGATGAGCAGGGAGTTAGCATTATTCCTAAACTTATGGAGGCAATAGAAAAAGAAAAGGACTCAATAAGAAATCAGTGTATTGAGATTGCGTATAATGAGCTAGAGGATTATATAGGATTTGATGAAATCATTTCAATTGCGGAGGAGCAACAACTGATTCATTGGAAAAACTATCTTTCATATATTGAAACTGGATATTATCCGCAAACTGATGTTTCCTTTGAAGCCACCATTAGAAACTGGGAAAAAATCAAAAAACTGAAGATGCCAGGAGAAGAAGATATCAAGTTATTCAAGGAATTATTCTCACAAATATATTATCTCTCTGAGCAGGGGAATAGAAAAGCTATAGAGGTAGTCGTTGCTGAATGTGAAAATATTAACTGGTTCTATAATTGGATAATTTACTCTGTCAAGATGGCAGAATTGTGTGCACACACAGCACAGATGGATTCTAAATTTATTTGTGAATCAGCGATTACTAATTTGGAACTACTGCTACAGGATACAGAAGTTTTCAAGGGAGAACCACGTACCTGCGACTTGTATTTTCTCCAGAATGAATTGACAAGGTCATATGAGCAGGCGGTAAAGCTGATTTTCCAAAATGGAGAAGTAGAGGATTTAAAGAAAGCGTTAGATATTCTAGAACGGCTTGATAATGAAACTGGAACAAGTTTGGATCATAGCATGGGAGGTCCATTAACTGATGCTGAATTATTGGGATTAATATCTCATTTTCTGACTATTCATAATTATGAAATTGTAAAACCTTATTTAATAAGAATTCAGGATAATATAGAAAAGAATGAGGTATATGACTGTATAGCTGCAGCAAAGCTCCGATTTGTAAGTATTATATCAAAGCATAATCAGCCTGAGGCTTTAGAGTATTTTGATTTGTGTACACGTTATCTTGTTGCATATGGATTTCACAAGGATATTATTCTGGAACAGATTATGGATTCTTATAACATATTTTTTGAATCTGTTGCAAAAAAACCAGAGAAAGAACGCGATACGATAACGAAAATGACAATAGCTCTTTGGAATCATACTGATGGAAGAGAAACAAAGCACTTCCTAAACCATTGGTTTGATAAATTGCTTGAGACAGATTCGAGGTATGCGCTTGTATTTCTGTCTAGTTTACAAATTAAGTTTGGAAAAAGTTGGGTTGTAGAGCGTATGTTACGTTCTGCTATTGAGAAGTATTGCACTGATTCTAGTTGTTTGGATATTGTGATTGGATTAATTGAGTCTCTTCCAAATGATACGAGCCCAAGAATAATTGATGCAGCAACATCTGTATTTAGAATGCTGGAACATATATTCGAAGAAACAAGCAACGATGAAAAATTGTTGGTTAAGTGTCGCATGAATGAACTTGCTATCAACATTGTTTCAAGATTCAATATCCTTGATGATTTTAGGACGGATAATGATTCGTGGAAAGATGGAAGTATCAAAGAATTCTTGTTAACAGTTGAGTCAGCAGGACTCGATGTTTCACAATATATAGAATATTTCCATATAAAGAAATCTGACCATATGGACAACAAAGATGGTAAAAAAACAACTGAGGTTTTTGAAGGCAATCAAATACATTTTGAAGCCACAACCGCAGAGGACGCAAAGAAATGGTTTGAAACACATGATTTGATTGAGCGCGATATACAAGATATCTGTGAATTTCTTAAGAATTATCAGAATGATAAAGATGCTTTACTTGAGATACTGAGATTCATAATTACTAGAGCTGGTGGATGGAGGTACAGTCAGAAACATAAGGATACTATTTTACAAATTATTGAGCGGCTGGAACTGGATGATAAAGAAATGTCAGAAATTCATATGTTAATTTACCTTTACTCATATGAATGGGGAAGCTCTTTAGTTGATAAAGATGAATTTCTCAATAGCATACGACTGAGTCTTGACGTGGCTCGTGACACGTTTTATAACGAATTACCTGAAGTTATTATCTCACATTCGGGCAGAATTACAAAAGGTCTTTTAAATGCACTTTTTGCGTATGGTTTTGAAAAGGATAGTATCACTACGATTTGGAGAAATGTGTTCGATATTATGAAGCTCCGTTTTCCGAATCTTGATCAATATATTATTGATAATATTTGGGAAGAAACGGATGAGCTATTAGAACTGCGGAACTGCTTATTAATGCGGTTTCTTGATGGAGGTAAGGAATCGTTTTTAGCAGTTTATGCTTATTTGGCGAATTCGGCTGAAGAAGAGAATTATTCTGAATTCACGGAATCGATAGTATTTTGTCTAGAGAATTATGAACAATATAATCTTGTAACACAAATAGCGATCGCAGATTTAGTACGATGTTATGGATATTATCTGAAAGATTTGAATGAAAATCGAATAATAAACGCAATTAATGCTATATATCCAACTAGAAATCTGCTTTTGGATGTTATATTTTCGGAATTTACAATATATAAGAGCTATCTTTTAAAGTGTGCTGATAAACATGCACCTGATTATTTGGAACAGGAAGATATTGAGTTTTATTTAGCAGAACAACTTTATGATCTTGGGAAAGAAAAGACGCTAAAAGGAGCTGATGAATACGCTAAGAATTCAGTATATCGAGATCCGGTTATGCAGGTAGTTGATACTTGTGGCATTAACTATGTAGAACTCTATAAAAAATTACATGCATCAAAGAATCTTAATGATAAAATGCAAGAATTTGTTGGGGGCTCAAGCAAGATTCCTGAAACAAATACCGTGTACAAATCATATGTAATTCAATATGCGCTCCATGCAATCATTGAAAAAGCTTTTTGGGAAAGAAAACCCGAGTTGATTCCACAGAATTTGCTAAGATTGCTGCCTGACTATCAGGGAATGTATAGATTATTTAAGTGCCGTGAAATGCAACCTCGAAATCATCTGTATGATAAGAATAATTCGTGTGAGCCTTTTTTCAGAAATGATGTGGATGAATACATTTTAATAGGATGCTCCGAAACAAGAAGACGTATTGATTATCATCAGGTGTCTTTGGTATTTGCATATCAAGGGATAATAGGCGAGGATGATGAAGAATATCAGAATCCGTTCCAACAATGTTTAGCTACAGCGGTTGAAGAAGGGGAAATCTATATGATTTCGGATAATTCGAAAGCACTAATTAATTTTATTAATACATTGGATCGAGAATTAGAAGATGAAGACTATCTGTGGCCTGGAAGGTCAGTTTCTAAACTGCTTAATGTTCATATTGAATTTGATTTTTGGCATGGAAGATATATTGCCGTCAATCAGGAAAATGACATTGTCTTTATTATGAAAAAATGGTCATCAAGTTATAAAGGTGATAATGAGTATCCTGGAAATGCAATTCCATTATATAGTGGAACAGAGTTGTATATAAAGAAGGAGTATATTGAAATACTGGAACAGCAATTTGGAAAACTGAAGATGAAAACCTGTGTGCAATCATATACGCAGACTTAACTTATTGATTTATTTAAATAATGGACAACTTATGGTAGGAGGGGGAATGAACATAGAAATTTCTGCTTGCCGTTTTGAAAAATTGTTCCTGCCTGTCGATTGAGGTACTCAATCAGGTATGACGCTTTCTGGCTTTTGTATCAAAAACAAAGGTTGCTATGAACGAAAGGGCTCTATGTTGTCTTGGGATATGGGTTATAGTATAATATCTGCAGTAGTAACACACCCCGATTCTTACTACGTTTTTACTAGGGTTGACAGCCTCAACTTGCCCCGATTTGCCGCATTTTGCTTATTCTGTGATAAATTTAACAATCATAAAGGCATTTACATACCCGGCAAATCGCGGCAAACCTGGGCAGAACAAGGCATTTCAGGAGGATTTTCAGATATGATAAAAATACTTTTCATCTGCCACGGCAATATCTGCCGTTCCACCATGGCAGAGTACGTGATGAAGGACCTTGTCGATAAATCTGGTCTTTCTTCCTCGTTCTACATCGACTCCGCCGCCACGAGCCGCGAGGAGATTGGCAATCCGGTTCACCGCGGTACGAGGAAGAAGTTAAAGGAAGTCGGTATCCCCTGCGGGGATCATCGCGCCCGCCAGATGAGGGCAGAGGAGTACGACAAGTTTGATTACATTATCGGCATGGATTCCTGGAACATCCGCAATATCAACCGCATCATCGGTAATGGTGATGTGGACGGGAAGGTATCCAAACTTCTGGATTTTACAGAGCGCAGGGGAGAGGATATCGCGGACCCGTGGTATACGGGAAATTTTGATGTGACGTACACAGACGTAAAAGAGGGCTGCGAAGCCCTCTTACAGGAATGTCTCCTACGCCTCTAAAGCGTAGGAGAGCAGTTTTTTCAGATTATTGTGGAAATGTCGGTTCTGGTTCTTCAGGCGGAGCTTCTCGGAACTGGATTTGTTCTGCTCCACAAAGGTGTCGTATCTGGAAAAGAGCGAGAGATAATCGGTATTCTGCCGCTGTCCCCAGTGGACGAGCACCCAGTTCATGGCATCCGGATTCCAGTACTCCATAGGAATTTTAGCTGTCTTTAATATGGTGATATACTGGATTGCCTGGAGCGAGAGCTGATTGAGCTGCTCCGCGCGGAAAGAGTCTTCTTTTGCGCTTTTCCCTATCTTTTTGAAAATTTTCTGCGGCAGGCTCTTTTTCTTTGTCTTCGGATTCATCAGGCGGACGCTTCTGTCAATGGTCTCACCGAGCTTGCTTGCCGCGTTCCAGTAGGTGACAAAGGAAGGAATGTCAGAATCCTCCTCTTTTAAATCGGTCATTGTATAAGTGCGGAACACTCGCTCCTTTTTCCCGAAAAGTTTTTGATTGTATTTTTTTCTCTTGTCCGGATTAGAAAGCACCCGGTATGCTTCCAGGATTTCCTGCATATATGCAGTGGTATCGACATCACTGTGCATATTCGCGTCCGGATGATAAACCTTTGCCAGTGCATTTTTGGCGCTGGTGATTTCTTCTGTCGATGCATCGCGGGATACGCCAAGAATTTCATAATATGTACGGGTCCCCATGACTGCCTCCTTATCAAATTATATTCCATCGGCGTCAGTACCAGCTCTTTACTAACCGTGTATGCTCTTGTAAAGAAAGCCTATATACAGACGCTATACTTCCCCATTGATAAATATACGCCATACTGGAAAAAAAATCAAGAAAAACGGCGGCAAAAACGATACTATACACAGGCAAGACCGGCGTGGTAAAATAAGCGTATGGGTATGATTCGAGCTGAGCACTTTCGGCTGGCATTGAAATGAAAAAGGAGAGGGCAGACAAGATGAAAGCAGTCGTATATCACGGAAATGGAAAAATCAGTCTGGAGGAGCGTCAAAATCCGGTGATTGAAAAGGATACGGATGCAGTGGTGGAAGTGACGCTTACGACCATCTGCTCCAGCGATATCCATATCCTTCACGGAGCCGTGCCGCGCGCCAAAGAGGGCGTGATTCTGGGGCATGAGTTTGTGGGGATAGTCAGAGAAGTCGGAAGCGCGGTAAAGAAGGTGCGTCCGGGAGACCGGGTGGCAGTGAATGTGGAGACATTCTGCGGGGAGTGTTATTTCTGCAAAAGGGGTTATGTCAACAACTGTCAGGACAAGCATGGCGGCTGGGCGCTGGGCTGCCGGATAGACGGCGGGCAGGCAGAGTATGCGCGGATTCCCTATGCGGACAATGGACTGACACTCATTCCGGATTCGGTCAGCGATGAACAGGCATTGTTTACCGGAGATTTGCTCTCCACGGGATATTGGGCGGCGAAAATGTATCAGACAGGCAGTGAAGATACGGTTGCCGTCATCGGCGCGGGTCCCACGGGAATCTGCGCGATGCTCTGTGCCGCACTTTCTCATCCGAAGCGTATCATCGCCATTGACATTGACGAGCGCAGGCTTTCCCTTGTCAGAGAAAAGAAAATCGCAGATGTGGTCATGAATCCGCGAAAGATGGATGTGGCAAAGGAGATACGGAAACTGACAGAAGGGCGCGGAGCGGATTTTGTCTTGGAGGTGGCAGGTGCGGCAGAGACATTTTCGCTTGCGTGGCAAATCGCAAGACCTAATGCGGTTGTGGGAATTGTGGCGATGTATGAGGAGGCGCAGACTCTGCCTTTGCCGGATATGTACGGGAAGAATTTGATATTTAAGACCGGCGGTGTGGACGCGGCGGACTGTGAAGCTATCTTAAGAGAGATTGAAAAGGGGAATCTGGACACAAGCTGCATGATTACACACCGGACGGATTTGGCTCATATCATGGAGGCATACGACATTTTCGAAAACAAAGAGGACGGCGTCATAAAATATGCCATCCGCGTACACGAAAGATGAAATTTCTGTGAAACCTGTTGATGATAGAGCAATTTTGGGGAAGAATAACTTCATATCACAGGAAGGAAATACAAAAGAATGAAAAACATGCGAATGATTTACTTTTGCGTGACAATGATAGTTGCTGTCACACTGACCGGCTGTCAGGAGATGACCACACAGAAAGCGGAGATTTCCCTGCAGGACACAGAGACAGAAGGCGTGTCCGCCTCCGCCGAAAAATATGAGGAGAGTGGGAAAAGAACTGCCGAAGAATTAGAGGAAATGATGGAGGAAATCGAGGAGGCAAAACTTCCCCTCTCTGTCCTTTTAGATGTGGAGACAATTCTGCAGGAACCGGAACTGCCAACAGGATGTGAGTCTGTGGCGCTGACGATGCTGCTTTCCTATGAAGGATACGATTTAGAGAAAACGACCATAGCGGATGAGTACCTTATTTACAGTGAAAACTGGAATTTTGACGAGGGGTACGTGGGAGACCCGGCAACGCCTACCGGCGCCGGATGTTTTCCGCCCACCATTGTAAAGACTGCCGATGCCTATTTGGAAGAACAGGATTCCTCCCTGCAGGCGGTGAATCTGACGGGTAAGTCCATGGAGGAGTTGCTGCACTACGTGGCGGCAGGGCACCCGGTGGCAGTGTGGACATCCATGTATATGGAGACACCCATTTTATCAGAAGTTCTGGAGAGTGAATTTCCCTGGTATGATACAGAACACTGCGTGGTACTTGCAGGCTATGATATGGAAGCGGAGACGGTGAGTGTAAAAGACCCCCTGCTTGGAAGTGTGGAGCGGGATTTGGAGGCTTTTGAGGAACTCTATGACCTCATCGGACAGTATGCTGTGGTTCTGCTTTGATTGCGGGAGGAAAGCGGGAAACAGGCTGCTAACACAGCCGCGCTTGTGCGCCGGAAGGTGCGGAGCTCATTCTTTTCGGTTCTATTTTGCGGCTCTCTTTACTATATTGGTAATAGACGAATATAGCAGAGGGAGTTATTTTAATGAAAAAAGCTCTGGGAATACTCTTGTGCGCTTTTCTGTTTGTCCAGGATGTATGCGCGATGCCGGCGGCGCCGGAAATACTCTATGAAGAAGAACAGGCGGGGGAGGAAGCGGGACAGAACACTCAGGTAGAGGTGAGCGCGCCATCTGTCATTTTGATGGAAGCCTCCACGGGGACGGTTCTGTTTGAGCAGGATGCGGATACGGCGCGTCCGCCGGCGAGTGTGACGAAGATTATGACCTTGCTGCTGATTTTTGACGCCCTTGCGGATGGAAAGATTTCTCTGGATGATGAGGTGACGACATCAGAATATGCGGCTTCTATGGGCGGCTCGCAGGTGTTTCTGGAGGTAGGGGAGACGCAGAATGTGGATACGATGATAAAATGTATCTCCGTGGCGAGTGCCAATGATGCCTGTGTGGCAATGGCAGAATACATAGCGGGAAATGAGGAAGAGTTTGTACGGCAGATGAATGAACGCGCAAAAGGATTGGGGATGGAGAACACAAATTTTGTGAACTGCAACGGTCTGGATGCGGATGGACATGTGACGAGTGCGCGGGACATTGCTCTCATGTCGCGGGAACTTATCACGAAATACCCGCAGATTCACGACTACTGTATGATTTGGATGGAGAATATCACCCATACAACGGACAAAGGGACGTCCGAGTTTGGGCTGACCAACACGAATAAATTGGTGCGGCAGTACGAGTATACGACAGGGTTAAAGACTGGCTCCACCGGGGATGCCAAGTTCTGCGTGTCTGCCACGGCAAAGAAAAATGATGTGGAGCTGATTGCGGTCGTCATGGCGGCGGAAAATTCCAAGCTGCGTTTCCAGGATGCCACAAAGCTTTTAAACTACGGGTTTGGAAAATGCCAGCTCTATCGGGATGAAAAACCGGAAAAGATGCATCCGCTGTCTGTGGAGGGCGGTGTAAAAGAAAAGGTATCCTGTGACTATGGAGATGTGTTTGCCTATCTGGACACCACGGGAGCTAATTTAAACCAGGTGACGAAGAAGATTCATGTAAAGGAACCGGTCAAAGCGCCCGTAAAAGCCGGAGATGAGTTGGGGACAGTGGTTTATGAACTGGATGGACAGGAAATCGGCACGGTTTCCATTGTGGCGACAGAAGCAGTGGAGAAGGCGGGGCTTAAAGACTATTTTCTGAAAGCGCTGCGCCTGTGGTGCATTTAGATTGGTTTTTGACTGAATAACAGGCGTTGAAAAGCAGAATCCGCAGAAAAGGAATCCCGCAGAAGCCGTAAAAACAGTTGGGACTGTACCAAACGCAGAGGATGCTTTATAATAGACAGGGAGAATACAGAGGAGGAAACAGGTATGACGGGAGAAAAAGTCTTGATTTTAACGGCGGCGCTCATCCTGATTTTCTGTATCGCGGAGATGGTGAGAGAACAGCGGACATTTCGGGTGACGAGGTACACCTTTCAGACAGAGAAAATGCCCGATGATAAGGGTGCGATAAAGGCAGTCTTTCTCAGCGACCTGCACAACCAGGTATATGGAAAAGAAAATGACAGACTCTATGAGGCAATCCGGGCGGAGCATCCGGACGTCATCTTCATCGGCGGCGATATGCTGGTAGGAAAGCCTAAGATTTCGGCGGAGGCGGCAATCGAGTTCGTCAGGCGGCTGCCGGGGATTTGTCCCGTATACACGGCAAATGGCAACCATGAACAGCGGATGAAGAAAAATCCCGCATATTATGGCGGTGAATATAGGTACAGGCGGATTCTCGCTAGGGCAGGAGTACATTTTCTGGAAAATGAGAACCGGCTTATTCACATTCGCGGAAATGTTCTGTGTGTCAGCGGGCTGGAGCTTCCGCTGTACACGTATAAAAAGTTTAAGACCCATCATGTGGAGGCAAAAGAGATAGAAAAATGCCTGGGAAAAGCGGACAGGGAGACGCTGCAGATTTTGCTGGCGCACAATCCGGCATTTGTCAGCGCATATAAGGACTGGGGGGCGGATTTGATTCTCTGCGGACATCTGCACGGCGGCATGGTGCGGATTCCCGGCTGGCGGGGCGTCATCACGCCGCAGGTGCGGCTGTTCCCCAGATATTCCGGCGAGATGCGAACAGAGGGAAAACAGGCGGTTGTGGTGAGCAGGGGACTTGGCATGCACACGCTGAAAATCCGTCTGTTCAATCCGGCGGAGGTGATTGCGCTCACCATATCCGGCAAAAAAGATTGACTTGTGCAATCGGGGATTTTCACTTATAATGGGTAACATCGGTGCAAAATGCCGGCATGGTCGACAAAGGAAAAATTGCAGTCCTTTGCAGACGGATGTCGACAACGGTGAAAACACGTATGTGGAGGAATCATGGGGATACCTGTAAAACTGGAAGTATTTGAAGGACCGCTGGACCTTCTCTTACATCTGATAGATAAAAATAAAATCGATATTTATGACATCCCAATCGTGGAGATTACCGCGCAGTACATGGAGTATATCCGCAATATGCAGAGAGAGGATTTAAATGTCATGAGCGAGTTTCTTGTCATGGCGGCGACGCTTCTGGACATCAAGTGCAGGATGCTCCTTCCCAGGGAAGTGAATGAGGACGGGGAGGAAGAGGACCCGCGCAAGGAATTGGTTGAGCAATTGCTTCAGTACAAAATGTACAAGTACATGGCGGAGGAGCTGCGGGACAGGCAGGTGGAGTCGGATTTTGTGATGTACAAAAAGCCCACTGTGCCGGAGGAAGTGCAGGAATATGAGGAACCTGTAGATTTGGACGAGCTGTTAAAGGATTTGACCTTGTCAAAGCTCCATACCGTGTTTCAGGATGTTCTGAAGCGCCAGGATGAGAAGATTGACCCGGTGAGGAGCAAGTTTGGGAAAATCGAAAAAGAGGAAGTGACAGTGAATGAGAAGCTTTCTTATATCCGGGAATATCTGGACGGTCATCAGAGGTTTTCTTTCCGCCAGCTTTTAGAGAGGCAGAAGAGCAGGATGCAGGTGGTCGTGACGTTCCTTGCCATCCTGGAAATGATGAAAATGGGGACCATCCGTGTGGAACAGCAGGGAATCTGTGATGAAATCATGATTGAAAGGAATATGTAAAAGCATGGAGATAGAAAAATTGCAGGGTGTCATTGAGGCTATCCTCTTTACCATGGGCGATTCTGTGGAACTTAACAAAATTGCCGCTGCCATCGAGCACGATGAAGATACAACGCGCAAGCTCATCCACAATATGATGGATAAATATGAGTCGGATGACAGAGGGGTGCGCATTATCGAACTGGACAATGCTTTTCAGATGTGCACGAAGAAGGAAGCATACGAATATTTGATTCGCATCGCCAAGCAGCCCAAGCGCTACGTGCTCACGGATGTACTTTTAGAGACTCTCTCCATTATCGCTTACCGGCAGCCGGTGACGAAGCTGGAGATTGAGAAAATCCGCGGGGTAAAATCAGACCACGCGGTCAACAAGCTGGTGGAGTACGGACTTGTGGAAGAAAAAGGCAGGATGGAGGCGCCGGGCAGACCCCTTCTCTTTGGTACGACAGAAGAGTTTCTGCGGAAATTCAGCGTTCAGTCGCTGGACGAGCTGCCCTCCTTAAATGAAGAACAGATAGAGCAGTTCAAGGAAGAGGCGGAGGATGAGGCACAGCTGAAGCTGGATATCTGATGTTCTATTTCCGGGACAGCAGGCATACATAGATAATAAACCTATGCTGTGGAGCAAAGAATGAGAAAACGTATCCTGTGTACCGTTCTGGCTGTTATGATGTGCCTGTGTTTTGCCGCAGGCGCTGATGCAGAAGAAAATACAATAGAAGAACCGGAAAATTTATACGCCCAGTCGGCAGTTTTGATGGATACGGACAGCGGGCGTATTTTGTTTGCCAAAAACGGACAAGATGAACGCCCCATGGCGAGCACCACCAAGATTATGACCTGTATCCTCGCTCTGGAAAACAGGAAACCGGAGGATAAAGTGACTGTCAGCGCTAAGGCAGCCTCACAGCCGGAGGTCAGGCTGGGAATGAGGGAAGGACAGCAGTTTTACCTCAAAGACCTTTTGTATTCCCTTATGCTGGAATCACACAATGACAGTGCGGTTGCCATTGCGGAACACATCGGTGGGAGCGTGGAGGGATTCGCGGATATGATGAATGACAAGGCACGGGAGCTGGGCTGTACCGATACCTATTTCATCACACCCAATGGTCTGGACGCAGCAGATGAAACGGGAATCCACCACACGACCGCCGCAGATTTGGCGGCGGTGATGAAGTACTGTATCATGGATTCCCCGCAGACGGAGGCATTTTTGCAGATTACCGGGACAAAAGAATATCAGTTTAAAGATTGTGAAGGGCAGGGAAGTTACCACTGCGCCAACCACAATGCCTTTTTAAATATGATGGAAGGGGCGTTTTCGGGAAAAACCGGATTCACAGCGGATGCGGGGTACTGTTATGTGGGAGCTCTCTCTGACGGGGAGCGGACTTTCATCGTCGCGCTGCTCGCCTGCGGCTGGCCAAACAACAAAGGATATAAGTGGTCGGATACGCGAAAGCTCATGAATTACGGGTTGGAAAATTATGCGTACCGGGATGTGTGGGAAAATCTGCCTGATACAAATATCCCTGTCGAGGACGGAGTGACAGACAATTCCGCTCCGGGCGATTCTCTTGAGGTGACGGCCCTGACAGAAGAGAGAGAATATCGAGTCCTTCTGCGCAGTGATGAGGAGGTGGAAGTTGCCTTTTCCCTGCCGGAGAAAATAAAAGCACCGGTGAGAACGGGGGATGTGCTGGGAAAAGCAGTGTATTCCCTGAACGGGGAAACACTGGCAGAATATGAGATTGTGGCAAAAAACAGCATCGAGGAGCGTTCTTTTGCCTGGAGCGCAGCCTATGTGCTGAAAACATATTTTCTCAATGAGAATCGCACGGTAGATTAAAATTAATCAATACAAATGATTAATTTTGTCACTGGTTTCTGGCGGATGACTGTGATAGTATAGGGAAAGATAAAAAAAGACAACTAAATTGATAAAATATAAGGAGAAATAAGATGGAAAATTACAAGAAATATGAGAGAAGCTATTTTATGCCGCCGGAGCCCTGCTATGACTGGGTGAAAAAAGACCATATCGATAAGGCGCCTATCTGGTGCAGCGTGGATTTAAGAGACGGAAACCAGGCTTTGATTGAGCCCATGAGCCTGGAAGAGAAACTGGAGTTTTTCCAGCTCCTGGTTGATGTGGGATTCAAATCCATCGAAGTGGGTTTCCCGGCAGCCTCGGAGACGGAGTACCAGTTTTTGCGTACCTTGATTGAGCAGAACATGATACCCGATGATGTGACCATTCAGGTGCTCACGCAGGCAAGGGACCACATCATAAAAAGGACATTTGAGGCAGTAAAAGGAGCGCCCCACGCTGTAATACATGTATACAATTCTACATCCGTTGCACAGAGAGAGCAGGTGTTCAAAAAAGATAAAGAACAGATTAAGAAAATCGCTGTGGACGGCGCCAAACTTTTAAAGAAACTGGCGGAAGAGACGGAGGGCAACTTTACTTTCCAGTACAGCCCGGAGAGCTTCCAGGGGACGGAAGTGGACTACGCGCTGGATGTGTGCAACGCAGTGCTGAAGGTGTGGAAGCCCACGAAGAAGAACAAAGCTATCATCAATCTGCCAACGACGGTGGAGAACGCTATGCCGCACGTCTTTGCCAGCCAGGTAGAGTATTTTGATAAACATTTGTACAGCAGAGAGAATGTCATCCTCTCCTTACATCCGCACAATGACAGAGGTTCCGGTATCAGTGATGCAGAGCTGGGAATCCTGGCAGGAGCGGACAGGATTGAAGGAACTCTTTTCGGAAACGGAGAGCGGACCGGAAACGTGGATATCGTTACGCTGGCGATGAACATGTTCTCCCACGGGGTGGACCCGGAACTGGATTTCACGAATATGAGCGATATCTGCGAAGTGTATGAGCGTGTGACGAGAATGAAAGTTTCTCCCCGCCAGCCATATGCAGGGGAATTGGTATTTACCGCGTTTTCCGGCTCTCACCAGGATGCCATCGCCAAGGGAATGGCATGGAGAGAGGAGCATGACAACAAGACCTGGACAGTGCCGTACCTGCCAATCGACCCGCAGGATGTGGGGCGCCGCTATGATTCCGATGTTATCCGTATCAACAGTCAGTCCGGTAAGGGAGGCGTCAACTACATACTGAAGCAGAGTTTTGGAATCAGCCTTCCGGAGAAGATGAGGGAGGAGGTCGGCTATCTTGTAAAAGATGTGTCCGACAAAGCACACAAGGAATTGAGCCCGGACTGGGTATACCATATCTTCGAGGACAATTACATCAATGCCAAGAGCATTTTCACTGTGGATGAGTGCCATTTCAAACAGGAGGACGGCATCGTCGCGGAGGCGACCATCCACCACAAAGGCAACAACCGCCTCATCACAGGTGTGGGAAATGGGCGTCTGGATGCGGTGAGCAATGCCATCAAGCATTACTTTGACGTCAGCTATGAACTGGCATTCTATGAGGAACACTCCCTGACAAAAGGGTCCTCCTCCCGCGCGGTAGCCTATGTAGGTGTCATCTGTAATAAGAAGAGATACTGGGGCGTGGGAATCGATGCGGATATCATCAAGGCATCTGTGGAAGCGCTGGTTGTAGCGGTAAATAAAATCGAGGAGATAGCAAATTCCGATGTCTGCAAGGATGAAAGACTTCTGGAGATTACCAACTATATCTATGCGAATTATAAGGATGTGACGCTGGACGATTTATCCGAGAAGTTCTTCCTCTCCAAGCCCTATCTCTCCAAATATATCAAGGAGAAATCCGGCATGACCTTCGGGGATATCCTGAAAAAGGTGCGGATGAAAAAGGCGAGGGCGATGCTGCGCAGCAGCAATGCTACGGTGGAGAGTATCGCGGAGTCCGTGGGATACCAGAATGTAGAGCATTTTAACCGGATATTTAAGAAGATGTACCAGATTACACCGGTACAGTTCCGGAACAGAAAAGGATAAAGAAAAAGAACAGCAAACGATAAATAAAAGAACAGCAAACGGGACTTCCTGCACGGCGGGGAGTCCGTTTTCATGCGCGGGAAAGCCCGGGCTTAAAGACTGCCGCGATACGTGAATATGCGGCTTTATGCGTTCGGCGACTCTGCGTTTTACGCCGGAGATTTCCATGTGTTTTCACTATGTGAAAAAAATGTCATTTTCCGCATTTATGAATTGAAATTTGCGGACAAGTAGTATATACTAAAATAGGCAGAAATTTTGGTTTATGTTCAACAAATTTTTTTATATGGAGGGCTAGAATATGAGCTACAATGCAACAGGAAACTCCGCAAGCAGAAGAATTGCCGCTATGCTTGATGAGGGGAGCTTCGTTGAAATCGGCGGTGCTGTCACAGCCAGAAGCACAGATTTCAACCTGCAGGCAAAAGAGACTCCGTCTGACGGTGTTATCACCGGTTACGGAGTGATTGATGGAAATCTTGTGTATGTATACAGCCAGGATGCCACAGTATTAAAAGGCGCCATTGGCGAGATGCATGCGAAAAAGATTGCCAACATCTATGACATGGCAATGAAGATGGGTGCACCGGTTATCGGTCTGATTGACTGTGCGGGCTTAAGACTCCAGGAGGCGACAGATGCTCTGGAGGCATTTGGAAGCCTTTACTACAAACAGTCCATGGCGTCCGGAGTTGTTCCGCAGATTACTGCTATTTTCGGTATGTGCGGCGGCGGACTTGCGATTGTGCCGGGTCTGACAGACTTTACATTTATGGAGAGCAAGGACGGTAAATTGTTCGTTAATTCTCCGAATGCCCTGGAAGGCAATGAGATTTCCAAGTGCGATACATCCAGCGCGCAGTATCAGAGCGAGACAGCGGGACTGGTGGACGGAATCGGGACAGAGGAAGAAATCTTAGGACAGATTCGTTCTCTCGTTTGCATGATTCCGGCAAATTATGAAGATGACCTCTCCTATGAGGAGTGTACAGATGACCTGAACCGTGTCTGTGGAGAAATCGCAAACGCAGCGGAGGACACATCCATTGCACTGGCGATGATTTCAGACAACCAGGTTTTCTTTGAGACAAAGAAAGAATATGCAAAGGATATGGTTACCGGATTTATCCGCCTCAATGGAATGACAGTGGGCGCGGTTGCAAACCGTTCCAAAGTTTACGACGAGGAAGGAAACGTGGCGGCTGAATTTGACTGTGCGCTTTCCGTAGAGGGATGCAAGAAGGCAATCGACTTTGTGAATTTCTGTGACGCATTCTCTATTCCGGTCCTCACACTGACAAATGTGGCAGGATTTGCGGCGACCGTTGAGTCTGAGAAGAACATGGCAAGAGCGGTAGCGAGAATGACCTATACATTTGCAAACGCTACTGTACCGAAGGTAAATGTCATTGTAGGCAAGGCTTATGGCAGTGCTTATGTGGCAATGAACAGCAAATCCATCGGCGCGGATATGGTTTATGCATGGCCGACAGCAGAAATCGGTATGATGGATTCTGCACTGGCAGCGAAGATTATGTATGCGGACGCAGATGCGGATACGCTGAAAGAAAAAGCGGCAGAATATAAAGAACTGCAGTCCAGCCCGATGTCTGCGGCGAGAAGAGGATATGTAGATGCAATCATTGAACCGGCAGACACAAGAAAATATGTGATTGGAGCATTTGAGATGCTGTTCACAAAGAGAGAGGACCGTCCGGACAAAAAGCACGGAACGGTTTAGTGAGGTGAGGCGAAGTGAAGAAAAAAATTAGTATATTGGGACTTGCCCTCATCCTCGTCCTTGGATTTACAGGATGTGGCAGCAAGTCCGCAGATTCATCAGATTATGACAAAACCGCTCTGTCAGAGCAGGCAGACTTTATCATCGAGAGCTTCAGCGGCATGACAGAAGAGAGTGTGGAAGCATTCGCAGAGATGTCGGATATGGAAGCAAATCTTACTGTTCTCATGAACTGGGGAATGAGAACTGAGCCGGATGATTTCATGGCAATGATGGAGGCATGGCTTGCCGGGCAGGATGAGTGCGGGACATATGTAAGCCATGGTGATTTTGAGATGGAGACCTCGAACGAAGGTGTGACACTCAGCGCACCGGCAGAGTTTGAAGACCGGGACGGCACCATAGAATTTGCATTTGATGAAGATGGAAATATGGAGAGCCTGACGGTGAGCGCCAAATATTCGATGGGCGAGATTCTTGAAAAAGCAGGACTTAACACCATATTGGGAATGGGAACCGTATTCGTAGTATTGATATTTATTTCATTTATTATTTCCCTGTTTAAGTTCATCCCTGCAATTGAAAAGAAATTTAAGAAACAGGCGAAGACAGAACCAGTGAAACCGGCTCCGAAACCGGCAGCGCCAGCGGCACCGGTCGCAGTGGCAGAGCCTGAACCAGACCTGGGAGATGAAGAACTGGCGGCAGTTATCGCTGCGGCAGTTGCGGCTTCTGAGGAGGTTTCCCCGGAGGGATTCATCGTTCGTTCAATTAAGAGAAGAAAAACAAATAAATGGAATTAATCAGGAGGAAATATACAATGAAAAATTATACAATCACAGTGAATGGAAACGTATACGATGTGACAGTTGAGGAAAAAGGCGCGGGCGCAGCACCGGCACCAGTGGCAGCTCCGAAAGCGGCACCAGCAGCTCCGAAGGCAGCACCTGCAGCAGCTCCGGCTCCGAAAGCAGCAGCTTCCGCGGGAAGCATCCAGGTAAAAGCGGGCGCGGCAGGAAAGGTATTCAAGCTTGAAGCAAGCGTAGGACAGAGCGTACAGCCAGGTGACCCGGTTGTCATCATTGAGGCGATGAAGATGGAAATCCCAGTAGTAGCCCCGGAAGCGGGCACCGTTGCTAGTATTGATGTAGAAGTAGGCGACGCTGTGGAAGCAGGAGCAGTACTGGCTACATTAAACTAGTTTACCAGGAGGTTTGACAAATGGAATATATTTCAAATACACTGGGGAACCTCGTGCAGCAGACCGCTTTCATGAACCTCACGGTGGGAAACCTCATCATGATAGGTGTTGCATGTATTTTCCTCTATTTAGCAATCAGACACGGTTTTGAGCCGCTTTTGCTTGTCCCGATTGCGTTCGGCATGCTGCTGGTAAATATCTATCCGGACATCATGCTCCATGCGGAAGACGCGGCAAATGGAACAGGCGGGCTTCTCTATTATTTCTATGTACTTGACGAATGGTCGATTCTTCCTTCTCTGATTTTCCTCGGAGTTGGAGCGATGACTGATTTCGGTCCTTTGATTGCGAACCCGAAGAGTTTCCTGCTGGGTGCAGCCGCTCAGTTCGGTATTTTCGCGGCATACTTAGGAGCTATGGCAATGGGCTTCTCTGATAAGGCAGCGGCAGCAATCTCCATCATCGGAGGCGCGGACGGACCGACATCTATTTTCCTTGCAGGTAAACTGCAGCAGACGGCAATCCTCGGACCAATCGCCGTGGCAGCATATTCTTATATGTCACTGGTGCCGATTATTCAGCCGCCGATTATGAAACTTCTGACGACGAAGAAAGAGCGTCAGATTAAGATGGAACAGTTGAGACCGGTCTCTAAACTGGAGAGAATCCTGTTCCCCATTATCGTAACTATCGTTGTATGTGTGATTCTGCCGACGACAGCTCCTCTGGTAGGTATGCTCATGCTCGGAAACCTCTTCAGAGAGTCCGGCGTTGTCAGACAGCTGACGGATACAGCATCCAATGCCCTGATGTATATCGTTGTTATCCTTCTGGGTACTTCCGTAGGTGCTACGACAAGCGCGGAGGCATTCCTGAATATGGATACAATTAAGATTGTCATCCTCGGACTTATCGCATTCGCATTCGGTACCGCAGCAGGTGTCCTGTTCGGAAAGCTGATGTGCTGGGCGACAAAAGGCAAGGTAAACCCGCTGATTGGTTCCGCAGGTGTATCCGCGGTGCCTATGGCAGCCAGGGTTTCCCAGAAAGTCGGAGCGGAGGCAGACCCAACCAACTTCCTGCTGATGCATGCAATGGGACCAAACGTTGCCGGTGTTATCGGAACCGCGGTTGCGGCGGGAACATTTATGGCAATCTTCGGTGTTAAATAAAAGTGGAGGAAAAGCAAAATGGCAGAAATTGAAAAGAAACCAGTGAAAATAACAGAGACCATTCTGCGTGATGCGCATCAGTCCCTGATTGCGACCAGAATGACAACAGAACAGATGTTACCAATCGTGGAGAAAATGGATAAAGTCGGATTTCATGCGGTAGAGTGCTGGGGAGGAGCGACATTCGATGCTTCCTTACGTTTCCTGCACGAAGACCCGTGGGAGAGACTGCGCAAGTTCCGCGATGGATTCAAAAACACAAAACTGCAGATGCTGTTCCGCGGACAGAATATCCTCGGATACCGTCCGTACGCAGATGATGTGGTAGAATATTTTGTACAGAAATCCGTGGCAAACGGAATCGATATCATCCGTATCTTCGACTGTCTGAACGATATCAGAAACTTACAGACAGCAGTAACAGCAGCGAACAAAGAAAAAGCACACGCTCAGGTTGCAATGTCCTACACACTGGGAGATGCCTATACTCTGGACTACTGGAAAGAACTGGCGAAGAAGATTGAGGACATGGGCGCAAACTCCATCTGTGTTAAGGATATGGCAGGTCTTCTCTGCCCGTATCAGGCAACAGAGCTCGTGACTGCGCTGAAAGAAGTTGTAGACATCCCGATTGAGATGCATACACACTATACATCCGGTGTAGCTTCCATGACTTACTTAAAGGCAGTGGAGGCAGGTGCGGATATCATTGATACCGCTATGTCACCGTTCGCACTGGGCACATCCCAGCCGGCTACAGAAGTTATGGTAGAGACTTTCAAGGGTACACCATATGACACTGGTCTGGACCAGAACCTGCTGGCAGAGATTGCAGATTACTTCCGTCCGATTCGTGACGAGGCTCTGGACAGCGGTCTGCTCAATCCGAAGAACATGGGCGTCAACATCAAGACCCTGTTGTACCAGGTGCCGGGCGGAATGCTTTCCAACCTGACTTCTCAGCTCAAAGAGCAGGGAGCAGAGGACAAGTTCTACGACGTGCTGGAAGAAGTTCCGCGTGTGCGTAAAGACCTCGGTGAGCCGCCGCTTGTTACACCGTCCTCTCAGATTGTGGGAACACAGGCTGTATTCAACGTGCTGATGGGCGAGCGCTATAAGATGGCGACAAAGGAGACAAAGGATATTCTCTCCGGTAAATACGGTGCAACTGTAAAACCGTTCAACGAGGAAATCCAGAAAAAGGTTATCGGCGAGGGCACAGAAGTCATCACCTGCCGCCCGGCTGACCTGATTCCGAATGAGTTAGATACACTGCGCAAAGAGTGTGAACAGTGGATTCAGCAGGATGAAGACGTGCTCACATACGCACTCTTCCCGCAGGTAGCAGTGGACTTCTTCAAATACAGAGAAGCACAGCAGACAAAAGTAGACGCAAAAGTTGCGGATACACAGAACGGCGCATATCCGGTATAGTTCTCTATCCGATATGGACCAGAGAGATAAAGAGACGTTCATACAATGAACATAAAACCATAGAAAAGGCGGACCGTACTCCCGGAAAGGAGCGGTCCGCCTTTTCCCCATTGCATGAAATCCATTTGTACTGGAAATGCTTTTCATGGTATAATAGTTTCCACTTGGCGAGGTTATTGCGAGCCTTAGTGGAACTAATACCTGACCACTTAGCGAATGCAAGCTGAAGGCGTAGCATGAGGTTAGTGGACATGGTATAATGTCGACAGACATTATACCAGCGCCGATTCGGGTCCGAGCAAAGCGAGGACAAACACCGAGGCGAATCGTTGCGCCTCCCCCGGAGGGCGTTGTGAAAAGGAGGCTTTTATGGAAATTACAGAGCGTGTGCAGAAGCTTAGAAATTTTATGAAGGCGAATCAAATAGATATCTGTGTGATTCCCACATCGGATTATCACCAGAGCGAGTATGTGGGAGCGCATTTTAAGCTGCGGGAATATCTGACCGGCTTTACCGGCTCCGCAGGGACCGCCGTGTTCACAAGGACAAAAGCCGGACTGTGGACAGACGGACGTTATTTCATTCAGGCAGCGCAGCAGCTTGCAGGAACAGGAATCACCCTGTACCGGATGGGAGAGCCGAAAGTAGAGTCTGTGGAAGAATTTTTGGAGCAGGAACTCTGTGAGGGCGGAAGAATTGGCATTGACGGGCGCACAGTGGATGTGGATACCGGATGCCGCTATAAGAAGATTGCCGAAAAAAAGGCGGGAAGCCTTGTATATGATTTGGATATTGCAGGGGCTGTATGGGAAGAGCAGCCGCCCTTATCTGAAAAGCCAGCCTTTTCCCTTCCCATCTGTTATGCGGGGAAGAGAAGAAAAGACAAACTGGAGGAAGTGCGCCAGGCAATGGCGGAACAGGGTGCAGACGCGCATATTCTGACAAGCCTTGACGACATCGGATGGCTTTTAAATCTGCGGGGGCGCGATGTGGAATATTTTCCTCTGCTGCTCTCGTATGTTATCGTAGAGAAAGACCGGGTGGAGCTCTATGCGGATGAGAGAAAGTTTTCAGAGGAGATACAGGCTGGATTTGCACAGGACGGTATCACTGTTTTTCCGTACAATGACATTTACGCGCGTATAAAAAACCTGAAGGCAGAGAGCGTGCTTCTGGACCGGGACAGGGTGAACTATTCATTGTACCGGAATCTCCCTGAGCATGTAAACATCATCTGGGGAGAGAACCCGGAAGTGCTGATGAAGTGCATGAAGAATCCTACAGAGGTGGAGAACATCCGAAAGGCCCATATCAAAGACGGAGTTGCCCATACAAAATTTATGTACTGGCTGAAAATGCATGCGGGTGAGGAGTCCTTGACGGAGCTTAAGGCTTCTGAAAAGCTGGAAGCATTTCGTCGGGAACAGGAAGGGTTTCTCTGTCCCAGCTTTGACCCCATCTGTGCCTATGGAGAACATGGCGCTATCGTTCACTACAGCGCGGATGAAAAGAGCAACGCAAGAATCCGTAAGGGAGGACTGCTGCTGACGGATACCGGAGGAAATTATTGGGAAGGTTCTACGGATATCACAAGGACAGTCGCCATCGGAGAGGTCAGCGAGCAGGAAAAGAGACATTTTACACTGGTGGCGGCAGCGATGCTTCGGCTTGCCGATGCCAGATTTTTGTACGGATGCAGCGGGATGAATCTGGACTATGCGGCGAGAGAAGTGTTCTGGAGGGAACATTTAAACTTTAACCACGGGACAGGTCATGGCGTCGGATACCTGGGAAACATTCATGAGGCGCCCATTGCGTTTCGCTGGAAATCCGGAAAACGGAAAGAACAGCCCCTGGAGGAATACATGGTAATCACAGACGAGCCGGGAATTTATATCGAAGGTTCTCACGGAATCCGTCTGGAAAATGAGCTTCTGGTGCGGTGCGGTGAAAAAAACGAATATGGTCAGTTTATGTATTTTGAGATGCTGACCTTTGTTCCAATTGATTTGGATGCGATAGATACGGACAGACTGGAGGAACGGGAAAAACGGCTGCTAAATGCATATCACCGGGAAGTGTATGAAAAGATTTCACCCTATTTGACCCCGGAAGAAAGGGCGTGGCTTAAGGAGTACACAAGACCGGTATAGAATATGCAGATGAAAAGCGGCAAGCCAGGTGTCGGCAAAGAAAGATAAGCCGGAAATTATGGAAAAAGGACAGGTAGAAGGATGGAAACAGGAGAGAAGAGCACAAACGAACTGCTGCTTCGCATCGATGAAAAATACGCGAAGCTGAGCAAGGGGCAGAAGCGACTTGCGGATTACGTGCGGGAAAATTATGACAAGGCGGTTTTTTTGACAGCGTCAAAGCTGGGGGAGGTTGTCGGCGTGAGTGAATCGACGGTCGTGCGCTTTGCGACACAGCTCGGCTACCGGGGATACCCGGGATTTCAAAAAGCGCTGGAGGAACTGGTGCGTACCAGACTCAATTCCATCCAGCGTATGGAAGTGACATACGGGAGAATCAGTCAGTCGGAAATCCTCACCACGGTACTGCAGTCTGATATAGAGAAAATCAAACGGACGCTCGCGGGAATCGACCAGAAAGCCTTTGAATTGGCAATCGATACGATTCTGGCGGCGAAGAAAATTTATGTAATCGGGATAAGGAGCTGCGCGCCGCTGGCGTCCTTTTTGAGCTTTTATCTGAATCTCATCTGTGAAAATGTGGTGGCGGTGAATACAAACAGTTCCAGTGAGATTTTTGAGCAGCTGATTCGTATAGGGGAGGAGGATGTCATCATCGCCATCAGCTTCCCGCGCTATTCTATGCGCACTTTGAAAGCGCTGGAGTTTGCCAGCAACCGGAAGGCGAAAGTCATCACACTCACAGACAGCGTTCACTCCCCTATGAACCTGTATTCTTCCTGCAATCTGATTGCTAGGAGTGACATGGCATCGATTGTAGATTCGCTGGTAGCACCGTTAAGTGTCATCAATGCGATGATTGTTGCCCTGTGTATGAAAAAACAAAAAGAAGTCATCAGCACACTGGAAACTCTGGAAGAAATCTGGGATGAGTACCAAGTGTACAGCGGAGATGAACTGAATCATTTAAGTGATATGAGTCTGGAGGAAGGAAACGAGGAACATGCGTAAAGTACTCATCATCGGCGGCGGAGCCGCAGGAATGCCCGCAGCAGTCTTTGCGGCGGAGAACGGCTGCGAGGTCCATGTATTCGAGAAAAATGAAAAACTGGGAAAGAAACTGTTTATCACAGGAAAAGGTCGGTGCAACTTTACCAATGCCGCTGATTTGGAGGATTTCTTTTCTGCAGTGGTGAGCAATCCGAAATTTCTCTACAGTGCGCTCTACAGCTTTACGAACCAGCAGGCGATGGAGATGTTTGAAGATTTAGGCGTGAGGACAAAGGTGGAGCGGGGAGGCAGGGTATTTCCCGCTTCAGACCATTCCTCCGATATCATCCGCGCTCTGGAGCGCAGGATGGAGAGCCTGGGGGTACATATCCATCTGAACACAGAGGTGGAGGAAGTACTGCAAAAGGACGGAAAATTTTTTGCCCTGCGTCTGAAAAATGGAGAGCAGATTTCAGGCGATGCCTGTATCGTGGCAACCGGGGGACTTTCCTACCCATCCACAGGTTCAACCGGGGATGGATACCGTTTCGCCAAAGCGTGCGGGCATACGGTGACAGAACTTCGCCCTGCTCTGGTGCCGATGGAAGTAAAAGAATGGTACGCCAAGGAGCTGCAGGGATTATCTCTGCGCAATGTAAATGTCTGGATTACCGATGGGAAGAAAAAACTTTTTGAAGAGTTTGGGGAAATGATGTTTACTCATTTCGGGGTGACAGGCCCCGTTATATTGAGCGCCAGCAGTTATGTGGGAAAGCGGCTTAGAAATAAAGAGCTGACTTTGCATATCGACTTAAAGCCCGCGCTCACAGAGGAAATGTTAAACCAGCGCGTACTGCGGGAATTTGAAAAGAATCAGAACCGCCAGTTTAAAAACGCGGTGGACTCTCTTTTTCCGGCGAAACTGCGTCCTGTCATGATTGAGCGCTCCGGGATTCTGGAGGAGAAACGAATCCATGAAATCACGAAAGAGGAGCGTTTTCGTTTCCTGCGCCTGATGAAAAACTTTGAGATGACCCTCACCGGGCTTCGCAGCTATAAAGAGGCAATCATCACTCAGGGCGGTGTGAATGTCCGTGAGATTGACCCCGGCACCATGGAATCCAAACTGGTGACAGGGCTGTATTTTATTGGTGAGACGCTGGATTTGGATGCGCAGACAGGAGGGTTTAATATCCAGATAGCCATTTCAACGGCGTATTTGGCGGCGCTCTCTGCGGCGGGGGACGAAAAATGATGACATTGGAAGAATTTAAGAAAAGAGCGGAAGAAACCGACGATTGGGCGCCTAAATGGGGATATGAAATGACCATAAAACTGCCGGAAACGGACAATGAAAATTGCATGTGGGCGATAAGCCTTTTATCCAATATGGCACGTTATACATACAAAACGGAACGCTTTTTTGAGCCATACCAGTTTGTACAGAACGGTGGGAGACCCATCCGGCTTGATTATGATACAGAGATTACTGGCTTGCTTTCTGTACCTGATACCGAGGCGGCGGGAACAGATACCGTCTACGGAAGGACAGATTTTATCCAGTTCGTGGGCATAACGGAACCGATAACTTGGAAGGTGGGGGGATTACTGTGAAGCGAGAGTTAGGAATTGCGCGATGCGGACTGGCATGTTGTCTATGTTCTGAAAACGCGACTTGTGCGGGTTGTGATTCGGGTGAGTGTCCGGACAAAGACTGGTGCGAAAACAGACAATGCTCAATATTTAAGGAAATCGGGCATTGTTATGAATGTAATGAAAAGTGCAGAAAAGGGGTGCTGGGAAAAATAAAACCCTATGCTTTCACTGAATTTGCCAGAAGATATGGGGAGGATTGTCTTTTAGACTGTCTTGAAAGAAACGAAAAGAATGGAGTAGTTTATCACCGGGATGGTATCAATGGGGATTACGATGATTTTGGTGATATGGAAGCGTTGATAGAATACATAAGAACAGGGCGGAACTAACAAGAAGTGATATGTGCTGCTTTTTCATTTGGAATATAACGGGGAGGAAAATGGGGAAGAATTTATCTGAAATGAGTTTAGAAGAATTATGGCAGCTGTTTCCTATCTATTTGACAGAACATCAGCCTTATTGGAAAGAATGGTACGCTGATGAAGCAAATTTTTTGAAAAGCAGAATTTCTAAAATAGAGAGAATCAGTCACATAGGAAGTACAGCGATTCGTTCTATTTGTGCAAAACCAATTATTGATATTCTCGTGGAAATTTCAAAAGAGGATAAGTTATCTGACTATAAAGAAGTGATTGTCAAAAGCGGCTATATTTGTATGTCTGAAGCTTCTGATAGAATCTCTTTTAACAAGGGCTATACAGACAAAGGGTTTGCCGAGAGAGTATTTCACCTGCATCTGAGATATATTGGAGATAATGACGAGTTATATTTTAGAGATTACCTCATTGAGCATACAAATATTGCGGTTGAGTACGAGAGAATGAAATTGAAATTATGGAAAAAATATGAATTTAACAGAGATGGCTATACAAATTCTAAGACAGATTTTATAAAAAAGTACACCGAAAAAGCAAAGTTGGAATATGGAGACAGATATTAAAAGTTCCAGTTTTTTTATGAGGGAAACGATAATTTAGAAGTTATGGAGGTGTTGAGGCAATGAGATTAACCGACTGGATTGAATGGGGGATTATTGCTTTATTTGTGTTAGTTTGTATAGGTCTGCTCTTAGGACATGGCAAGTGGTTTATTGCAGGATATAACACAGCGCCGGAAGAGGAAAAAGAAAAATATAATTCAAAAAAATTGTGCAGAACAGTAGGCGCCGGAATGAGTGTCATAGTTATTTTGGGCATCATTAATATATTGTTTGATAATGTGTTGCCTATGGAGTTTCATTATATAATGGGCGGGATTATTTTAGCTGATATTGTGATTATGTTCATTTTGGCAAACACCATTTGCAGAAAAAAGTGAAAGTGTCGGAAATATTCCTTTGCGGTGATTTTAGGAGAAACAGGAGGCTTATGAAAAATATTTTAATACATGGTTTAGGACAAAGCAGCAAGGCGTGGAAGACAGTTAAAAACGAATTAGAAACGAAAGGACTTCCCTCCATCGCTCCGGATTTATTTGAACTTATAAAAGGCAGGGAACTAAGCTATACCGCAGTTTATCAGGCATTTAGCAAGTTGTGTGAGTCTTATCAAGACAGTCTGAATCTTTGCGGCTTGTCTCTTGGCGGACTGTTGGCACTCAATTATGCTATCCAGTATCCGACAAAAGTAAACTCCCTTGTCCTGATTGGAACGCCATATCAGGTGCCTAAAAGATTGTTAAAATTTCAAAATTTTGTATTTCATTTAATGCCGCAATCCGTATTTAAAAATATGGGGTGCAGTAAAAAAGACTTTATCCATTTGAGTAATTCAATGGTTGATTTGAATTTTATGGAGTCAGCGGCAAAGCTTGACTGCCCTGCTCTTATTCTCTGCGGCGAAAAAGATAAAGCGAATATGGAGAGTGCCAAACGCTTTCATGAAGTCATGAATAACTGTAATTTGATTATTGTGGAGGACTCCGGTCACGAAGTAAACAGAGATAATCCATATAAACTGGTCAGTATTTTACAGAATTTTTGGGCTGAGGTTGATTAAATCGTAAATCCGAACTTGTGGAGGTACATAATGATGAAAAAGATGATTGCATATTGTGGACTTGATTGTGAAAAATGTAACGCATATCTTGCAACAATCAATGACGACCAAGACTTGCGAAAAAAGACTGCGAAACTATGGGCTGAATTAAATAATGCACCTATTCTTCCAGAGCATATTAACTGCAAAGGCTGTCGTGTTGACGGAATTAAAACTGTATTTTGTGATAGTATCTGTGGTATTCGCCAGTGTGCATTGAAAAAAGATGTTGCTACTTGTGGCGAATGTTCAGACTTTGAAAGCTGTCCCACTGTTAGGGCAGTCTTAGAGAATAATCCATCTGCTTTGAAAAATTTAAAAGGATGAATTTTGTAGAACATTCGTGGGGACAGCTGAAATTTGTTAATGCAGAGAGACAGAGAAGTGCCTGCATGAGGCAAAAGAACCTATATGCCTTAGCAGAGAGCTGCAAAACGAAATGATACCCCCAATGAAAGGAGATACTTGATGAATAATCAATTTATACGGGGAGTAGAGTTTGACTGGGATAAGATAGCCAATGATAGCTACCTGAAGAAAATAAAGGCATTTCAAGGCATTGAAAGACTTGATTTTAATAGTCCGATAACTTTTTTTGTTGGAGAAAATGGCAGTGGAAAATCAACGTTATTGGAAGCTATTGCGGTGGCTCATGGATTTAACCCGGAAGGTGGAACAAAGAATTATGCTTTTTCTACGCATGACACACACTCGGAATTATACAATGCAATAAGAATTTCAAAAGGATATAGAAAGGAAAAATGGGGATATTTTCTCAGAGCTGAAAGTTTTTATAATGTTGCAACGCAAGAGGAGGCTTATGCCGATATAGGACATCCTTCGGCTAAATATCATGAAAAATCACATGGCGAAAGTTTCTTAGAGTTAGCGCAAAATAATCTGCGAACTGATGGTCTGTATCTTTTTGATGAACCAGAAGCTGCGTTATCGCCCCAAAGACAACTTACACTGTTAATAGAGATATATAAATGTGCAAAAGAAGGCGCTCAATTTTTTATTGTTACACATTCACCAATATTATTAGGTATCCCAAATGCAGATATTTACAGCTTTGATAACGGTTGTATCCAGTTATGTTCTTATGAAGAAACAGCGAGCTATCAAGTTACGGAAATGTTTATAAACAACAGACAACTATTGTTGAATAGACTTTTGTAAAAAATATCTTAGGACTCGATAACTTGGAACTTATGAAGGAGTAAATTAAAATGAAAAAAACAATTTTATTTGTGATTTTACAGCAATATGCGGATTGGGAAGCTGCATATATAACATCTGCAATAACGATGTTAGGACAAGGGCAATACGATATAAAAACAGTATCATTATCAAAAGATTATGTTCAGTCTATAGGTGGTTTTCGAGTATTACCAGATTATGATATTGAATCTGTTCCAAAAGATTATGAAGCAATAGTTTTAATTGGTGGAATGACGTGGCGAACAGAAAATACACGGCAGATAAAAATGCTTGTAGAAGAGTGTTATCAAAAAGGCAGAGTATTAGGCGGTATTTGTGACGCTTCTGCTTTTTTAGGTAAAGCAGGTGTTTTGAATGATGTGATGCATACAAGTAATGATATAAATGACTTAAAACAGTGGGCTGGCTCTTCCTATACAGGGGAAACAAAGTATATTGCGAAACAGGCGGTTAGAGACAGAAATATAATAACCGCGAACGGTATAGCACCTATGGAATTTGCGAAAGAGATTTTGTTTGCTTTAAATGTAGCAAGTGAAGATAAAATATTAGACTGGTATAATTTCCATAAATTGGGTTTTTATACTGCACCTATGCCTAAAATGTAACTCCCCCCTAGTTTATCGGGCTGGTAATTTGGAAGTTGAGGTGGAACAATAATGGACTACAAAATAGATGATAGAGAACTGGATGCGTCTTTGTTTATTTCTTTTGTTAATCAAATATGGGAAGGTAATTATAGTATAGAACAGACAAAGAGTGCATTATCCAAAACATTAAATATAACAGCCTATGATAATAAAAAGTTAGTAGGTTGTTTGCGGATTCTTTCTGACGGCTATTATTTTGGAACCATCACAGAATTACTTGTTCTTCCACAGTATCAGAAACAAGGTATTGGAAGTAAACTTCTTCAACTCGCAAAAGACAATACACCTACCATGTTATATTTTGGCGCACAACCAACAGCAGAGAAGTTTTATGAAAAGAATGGCTGCCAAAAGAGCTTACAATCCTACATGATAAAAAAGGAAAGGTAAGTATTGAGCATCACCTTTAAGAGCGGACAAATGAAGAATTTGTAAGGCAGAAAAATCCATTTTTTAAAGGAGACTATCCATGAAGATTGAGCATGTTGCAATGTATGTAAATGAATTGGAAGATACAAAAAATTTTTTTGAAAAATATTTTAATGCGAAATCCAACAATGGCTACCACAATCCTAATACAGATTTTCGCTCTTACTTTTTAACTTTTGAAGACGGTGCAAGACTTGAAATCATGAAAAAGCCGCAAATGAAAGATGATGAAAAAGCAATGAACAGAACGGGTTTTATACATATCGCTTTCAGTGTGGGAAGTAAGGAAAAGGTTGATTCATTGACAGATATATTAAAAAATGATGGATATAAAGTCATAAGTGGACCAAGGACAACAGGAGATGGATACTATGAAAGTTGTATTGTCGGAATCGAAGGTAATCAAATAGAAATTACAATTTAATGATATTGAAAGCGGTTCTTTTTGGGATGGATTGAGGTAAATTGGAATTGACCGAGGTGATTCTATGCGTTGGTTTGAATTGTTTTTGTGTATAATAATAGGTGGTTTGTTTTTCAATTTAGGCTGGAAGATATGGAAAAAGGAAAAGATTTCGTTAATACATGATTATCACTATAAAAAAGTGAAAGATAACGATAAAAAAGTATATACAGCGCAGATAGGGAAAGCGCATGTAATCATTGGTATAGGAATTATACTAACAGGTATAATTGATTTTTTCGCAGATACCCTATTCGGTTGGTGGATTTGTGGAATTACTTTTTGTATAGGGATAGTTACGATAATTTATGCGCAGATAAAATATAATCATGGGGTGTTTTGATAGGACAAATCCCAGCTTACCAAGCTGTAAAAATTTGGATTTTGTGAAGGAGGTAAGGGTGTGAGAAAATTAGGTTCAGAAGCTGAAAAAATTATGATTGAACGTTTCGGGAAAGATACGGTCATTGCATTAGCAACAGCAGAACATGAAGTGCCGTATGTGCGAAAAGTAAATGCTTATTATGAGAATGGTTCGTTTTATATTATTACATATGCTCTTTCTGACAAAATAAAACAGATAGAAAAGAATCCAAATGTTGCGATAGCAGGCAATTGGTTTACAGCACACGGAAAGGCTAATAATTTAGGCTATTTTGGAAAAGAAGAAAATCATATCATTGCCGAGAAACTGAAAATTGTTTTTAAAGAATGGATTGACAACGGGCATAATGATTTTGATGATGAAAACACTATAATTTTATGCGTGGAATTAACGGACGGATTGTTACTTTCACATGGAACAAGATATGAGTTTTGAACTTCAAATCTCAGAAAATGGATTTTATAAGGATTTTGGTTATGGATTTTATTGTACTATTTACGAAAAGCAGGCGAAGCGCAGGGCAATGACAAAACGGAAGAATCATATTGTCAATTTATATAAATATACCGAACTTCCTGATTTGAAAACAAAGGTCTTTGAAAAAATGACAGAAGAATGGCTTCAGTTTGTAGTAGACTGCCGTAGAGGTATCAAACACGAATATGATATTGTAGAAGGTCCGATGGCGGATGATACGATATGGGATTATGTAGAAGACTATATGGCAGAACGGATATCTAAAGCTGCCTTTTGGGAATTGGTTAAGTTTAAATATCCAACTCATCAGATTGTCTTCTGCACACAGAGAGCATTGCGGACAATAAAGTATGAAGGGAGTTATTCATTATGACAAATAAGTTTTTTCCGGATGAACAAATAACCGAAAATGATTTGTATTTTTTGTGCTTTATGATAGAACGAGTGGCGAGAAAATTGTGTCAGAGAAACAAATATGTTGTGAATCGAATTTCAAAAGATGAATGGGAACGCCTGATTAGCCTTGCCAACGTATTGCATTGTGAGAATCCGAAAAAGATTGAGGCTGAATGGATTGAAGAGTATAAACTGGAAAGAGGAAATTTTGATGTCACAGAAGTAGATAGAGAACTGGTAGACGAGATACCTTCTGAGACACAGATGGGAAAAGTATATATGAGATTGATTTTGTCAACGCTTCAGCCAGGGGAAGATTATGTTGATGGCATGATTCGGGTTTATAACAATGAGATATGCGAAATTATCGACAATTACAACAGCAGTGCATATTATGAACCATCATATGTAATTTGAATTTATGTGAGAGGTAGAGTATTCATGGCAAAGTTCTTTTTGTTTCTAATGTATATTGTTTTTGCATTTATTTTGGGAGGATTATCAGTTGTATTAAAGAAAAAACATACTCCGTTTCCTGATTTCAGAATAGGATACCACAATAAAAAAATAATGAAAAATAAAGAAAACTGGGACTATGCAAATAATGTTGCAGGGAATTTATGTGCTTTATTTGCGGTTATCGGTGTTATTGTTTCCGTAATTTTATATCTGTGTAAAACAAATATAAATACAACAATAATAATATTCTTTATATATAGCATAACTACAATATTATCCATTTTGGTGTTGCCAGTAAAGTTATCAAAAAAATAATTACCTTTCTCTGCAATAAATTTTAGAATAAAATTGACAAATCCCAGTCTGATAAACAGGAAAATGGGAAGTCAGGAGATACATATATGAGTGTGAGACAGGCTGTTTTATCAGATTTAAACATAATCAAACAAATTTCAGAAGTTACTATCGCTGAAATCTATCCGCGCTACTATCCTAAAGGGGCAGTAGATTTTTTCTTAGCACACCATAGCGAAGACAATATTCTCAGCGATATAAAAGGAAACCGAGTTTTTCTCTGCCTTGATATAAGGGGAAGTGCAGTGGGAACAGTTACGATAAAAGAAAATGAAATATGCCGTCTTTTTGTCCTTCCATTGTATCAAGGGAAAGGATACGGGACAGAATTGCTTGACTATGCAGAAAAGAAAATTTCATGCGAATATTCAAAAGTGGTATTAGCGGCTTCATTGCCGGCGAAAAAGATGTATCTCAAACGAGGGTATAAAGATACAGAATTTCATATCATAGTGACGGAGAATACGGATTTTTTATGTTATGATGCTATGGAGAAGCAACTGATACTAAATGAGGCAAAATCAGAAAAGTTACTTGACAATATAGATAAAATCCACACTACAGAAATGGGACTCGACAGAATTAGAAAGAATCTGAAATTAGAGACCTATGATGTAGTAGAATATTGCAAAAATAAAATTTTAGATAAAAATTGTCATATCTACCGCCAGGGAAAGAACTGGTACTGCGAGGTTGACAATATTAGAATTACAATCAATTCATACAGCTATACAATTATTACGGCTCATATCATATAGGAGAGAAAGACATGGGGACCTTTGAATTTGACGGGGATAAATATAAAAAAGCTTCCAGGCATCAGAAAGAATGGGGAAACAGTCTGATTGGTGAGTTGTCCTTAAAAGGAAAAGAAGAAATATTAGATTTGGGCTGTGGTGATGGCAGCCTGACAGAGTATTTATCACAGTTCGTGCCGGGTGGTAACGTAATGGGGATTGATGCTTCTGAAGGAATGATTTCTACTGCCGTCAGACGGACAAAACCCAATCTGATATACAAAAAAGAGGATATAAATGACATGGATTATGAAAACAGGTTCGATGTTATTTTTTCAAATGCCGCTCTGCACTGGATAAAAGACCATAAGAAACTTCTCAAAAATGCGTTCCGAGCATTGAAGGAAAACGGCGTGCTTCTGTGGGATTTTGCAGGCGATGGGAACTGTTCTAATTTTTTTGGAGTAGTGCGGGAAAAGATAGAAAGTGAAGAATACAGACAATATTTCCGTGATTTTACCTGGCCTTGGTATATGCCGAAAAGAGCAGAATATGAAAAAATTATCGCTGCTGCCGGATTTTCTGCGTACCATATTACAGAAGTGAACCGAGACAGATTTTTTGAAAATGCTGATGAGATGATAAAATGGATTGACCAGCCGAGTATTGTGCCTTTTATCAGTGCGCTGCCAAATGGGATGAAAGGGAAATTTCGAGAGGATGTTATCAGGGACATGCTGAAGCGAACACGTCAGGCGGATGGCACCTGCTTTGAGACATTCCGCCGAATCCATGTGAAGGCGAGAAAATAGTCAGAGTTATCGGGCAAACAGGGCGTTCTCAATTTCCGGGTTGTGCATGCAAACGACATGCTTTATACTAGAACATAGTCAGTTTATTGTGCTAAGCACATTTGAAATTGCTAAAATGAGGTTAAAACAGGACAAGGAGTGCAGATAAAATGGGATATAATATAGCGATTGACGGACCGGCAGGCGCGGGGAAGAGTACCATTGCCAAGCTGGTGGCAAAGGAAAAAGGATATATTTATGTGGATACCGGGGCGATGTACCGCGCGCTGGCAGTGTGCTTCCTGGAAAAAGGAATCGAGCCGGATGATACAGAAAAGGTTATCGAGGCGTGCAGAGGTGCAGATGTTACCATCGGCTATGAGAATGGAGCGCAGCAGGTCTACTTAAACGGAGAAAATGTGACCGGGAAGCTGAGGCAGGAAGCGGTCGGCAACATGGCATCGAAAACTTCTGCCATCCCGGAGGTGCGGGAAAAACTGCTGGCTCTGCAGCGAAATCTGGCAGAAGAAAAGGACGTGGTCATGGACGGTCGGGATATCGGGACGAATATCCTTCCCCATGCGGATGTAAAAATTTACCTGACAGCCAGCGTGGAGACGAGAGCACAGCGCAGGTTCAAAGAGCTTAAGGAAAAGGGAGTCTCCTGTGAATTGCAGGAAATACAGAAGGATATCGCAAGCCGGGATGAGCAGGATATGAACCGCAAAATTGCGCCGCTCAAAAAAGCGGAGGACGCGGTGCTCGTAGACAGTTCAGATATGACCATAGAAGAGGTGGTCAGCGCCATCTTAGACTGCTGCAGATAGAAAAGTGAGTACTGCTGTATATAGAGGGGCGTGCTGCTGCAGTTGGAAATGCAGCGGACAAGTTTTATTATTTGCGCACAAGGGAGGGAGTTGGAAAGGCTATGAAAGTAATAAGGGCAAAGACAGCGGGCTTTTGTTTCGGTGTGAGACGGGCGGTAGATACGGTATATGAGCAGCTTGAAAAGCATCCCGAGGAGCAGATTTATACCTATGGTCCGATTATCCACAATGAGGAAGTGATAAAGGACATGGAGAAAAAAGGAGTGACTGTGCTCAGGTCCGAGAAGGAGCTGGATGGTCTTGAAAAGGGCATTGTTATCATTCGCTCCCACGGGGTGGAGAAACGGATTCATGAGAAACTCGAAGGACGCGGCATTACGGTTGTGGACGCCACCTGCCCCTTTGTCAAGAAGATACACCGCATCGCAGAGAGGGAGAGCGCGGCGGGTAGATTTGTCATTATCATCGGTGACCCGAATCATCCAGAGGTCCAGGGGATTCGGGGATGGGCAGGAAAAGACGTGGCAGTGGTACAGAATCCGGAGGATATTGAAAAACTATCTGTCGAAAAAAGGGGAAAAATCAGTATCGTCGCCCAGACGACATTTAATTACAATAAATTTAAAGATTTAGTTGAAATTATTTCTGAAAAGAGTTATGATGTAAGTGTTTTAAATACAATCTGTAATGCTACGAAAGAGCGTCAGACTGAGGCACAAAGTATTGCAGAAGCGGTGGATGCTATGATAGTGATTGGCGACAAACATAGTTCCAACACCCAGAAGTTATTTGAAATATGTAACAGAGCATGTAAAGATACGTACTATATACAGACACTTGACGATTTGGATTTGAATCAATTAGGGTCAGTGGAAACAGTAGGTATTACAGCAGGGGCATCCACGCCCAACAATATAATTGAGGAGGTTCAAAATAATGTCAGAATTATCGTTTGAACAGATGTTAGACGAGTCATTCAAAACAATTCATAACGGAGAGGTAGTCGAAGGTACGGTCATCGATGTAAAGCCGGATGAAATTATCCTGAACATCGGTTACAAGGCAGATGGTATCATTACGAAGAATGAATATTCCAATGACTCATCTATCGACCTTACTACCGTGGTTTCAGTCGGTGACACGATGAGTGTGAAAGTTTTGAAGGTAAATGACGGAGAAGGGCAGGTATTGCTCACTTACAAACGTCTCGCTGCGGAGAAGGGGAATGAGAGATTAAGAGAAGCATACGAGAATAAAGAGGTTCTCAAAGCGACAGTGACACAGATTCTCGGCGGTGGTATCTGCGCGACAGTAGATGAGGCGCGCGTATTCATCCCGGCAAGCCTTGTATCCGATTCTTATGAGAAGGATTTGAGCAAATACGAAGGACAGGAGATTGAATTTGTTATCAGCGAATTTAATCCGAGAAGAAATCGTGTGATTGGCGACAGAAGACAGCTTCTGGTTGCGGAGCGCGCAGAGAAACAGAGAGAGCTGTTTGAGAAGCTTCAGATTGGCGATACAGTAGAAGGTGTTGTTAAGAATGTAACTGATTTCGGTGCATTCATTGATTTGGGCGGTGTAGACGGGTTGCTACATATCTCCGAGATGTCCTGGGGAAGGGTAGAGAATCCGAAGAAAGTATTCCAGGTAGGCGAGACACTGAAAGTTTTGGTAAAAGATATCCACGATACCAAGATTGCTCTCAGCCTGAAATTCCCTGAGACAAATCCATGGGCACATGCAGCGGAGGATTTCGCGGCAGGCTCTGTGATTCAGGGAAAGGTTGCCCGCATGACAGATTTCGGCGCGTTTGTAGAACTGGCTCCGGGAGTAGATGCACTGCTCCATGTATCCCAGATTTCCAGAGCGCATGTAGAGAAACCATCCGATGTACTTTCCATCGGACAGGAGATTACAGCGAAGATTGTAGACTTAAACGAGGCAGAGAAGAAAATCAGCCTCAGCATGAAGGCACTGGAGCCGGAGACAGCACCGGCGGAAGCAGAGGATGCAGAATAAAGAATATCAGAAAGGCGGCTTTTCAAAGCCGCTTTTTCTATGTTAAAAAATCGACAAGATGTACGTGTAAATATGCAATTATTATTTTTCAGACACTAGATTTTGTATGTAGAATTTAGTACAATAATTGTATTGTGAAAAGTATGAGAAAGGAAGGGAATGTGAATGGGACTTTTAACCTTTAAAGGCGGAATACATCCGAATGACGGAAAGAGCCTTGCGAAAGACCAGCCAATTACCCCGCTTCTTCCAAAGGGAGAATTGGTCTATCCGCTCTCACAACATATAGGTGCCCCGGCAAATCCAATCGTAAAGAAGGGAGACCATGTGTTAAAAGGTCAGATGATAGCGGAGGCGGGGGGATTTGTATCCGCGCCGATTTACGCATCTGTGTCCGGTACTGTGAAGGGGCTGGAGCAGCGCTTCAATCCGACGGGAAGCAAAGTCGAGTGTATTGTGATTGAAAATGACGGAGAATACACAGAGGCAGAATATGAGCCGGTGAAGCCGCTTGCGGAGATGTCGAAAGATGAAATTTTAACGAAGATAGGCAATGCGGGGATTGTCGGTATGGGCGGCGCCGGATTTCCGACCAGGGTGAAGCTCTCTCCCAAGGAGCCGGAGAAGATTGAATATATCATCGCCAACTGTGCCGAGTGTGAGCCATACATCACTGCGGACTATCGGCGTATGCTGGAAAATACCGAGGATTTGGTGAGCGGCATGCGTGTCGTTCTCTCCCTGTTCCCGGAGGCAAAGGGAATCTTCGCTGTGGAGGACAATAAAAAGGACTGTATCCAGAAACTGGAGGAGGCGACAGCTTCCGAGCCCAGGATGGAAGTCAAAGCGTTGATGACAAAGTACCCTCAGGGTGCAGAGCGTCAGCTTATCTATGCTGTGACTAAGCGCGCGATTAATTCCACCATGCTCCCGGCTGATGCGGGCTGTATCGTGGACAATGTGGAGACGCTGGTTTCCATACACAGAGCGGTTGTTGAAGGAAAACCTCTGACAGAGCGCATTGTCACGGTCAGCGGCGATGACATTGAAAAGCCGGGGAACTTTAAGGTGCTCCTGGGTACGAATCACAGAGAACTGGTGGAAGCTGCCGGCGGATTCAAGGAAGCCCCGAAGAAACTGATTTCCGGAGGTCCGATGATGGGATTTGCCATGGTTTCGCTGGATGCCCCGGTGACGAAGACGTCTTCATCCATTCTTGCGTTTAAAGAGGATGTGGTATCAAAGTCTCCGGAGACAGCTTGTATCAACTGCGGGCGGTGCGTGGAAGTCTGCCCGAGCCGTATCATCCCTTCCAGACTGGCGGATTACGCGCAGCGGATGGATGAGGAGGCATTTACGAAAATGAATGGTCTGGAATGTGTGGAATGTGGCTCCTGCAGCTATGTCTGTCCTGCGAAAAGACCACTGAAGCAGGCAATCGGTTCCATGAGAAAGATTGCGCTGGCAAATAAGAGGAAGAAATAAGAGAGGTGAAATGAAGTGAACGAAAATTTGAATGTATCATCCTCACCGCACATTCGCGACAAAGTGACGAGCGGAAATATCATGCTCATGGTAGTGATTGCGCTGCTGCCGGCGACGGTATTCGGAATCTACAATTTCAGACACGAGAGTGCGTGGATTCTTGTAGTTGTGACAACAGCGGCTGCGGTCCTGTCAGAATACATATATGAAAAACTGATGCACAAGCCGATTACCATCAAGGATTTCAGTGCCGTGGTGACCGGGCTTCTGCTGGCGCTGAACCTGCCGCCCACACTTCCATGGTGGATGGGCGTCTTAGGAGCAGTGTTCGCAATCGTAGTTGTAAAACAGCTTTTCGGCGGACTGGGGCAGAACTTTATGAACCCGGCGCTGGGTGCCAGATGTTTTCTGCTCATCTGCTTTACAGGCCGTATGACCTATTTTGTATATGACGGTGTGACCGGGGCAACCCCGTTGGCAGAACTGAAAGCGGGCGAGGCGGTGAATACCATGGATATGCTGATTGGAAACATCCGGGGTACGATTGGAGAGACTTCCGTGATTGCTATCATGATTGGCGCCATGTTCCTGATTTTGATGGGCGTTATCGACCTGCGCATCCCCGGTACTTATATCGTAACTTTTGTTATCTTTATCGTCATCTTCGGCGGACACGGTTTTGATGCGCAGTATATCACCGCGCACCTGTGCGGCGGCGGTCTCATGCTGGGGGCATGGTTCATGGCTACCGACTATGTGACTTCTCCGATTACGAGCAGCGGAAAAGTTCTCTACGGTGTCTGTCTGGGAATCCTCACAGGGCTGTTCCGTCTCTTCGGCGGTTCCGCAGAAGGCGTCTCCTATGCCATTATCATCAGCAACCTTTTGGTTCCCCTGATTGAGAAGGCGACCCTTCCAAGACCGTTTGGGAAAGGAGGAGAGAGATAATGAATAAGATTATAAAGAATACATTGATACTGACCGTAATCACCGTTGTCTCTGGACTTTTGCTGGGGATTGTGTATGGCATTACAAAAGAACCCATCGCGTTAGCACAGGAAAACGCGAAACAGGAAGCTTATCAGAGTGTTCTCTCCGATGCCGAATCTTTTGAGGAATATGCGGATTTTGACGCAGAGAAAGCAGCGGCTCTCCTGAAGGAGAACGGCTATACAGCGGACGACATCACAGAGGTGGCAGAAGCGAAAGACGGAAGCGGCGCCACCATCGGGTATGTTGTGAATGTGACTTCCCATGAGGGATATGGCGGAGATATTTCCATGTCAGTGGGAATTTTGAGTGACGGCACCGTGAAAGGCGTGGAGATGCTTAGCATCAGCGAGACCGCAGGTCTGGGAATGAAGGCTGCGGAAGCAGATTTCAAAGACCAGTTTAAAGACAAACAGGTGGAGAAATTCTCCTACACAAAGACGGGGGAAGATGGAGATGACAAGATTGATGCCATCAGCGGCGCTACCATCACCACCAATGCTGTTACCAATGCGGTGGATTCCGCCCTCGTATATTTTCAGAATGAGTTAGGAGGCGGAGCAAATGAATAAGTGTACAGAGCGAATTTTTAATGGACTTGTGAAGGAAAACCCGACGTTCGTGCTCATGCTCGGAATGTGTCCGACGCTGGCGGTCACCACATCGGCAGTCAATGGTGTGGGAATGGGACTTTCCACTACAGCGGTACTCGTTATGTCCAATATGCTGATTTCCATGCTGCGGAAAATCATACCGTATTCCGTGAGAATGCCGGCGTTTATCGTAGTTGTTGCATCTTTCGTTACGATTGTGGATTTCCTTCTGGAAGGATTTGTGCCGAGCCTGTATGACTCACTTGGACTTTACATCCCTCTTATCGTAGTAAACTGTATCATCCTCGGCCGCGCGGAGAGCTATGCCTCCAAAAATCCGGTCCTGCCCTCCATCTTTGACGGAATCGGCATGGGTCTCGGATTTACGGTAGGTCTTACCTGTATCGGTATTGTCAGAGAGCTGTTAGGTGCCGGAATGGTCTTCGGCGTACAGGTGATGCCGGATTCCTATGAACCGCTCACCATCTTTATCCTGGCGCCCGGCGCGTTCTTTGTTCTGGCATGTCTGGTGGCACTGCAGAATAAGGTGAAGAACAATCTGGCGAGAAAAGGAAAACAGTCGCCACAGACGGCGGGATGTGGAGAAGGATGCGCTTCCTGCGCGAACCAGTCCGTGTGTGGAGGACATATTTTCCCCACCGGGGCTGAAAAGGATGAGAAAGAATAGGAGGAAATGACAGTGAAAGAGTTATTATTGATTGCAGTCGGGTCTGCACTTGTAAATAACGTGGTGCTCAGCCAGTTCCTTGGAATCTGTCCTTTCCTGGGCGTTTCAAAGAATGTCAAGACTGCCGCCGGAATGGGTGGGGCTGTGGTGTTCGTTATCACAATTGCTTCCTTTGTGACCGGACTGATTTATAAATTTATTCTCGGAAATAAAAACATCATGGGCGGAGAGCTGGAATATCTGAACACCATCGTGTTCATCCTGGTCATCGCCGCTCTGGTACAGTTTGTGGAAATGTTTTTGAAGAAGGCGATGCCTCCGCTTTACAATGCGCTGGGCGTGTACCTTCCTCTGATTACGACAAACTGCGCGGTTCTCGGCGTTGCGCTGACAAATGTACAGGAGGGCTACGGTCTTCTGAGCGGCGTGGTGAATGGTTTTGCCACAGCGGTGGGCTTCCTCATCGCTATTGTGCTGATGGCGGGAATCCGCGAGAAGATTGAGTACAATGATGTGTCGGAATCTTTCCAGGGAACACCCATTGTCCTTGTGACTGCAGGGCTGATGGCGATTGCGTTCTTCGGATTTTCAGGATTGATTTAGGAGGGCTTGAAGTATGGATATGTTTGGAATTATTTTAGCAGCCGTCATTGTCGGCGGCACCGGGTTATTCATCGGAGTCTTCCTGGGAATCTCAGGCAAGAAATTTGCTGTGGAGGTCGATGAGAGGGAAGAGGCGATATTAGATGTCCTTCCCGGCAATAACTGTGGAGGCTGCGGATACGCGGGATGTTCCGGTCTGGCTGCCGCCATCGTAAAAGGCGAGGCAGAAATCGGAGGCTGTCCGGTGGGCGGCGCCCCGGTAGCGGCGAAGATTGGCGAGATTATGGGTCAGGCGGCAGGAGAGCAGGAGCGCATGGTCGCTTTTGTGAAATGTGCCGGAACCTGCGAGAAAGCAAAAACAGAGTATGAATATTATGGAATTAAGGACTGCGTGATGGCAAGCCAGATGCAGGACGGCGGAGCCAAGGGCTGTGCCTTTGGATGTCTCGGCTACGGTACCTGTGTGAAGGCGTGTCCTTTTGACGCCATCCATGTCAAGGATGGAATCGCAGTCGTGGATAAAGAGGCATGTAAGGCATGCGGAAAATGTATCGCTGCCTGTCCGAAGCATCTGATTGAACTGATTCCGTACAAACAGAAGACATTCGTGGAGTGTAACTCCAACGAGAAGGGCAAGGCTCTGATGTCTGTCTGCGAGGTCGGCTGTATTGGATGCCGCATGTGCGAGAAGAACTGTGAGGCGGGCGCTGTTACAGTGAAGAACTTCCTGGCACATATCGATGCGGAGAAATGTACAAACTGCGGCGTATGCGCGGAGAAATGTCCGAGGAAGATTATCAAAGTGATTTCATAAGTTGGATGAAAATAGCGAACCATAAATAATGGAACTTAAAAACAGGGGCGTATCCGAGATGGATGCGCTCCTGTTTTTATGCTTTTCAGGCATGAAAAAGTATGCGATATAACTATTTTTCTATTTTCAAGTACTGCTATATAATAAACCATAGGATGACTGCTGCGGTGAGTCTTCGGCTGGTGTTATCTGTGATATTGGGTGTCTGGCTGAATGGGGGAGTCATTGGGATTGCCCTGGCGATGTGCGCGGACTGGGTAGTATGGGCAGCCTTTTCCTACCGGCGTTACCGGAGCGGAAAATGGAAAATATGTAAAGTAATCTGAAAAATGGAGGTGTATAAAAAGATGAGAAAATGTACGGCAATTTTTCTGATGATATGTCTTTGTATGGGAGTGGTGGGTTGCAGCAATGACAGTGATGCGGCTGCAAACAGACCGGAAAGGAAAGGCGGGAGCAGCAATGTTGGGGAGAGTTCTGATTCATCCACGGAGAATTCATCATCTGGGAGTACGGAGAACGCAGAGAACGGCAGGATTCTGACTGCGTATTTTTCCTGGGCGGATAATGCTGTGATAGAAGACGAGACAGAGGTGGACGCAGTCTCCTCACCCAGCGTACTTTCCCCGGGCCATGTGCAGATGCTGGCGGAATGGATACAGGAGCAGACGGGCGGCGATTTGTTCAGTATAAAGGTGGCAGAGCCTTATCCGTCCGACTGGGATGACTGTCTGGACCGGGCAAATGAAGAACGCGCAGAGAACGCAAGACCAGAGCTGACAGAAAAGGTGGAAAATATAGACGATTACGATGTCGTGTTCCTGGGATATCCTAACTGGTGGTATGGTGCTCCCATGGCGCTTTTGTCGTTTATCGAAGAAAATGATTTGTCCGGGAAACAGATTTATCTCTTCTGTTCTCATGGCACCGGCGGGCTCGCCGGCAGCGTGGAAGATATTGAAGCAGTGTTGCCGGGAAACGTCTCCCTGTCCGGTGATGTTTTTGACGTGTATGAAGAAGACGCGGCAGATGCGAAGGAGGAGGTTCAAGACTGGCTTACAGGATTGGGGTATTGAAAAAATAAGATTGGTATCTGACGAATAGAGATAGAAACATGATGATGAAATTTATGATATAAGGAGGTTTTTTGTATGGCAAAAAGAGTAATCGCGATGCTGCTCGCAGGGATGATGATGGCAGGAGTGACTGCCTGCGGAAGCAGTGACAGTGACAATGCAAAAAAAGCGGATTCTGAAGCGGCAGGTACAGAAAGCACTGCCAAGGGGCAGGAAGAAGATACGAGGACCACAGTTGAAGCCGGGGAGGGAGACAGCCGGGAACTGGTTGTTTATTTTTCCGCTACAGGGAATACAGAGACGGCGGCGGAGACTTTAGCAGATTTGCGCGGGGCAGATATATATGAAATTGTGCCTGAAGAGCCCTATACAGATGCGGATTTGGACTATAATGACGATTCCAGCCGTTCTACGCAGGAGCAGAATGACGAAGATGCCCGCCCGGAGATTGCGGGTACAATCGAGAATATCGCCGACTACGATGTGATTTATGTGGGGTACCCTATCTGGTGGGGCGATATGCCGCGCATCCTGTATACATTTTTTGACACGTATGACCTCTCCGGCAAGACCATTGCTCCTTTCTGTACGAGCGGGGGAAGCGGGCTGTCCGGTACTCCGTCAACAATCGAATCCCTGGAGCCGGATGCCACAGTAGTGGAGGGACTTCACACATCCGCTTCGGGCGCGGAGAGTGACCTTGCGGACTGGCTGTCCTCTATCGGTATGTAAAAAAGAAACATGTGTGGTCGGTGGGAGACCAGAAAATATAGGGATAAATCAGATGAAAACAAAATTTAAAATTAAGATTGCTATCGATATACTGATGACGGCAGGGCTCTTTTTCTTGAGCGGCTATCAGTTCTGGGGAGAGGAACTCCACGAGTGGATAGGCGCGGGAATGTTCGTTTTGTATTGCGTGCATCATATTCTGAATGGGAACTGGCACAAAAATTTGCCGAAAGGGAAATATACATTATCCAGGGGAATCCAGACGGCTGTGGATGCGGCACTTTTTCTGGCAATGCTCTCGGAGATGTACAGTGGCATCGTCCTTTCAAGGCATGTGTTTGCCTTTCTTCCCATCGGGGGCGGGCTGTCCCTTGCGAGAAAGCTGCATATCCTGGGCGCGTACTGGGGATTTTTGCTGATGAGTGTACATCTGGGTATGCACTGGAAGATGGTGATAAACCTGATATCCAAAAAAATTGGGTTCAGAGAGCGCTCCCGATTGCGCGCGGTCATCACAAACGCAGTGGGAGGGGGAATTGCCCTCTACGGAATCTTTGTTTTTATCAAACGGGATTTTATAACATATCTCTTTCTGAAAAGCGAGTTTGTTTTTCTGGATTATACAGAATCTCCGGTCCTTTTCTATCTGGACTATGCGGCGCTCATGGGACTGTGTATATTTATTTTCTATTATATAGAGGCAAAGACGAGACGGCATGGATGAGGCCGTCTCGCCTTTGTTCTAAGTAAGTGGTTTAACAATATTTTTCCAACAGCCTTAAAAGCTCCGGTATATTCAGCGGCTTGGCAACATGACCATTCATGCCGCAATCCAGACAGGTTTTTACATCATCGGAAAAAGCGTCCGCAGTCATGGCGATAATGGGAATTTCTTTGGCATCCTCGCGTTCCATAGCTCGTATAGCTTGTGTCGCTTCAAAGCCATTCATTTCCGGCATCCGCAAATCCATCAAAATCGCGTCATAATATCCCGGCTGTACTTCAGTGAATTTTTCCACGCAGAGCTTTCCGTTCTCTGCCCAATCAAGAACAAAGCCCACACTGGAGAGAAGCTCGTTTGCGATTTCCCAGTTCAGCTCATTGTCCTCGGCAACCAGCAGACGTTTGCCGCTGAAATCCATTTGCGGCTCGGTGGGCAGGTCAGTTTTCTCCGTTTCCGGCTCGGCAAAGGGTTTTAAGGAATGATAGAGAGTCGATTTAAACAGCGGTTTGGAAATAAAACCGGTTATGCCCGCATCCCGCGCATCTTCCTCAACATCGTCCCAATCATAGGCAGACATCAGCAAAATCGGCAGATTGTCACCGATACGGCGGCGCATTTCGCGGGCGGTTGTGATGCCGTCCATTCCCGGCATTTTGCAGTCCAGTAAAACAACATAGTAATCTCTGTGCTGCATATGCCGCTTCTCTGTCATATCAATAGCGGTAGGACCATCCAGTGCCCATTCCGCATGAACGCCAATCTCATTGAGAGAATCTGCCGCGAGCGCTTCCTCCTTCGCCTCCGCCAGTGCCTTCATCTGGCGGGTAGAGTAGCTCCAATAGATGAAGTAAACAACCAGCATGATACCCATAATGATGCCGCAGCTCACCAGGGAGGAAACGACTCTTTGCTGCCCAAGCGTGGCGAGGGCTTCGTCAAGGACACCATGGGGCATGACAGACAGCATCATCCACTCCGTGTTTGCCAGAGGCGTACAGCGGAAATGGCGTGTTTCTCCGTGTATGGGGACAGCACTGCTGTAAGTTTTTCTTTCGGTAATGGCCTCCCGCAAATCTGCCGCAATCTCTTCGGCATTTTCCACATCGGCTTCCCGCCCGTTATTCAGAATCCAGTCATAACAATTCCCTTCAGGGTTTTTAAAGTCAGAGTTGTTTACCACATAGGTTCCATCGGGACGGACAATGTTTGTAAAAATCAACGAGTCATCCGCGCCCAAAGAAAGGGCGTCTGTCAGATTTTGAATGGGAACGCCTACTAACAGAGCCGTGCAATGATTTCCATTTGACAGCGGATAGCCCATGTTCACCGGATAACCAACAGAAACACCGTATAGAAGGACAGAGGTTCCGTCATCTTCCATACCGAGCGATACCATGGTCTCACCATTGTTCATAGCAGTAAGAAAATTATCGGCATCCTCAATTTCTATAGGATTCCCCAAAATGTTTTCCATATTACCGTCTACATCCAACAGATATGTATGTGTAAATCTTCTTGACTGTGCAATTGAGGCGAGGCTTTCCCGCACATTGTCATCCATGACTTCCACCTCTTCCGGCGGAAAGTCCAGCAAAACATTTCTTACCTGAATCAGACGCATGTTCAGCAGAGTATCAAAGTGATTTTGAATCTGCACACTCATTCCCTGCATATATGTGTCCGCAACCTGATTCAACGTACTTGTATTTTGTCTTGTCATATATATTGTAATAAAATAGAACACAAGCACACAAAGCAAAAGCATACCGACTATGGTCGCAGGAAAAACTTTCAGCGCTTTTTTATCTATTTTTTTATCCATGTCAATCATCCTTTGTCTCTGTTTTTAATCGTTTTATTCAAGAGCTTTGATTGCCGCTGAAAGGGTTTCATAGGTTTTTGTGATTTCCGGCATCATTTCCACAGCCCTGTTCCAGTCATTGCCTCGAAACGCCGCAACCTGCTCAGTCAACAGGGCAAACAATTCTGTCATAGAAAGATTGCCGGATATGCCTTTGAGCGTATGCGCCGCAGTCAGGGCAGCCTCCTGCTGTCCGGCAGCGATTGCCGCCGCCAGTTTTTCATAGTTGGTATCGTCTAAAAACTTTTTCAGAAATCGTTCCAATAGAGTCTCGTTTCCCATGAACCGTTCCAGAGCGTTGGGTACATCGATTCCCGCCTCTTTTAGTCTTTCTCTCATCAATTCTTGCATTGTATTATCCTCCCATCCTTTAGGAATACAACCATTGTACATGAAACGGTACATGATTTCAATGTCCGCTTCGATGATTCACTGCGAAATCGCAGCTATTTAATAATGGAGAGAGGGGACAACGCTGCGGAAGCGGCAATCACAATTTTGTGATTATTCTTTTCCTTTGATTCTTACTCCAAAAACTATGATACAATAGGGGAAATATGCGGGAGTGATTTTGCAGTTTTATGTCAGAAAAGGGGCAGGATATAACTGGTCTCAGACAAAATTGTATTCCTATTCCCGCGGTACGGGAGGCTTGGGATGCAAAGAATTTTAATTGTCGAGGATGACTGGGAATTAAATACAGGGCTTGCTTATATGCTGGAAAAGGAAGGCTTTGAAGTTGCCAGCGCCCACTCTGTCAGGGAAGGGAAAGAACGATATCGGGACGGGGGAGCGGATTTGGTGCTTCTGGATGTAAATCTGCCGGACGGAGAGGGTTTTTCTTTTTGCCAATGGATGCGCACTATGGGAAAGGTGCCGGTACTGTTTCTGACTGCGCGGGATTTGGAGGAAGATGTGCTTACCGGGTATGAACTGGGAGCAGAGGACTATGTGACAAAGCCCTTTTCTATGAAAATCCTTTTAAAGAAGATTGACGTCATTCTCAAAAGGACAAAGGAGAACACAGAGGCTGCCTTTGATGACGGATTTCTCATTGTAGATTTAGAGAAAGCGCAGGTGCGAAAAGGCGGTGCTAAGGGGGAGGAGTTGAGTGTGACACCGACAGAGTTTCGGATTCTGCGGGAATTTTTGTCCCATCCGGGACAGCTTATGACCTATGAGGTGCTGCTTGAGAGACTGTGGGATTTGGGAAACCAGTTCGTGGACAAACATGCCCTTGCTGTCAATATAGGGCGGCTTCGCGGCAAGATAGAAGATGAGGAACACAAATATATTTCCAATGTATATGGGATGGGATATCAATGGATTGGTTAAAGATAGTTACAGTGCTGACATTACTCTTTTCAGGATATATGGCATGGCGGCAGTACCGACTAAAAAAAGATGTCTATGATTTTGCGCGAAAAATAGAAGAGAGTCTGGATGCAGTTATTATGGGGAAAAGGATGCAAAGCGCGGAGGAGATAACGGATACGCTTTTTGGCAGGGTAAATGAAAAACTGGCAAGAGCAGAGGATATCTTGGAGTCAAAGGAGAGAGAAAGCCTGGAGGGAAAGCGGCAGATGAAGGAGCTGATATCCGATATTTCCCACCAGACGAAGACGCCTATTGCCAATCAGAAGCTCTGTCTGGAGGTTTTAAAGCAGGAAGGGTTAAGTGCAGAAGGGCGGATGTTCTTAGAGCGGCTGGAGCAACAGACAGACAAGCTGGATTTTCTTTTGCAGAGTTTGGTGAAAATGTCCCGGTTGGAGACGGGCGTCATCCAGATTCAGAAAAAAGAGGCGGACCTCATTTACACCATCCGGCAGGCGGTGTCGGGGATTGTCCCGGCAGCGGCAAAAAAGAAGATTTCTCTCTGTGCGGAGATGGAGGAATATCTGAATGTATTCCACGACGTCCGCTGGACGGAGGAAGCGGTGCACAATCTATTGGACAATGCGGTCAAATATACCCAGGAAGGCGGTAATATCTCGCTTTTTATTAAGAAGAGAGAGGTGTTTACCGAGCTGCATGTGAAGGATTCGGGGAAAGGAATCGCAGCGGAGCGGCAGGCGTCCGTCTTTTATCGATTTTACAGGGAGCCGGAGGTACACAAGATGGAGGGTGCCGGGATTGGGCTGTATCTGACCCGGAAGATTATGGAACTGCAGGGCGGTTATGTGACAGTGGACTCCGCTGTGGGAGAAGGAGCGGATTTTACACTTTATTTTCCCAACGACCGTTCTGTGAGGAGGGACTAAGCAGTGCCGCCATATTGAAAAGACCTGGGGCTTCGCAGTTTTGAAAAGACATAAGTCAGGCGGTTTTGAAATAGCAGAAAGTCTCACAGTTTTGTGATTGTTTTTAGTTGAGACTGGTTTGTGATTTTTGCGTAATACAATAAAAGCAGAACAGAAGAAGGAGGCAAACCAATGGAATCATGGATTGTGAGGACAGAACATCTGAAAAAACATTATAAATTGGGAAGCAACACAGTGAAAGCCCTTGATGGGGTGGACTTCCGCGTGCGGGAGCGGGAATTTGTGGCGTTGATTGGAAAATCGGGAAGTGGAAAGAGTACCCTGCTGCACATGATTGGAGGGCTGGATACGCCCACTTCCGGGGATGTGTACGTGGCGGGAAAACGGCTGGCTTCCATGAAGCGGGAGCAGCTCGCCATTTTCCGCAGGAGAAAGGTGGGTTTCGTCTTTCAGAGTTACAATCTGGTGCCGGATTTGAATGTATATGAAAATGTGACCCTGCCTGTGGAATTGGACGGAAGGAAGGTTGATAAGGAGTTTGTAAGGGAGATACTGCATGTTTTGCAGCTGGAGGAAAAGCGGGAAGCGCTTCCTAATACCTTATCCGGCGGACAGCAGCAGAGGGTGGCGATTGCACGCGCCATTGCCGCTAAACCGGCCATCATTCTGGCGGATGAGCCAACGGGCAATCTGGACACAGCCGCCAGTCACGATGTAATGGGACTTTTGAAAGTTGTAGCAAGGCAGTTTCAGCAGACGGTAATCCTCATCACACACGACCAGGACATCGCGCAGATGGCGGACCGGATTGTGCGAATCGAGGACGGGAAGATTTTGCCTTCTGTCCGGGAAAAAACAGGGGAAGGCACAGGAAAGGCAGGTGGCGGATATGCTGAGGAATGACAACCAGGAAATCATTCGCCGTCTGGCAGGACATTCTCTGAAAAATAACCACCGAAGGACTCTGATTATGGGGCTGGCTGTGGTGCTCTCATCGTTCATGCTTTTCAGTGTGTTTACAGTAGGTATCACGTATTTTAACATGCTGCGTTTACAAAATATCCGCCTGGGCGGCTCAGAGGAAGATGCGGTCATGTACGGCATGACGGAGGAACAGAAGGAAAAACTAGAAGCAAATCCTGATATTGAGAAAATCGGAATCGCCGCAGTTTCGGGGTATGTGGAATCCACAGACAGGGATGATACCATCAATGTAGGGCTGATGTGGGCGGATGAGACATACTGGGAGGAGATGATGGCTCCTGCCAGAAAGTATGTAAAAGGCGCATACCCCAAAGAGAAAAATGAAATCATGGTGACAAAGGCGGCTTTAAAAGAGTGCGGCTATGAGGAACTCTCTGTGGGAGATACTTTTGTGATGACCTGGGGAGACGCGCAGTGGCAGCCTCATACCGAAGAATTTGAGATTTCCGGTATCTGGGAGGGCTATGGGACAAAGAAAGTCTTCTATGTATCAGAAGAATTTTATCAAAACAGCGGGTATGAACTGTCTGAGGTGTCATCGGGCAGATATTTTATCGATTTCAAGCAGAGATTTATCAGTGAAAAAGAACAGAAAGCGTTTATTGAGGGGATGAATCTGGAAAAGCAGCAGAATATTTTCTTTTCTGTCACTGCTGCGGAGTCGATTCCTGTTTTTCTGGGGCTGTGCGGGATTGCGCTGTCTACCTGTCTGTGTGCCTACCTTTTAATCTACAACATCCTCTATCTCGCTGTGTCGGGAAATGTCCGGTATTATGGACTTCTACAGACGGTGGGAATGACGGGGCGGCAGGTGAAATCCCTGATTCGCCGCCAGATGCTTTTGGTCGGAGGAGCGGGGACGGCAGGAGGAATCTGCCTGGGGATACTGGTTTCCTTTTTCCTCATCCCCTCTATCGTAAGGTTTTTAGGTGTAAGAGCAAAAGGGATAGGGGAGATTGAAATTTCCTTCCATCCGGCAGTTTTTTTGATTACAGTGGCATTGAGCGCTCTGACCATCTACATGGGGAGCAGAAAACCCGTGCGCATGGCGGAATCCATTTCTCCGGTGGAGGCGGCGAGCTATCGGTCTTCAGGTGGAAGAAAGGACACGCGCAGGACAAAGGACGGAAACCTCCTGAAAAAGATGGCATGGAATCAGATTACAGGCAACGGGAAACGTTCTGCGGTCATCATTTTCTCTATGGGGATGGGGCTGTCCATTTTCCTCTGTCTCGTGACTATGATTCACAGTCAGGGACCGCGCACCTTCGTGTCCAATTATATGAACATGGACATTACAGTGGAAAATGATACCCTGAAAAAAGAAAGCCATGACGACTGGGTACAGCTCATGGACAGTCCGTTTTTGGAAGATATCCGAAAGAGCGCAGGAGTTGGCGAGGTAAACCCGGTTCATGTCATGGAAATCATGATTCCATGGGAACCGGATTTCGCGGATACATGGATGAGGGAAGAATTCGCCATGTGGATGCGGGAGCCCTATGAGGGAAAATATGAGCAGGAGTATAAGGAACATCCTGAAAATTTCGGAACATTTCTCGTGGGAATCAATGAGCGGGATTTCGATTTTCTCAATGAAAACCTGGAAAATCCGGTGGATAAAGAGGCGTTTGAAGCGGGCAGGATATGTATCCTCTACCGCAACGGACTGGAGTTTGAGACGGAAGACCTGGCGGGAAAAGAAGTGACCTGTGCTGTCTATGGAAACAGAGAAATGACCTGTACCTTCGAGATTGCAGGACTTACCGATGAAAGCTATTACAGCGGTTCCATGCTGGGCTTTCCTCCGGCGGTCATTGTAAGTGATAAGACCCTGGAGACATTTTCGCAGGAGGCTTTCGCACAAGGAGTCGGGAATGCCCTGACTTATGTATCAAAATTTTCCGCGCGCTATGACGAGAGTTACGATGCAGAAACAGAAGAAGCCGTCCTTTCCTGTATAGAAAAGAGTCCTCACGCCAATGATTTCTCCTACAGCTCTAAAATCCAGGAGTTAAAGAACGTGGAAGCAGCGCAGGGAAATATGATGGAGGTGGGAATCGGAGTGGCTCTTATCCTCGCTTTCATCGGAATTTTAAACTATATCAATACTGTGGTGGGGAACATCCAGAACCGCCAGATGGAACTGGCTATTTTAGAAAGTGTGGGGATGACGCAGAAACAGATGAACCGCATGCTTGTCTTAGAAGGTGTCTTCTTTGCCGCGGGTTCTCTGGCGTTTACGGGAACGGTGGGACTTGGCATCACGTATGTGGTCTATCAGTCCATGAACTATATGGGAGCAGGGTTTATGGTGCCGATACTCCCGGTGATTTTTATGATTCTGTTTATCCTGGGCGTGTGTATTGTCATCCCCGTTGTCTCCAGATATGTGGTGACGAAGAACGGAAGTGTGGTGGAGCGCATACGAGGAATCACTCACTTGTCCGTATAATGGAGCGCGCCGTCATCCGTCACAAAGATGGCCTCCACTCCATCCAGAGTTTCGATGAATTCCATCCCTTTCTCAAGTCCCAGCGCGTAGCAGGTGGTACTTAACGCATCGCCGTCCACCGAGCTGTCGGAGAGGATGGTAACCTGCAGAAGGTCATTCTCACAGGGATAGCCGGTGGCGGTGTCCAGGATATGGTGATAGATTTTGCCGTCCTTCTCAAAATAGCGTACGTAGTTGCCGGAGGAGACCACAGACTGGTCGCTGATTTCCAGTGTTGTCAATACTTCATTCTTTTCGGCAAAAGGCTTCTGGATGCCAATCTCAAAGGGAGTGCCGTCGTAATGACCTCCCAGAGCGAGTACATTACCGCCCAGATTGATGAGGGCGTGCTCCACGCCGGAATCCTGGAGAAATTCTTTTAAGCGGTCTGCGATGTACCCTTTGGCAATGCCGCCCAAGTCAATCTGTGCCTGGGGGTCAGTCAAGGTGACCGTATTGCCCTCAATTTTTACATTTCTATCATCCACATGGGAGAGCGCCTCTGACAGTGCGGCAGGGTCGGGGAGCGCTTTTTCTGTGTTGTCCTGGAACTTCCACAGACTGTTTACCGCGCCGATGGTGATGTCAAATTTTCCTTCAGAGAGTTCGCCGTAGTCAAGCCCTATCTGTATCAGAGCAGCCGTCTCTTCGTCCACCTCTACGGGTTTGCCCTGGGCGGCGTTGATACGGGAGACATCGCTGTCCTCTATGGTGCGGCTGAATAGCCTTTCATAGCGGCTGCACAGTTCTTCACACTCCTCCAGTATCTCATCGCTTGCGCCCCAGGCGGTGACCTGTACGACCGTGTCAAAATAAAGCCCTGTGAACTGCTGCCTCTCGCTTTTTGGAGGAGTGGAACAGCCGGACAGCACAGCGGGACAGAGTAGGATAAGGGTACATATACAAAACAGAAAGGATTTCAGCCTGATTTTCATTTTAACTCACCTCAGTATTTCATCGGTATCCTGATTTTGTGCAGAAACAGGACGGAAGTTTGTCTATAAACAAGAGTCCGTTTTCCCGCAGGCAGGAATCTGTCTCCCATTATAATGGCTTGCCGGGAAAAGGACAAGCAGTGTGCAGAAATTTTGTCGGTCTGTAAGAAAAAGACCTGAGGGGGAGTGGAGCTTTTCCCACTCGAACATGTGGTTGCATTCTAATTTGCGGTGTGCTATCATAATGCGTAAAGAGGTCAAAAATGAAGAAAAATGATTGGATTTTAATTGGCATTGTCATCCTCATAGCTGCGGGTTTTTTCCTATTTCAGACATTTAAACCTAAGAGCGGCGTACAGGTGGTGGAAATCACCGTGGATGGGGAGATTTACGGTACCTATGATTTAGATGAGGAGCAGACGATAGAGATAAACGGCACGAATACATTGGTCATCGAGGACGGAAAGGCGCAGATGGAAGAGGCGGACTGCCCGGACTTGCTCTGTGTGCATCAGAAGGCAATCTCAAAGGAAGGGGAGAGTATCATCTGCCTTCCGAATAAAGTGGTTGTCACCATACGCGGCGGAGAAGAGACAGAACTGGATGCGGTGACAAATTAGAGAAAGGCAGGAAGGACTTTGAAGAACCGGGCGGCATATTTCGGCGTATTTACAGCGCTGGCATTGATTTTCAGCTATGTGGAGACTTTGATTCCCATACAGTTTGGGATACCGGGAGTGAAGCTGGGGCTTGCCAATCTCATCATTGTTATCATGCTCTATAAAAGAAACGCCGGGGAGGCTTTGCTGCTCTCGGTCGTGAGAGTGGTTCTCTCAGGATTTTTGTTCGGCAGCTTGTTCAGTATTTTATATAGCCTGGCGGGAGGAATCCTAAGCCTTCTTGTGATGGCATTTTTGAAAAACAGAAAATCGTTCAGCGTAATCGGTGTGAGTATTGCCGGAGGGGTATTCCACAATATCGGGCAGCTCATTGTGGCGATGGCAGTAGTGGAGACATTTGAGGTGGCATACTATGTCCCGGTGCTTCTGGTGGCAGGATGTCTGACAGGCGCCCTGATTGGAATTGTATCAGACGCGGTATTGAAGCGTACAGCGCAGATACATCTGTAAGGCGCGGCGGACACGCGGATAAATCTATGCGGTAAGCATGGCGCAGGGAGATACGGATGCCGCTGTATAGTAGACACGGCGGGTACGCAGAGGCAGCGAAGTGGTAAAGGAGAAAAAAGATGATTTCATATATCAGAGGGGAACTGGCGGCAGTGGAACAGGAGAAGGCAATCGTGGATGTGGGCGGCGTAGGCTACGGCATCTACATGCCGGAGCGGTCTTTAGGACTTTTGCCCGCCACAGGAAATGAGATAAAACTGCATACCTATTTGAATGTCCGGGAGGATGCCATGCAGCTCTTCGGATTTCTGACAAAGGATGAACTTGAGATTTTCAGGCTGCTCATCGGTGTGAGCGGAATCGGACCGAAGGGGGGACTTAACATTCTTTCCAGTCTTTCCGGGGATGATTTGCGCTTTGCGGTGCTCTCCGGAGATGTAAAGGCGATTTCCAAAGCGCCCGGTATCGGGAAGAAGACGGCGGAGAAGCTTATCATTGAATTGAAAGATAAGCTGAATATCGAGGATATGCTGCATCCGGAAACGAGAGCGGAAGCAGTGGAAGTATCGGAGACAGCAGGGGAGATACAGAACGAGGCGGTGCAGGCTCTGGTGGCGCTGGGCTATGGCAGTACGGAGAGTATGCGGGCAGTGAGAAAAGCAGGCGCAGATTTCCATACAGTAGAAGAACTTTTGAAGGCAGCGCTGAAGAATTTATTCTAAAATTAGTGAAGAACAGGTTGAGATTATATGGGAAAGCGAATCATCACAACAGAAAATCTGGAAGAAGATATTAAGATAGAGAGCAGTCTGCGCCCGCAGCATCTGAAGGAATACATCGGACAGGAGAAGGCGAAGGAGACGCTGGAGATTTACATAAAGGCGGCGAAGGAGCGAGGCGAGGCGCTGGACCATGTGCTGTTCTACGGACCGCCCGGATTGGGAAAAACTACCCTGGCGGGCATCATCGCCAACGAGATGGGTGTCAATTTGAAAGTGACTTCCGGTCCGGCAATTGAGAAACCCGGCGAGATGGCGGCAATTCTTAATAATCTGCAGGAGAGGGATGTCCTCTTTGTGGATGAGATACACCGGCTGAACCGGCAGGTGGAGGAGGTTCTCTATCCGGCTATGGAAGACTATGCCATTGACATTATGATTGGAAAAGGAGCAACCGCCCGTTCTATCCGCCTGGAGCTGCCGAAATTTACACTGGTGGGAGCCACCACCAGGGCGGGGATGCTCACAGCACCTCTGCGCGACCGTTTCGGCGTTGTGAACCGGCTGGAATTTTACACGGAGGAAGAACTGGCAATCATCATCATCCGCTCCGCACAAGTGCTGGATGTGGAGATTGAGAGGGAAGGCGCGCTGGAGCTCGCCAGACGTTCCAGGGGGACGCCCCGTCTTGCCAACCGGCTCTTAAAGCGGGTGCGGGATTTCGCCCAGGTAAAATATGACGGCGTCATCACCAAGCAGGTGACGAATCTGGCGTTAGACCTTCTGGATGTGGACAAGTACGGACTGGATTCCATTGACCGCAACATCCTTCAGACAATGATTGAGAAGTTTCAGGGGGGACCGGTGGGGCTTGATACTCTTGCGGCAGCGATTTCTGAGGATGCGGGCACGCTGGAGGATGTGTATGAGCCGTATCTTCTGAAAAACGGATTTATCCAGAGGACGCCCAGAGGACGGATTGTGACAGAACTTGCCTATGCGCATCTGGGGCTTCCTTTTTCCGGGTAAATAGTTTATAATAACAGATATGAAACGCAAGGAGGAAGCTATGAGTTCAGCAAAACATTTTACAGAAGTTTTAATCGGAGGGAAGGTATACACCCTGAGCGGTTTTGAAGGTGAGGAGTATCTCCAGAAAGTCTCTTCCTATCTGAACCATAAGATTACAGAATGTGCGAACAGCGAAGGGTACCGCAAGCAAAGCGCGGACACCCGCAATGTGCTCCTTGCCCTGAATATCGCGGATGATTATTTTAAGGCGAAGAAGCAGGGAGATTCCCTGGAAAGTGATATTGAGTTAAAGGATAAAGAGATGTATGATCTGAAGCATGAACTGATTTCCGCGCAGATTAAGCTGGAGAACGCGGAGAAAGAACTTGCCAAGATGAAAGAGGATAATAACGACCTCCAAATGCAGATCGTAAAATTAGAGACAGAGATGAAAAACAGGAGAAGATAAACGAATCTGCCATGAAAGTCGGAAAAGCTCTATGTACAGCAAAAATGGGGTGTTTGGCTTTTGCCGGACATCCCATCTCTTTTAAGGCTTAAAATGAGGCTGCCGCAATCCCACTGGCTTTAGACAATGGGTAGTTCACATGATTCGGAAGGAGAGAGCATGTCCATCATTCGGGAAAAGATAGAGATTTTATCGCCGGCAGGGTCCTTTGAGAGCTTCCGCGCGGCCATCACAGCGGGAGCGGATGCCATCTACGCCGGCGGGCAGAGGTTTGGAGCGCGCGCTTTTGCAGAAAATTTTTCGCCCCAGGAGCTTCTGGAGGCAATCGATTACGCGCACCTGCATGGAAAACGGTTTTACCTGACAGTCAACACCCTGTTAAAGGATGAAGAGATGGAAGAATTGTATGACTATCTGGCTCCTTTGTACAGACAGGGACTGGATGCGGTAATCGTGCAGGATATCGGCGTGCTTTCTTTTGTTCGGGAGCATTTCCCGGATATGGAAGTGCATGCCAGCACGCAGATGACCATCACCGGGGCGGACGGCGCCCGGTTTTTGAAAGAACTGGGTGTGAAGAGAGTGGTTCCCGCAAGAGAACTATCCCTTCCGGAAATCGCGCAGATACGTGAAAAGACAGGGCTGGACGTGGAGTGTTTTGTGCACGGAGCTCTGTGTTACTGTTATTCCGGGCAATGCCTGTTAAGCAGTTTTATCGGCGGACGAAGCGGCAATCGGGGACAGTGCGCCCAGCCCTGCAGACTGCCCTACACAGCGGGCAGGGAAAAAGGCTATCTTCTAAGCCTCAAGGATATCTGCACGCTGGAGATGATTCCGAAGATGGCGCAGGCAGGCATCAATTCCTTTAAAATCGAGGGCAGGATGAAGAAACCGGAATATGTGGCGCTGGTGACAGCCATGTACCGCAAATATCTGGATTTGTACCTGGAAAAGGGTACGGAAGGATTCCGTGTGGAACCAAAAGATTTGGAGTGCCTGAAAGATATTTACAACCGTGGCGGTTTCCACACCGGATACTATGAGAAGCACAATGGCAGGGACATGCTGTCTCTTGGCAGACCGAACCACGCGGGAGTGCCCGCGGTCAGGGTTCTGGCTCAAAAAGGCAGGGAAGTGACGGGAACGGCGTTGACAGAGATTCACAAAGGCGATATTCTGGAACTGTCCTGTAAGAATAAAAAAAACACAGATAATTATACTTTTGGAAAAGGGGCGGAAAAAGGAAAGACGGTCACATTCCTGGCTCCAAAGAATTATTTTTATAAAAAAGGAACCCTTTTAAACCGGGTCCGCAGCCAGCATTTGCTCGATGAGACAGACCGGGCATATGTTTCTGCGAAAAAGACCGAGGAGATAGAAGGTACTTTCACGCTTCACGCCGGGAGTCCCGCTGCTCTGGAAGTGTGTTATAACGGAGTGCGCGTGCGGGTACAGACGGAACTTTCAGCAGAAGAAGCGCAAAAGAAGCCTCTGGGGAAGAAAGAGACAGAGGAACAGCTTCGCAAGACCGGGAACACAGAGTTTTTCTTCGGACGTCTGGAGATGGACATGGAAGAATCTTTATTCCTCCCCATGCAGGAGATAAAGAAACTGCGCAGAGCCGCGCTGGAGGAGTTAAAAGAGGCTGTATGCCGGGCATACAGAAGGCGGGAGAATACGGCAGAGAGGAAACAGTCAAACCAGGCGCAGAATGAACTGCAAGCGGATGGACAGTCCCAGGTGCGGGATATATTTGCAAGTGGTGAACAGTCCCAGATGCGGGATGTATTTGCAGACGGTGAACAGCTCTATGCGGAGAAAATGCCGTCGGTGTCTGTCCTTGCGGAGACGAGAGAACAGCTTTTTGCGGTGGAGGAATTTATAGAGTTGACAGCGGATACGGGAGAGAAAGTGCCATTTTTATCCCGCGTCTATGTGGACTGCCAGTTGGATGGAGAAATCCTTCCCAGACAGGATATCCGGGATTTGTGCCGCAGGCTTAAGGAGCGGGGAATAGAAGTGTACTGTGCGCTGCCTGCCATTTTCCGCAGTGAGGGGGCAGAACTTCTTAAGAGGGAATACACATCTTTTGAGGCGTTCTCTTTTGACGGGGTACTTGTGCGAAATTACGAGGAAATCCGGTTTTTAAGAGACCAAAAATTTGACAGACCGGTGATTTTGGACCATAATCTGTATGTGTGCAACCAGAAGGGAAAGCAGTTCTGGAAATCACAGGGAGTTGAGACATTTACCGCGCCTGTGGAGCTTAACAGGCGGGAACTTGACAGGTTGGGCCTGGAACATGCGGAACTGGTCGTATATGGACATCTGCCGGTGATGGTGAGCGCTCAGTGTATCGCGAAAACCGTGGAGGGCTGCAGAAAGGATTCCCGCGTGCGTATGCTTAAGGACCGTCTGGGAAATCAGTTGCCGGTGAGAAATTACTGTGGACTGTGTTATAATACCATATATAATACGTCTGCGCTCTGTCTTGCGGATTTGACAGAGGATATCAGAGAACTGTCCCCGGCGGCAGTGCGTCTTTGGTTCACTGTGGAGAGCAGAGATACGTGCCTTGAAGTGCTGAAGTTCGTGCAGAAGGAATGGGAAGAAAATACAGGAGCGGACAGGGAAGAGAAGGTTTTGGCTTTCCGGGAAGCAGGGTATACAAGAGGGCATTTTAAGAGAGGAATAACATAGGAGCAGGTGGAATCGTGGTCAATATCATTGTAGAATTATCAAAATATATCATCATTCTTTTGATGGCGGCGTATACGTTTTCCTGTTTTTCTATCTTCGCGCAGAATTACGAGGACGATGAAAAACGGGTGCTCATCCGGCAGAATGTGCTGATGTTCACGCTGCAGCTTATGGCTTATCTGGTCATGTATGTAAAGACGGAAGACATGAAAATCCTCTTTATTTACGGTGTGCAGGCAGTCATCTTTCTGGCGGTCATCGTGCTGTACAATGTCATTTATCCGAATGTCTCCAGGCTTGTTGTCAATAATATGTGTATGCTGATGAATGCGGGGATGATTATGATTACCCGTCTGTCCTATGACAATGAGGTGCCTTACGACAACGCCATGAAGCAGATGGTTTTTATTGCGCTGGGAGTGACATTCGGGCTGATTGTGCCGATACTCATAAAGAAATTGAAATTCCTTGCGGACTGGACCTACATCTATGCGGGAGTGGGAATCGCGGCGCTTCTTTTGGTGGCGGTGTTCGCGGTGAGTTCCGGCGGAGCGAAGCTGGGATTTACGGTGTTCGGTTTCGGAATCCAGCCATCGGAGTTTGTAAAAATTCTGTTCGTTTTTTACGTGGCGGCAAGCTTGAAGAAATCTACAGATTTTAAAAATGTCGTCATCACCACAGCGGTGGCTGCGGCTCATGTGCTGATTCTCGTGCTCTCCACGGATTTGGGGGCAGCGTTGATTTTGTTTATCGTTTATCTGGTGATGCTCTATGTGGCGACCAGAAAGCCTTTATACGCGGCGGCAGGTATTGCGGCGGGCAGTGTGGCGGCAGTAATCGGGTATCATCTGTTCGCCCATATCAAGGTGCGTGTCTCTGTGTGGAAGGACCCTTTTGCCTCCTACAGTGAAGGGGGATATCAGGTGGCACAGTCCCTATTTGCCATCGGCACGGGAAGCTGGTTTGGAATGGGGCTCTTCCAGGGGCTGCCGGACAGTATCCCGGTGGCGGAGACGGACTTTATTTTTTCCGCTATTGCGGAAGAACTGGGGCTCATCTTTGCCCTCTGTCTGATTTTAATCTGTGTCAGCTGCTATGTGATGTTTCTGAATATTGCGATGGAGATTCGTGACCAGTTTTATAAGCTGCTGGCGCTGGGACTGGGAACCTGTTATATCTTCCAGGTATTTTTAACGATTGGAGGCGTAACGAAGTTTATCCCCTCTACGGGCGTGACCCTGCCTCTTGTGAGCTACGGGGGAAGTTCCATGTTGAGTACCATGATTATGTTTGGAATCATACAAGGGCTGTATATCTTAAGGGAAGATGAGGAAGAAAAACTGGAGCGCAGACGTGAGAGAGAGCTAAGAAGAGAGAGAGAGTTGAGAAATGAAGCGAGAACAACGACCAGGAAAAAGACAACAAAACAAAAGCCGCGTTTCGAAGAAGTCCCGAAACAAAGAGTTCGCTAGAGTTACTTACTTTTTCGTGATTCTCTTCCTGGGGCTCATGGCGTATATCATCTACTTTAATATTGTGGAGGCGAAGACCATTGTCAACAGTCCTTACAATGAGAGACAGGATGCGTTCGCGGACCGGATTGTTCGGGGAACTATAACGGACAGAAACGGAAATGTCCTTGCCGAGACCGAGGTGGCGGAGGATGGCACAGAGGTCCGCAGCTACCCTTACGGCGCTGCTTTTTCCCATGTGGTGGGATACAGCAGCCAGACGGCTGGCAAATCCGGGTTGGAATCGGTGGAAAATTTTGAACTTCTGACCTCCAACGCGTTTTTTACAGAGAAGCTGACAAATGCATTTCAGGGAGATAAAGACGTGGGAGATACGGTTGTGACGACGCTGGATGCGGACTTGCAGCAGGCGGCATATGACGCTCTGGGAAGCAACAAAGGCGCAGTGGTGGTGATGGAGGCAGATACCGGGAAAATCCTTTCCATGGTCTCAAGCCCCTCCTATGACCCAAATACAGTGGAGAGCGACTGGGAATACCTCAATTCCGAGGAAAACGGCAGTCCGCTTTTAAACCGTGCCACACAGGGGTCCTACGCGCCGGGCTCCACCTTTAAGATTGTGACAACGCTGGAATATATGAGGGAAGACAGCGATTATGCCAATTACGGCTATGACTGTACAGGGTCCATCACAGATTCCGGAACGACCATCCCCTGTTTTGACAATACGGTGCACGGATGGGAGGATTTGCGCAGTTCCTTTGCCAATTCCTGCAATTCCTCCTTTGCCAATATCGGGCTTTCTCTGGATAAGACATCCTACAGAAAGACGGCGGAGGACCTTTTGTTCAACAAATCGCTTCCGTCGGTGCTGGATTATACGAAGAGTTCCTTTGTGGTGAACGAGGAGACCGGCAGCGCGGAGATGATGATGACGGCTATGGGACAGGGAAACACAACGGTGAGCCCTTACCACATGGCGCTTATTACCCAGGCAATCGCCAACGGCGGTACGCTGATGGAGCCTTATCTGGTAGATAAGGTGACAAATTACACAGGGAGCGAGATTCGCAAAAATGTGCCGAAGAGCTATAAACGGCTGATGACATCTGACGAGGCAGCGCAGTTAAAAGAATACATGCAGGCTGTTGTCAGTGAAGGAACCGGCTACATGCTCAATGGGGAATCCTACACGGTTGCCGGGAAGACGGGGACCGCGGAGTACAGTTTGACGGACGGAGAAAAGATGCACTCCTGGTTTGTAGGATTTACCAATGTGGATAATCCGGAGCTGGTTATCAGTGTCATCATCGAGGGCTATGACGGAAATGACGGGGCAAAGGCAGTGCCTATCGCCAAACAGATTCTGGATGCCTACTATTATTAATGGCGGGTGAGAAAGCGGGACAGAAGGTGATGTAGAACATGCGCGTGAAATTTTACTGTGATTTATATATCAGTGAATCGTGGAAGAATAAAAAAGAAAAATTGGTGGAAAAATTACAGAAGAATAAATTGCAGCCCCTGGTCTATGTAATCGCGCTCGCCCAGGGGGAGCAGAACCAGTTGGAGATTTTTTCAAGTCTGCTCTTAAAGCAGCATGTTTTTGACGACAGCAGCCTCTTTGTGGTGGGAATCACATCAGGATATGAAGAAGCCCTTGATGTGATAGAGTCTATCTCTGAAGAGGTGTACAAAAAAACAGACGGACTGGATATCCGCCGCTTCATTTTGAAGCGGCAGGAAGAATTTGAAAAGACAGAGGTATAAAAGCGGATGTTACATATCATTCTGTTTATATTAAAGATTATAGGATGTATCCTGCTGATTCTGCTGGGGCTTGTCCTTCTGATGCTGCTCACAGTGCTGTTTGTCCCCTTTTGCTACCGAGTAAAGGCATCCTGTAAGGGAACAGCGGATACCCTCACAGTGGGAGCGGCGTTTTCCTGGCTGTTTCAGCTCATAAGGTGCCGTATCCTGTATGAGGACGGGAAGCTCAAATGGCGGATCCATATTGCATGGAAGAAGTTCCCGGCAGGGAAAAAGCAAAAGAAGAAAAAGCCCAAAAAAGAAAAAGCCAAAAAAGGAACCGCAGAGCCCACATCTCCTAAGGAAGAAGCAACGGATAAGTTAGAGGAATCCTCCTCTGTGGAAGAGGTAGAAAAGAAAGCGCCTGATGTGGCGGAGTCATTCGAAAGCGGAGAGGTACTTGATAAGGTGGAGCCCTCCGAAAGCGAAAAAGTCCCTGATAAGGCGGAACCACCTGGAAAGGGGAAGCCTTCTGTGGAGAAAAAGCTGCCCGAAAATAGGAAGGTATCTGATGATGAGGAATCTGATGAGGACTTCTTTCTTTATAAAATTTGGGAGAAGATGCGATATACATTCCGCAAAATCTGTGATACGATAAAAGCACTTACAGAGAAGAAAGAGGAAGTCTTAGCGTTTTTGTCATCAGATGTGCACAGGGCTGCTTTTCAAAAAGGGTTGAAGGAGTTGAAGAAGCTGTTTTCTTCGATGAGACCTAAGCGGCTTGAGGCGCAGGTGAAATTCGGGTTTGAAGACCCGGCGCTGACAGGCTATACTCTGGCGGGAATCAGCATCATCTATCCTTTTATCGGAGAACACGCCCAGGTGGAAGCGGATTTTGAAAACAAGGTTTTGGAAGGGCAGGTTTTCCTGGAGGGCAAGATAAGAGGCGTATATCTGGCGAGATTCGCGTGGAATATGCTCTGGAACAAAAATGTGCGCAAAACATTCTTTATTGTACGGGAAACTTGGTTTCCCATACAATAAAACCCTCCGGGGGATGCACACGCCGCAATAAGGTATATTACCGCTTTGCGGTATTGCGGCGGCACACAAAGTGCTCAAACTCAGGGGGATTGAGAGGCAGGGAAGTTGAAAGTGGGCTTGCCCACTTTGTTTGGTAAAGGATATGCTGTAATCAGCAGCAAGTGATAAAATAATCAAGGAGGCATTTTATTATGGCAGAAGAAAACTTCAAGGCAACAGTGGAATCTTTGTTTAAAGGCATGGACGGCGTGCTGTCCTCAAAGACGGTGGTGGGAGAGGCTATCCACATCAAGGATACCATCATCCTGCCGCTTGTGGATGTGTCTTTCGGTATTGGCGCGGGTTCCTTTACCGGGGAGAAATCCGGCGAGAAAAAAGACAAGGGTATGGGCGGAATCGGGGGTAAGGTGACTCCCAGTGCTGTGATTGTTATTCAGGGCGGAAAGACCCGGCTTGTGAACATCAAAAACCAGGATACTATTACGAAGATACTGGATATGGTGCCGGATGTGGTAGACCGGTTTTCATCGAAAAAAGAAGATAAGATGACAGAGGAGGATGTAGTCGATATTCTGGATTCAGATTCTGATGTGTAATAGGACGAGAAGTTCTGTCATAAAATAGAGGTAAGCAACCGGTCGGAAGTGAGAGAGATGAAAAGAGTGATAGGATTTGCCCTGTTTTGTATGGCTTTGGGGATGTTCCTGATGATGCTGCTTCCGAGTCTGGTATGGGGAGTCATCATCTGTATTGGACTTCTCATTTTGGGATATAAGCTGTTCTGCTGTTGAACTTCCCGGCAGAATGTGTAGAGCAACAAAAAAAGATGTCATATACAGAAAGCACATTTACTTTCTCTATATGACATCTTTTTTGCTTGCCAACGGTGAGAAAATCACCGGATTACGCACGCTCAACACGTCCGGACTTCAGGCAGGATGTACATACGTACATTCTCTTAGCTCCGCCTTCTGTTTTAACACGAACGGATTTCACATTTGATTTCCACATTTTTGGTGTTTTTCTATGAGAGTGACTTACATTATTTCCAAAGTGAGCACCCTTTTCACAAATAGCACATTTAGCCATCATTGCACCTCCTAACAATCTGAACTCGTCCATATAGGCTCATAACAATGATATTTTAGCAGAAAGAGGAAATGATTGCAAGTATTTTTTCTATTTTTTATTTCCGGTTCACATCGCGGTACTTTCATGATAAAATCAATATAAGAAAACGCCGGAAAACACAGGCAGAAAGCGAGGATGGCAATGAGTAAACGTATCATTACGATTGGAAGACAGTACGGGAGCAACGGGCGTTCCATCGCGCAGAAGCTCTCGCAGGAACTTGGAATCCATTATTATGACAAAGAACTGATTCGGCTCGCAAGTGAAAGAAATGATATTTCCTATGAGGAACTCATCAAAGTGGATGAGAAGCGGGCGGACCCTTGGAGATATCCGGTGGAGGACGATATGCAGATGAACCGGCGGTTCCGCTATGAGCCCATGAATGACGTCCTGTTTGAGACAGAGAAAAATCTGATACTGGAGCTGGCTGAAAAAGAAGACTGTATTATTGTCGGCAGATGTGCAAATCATATACTGCGGGAAAAGGACAATGTCAAGAATATCTTTTTCTACGCGCCTCTGAAGAACAGGATACAGACTATCATGGAGCGGGCTTCCGTGGACGAGAAGGAGGCGGCGAACTTAATAAAAAAGATTGACAAACAGCGGCGCTACTATTATAACTGTTATACGGACCAGAGATGGGAGGATATGACGCAGTATCATATGTGCATAGACACATCGGGGATGTCACAAAATTCTGTGCTGGAGATGTTAAAGGCTCTGTACACTTCCATGGCGTGATGTGACAGCCTGTAATTCCTGTGAATCGATGTTGTAAATTGAAAGAAGAGATAGTATAATACACATGTCAGCGTTTCCGGCTCTGCCGGGCGCTGCCTGTGATTGATATCCATTGAAGAATTGGAGGGAATATATGATGAAGGGCAGTATGAGCACGGAATTGGGAATCATCACGGTGAATCCCGATGTCATCGCAAAGTATGCCGGTTCCGTTGCCGTAGAGTGTTTCGGGATTGTGGGAATGGCAGCGGTGAATATGAAAGACGGTCTGGTTAAGCTTCTGAAGAGAGAGAGCCTGACCCACGGGATTCAGGTGGAGATTTCAGAGGATAACATTCTGACACTGAATTTTCACGTAATCGTGTCGTACGGGGTGAATATCCTGTCTGTTTCCGATAACCTTATGAACAATGTAAAATATAAGGTTGAGGAATTTACCGGTATGACGGTAGAGAAAATAAACATCTTCGTAGAAGGTGTCAGAGTGATTGATTAAGGAGGACTCTTATCGTGGGTATTAAGACGATAGATACAAGTATGCTCCAGAAAATGTTCCTTGCAGGGGCAGCGAATCTGGAGGCGAAAAAGGAATTTATCAATGAACTGAATGTCTTTCCGGTGCCGGACGGCGATACAGGGACAAATATGACCCTGACTATCATGTCCGCGGCAAAGGAGGTCAGTTCTCTTGAAAAGGCGGACATGACATCCATCGCCAAGGCGATTTCTTCCGGCTCCCTGAGAGGAGCGCGGGGAAATTCCGGTGTCATCCTCTCCCAGCTTTTAAGAGGATTTACCAAGGAAATCCGGGACCATAAGGAGATTGACGTGCCTCTTCTGGCGAAGGCATGCGAGCGCGCCACAGCCACTGCATACAAGGCAGTCATGAAGCCCAAGGAAGGGACGATTCTGACAGTTGCCAAGGGGATTGCCCAGAAAGCGGCAGAGTTAGCAGAGACGACAGACGATTTAGAAGTCTTTCTGCCGGAGGTCATCGCACATGCCCGGGAAGTGCTGGAGAAGACGCCGGAGATGCTTCCGGTGCTCAAAGAAGCGGGTGTTGTAGATTCCGGCGGGCAGGGACTTTTAGAGGTGTTAAACGGTGCGTACGATGCCTTCCAGGGAAAAGAGATTGACTATTCCGCTATCGAATCAGGCAGCGCGGCGAAGGTGGTAAAACCAGGTGCCCAGGCAGAGGCGGATATTAAGTTCGGATACTGCACCGAGTTCATCATCATGACAGAGAAAGAGTTCACAGAGAAAGACGAGACAGAGTTCAAGGCATATTTAGAGTCCATTGGTGACTCCATCGTCTGTGTGGCAGATGACGACATCGTGAAGATTCATGTGCATACCAACGACCCGGGGCTTGCCATCCAGAAGGCGCTCACTTACGGACAGCTTTCCCGCATGAAGATTGACAATATGCGGGAGGAGCATCAGGAGAAGCTTATCCGTGACGCTGAAAAAGTGGCGGCGCAGCAGAAACAGGAAGCGAAGAAAAAAGAACCACGCAAACCGGTTGGTTTTATCGCGGTGTCCATAGGCGAAGGGATGAATGAGATTTTCAGAGAACTCGGCGTGGACTATATCATCGAGGGCGGACAGACCATGAACCCGAGCACGGAGGACATGCTCAATGCCATCGACCATGTGAATGCAGAACACATTTTCATTCTGCCGAACAATAAGAATATCATCCTGGCGGCGAACCAGGCACAGACATTGACCAAGGACAAGGATATCATTGTGATTCCGACCAAGACGGTTCCCCAGGGAATCACGGCAATTATCAATTACATGCCGGAAGCAGATGTAGATTCTAACATCGAGGCGATGAAGGAAGGCATCGAGAATGTGAAGACCGGACAGGTCACCTATGCGGTGAGGGATACGCACATTGATGACAAAGAAATCCACGAGGGAGATATCATGGGCATCGGCGATGCGGGTATCCTGGCAGTGGGTCAGTCCGTGGAGCAGACGGCGAAGGAGATGCTCTCCAAGATGGCGGATGAGGATACCGAGCTCATCAGTCTCTACTACGGACAGGATGTCTTAGAAGAAGATGCGGTGCGTTTCGCGGAGGAAGTGGAAGGTCTGTATCCCGATGTGGATGTGGATTTACATTCCGGCGGACAGCCAATTTACTATTATGTAATGTCCGTGGAGTAGTCAGATGAAAACAGGAACAGGAATCAGCAGCTTAAAGGGAGTAGGAGAGAAGACAGAGAAACTTTTCTCAAAGATAGGCGTCCGCACGGTGGGCGATTTGCTCTCTCTCTATCCCAGAGGATATGAGCTCTACGAGCCTCCTGTGGCAATCGCAGAGGCGGAGGAGGGCAGGACTGTCACCATATCCGGCGCCATTTACGGGAGAGTACAGACAGGCGGGAGCCGGAATATGCAGATTACGTCCCTGTATATCAAGGACTTGACAGGGACGTTGAAGGTCATCTGGTTCCGTATGCCGTTTTTGAAAAATACATTGGCAAAGGGCGGCGCGATTACCGTTCGGGGAAGAATCGTGCGCAGGGCAGGACAGCTTCTGATGGAACATCCGGAGCTGTTCTATCCGGCTTCTTCCTATGAGAAAAAGCTGGATACCATGCAGCCTGTCTACCCCCTTACAGCAGGGCTTACCAACAATGCGGTCAGCAAGGCTGTGAGACAGGCACTCGGTTATTTGGATTGTGAGGAAGAATTTCTGCCGGAGGATATCCGCGAGAAATATGATTTGCAAGGATACACGGAGGCAGTTTGTGAGATGCATTTTCCGAAGAAAAAGGCATCTTTTTATCATGCCAGAAAACGTCTGGTGTTTGATGAGTTCCTTATTTTTATTCTCTCCCTGCGCAGTATGCAAAAGAACAGGGAGAGGGCAGCCAATCAGTTTGTCTTTCGTGCCTGCCCGCAGATTGATAAGTTTATCCGGGCGCTTCCCTATGAGTTGACGAAAGCGCAGCAGAAGGTGTGGGATGAGATACGCTCGGATTTGGAAGGGCAGCATGTGATGTCCAGGCTGGTTCAGGGAGATGTGGGCTCCGGCAAGACCATTGTCGCTGTGCTGGGGCTTTTTTCGGCAGCATTAAATGGCTATCAGGGTGCTTTGATGGCTCCCACGGAAGTGCTGGCGCGCCAGCACTATGCCAATATCACAAAACTGATTTTGGAGTATGGATTTGATTTCCGGGCGGAACTGCTGACAGGCTCCATGAGCGTGAAGGAAAAGAGGGAGGCTTATGAGCGGATTGCATCCGGAGCGTCCTCGGTCATCATCGGAACCCATGCCCTGATTCAGGAGAAGGTCTCCTATCAGAATCTCGCCTTCGTGGTGACGGACGAGCAGCACCGTTTTGGAGTGAGGCAGAGGGAGGCGTTGGCGGGAAAGGGTGGACTGCCCCACATCCTTGTCATGAGCGCGACGCCGATTCCCCGGACCCTTGCTATCATTCTGTACGGGGATTTGGACATTTCCATTATCAATGAACTGCCGAAGAACCGGCTTCCCATCAAAAACTGTGTGGTGGGGACCGGATACCGGGAGACTGCCTACAATTTCATGAAAAAGCAGATTAGTGAAGGACGGCAGTGCTATATCATCTGCCCCATGGTGGAGGAGAGCGAATCCTTAGAAGCAGAGAACGTGCAGGATTACGCGGAACAATTGAAACAGGTGATGGGAAAATCTATCCAGGTCGGTGTGCTGCACGGTAGGATGAAGCCGGCGGAAAAAGATGCCATTATGGGGGAGTTTGCGGAGAACCAGATTCAGATTCTTGTATCCACCACGGTGGTGGAGGTGGGAATCGACGTGCCCAACGCCACGGTCATTATGATTGAGAATGCGGAGCGTTTCGGGCTTGCCCAGCTCCACCAATTAAGAGGCAGAGTGGGACGGGGAAAACATCAGTCCTACTGCATTTTCATGACGCCCTCAAAGGCAAAGGAGACAAAGGAGCGGCTGGAGATTTTAAACCACTCCAATGACGGGTTCTACATTGCCGGGGAGGACTTGCGGCTTAGAGGTCCCGGCGACCTCTTTGGCATACGTCAGAGCGGAATTTTGGATTTCAAGGTGGCGGATGTGTTCCAGGATGCGGAAGTCTTAAAACAGGCGAGCGAGGCGGCAGATAGTATCATAAAAGAAAGCCCCGCGCTTGAAAAAGAAACGTATGCGAAATTAAAAAAACGGCTGAATCAGTATCTGTCGGAGATGGAACTTGAGAAAACACTTTAGAAAACAGGATATTTGTTTTTATGCAGTTTAAAAAATAAGCCTTTCCAAATAAGGAAGGAATTTCTAGTGTAAAAGAATGAATCCTCCATATACTATGGTTGTAACTTAAAACACAAGTTACAGATTACTTGGAGACGTAACAAAAAACAGTTACAAAAAAGTTGCAAAAGGAGGAAAAGTAACATGGCAAGTCGTTCATCTAACAGAGCAGCCGTACCGGAAGCAAAGGGCGCGCTGGACAAATTTAAGTATGAGGTAGCAAACGAATTAGGAGTTCCGCTGACAGACGGATATAACGGAGACCTCACTTCCAAACAGAATGGTTCTGTTGGTGGTTATATGGTTAAGAAAATGATTGAACAGCAGGAAAAACAGATGGCTGGCAAATAGTCGGTATTTCCTGAAAGATTATCAGAAAGCAACGACAAATACGCGGTTTTACGCAGAGGAAAGCACTTGGGATTGACCTAAGTGCTTTTTTCTGCTAAAATTCAGCATATCGAACAAAAACGAGGTGACACAGATGAGAGTCATTGCGGGAAGCGCCAAGAGATTACAATTAAAGACACTGGACGGCATGGATACCAGACCCACCACGGACCGGATTAAGGAGACTCTGTTTAACATGATTGCGCCGGGAATGTATGACTGCGTGTTTTTGGATTTGTTCAGCGGCAGCGGCGGGATTGGCATCGAAGCGCTGAGCCGCGGCGCTAAAGAAGCGGTCTTTGTGGAGAACAATCCCAAAGCGATGGCGTGCATCCGGGAGAATTTAAAGACTACGAAACTGGAACATAAGGCGATGACACTGACAAAAGATGTCATGACGGCGCTGTACCAGCTTGAGGGAGAGAAATCTTTCGACTATATTTTCATGGACCCGCCTTATCATAAGGAACTGGAGAAGAAGGTGCTGACCTATCTTACGGATTCCAGGCTGGTCTATGAAGATACGGTCATCATTGTTGAAGCGGCGAAAGAGACGGACTTTTCTTATGTTGAGGATATGGGGTATTCGCTGATAAAGACCAAGGAGTATAAGACAAACAAACACGTGTTTTTAGAACGCGCGGGGAGGGAAGAGATATGTTGAAAGCAATCTATCCGGGAAGCTTTGACCCGGTTACATACGGACATCTGGATATCATCCACAGGTCCTGTAAAATCGTGGATAAATTAGTCGTCGGGGTATTGAATAATAATGCGAAAATGCCGTTGTTTTCTGTAGAAGAACGTGTTAAAATGTTAAAAGAAGTGACAAAAGACTTGACAAATGTAGAAATTGTCCCGTTCAATGGTCTTTTGATAGATTTTGCCAGAGAGAGGGAGGCAGATGTCGTTATCAGAGGGCTTCGGGCAATCACAGACTTTGAATATGAATTGCAGATGTCACAGACCAACCACAAGTTGGAGCCGAATGTGGAGACTATGTTTTTGACGACCAGCATTGAATATTCTTATTTGAGTTCTACAACGGTGAAAGAGATTGCTGCTTTTGGGGGAGACATTACACAATTTGTACCGGAAGCAGTAGGTGTCAGATTAAGGGAAAAGATGAACGAAAAAAGGAGAGTGTAATAATGAGCAGCCGTATTGAGCAGATTATTGAAGAAATCGAGGAATACATCGACAGGGATTGTAAGTTCCAGCCGCTGTCTACCACGAAGATTATTGTAAATAAGGAGCATTTGGACGAGCTTTTAAGAGAGCTTCGGATGAAAACTCCCGATGAAATCAAGCGTTATCAGAAGATTATCAGCAACCGCGATGCGATTCTGGCGGATGCCAAGGCGAAGGCGGATGCCATGATTGAGGAGGCACAGGTGCAGACCACGGAGCTTGTCAGCGAGCACGAGATTATGCAGCAGGCATACGCGCAGGCGAATGAAATTGTGACCCAGGCGACAGCCCAGGCACAGGAGATTGTGGACAATGCCACAGCAGATGCCAATGCCATCCGCATCGGCGCTATCCAGTATACCGACGATTTGCTTGCCAACGCGGAGAGCATCATCGGACACACGCTGGACAGCTATGCGACGAAATATGACGGACTTATCAATTCCCTGCAGGAGTGTTATGATACGGTGCGCTCCAACCGCGCGGAACTGGAGATACCGGATGAGAATGCGCAGGACTATCCGCACGAGGATATGCCGGAACAAATGTAAGCACTCCCGGCAAAGTTTTTTCGGGTTTCTTATAACAGAAGATAGAATAACGTCAGGAGACTGGCTGTCAGTGCGGCAGCCAGTTTTTCTATGGTGTAGGGCAGGATAGAAAGTCCGGTTTTCTGTATCATGCACTGGGTCTGCGCTACAGAGCAGAGTCCGCCAAATGAGGTCAGCGCAAGAATAGCAGGATATCGGAACGTAAAAGGCAGAGAGGCGGAGTTTAAGAGCAGAATTCCGTTGGTCACTTCCAGGGTGGGGAGGAACGCCTTTAACAGCATAGATTTTCCGGGGATTTCCTGAAGCAATGTGAGCAGGACGGAGAAAAGGATGATATACCCGCCCACTTTGACAATTGCCTCGAAGGCGTTCATCATACAGGCATCCACTACGGAAAAATCCAGCCGCTTTTTCTTGCCGCCCATGTCCCGGACGGAGGAAAATATAGTCTGTCCCTTTAAGTAAAAGCGGCGGGTGATAAAGCTCACCAGCACAGGGGAGAGAAAGAGGATGCACAGAGTGGGGAGAGCAAGGCTTTGTCTGCCGAAGGTTTTCCACACAATGAAATTTAAGATAAATACCGGGCTTGTATTGTTGCAGAAGGAGAGGAGATACCCGCCTTCTTCACGGCTTATCTTTTCCCCTAAGACCATGTCCGCAGTCATTTTCGCACCCATAGGATATCCGCAGAGAAAGCCCACAAGGAGAACGAAACTGCCGTTTTCCGATACCCGGAAAAGGAACCGTAAGGGGCGCGCGATGGCGCGGGATATGTAATGAAAACTGTCTGTCATCAAAAGCAGGTTCGTGATGAGAAGGAAGGGAAACAGTGTGGGAAAGATAATCTGAAACCACAAAAGCAGTCCTTCGCTTGCCCCGTTGAATACCGCCTTGGGGAAGGCGAGCATGAGGGCGAACAGGGAAATACATAAAAAGACAGAGACATATCGTTTCATTTTCTGCCTGCCTGCGGTAATATCGTTCATTTAGATATATGAGACAACGTGAAAGTTTATGTGCTGCTTTTCATACAATGGTAAAAAGAAAAAAGAGAAGCGTGTCATTTGAAAAAGAGAATCTACAGACATTATCTGATTTATAATCTCCTGCTCGCCCTGTTTATCTGTATCGGTATGCAGGAGCTTAAAAGCACTGCGGCATTGAGCCGCCTCTCTGAACATACGGTACACAGCGAAGGATTCCGTATGCAGCCGGTCAGTGAAGCGATGCTAAAGGAAGTGGAAGACTTTGACGAACCGGGAGAAGTCCTCGCCCTGTACTGGCTGGAAACAGATTTTGAGGAGGAGACGAAAACCTTTTGGACAGCGGAACAGCTTTTAAAGGAAAAAGAAAAATGGCAGAGACGTCCGCAGTGGGAGATTTACGCGGCGGCGTGCCAGGCAGTTTGGGATGACTTAGTCTATTTCCCAATCCCGGAGGATACCGATAATCAGGATATGACCGTCACCTTTGAAAACTCCTGGATGTTCTCAAGGGACTATAAAGGAGAGCGGGGACATGAGGGGACAGACATTATGCCCTCGGTGGATGAAAGAGGGCTGTATCCGGTGGTGAGCATGACAGACGGCGTGGTGACCCAGAAGGGATGGCTGGAATTGGGCGGATGGCGCCTGGGTATTGAGACGGAGAAGGGCGCCTATTTTTATTACGCCCATCTGGATTCCTATGCGGATGTGGAAGTCGGGGATACCGTGAAGGCGGGAGATTTACTGGGCTATATGGGAGATACCGGGTACAGCAAGGAGGAAGGGACGACCGGGAATTTTCCCGTTCACCTGCATGTGGGAATCTATCTGTATCTGGATGGGGAGGAAATTAGTGTCAACCCCTATCCGGCGCTTAAGTTTCTGGAGGAGAGCAAAATTTCTTGCGTTTACGAACACCGCCCATCTATGTTATAATCATTCACATGTGGAGGAAAGACAATGGAGTTACCAAAGGTATTTGAAGATAAAATGAGAACACTCATCGGGGATGAGTATGAAGATTACGCGGCGTGTCTGGAGGAAGAGCGCCATTACGGTCTGCGCGTCAATACGGCGAAGATTTCTGTGGCGGATTTTTTAAAGATTTCCCCCTGGAAGCTTGCGCCCATTCCCTGGATAGAAAACGGATTTTTCTATGACGGGGAGGGACTTAAGCCTGCAAAGCACCCCTATTATTTCGCGGGGCTTTACTATCTGCAGGAACCCAGCGCCATGACTCCTGCAAACCGTCTGCCCGTAGAGCCGGGCGACAAGGTGCTGGATGTGTGCGCGGCTCCCGGCGGGAAGGCGACCGAGTTGGGGGCGAAGCTTGGGGGAGAGGGAATCCTCGCCGCCAACGATATCAGCGCTTCCCGCGCCAAAGGGCTTTTGAAAAATCTGGAATTGTTTGGGATTGGAAATCTGCTTGTCCTCAATGAGGAACCGGGGAAACTGACCGGGGATTTCGTCGGGTTTTTCGATAAAATCTTAATCGACGCACCCTGCTCCGGGGAAGGGATGTTCAGGAAGGATAAGAAGATGGTGAAGGCGTGGGAGGAACACGGTCCTGAGTACTTTTCTAAAATCCAGAAGAGCATCATCGTTCAGGCGGCTTCGATGCTGCGTTCGGGCGGGCTTATGCTGTACTCGACCTGCACCTTTGATTCCAAAGAGAACGAACAGGTCATCGAACATCTGCTTGAGACCTGTCCGGAGTTTGAACTCATGGACATTGCGGGATATGAAGGGTTTTCCCACGGATTTCCAGAGGTTACAAGGTCTGAAAATCCTGCGTTTGAAAAGACGGTGCGCATCTTCCCCCATCGCATGGCAGGGGAGGGGCATTTCCTGGCGTTGTTGAGAAAACGACCGGAAAGGGACAGCGGCATGGATGACTGCGCTGAAAAAGCAGATTCCGGGGAAGAGGCGCACTCCCATGCAAAGGCGCTGAGGATAAAAGGAAATAAATCGGGCGCCTTGGAGAGGCAGCGCTCCTCCTTTTGCGGAAAGGCCCCTAAGGAACTTCAGGATTTCCTCTCTCACATACATAGGGAGTTTGACATGGAAAGGCTGGATATGCGCTCCGAGCGGGTCTACTATATGCCGGAGGGCATGCCGTCCCTCAAAAAACTGCGTTTCTTACGCACAGGGCTTTTGCTCGGAGAAGTAAAGAAAAACCGGTTTGAGCCCAGCCAGGCGCTGGCGATGAACTTAAAGAAAGAGGAATATGACTTTGTGCTGGACTTCTCCTGTGAAGATAACCGGGTCATCAAGTATTTAAAAGGAGAGACGCTGGATGTATCCGACCAGACCTCACCTGAGGATAAGGGGTGGTATCTGGTCTGCGTGGACGGGTATCCTCTGGGATTTGGCAAACTCTTAGGGGGAATGCTCAAGAATAAATATCTGCCGGGATGGCGCTGGCAGTCATGTTGAGGATAAAAAGATGAAGATAAGGCTGGACAAATATCTTGCGGATATGGCGGTGGGAACGCGAAGTGAGGTCAAAAAACTCATTGTCCGCGGTATGGTGCAGGTAAACAAAGAAGTCATAAAAAAAGTGGATTATAAAGTGGATACCGCCTGTGACAAGGTGGTGGCGCAGGAACGAGAGATTCTTTATGAGCCATTTCTATATTATATGATGAACAAGCCCGCGGGTGTCGTGTCAGCAACGCGGGATGAGCGGGAGCGGACGGTCATCGACCTTCTGGATGAGAGAGACTTCGGCGGCAGGAAGAAGGAGTTATTTCCCGCAGGGAGGCTGGATAAGGACACAGAAGGGCTGCTTTTGCTCACCAATGACGGGGAATTATCCCACCGCATCCTCTCGCCGAAAAACCATGTGGACAAGACCTATTATGCCCGCATTGAGGGAAGGGTGACAGATGATGATGTGCATGCCTTTTTAAAAGGGCTTGAGATTGGGGAGAAACGACCCACACTGCCGGCTAAGCTTAGGGTTCTGGCATCCGGGGAAATCTCGGAGGTGGAGCTTACCATCAGGGAAGGAAAATTCCATCAGGTGAAGCGGATGTTCGAGGCAGTGGAAAAACGGGTCCTGTATTTAAAACGGATAAGGATGGGCGCTCTATGTCTGGATGAGAGCTTAAAGCCCGGAGAGTACCGCAGGCTTACGAAAGAGGAGACAGAACAGCTATGTTGAGAGAAAAGAAAGCAGTGATTTTTGATATGGATGGCTCCCTCGTGGATTCCATGTGGATATGGCCGGAGGTGGACAACGAGTATGTCAGGCGTTATGACCTTGTGTTGCCGGAAGATTTTCACAAGGCGATAGAGGGAATGAGTTATACCGAGACTGCGCAGTATTTTGTGGACACCTTTCCCAACCTTCACCGGACTGTGGAGGAAGTAAAGGCGGAGTGGACCCAGATGACCATGGAACTCTATCGGACAAAGGTCTTTTTAAAGCCCGGAGCGAGAGAGTTTTTAAGCCGGGCAAAGGAGGCGGGAATCCGTCTGGGGATTGCCACCAGCAACGGGCGTTCCCTGGCTGAGGCTGCGCTTGAGGCTCTGGGAGTCGCCTCCTGTTTTGATTCTGTGCGAACCGCCTGCGAGGTGGCAAAAGGGAAACCAAGCCCGGATGTCTACCTGAAAGTGGCGGAGGATTTGCAGATGAACCCCGCTGTATGTCTGGTGTTTGAGGACATCCCCAACGGAATCCTCGCCGGAAAACGGGCGGGTATGGAGGTGTGCGCGGTGGACGATGATTTTTCCCGTCCACTGGAGCGTAAGAAAAAGCAGCTTGCGGATTATTTCATCCACGATTACTATGAGATATTAAACGGAACCTATGAAAGATGCGGAGTGTAGAAGATGATGCGGGATTTTTTGCCGGTTTGTAAACAGGATATGGAGAACAGAGGCTGGATACAGGCGGATTTTGTCTATGTCATCGGCGATGCCTACGTGGACCATCCGTCTTTCGGACATGCCATCATCAGCCGGCTTTTAGAATCCCGAGGGTATAAGGTGGCAATCCTCTCCCAGCCGGACTGGAAAGATATGAACAGTATCACCGAATTTGGGGAACCGCGGCTTGGCTTTCTCGTCTCGGCGGGAAATATGGACTCCATGGTGAACCATTATTCTGTCTCGAAAAAGAGGCGGAAAAAGGACGCTTTCACGCCCGGCGGGGTGATGGGGAAGCGCCCGGACCACGCGGCTGTGGTGTACGGGAATCTGATTCGTCAGGTGTATAAAGATACCCCCATCATCCTGGGCGGGATTGAGGCGAGTCTGAGAAGGCTGGCACACTACGACTATTGGTCCGACCGATTGAAACGCTCCATTTTATTAGATTCCTCGGCAGATATTTTGTCCTACGGCATGGGTGAAAAATCCATTGTGGAGATTGCCGAGGCTTTGGAGGCGGGGATTTCTGTCAAGGATTTGACGTACATCGATGGCACGGTGGTGAAGGTATCCTCCCTCGAAGACGCGTACAAGGCAAAATTGCTCCCTTCCTATGAAGAATTAAAGGAGAACAAAGAAGTCTATGCCAGGAGCTTTTACACCCAGTACTGCAATACAGACCCCTTTACGGCAAAACGTCTGGCGGAGCCTTACGGGGAGCACTTATATGTGATTCAGAACCCTCCGGCGAAACCCTTAAGCCAGACAGAGATGGACGATATCTACGCCCTGCCGTACCAAAGGACATACCATCCGTCCTACGAGGCTTTGGGCGGTGTCCCGGCAATCTCGGAGGTGAAGTTCAGTCTGGTGAGCAGCAGAGGGTGCTTCGGTGCCTGCAGTTTTTGTGCTCTCACCTTCCATCAGGGACGCATCATCCAGACGAGAAGCCACGAATCGTTGCTTTCAGAGGCCGGGGAGCTGACGAAAGAGAAAGACTTTAAAGGATATATTCACGATGTGGGCGGTCCTACGGCGGATTTCAGACATCCCTCCTGCGAGAAACAGCTAAAGTCGGGAGTGTGCAAAAACCGGCAGTGTCTGTTCCCCACGCCGTGCAGGAACTTAGATGCCAGCCATAAGGATTATGTGAAGCTTCTGCAAAGGCTAAGGCAGGTGCCGAAAGTCAAGAAGGTGTTCATCCGCTCCGGTATCCGTTTTGACTATGTGCTGGCGGAAAAGGATGATACCTTTTTAAGAGAACTGTGCGAGCACCATGTGAGCGGGCAGCTCAAAGTGGCGCCGGAACACGTTTCCGACCAGGTGCTGAAGATGATGGGGAAACCTTCAAACCAGGTATACCGGGAGTTTTCAAGACGGTATGTCCTGATGAACCAGAAGTTGAAAAAAGAGCAGTACCTGGTGCCGTATCTGATGTCCTCTCACCCGGGGTCCTCCATGAAAGAGGCGGTGGAACTGGCGGAGTACTGCCGGGATTTGGGCTATATGCCGGAGCAGGTGCAGGACTTTTACCCCACCCCCTCCACCATCTCCACCTGCATGTACTACACCGGGCTGGACCCCCGCACCATGGAGAAGGTCTACGTGCCGAAGTCGCCTCACGAGAAGGCGATGCAGCGGGCGCTCATCCAGTACCGCAATCCGGAGAACTACGATTTGGTCTCAGAGGCACTGAAAAAAGCGGGACGCACGGATTTGATAGGGTTTGGCAGAGAGTGCCTGATTCCGCCGAGAAAGATAGCGGGAGAAGGAACTACGCAAAACAGGCGGACATCGGGGAACGCGGCGCGTGGAACTGCCGGAAAAGGCAGGGATTTCAGAAGCGCGAAAAATGGAAGAACGACAGCCGGCACAGCAGAGATGGGGAAAAAGAAAAAGACCATCCGCAATGTGCATAAGAAAAAGAAAGGCAGATAGTAAAGGAGTGACTATGAGAATCGCAGTCATCACCGGAGCATCCTCCGGTATGGGGAGAGAATTTGTAAGTCAGATAGCAAAAGAAAACATCGGCGAAAATAGAGAGATTGAGGAAATCTGGGTCATGGCAAGACGCAGGGATTTGCTGGAAAGCCTCGCCGAAACACTGCCGATACCGGCGCGTATCCTGGAAGGGGATTTGACAAAGCAGACGGCATATACAGAGTTCAAGACTTTGATGCAGGCAGAGAAGCCGGATATCCGTATCCTCGTCAATGCCGCGGGATTCGGAAAGAGCGGGAGGGCGGAAAAAATTTACCGCGAGGATAAAAAAAGCCAGCTTGCCATGATTGATTTAAACTGCATGGCACTCTCCAGAATGACCTTTCTCTGTCTCCCCTATATGAAAAAAGGAAGCATCATCTACAACCTGGCTTCCGCGGCGGCATTTTGCCCGCAGCCGGGATTTGCGGTGTACGCGGCGACCAAATCCTATGTGCTGAGCTTTTCCAGGGCATTAAATGCGGAGCTCAAAAAACGGCATGTACAAGTGACTGCCGTCTGTCCGGGACCTGTGGATACAGAATTTTTCCAGGTGTCGGGACCTATAGACAGCCCATTGAAAAAGCTGACTATGGCAAAGGCGGACAGGGTAGTGAAAAAGGCATTGTCCGACGGAAAAGCGGGGAAAAGTGTTTCCGTGTGCGGGGCGGCGATGAAGGGGACAAGGCTTTTGACAAAGCTCCTTCCCCACAGCCTTCTGATAAAATTACTGACAATAGGAAAAAACTGAGGTGATATGCAGATGAAAAGAGTACAAAAAGGAACACCGGGGTATCTGGACTATAAAAAGAAAGTGGAAATTTTAAGGACGGTTCTCTATTTCGGAATCGTGGCGGCAATCTTTATCCTGGGATACGTCCAGACACACACACGGCTGAATATGCTGACGGTGGTGGCGGTTTTAGGGTGTCTTCCTTCCTCCAAGGCACTGGTGGGGGTGATTGCGAGATTCCCCTATGGCTCCATAGAAAATAAGCGGGTGAAGGAGATTAAGTCTGTCACTACACATCTCACTGTGGGGTATGATATGATTATCACGAGCAGGGAAAAGATTATGCCCGTGGACTGCATCGTCATTTCCGGCAATACGGTCTTCGGCTACACCCATTATGAGAAGGTGGACTTGGACACTGCTTCCCGCTACATCAAGAGTATTCTTGTGGAGAACCGCTTTTCCGGCGCTACGGTGAAGATTTTAAATCAATACAAAGCCTTCCTCGCCAGAGCGGAAGGACTCGACAACATTGCGGCAGTGGAAAAGGAAGATACAAAGGAGACGGAAGAGAAGATACTTCACACTATCCTGAACATTTCCATGTAGGAGGGACTTTCTGGTATGAAAGAAATGCATATCACCGCCAATGAGGCGGGGCAGCGTCTGGACAAGCTGCTGGCGAAATATTTAAACCAGGCGCCCAAGAGCTTTCTCTATAAGATGCTGCGAAAGAAAAATATCACGCTCAACGGAAAAAAAGCGTCCGGGAATGAGAAGCTGAAAGAAGGAGACTGCGTCAGGCTTTTCCTTTCCGATGAGACCATTGAAAAATTTTCCGTAAGCCGTGTGACCTATACAAAGGAAACCTTATCCATTCTCTATGAGGATGAACAGGTCCTCTTTATCAATAAACCGGCGGGTATGCTCTCCCAGAAGGCGAAGGAAACGGACGAGTCGGTGGTGGAGCACCTCATCACGTATCTGCTAAAGAGCGCTCAGATGACGGAAGAATCCCTCCAGACCTTCCGCCCCTCTGTGTGCAACCGTCTGGACCGCAACACCAGCGGCATCATCGCCGCGGGAAAGACGCTGGGAGCGCTGCAGCAGTTGAGCGCCTGCTTCAAGGAACGGACAATGGGAAAATACTATCTCTGTCTTGTGAAAGGACAGGTAAAAGCGTCCCGGAGGATACAGGGATATTTGACAAAGGATGAAAGGACAAACAAGGTGGACATCCGGGCACATGTTCCGTCTCACGCCGAGACTCGTGCTCAGTCTTATGCCGGGGCTCGTGCCCGGTCTCACGCCGGTGCCCATACAGGGGATGGGGCGTATATTGAGACAGAATACCGCCCCTTATCGTCCGATGGGGAGGTGACTCTGCTGGAAGTACACCTGATTACAGGGAAGACCCATCAGATACGCGCCCACCTCGCCTCCGAGGGGCATCCGCTGATTGGCGATTACAAATACGGAGAACGAAAGATAAACGAAAGCTACAAAAAAGAATTTGGGATAACCTCCCAGCTTCTGCACGCATACCGCCTGGTGATGCCAAAGTGTGAGGGAGCGCTTGCCGGTGTTTCCGAAAAGGAAATCATCGCGCCGCTTCCCCAAGAATTTGCGCAGGTATTAAAAGAGAGAGGACTGCAAGGGTATTAAATAAGCGGAGGCTTGAGCGGGCACGAAAGATACCGGGAGGGAAAGGAGAAGACGGACAGAAAATGGCGACATGGAATTCCAGAGGGCTTCGCGGGTCTACGCTGGAGGATTTTATCAACCGGACGAATGACTGGTATGATGAGCTGGGGCTGGCGCTCATCCAGAAGATTCCCACCCCCATCACTCCGGTGAAGATTGACAAGGAACACCGCCACATCACTCTGGCCTATTTTGACAAAATCAGTACCGTGGACTATATCGGGGCAGTGCAGGGGATTCCTATCTGCTTTGATGCAAAGGAGTGCAGCGTGGATACCTTCCCCCTCCAGAATATCCATGAACATCAGATGCGGTTCATGGAAAAATATGAAAAGCAGGGGGGGATTTCCTTTCTGCTTTTGTATTTCAGCCACCGCAACGAGCTCTATTACATGCAGTACAAAGAGATAAAGAAATTCTGGAAACGAGCAGAGGAGGGTGGAAGGAAGAGTTTCCGCTATGAGGAATTGAACCCCGATTTTTTCATGAATTTTAAAAACGGGTATTATGTCCCTTATCTGGACTACATACAGAAGGATTTGGACACCAGGGATTGACAGGGAAGCGTAAACTTCGTATAATGACAAGAGGATTTTAGCGTATTAGCATAATAAAGTGAAAAGAGGAAGAGTATGAATCAAAAACTCCATACACCGGAAGGGGTCCGGGATATCTATAATAGCGAATGTAAAATCAAGTATGCCCTGCAGGAGAAGTTAAAAGACACACTCCATCTGTACGGGTATCAGGATATACAGACGCCGACATTTGAATATATCGATGTGTTCCGTAAGGAGATTGGAACCATCTCTGTGCAGGAACTGTACAAGTTTTTTGACCGGGACGGCAATATTCTCGCTCTGCGCCCGGATATCACGCCGTCTGTGGCGCGCGCCGCGGCGACCTTATTTGAGACAGAGGATGTTCCCATCCGCCTGTGCTACGCGGGAAACACCTTCATCAACCATTCCAGCTATCAGGGAAGGTTAAAGGAGAATACCCAGTTGGGAGCAGAGCTGATTGGGGAAGATTCTGTTTCCGCGGATGCGGAGATGCTCGCCATGGTCATTGACGGGTTGAAAAAGACAGGGTTGAAAGAGTTTCAGGTGAGCGTCGGACATGTGGATTTTATTCAAAGCCTGATGGAAGCCACAGAACTTGACGAAGAGCAGAGAGAAGAACTGCACACGCTGATTACAAACCGCAATTATTTCGGCGTGGAGGAAATTTTAGATACCTGCGGCGTGAAAGCGGAGATAAAAGAGGCGTTCCGCCTGCTGCCGGAGTTAGTGGGAGGACCGGAAATCATGGAGGAGGCGGTGAAGATTGCGCCGACAGCGGAGGCAAAGCTTGCCATCGTGCGTCTTCTGCAGATTTACAAGCTCCTCGCCCTCTACGGGGAGACGGAGCATATCACCTTTGATTTGAGCATGAGCGGAAGCTACGGTTACTATACGGGAATCATCTTCCGCGCCTATACATACGGAACCGGCGATGCCGTGGTGCGGGGCGGACGTTATGACCATCTCCTGGAGAAATTTGGAAAGAGTACCCCCTCCATCGGTTTTGCCATCATCCTGGATGAACTGATGAGCGCCTTGAACCGCCAGAAGATTGCGGTGGAGACCTCGCCGGTAAACCTCATCGTCTGCACGGAGGAGACGGAGGGCTGGGCAATCTCCCTGGCAAAAGATTTCCGCGCAAAGGGAAAGTGCATCGAGCTGCATAAACGGGAAAGCGCCGGAAGTGACAAGGAGGAGACCAAGGAGAAGGAGCGCTTTATCCAGTACGGAAAACGGATGAACGCTGTGAGTATGCTCTATTTGCGGGATGACAAAAACATCGATATGGTGAACTTAAGGACCGGGGAAGAGAAAACGGTCGATGCCTCGAAGAGCAAGAATTAGAAGGAACAGACTTAAAGGAGCGGATTATGAGATATTTGACATTTGCCCTCACCAAGGGGCGCCTGGCGAGCAAGACACTTGACATGCTGGAAAAGCTGGGAATCACCTGTGAGGAGATGAAGGACAAGGATTCCAGGAAACTCATCTTCGTCAACGAGGAACTGAAGCTGAAATTTTTCCTGGCAAAGGGACCGGATGTCCCCACCTATGTGGAGTACGGCGCCGCGGACATCGGCGTGGTGGGAAAGGATACCATCGTGGAAGAGGGGCGCAAGGTGCACGAGGTCCTGGATTTGGGCTTCGGGAAATGCAGGATGTGTGTCTGCGGGTATGAACAGGCGAAGGAACTGCTTTCGCACCACGAGCTGATTCGGGTGGCGACGAAATATCCGAACATCGCGAAGGATTATTTCTATAATAAAAAGCATCAGACGGTGGAGATTATCAAGATGCACGGCTCTATCGAGCTGGCGCCCATCGTGGGACTCTCCGAAGTGATTGTGGATATTGTGGAGACAGGCTCCACATTAAAAGAAAACGGTCTTGTAGTCCTTGAGGAGGTCTGCCCATTGTCCGCGCGGATGATTGTGAATCCGGTCAGCATGCGGATGGAGAATGAGAGGATACGGAAACTAATCACAGACTTGCGAACATTATTACGGGAAGGTGATGGAACATGCGCATAGAAAAATTGGACGAAGGCTCCAGAAAAAATCTTTTAGAGGCGCTCTTAAAACGCAGCCCCAACAGCTACGGAGAGTATGAGGAGAGAGTGCAGAAGATTTTAAATGAGGTAAAAGAGAAAAAGGATGAGGCGCTTTTCGCTTACACAGAGCAGTTTGACGGATTTGCCTTAAACGCGGAGAATATCCGGGTGACAAAGGAGGAGATTGAGGAGGCATATGAGCTTGTGGATGCCAACCTCATCACCATCATCCGCAAAGCGCTTGCGAATATCCGGGATTATCACGCCAAGCAGATGCAGTACAGTTGGTTTGACAGCAAGCCGGACGGCACTATACTGGGGCAGAAAGTGACAGCTCTTCAGAGAGTCGGAGTGTACGTACCCGGAGGCAAGGCAGCTTACCCCTCCTCTGTGCTGATGAACATTCTCCCGGCAAAAGTGGCGGGTGTTAGCGAAATTGTCATGGTGACACCGCCGGGCAGAGACGGCAAGGTGACGCCTACCACGCTGGTGGCGGCGAATGAAGCCGGAGCGGATGTCATCTACAAAGTAGGCGGGGCACAGGCAATCGCTGCGCTGGCATACGGCACAGAGAGCATCCAAAAGGTAGATAAAATCGTGGGACCCGGAAATATTTACGTGGCGCTGGCGAAAAAGTCGGTCTACGGGCATGTGAGCATCGACTCCATCGCCGGACCGAGTGAGATACTGGTGCTGGCGGATGAGACGGCGAACCCGCGCTATGTGGCGGCGGACCTTCTCTCCCAGGCAGAGCACGATGAACTGGCATCCGCTATCCTGGTCACTACCAGCAGGGAGCTGGCGGAGGCAGTATCCGAGGAGACGGATGCGTTTATCCGGGAGCTTTCCCGCGGAGAAATCATCCAGAAGTCACTGGATAATTACGGGCACATCCTTGTGGCAGATACCATGGAGGAGGCGATTGAGGCGGCGAACGAGATTGCCTCTGAGCATCTGGAGATTATGACGGCGAATCCCTTTGAAGTGATGACAAAAATCCGCAATGCGGGAGCAATTTTCATCGGGGAGTATGCAAGCGAACCGCTGGGAGATTATTTTGCGGGACCAAACCATGTGCTGCCCACAAACGGCACAGCAAAATTCTTCTCTCCGCTGTCCGTGGATGATTTCCTGAAAAAATCCAGTATCATCTCTTATTCAAAAGAGGCGCTTTTAGCGGTACACGAGGATATCGAGCAGTTCGCAAAGGCGGAGAGACTGACGGCGCACGCCAATTCCATCAAAGTCCGTTTTGAGAAGGGAGAGAAGTAAGATGAACCGCACAGGAAGCTGCACCAGAAAGACAAAAGAGACCGATATCACGGTGAGCATTTGTCTGGACGGGCAGGGAAAAAACGATATACAGACGGGTATCCCCTTTTTCGACCACATGCTGGACGGGTTCGCGCGCCACGGGTTATTTGACCTGACAGTCCGCGTGAAAGGGGATTTGGAGGTGGACTGCCACCATACCGTGGAGGATACAGGTATCGTACTGGGACAGGCGATTGCGCAGGCTTTAGGGGACAAGGCGGGAATCAAGCGCTACGGCTACTTCCTGCTTCCCATGGATGAGACGCTGGCGCTTGGCGCTGTGGATCTCTCCGGGCGTCCGTACCTTAAGTTTGACGCGGAATTTACCGTTCCCTCTCTGGGAGGACTGGACACAGAGATGATTCGCGAATTTTTCTATGCCGTGTCCTACAGCGCGATGATGAACCTTCACTTAAAGATTATGGAAAAAGGGAACAACCATCACATGGCAGAGGCATTGTTCAAGGCGTTTGGCAAGGCGCTGGATGCCGCCACAATGGAGGAACCCAGGATAAAAGAAGTCTGGTCTACAAAGGGCAGCTTATAAAGGAGAAATGATAATGAGTTATAAAAGATTGACTCCCTGTATTTTCATTGACGGGGGCAAAGCGGTGAAGTGGTTCGACAACCGGGAAGTGGTGTCGGACGATGTAGTTGCCCTGGCGAAATATTACAGTGAGATGGGAGCAGATGAACTGATTCTTTTTGATTTGTCTAATTCCGATGAAGAACATGACGAGTCGATTGATTTGATGAAGAAAATCCACCGCGTCATCAGTATCCCGATGATTGCGGGCGGAAATATACGCAGGCAGGAGGATGTGAAGAAGATTCTCTATGCCGGGGCGAAGCGCGCCATGTTGAATTTTTCTAAACCGGCGGCAATCGACCTTATAGAGGAAGTGTCCAAGCGGTTTGGCAAGGAGCGCATCGCCGTGTCCCTGAATGATTTTGATGCACTGTTCAAGCAGCAGCATCTGATTGAGGAGTACAGCACGGAGATTGTGTTCATGCATCGTCTGGACTTAAATTCCGTGGTGAATGTGACAGAGATTCCCTGCGTGGTGGTGACCGATACCATGGAGCAGAGCGAGATTCTGAAAATCTTAAAATCCGACGGTGTAAAGGGCGTGTCCGGTATGTTCATCAGTCAGACGGAGATGGACTTCAATGCGTTCAAAGAAGTCTGTGCAAAGGAGGGCATCAAGATGACGTCCTTTGAGAGTCTGATGGATTTCTCAGAATTTAAGTTAAATTCCGACGGACTTCTCCCGGTGGTGGTGCAGGACTTCAAGACAAACGAAGTACTGATGATGGCGTACATGGACGAGGAAGCCTTTGAGAACACGGTGAAGACAGGCAGGATGACCTACTACAGCCGAAGCCGTAAGTCCCAGTGGGTGAAAGGCGAGACTTCCGGACATTTCCAGTATGTGCACACACTGACCATCGACTGCGACAAAGATACTCTGCTGGCGAAGGTGGAACAGATTGGCGCGGCGTGCCACACCGGAAACCGGAGCTGTTTCTATCAGCCCATCGTGGGCAATAATTACGATGCCAAGAATCCGCTGCAGATTTTTGAGAGCGTCTACCATACCATTCTGGACAGAAAGGCGCATCCGAAGGAAGGGTCTTACACCAACTATCTCTTTGAGAAAGGGATTGATAAGATATTGAAGAAAGTGGGAGAGGAGGCGACAGAAATCGTTATCGCCGCCAAGAACCCCAACCCGGAGGAAATCAAGTACGAGATTTCGGATTTCTTATACCATATGATGGTACTCATGGCAGAAAAAAATGTGACATGGGAGGACATCACAAAGGAGCTCTCCGAGCGGTAAGAGAACTGAGATAAGTTCTAAAATACAGGAAAATGACATAGGATATGGTAGCGATGCCATATCCTTTTTATTTGGAAGGAGAGAAGCAGATTGAATGATTCGGAGAAGCGGCGCAGGGAGCTGCTGCGTCAGACGCGGAAATTATATGATGAGAGAAATACAGTACCCGCCGTCCATCCCAGATACGGGCACATCTTCAATGACCTCTACGGAGAGGAGGAAGGCGTTCAGCCGAAGAACAGCTTCTATCTGCGCGCGGTGGTTGGGATTCTCTGTTTTGTGTGCTATGTGTGTATGGACATCAACCAGATTAAAGTGGCAGAGGTGGACAGCGCCCAGATTGTCAATCAGATTGAGAAAGAGATGGATACCAGTGTGCTGGAGGAAGTGTGGAAGGAACTGTAGAGCCGACTTCATTGGAAAGATTGACAGATGATATTCCATTTAGTACAATTTATTTGATTCTTTCCCGACAGGATAGGGGAAGATTGGACAGGAGTACAACAAGAGAATGAGAAATTTAGCGTTAGATGATGAAATATTGATGAAAATTGAGAAACCTGCCCGCTACATCGGCGGGGAGGTCAACTCTGTGATGAAGGACAAAGATGAGGTGGATATCCATTTTGCCATGTGTTTCCCCGATGTGTATGAGGTTGGCATGTCCCATCTGGGCATCCAGATTCTCTATGATATGTTCAACCGAAGAAAAGATGTGTGGTGCGAGCGGGTCTATTCCCCCTGGCTGGATTTGGACAAGATTATGAGAGAGGAAAAGATTCCTCTCTTTTCGCTGGAATCCCAGACGCCCGTCCGGGAATTTGATTTTCTGGGAATTACGCTGCAGTTTGAGATGTGCTACACCAATATTCTGCAGATTTTAGATTTGAGCCAAATTCCTCTCCATGCAGAGGAACGTACGGAGAAAGACCCCATCGTCATCGGCGGCGGACCGTGCGCCTACAATCCGGAGCCTTTGGCAGAATTTTTTGACTTATTCTACATTGGGGAAGGGGAGACGGTCTACGATGCGCTTTTTGAGACTTATAAAAGGTGCAGAAAAGAGGGACGGAGCAGAGTAGAGTTTTTAGAGCAGGCGGCACAGATAGAGGGAATCTATGTGCCCAGGTTCTACGATGCAGCCTATCATGAGGACGGGACGCTTAAGAGCTTTGTGCCAAACAACCCCTATGCGCCTGCCAGAGTGAAAAAACAGATTGTCATGGATGTAACATCTGCCCCTTATCCGGAGGCGCCAATCGTGCCATTTATCAAAGCAGTGCAGGACAGAGTGGTGCTGGAGATACAGAGAGGCTGTATACGTGGATGCAGATTCTGTCAGGCAGGGATGCTCTACCGACCGACCAGAGAAAGAGATGTAAATTACTTAAAGGAGCTCGCCCACAAAATGATGGTGAATACCGGGCACGAGGAGATTTCCTTAAGTTCTTTAAGTTCCAGTGATTACTCGAAACTGGAGGAACTGGTGACATTTTTAATTGAAGAATTTCACGGAAAGGGCATCAATATTTCTCTGCCCTCCCTGCGCATCGACGCCTTTTCTCTGGATGTGATGGGAAAAGTGCAGGATATCCGAAAGAGCAGCCTTACCTTCGCTCCGGAGGCAGGCTCTCAGCGTATGCGCGATGTCATTAACAAAGGGCTCACAGAGGAAATTATCTTGAGCGGTGCCTGGGAAGCGTTCCAGGGCGGGTGGTCTAAAGTAAAGCTGTATTTCATGCTGGGGCTCCCCACGGAGACCGAGGAGGACATGAAGGAGATTGCCCGGCTTTCCGATAAGGTGGCGCGAAAATACTATGAACTGCCGAAAGAGGAAAGACACGGAAAATGCCAGATTACGGCGAGTTCTTCCTTCTTTGTACCCAAACCGTTTACCCCATTCCAGTGGGCGTCCATGTTCACCAGTGAGGAATACATGCACCGGGCATCCATTGTCAACCGGGAGTTCAAGGAACAGTTAAACCGGAAAAGCCTCAAATACAACTGGCATGACGCGGAAGTTACGGTTTTGGAGGGCGTGATGGCGCGCGGCGACAGGAAAGTAGGACAAGTCATCGAGGAGGCATACCGTCTGGGCTGTCTGTACGATTCCTGGACAGAATCCTTCCACAATGAGCTGTGGATGAAAGCCTTTGAAAATACGGGAGTGGATTTGGAATTTTATACGAGAAGAGAAAGAAAAGAGGACGAGCTGTTCCCATGGGATTTCATCGATATTGGTGTGACAAAAACATTTTTGAGAAAAGAGTGGGAGCGCGCCATAAGAGGTGAAGTGACGCCGAACTGCCGGGCGAAATGTTCCGGCTGTGGGGCGATGACATTTAAAGGAGGTGTCTGCTTTGAAGGTCAGAATTAAATTCAGAAAATACGGCGCCATGCGCTTTATCGGACATCTCGATGTCATGCGTTTCTTTCAGAAAGTCATGCGCAGGGCAGATATCCCCATCGCTTTTACAGGAGGATTCAGCCCCCATATGGTAATGTCCTTCGCGAACCCTCTGGGAATTGGCATTTCCAGCGATGGAGAATATTTTGACATCGAATTGCGGGAATCCATCAGCAGTGAGGAAGCGGTGCGCAGGATGAACGAAGCGTGTGTGGAAGGAATCGAGGTCGTCAGCTTCCGTCAGATTGCGGAGGAGAAGAAGATGACCGGGATGACCATACTGGCGGCTGCGGACTATCTGGTCAGAGTAAAAAAGGGGACCCTGCCTGAAGGGTGGAAAGAGCGCCTTTCAGCCTTCTATGGACAGCCTCAGATTTCCATTGTCAAGCAGACAAAGCGCAGTGAGAAAGAAGTGGATATCCGTCCCCTTATCTATCAATTGGAAGTGAGGGAAGACGCCATTTACATGCAGGTGGCCGCGGGCAGCGTGGAAAACCTAAAACCCTCCCTTGTGATGGAGGCGTTTTTGCGTTTCTTAACTCTGCCACAGGATGAAATAGAAAAACTGACATTTTCTTATCATCGACTGGAAATGTACGCCCTCTCCCCGGAGCAAAGGGGGAAGTCCCCGGAAGATACAGGCAAAGAAACACCATCTTTCATATCTTTGGAAGCACTGGGAGAAGAGATACCAATAGAACGGAGGTAAAGACGTGCACAAACGCAAAGTACTGATGACAGTGGAAGATGGAAATGTATGGAGTTACCTTCAGGAGGATGGGGAGATAGCGGAAATCCATTGTACTCCTTTATACAGTGAGGAGGAGAAATCTGCCCCGACACTGGGAAATATCTATATTGGAAAAGTAAAAAATATTGCCGCCAATATCGGCGCGGCGTTCATAGAAATTCAGAACGGGCTGAACTGTTACTATGACATCAGCCAGGCACAGCACGCCATATTCACAGATAAAAGAGGCAAAAAGCCGCTGTGCATCGGTGATGAGCTGGTCGTCCAGATTAACAAAGAGGCAGTGAAATCCAAAGCGCCGACTGTGACGAGCAATCTAAGTTTCACCGGCAGATATGCCGTGCTCACACATGGGAATACAAGGATTGGCGCCTCCGGGAAGCTTCCGAAAGAGCTGAGGGAAGCGTACAAGGCAAAGCTCTCGGAATATAAAAACGAGAACTTTGGTCTCATTGTGCGCACCAACGCGGGGGAAGTGCCCTTTGAGAAAGTCCTGGGAGAAGTGGAAAGTTTAAAGGCAGAATACGAACAAATCCTACATACCGCGAAGAGCAGAACCTGTTTCTCCTGCCTGAAATCTGCACCGCCTGCCTACATTGCGGACTTGAAGAATGTGTACGGGGACGGGCTGGAGGAAATCGTCATCGAAGATGAAGATATGTATACGAGTATTTATCATTTTTTTGAGAGAGAACAGCCGGAAATTGCCGCGCGCCTGCGCCTGTATACAGACAAACAACTTTCTCTTGCTAATCTCTACAGCACAAAGACGGCTCTCGAAAAAGCGACAAGACAGCATGTTTGGCTGAAAAACGGCGGATATCTTATTATCCAGCCCACGGAGGCATTGACAGTGATTGATGTGAACTCCGGGAAATATACGGCAAAAAAGAAAAGAAGCGATGCGGCTCTGGCGGTAAATATGGAGGCAGCAAAAGAGGCAGCGAGACAAATCCGCCTGCGCAACCTCTCAGGAATCATTATCGTGGATTTTATCAACCTGGAATCGGAGGAGGAACAAAAAACGCTGCTGAGGGAGTTTCGCCACTGCCTGGAACAGGACCCCATTCAGACGACGCTGGTGGACGTCACGCCGCTGCAGCTCGTGGAAGTCACCCGGAAAAAGGTCAGAAAACCACTCCATGAGATGATAAATGAGATTGCATACAATAATACAATTTGATTTTTAGGATTTTTTAGAAAATAATTTCCTTGTTGCAAAAAAGAATAAATTGTATAATTGTATACAATTTGAGGGTTCTAAGGAAATTTTCCTGGGATTTCAGATGGTGAAAGTGAAAATACAGAGTCTAAAATGCGCTGTGTGGATAACAAAGAAGGAGGCAGACCTCATGGGGAAAAAAGAGTTAAAGACAAACGCCATGCGAATTTTGGATAAAAAACACATCCCCTACGAATATATGACTTATGAGTGTGAGGAGTTCACTGACGGAATCACTGTGGCAGACCAGGTGGGGCTTCCTCATGAATTGGTCTACAAGACTTTGGTCACAACGGGAAAGAGCAAGGAGCATTATGTCTTTGTGATTCCCATTGAAGCGGAGCTGGATTTAAAGAAGGCGGCGCGCACTGTGAAAGAAAAAGCGGTAGAGATGCTCCCGGTAAAAGAAATCCAGTCAGTCACCGGCTATATCCGGGGTGGCTGCACTGCCATCGGCATGAAGAAACAGTTTCCCACAGTTATCCAAGAGGAGGCAAAATCGCTTCCTTTTCTGTATGTAAGCGGCGGGAAGCGGGGTATGCAGATAAAATTGGCGCCGGAGGATTTAAAGAACGCATCGGGCGCGGAGTATGCGGATGTGGTGAAATCTTAAGTTTATAATGGAAAGCTGTACGCCCATGCAGAAATGAAGCGTACAGCTTTTTTTAATTTCTAATTACACCGCCACAGTAGTGAATCGCCGCTTTTGCCAGCAATTTTGTTGGGTCAGTTACAGGATAATTTAAATGGTACATTTCCATAGCCAAAGGTAATTCTGTGCATCCCAAAATGAGGGTTTGTGCACCATCTTCTAAGAGTTTGTTTGCTGTATCACAGAAAGTGTTGATAGGGAAGTCTCTTTTACCGGCTTTTACTCCTTTATAAATGATATCCATAACTGATTTTTGTCCATTTTCTGAAGGAGTGAGTAATTCTAACTTGGAATCTTTGGCTGCCAATTGATAAATTTTAGAAGATATGGTTCCGGTGGTCGCCAGAAGTCCGGCTTTATGTATACCTGTTGTTTTCAAGTAGGAGATAGTTTCCTCAATCATATTTAGTAGTGGTATATCAAAATATGGAACAAGACTCTTATAAAAATAGTGGGCGGTATTGCAAGGCATGATTAGTACATCAGCACCCATTGCTTGAAGCCGTATGCCGCTTCTTACCATTTGGGGAACAGGGGAAACCCCTGTTCCAAGTATTGCTTTTGTACGGTCTGGAATCTTTGTGTTGCAATCAACTACTAAATGCAGATAGTCCTGGTCTGTGGCAGCATCCGTGAGAGAGATAATCTTTTGCATTATATCGCAGGTAGCCAGTGAGCCCATACCTCCGATGATTCCAATCGTTTTTTTCATAAATATCAGTACCTTTCTTTCCAATAAGGCTGTTCACAAATATGACCCAAAAACTCGATAATTAACTGTGTGGCAAGAAAAGAAGTAATTTTATTAGGTGTATCAAAATCTGGAGCCACCTCCACAAGGTCATATCCTACGATTTGGCAACGCTTTGCGAGCGCAGCAAGAGAGTTACTCAATTCGGCAAAACTTAATCCGTTTGGTTCCGCTGAAATACAGCCGGGTACAAGCGTGCAGTCCAAAGCATCGATATCTATACTCACATAACATGGCTCACCTTCAGGAATTAAATCGGCAATACCTTCCGCTCCGATTTTATGAAATTCTTTCATTCCTACAACCCGATTCCCATCTTCTTTGGAATCGTGAGCCTGAAAAGCTCGTACACTTCTAATGCCTACCTGAGTCAGGGATTTTACATGCTTCATGCCGGAAACATGCCGGAAAGGATGGGCGTTTGTGTAACAGAATCCGGGTTCAGCTTTTGCATAGTCAGGATGTGCGTCAAATTGTATTACATGAAAAGGAATACCGAGTTCATCATACCCTTGAATAATGGGACTGGATACAGAGTGGTCGCCTCCCAGTGAAATTAGCAGAGGTGAATATCCTTTTTTCTTTTTCTTCAGAATAGTACGCACTGCTTCTGTTATATTTTTAAGGTTCTCTTCGATAGCTGTAGGAGTAATGGCAACGTCACCTAAATCTACAATGCGGTCTTCGCCAAATTCTTTGCTCAAATAGATTTTGTCTTCGTCTACGTTATAATAACCTCTTTTATTATAGCGCAAGGTTTGTTCTCTGATGCCACGAGGGCCAAACCTTGTTCCCGGTATAAAGGGCATACCTTCATCAAAGGGGACACCAAGGACGCCGATATCAAAATCCGTAGCATCAAATTCTTCTTTTGTCTTTAACTCTTTGCTGCGCAGAAAAGTAGGAATTCCGGAAAAAGGGTATACGCCATAACATCCTTCATTGTTTTCTTTTGTATACATCATAAACCTCCTTTTTATATGTTTCTAAGCTACCATGTTAATTAAAAATATACTGACAGGGACAAGGAAAATATCCTGTAAGAACCCTCCAACGATAGGAACAATGATAAATGCCAGTTTTGGATAGCCGAATCGTTCCGATACACTTACCAAATTGGCTATTCCATTTGGTGTTGCGCCAAAGCCGTGTCCACAGAGTCCGGCACAGCAAGCAGCAGCGTTGTAATCTTTTCCCAGAAAACGAAAGACAATAAAATAAATGAATAAGAGTACAATAATTGTCTCAATGAGAAGAATTACAAGCATTGGAATAGCAAGACTTGCCAACTCCCATAATTTTAGTGAAATCATTGCCATTGTCAGGAAAATTCCAAGAGAAAAGTCTTCCATGGCATTTAAAATCCGTTCGTTTATTGTGAAAAGATGAGCCTTTTCATTAATATTTCTCACTATGAAAGCGACTAGCATAGGTCCGCAAAAGCCCGGAAGAGAGATATTTCCGCCGGTTAATACGGAAAGCCCGTTCCCAAGATATTCACCTAATATTCCTCCAATGACCATAAATGTTCCTATTAAGACCAACGATTTAAAAATATCCTGTGCCGTAATTGGAGGAGCTTCTGTACTATCTGATGAAATTTCCTCTAACACTTGTTCTGCTTTGCCGCCGGGCACAGATAGATTATATTTGCGAATAAGCCTTGTGCAAAGCGGTCCGCCAAAAAAGCTGCCAATCAACAAGCCAAACGTTGCGGCTGCCATGCCTACAACAAGTCCACCGCTATACCCCATTGCTTCAATCATCTCACCATATGCGGCTACAGAACCGTGTCCGCCTGCCAAAGGAATTTGACCGCAGAGCAGACCGTATACGAGAGGGATTTTTGTGAGCTGGGCGCCTGCGATACCTACAATAGCCTCTATAATTATTAGAGTCCCCGTTAAGAGAAAGTAGCAGATTAGTTTTTTTCCACCCTTTTTGAGAAGAGAAAAGCTGGCACCGAAACCTACGATTGTAAAAAACATAAATTGCATATCGTTCTGATATGTGGAATCTAATACAATATTGATATTCCCTGTTAAGTAAAAGAGCAAATTAACTAAGGCAAACAGTGTACCGCCAATCACCGGGGCAGGAAGGCAATATTTTTGGCAAAATTTCACGTGCTTTTTGATTTTATACCCCAAAAGCAATGTCAATACAGCAATGATGACTGTTCCAAAAGCTGTAAATTCTAACAGAAAACTTCCATCAGAAATTTGAAAATTCATGTACAAACCTCCTTTCGGTTTGGGTTTTCGCAGTGTAATGCAACGAATCATCCGGATGTTTCTGTTCTTCATGAAGATTGATTTTAGAATAACATCATGGTATTATAAAGTAAAATACTTATAACTTTATAAAAACTATAGAGAAAACCCTATGTAGGAGGAGCGTATGTTTCATAATATTCCTTATGTCTATGAAGTCTATAAAGAAAAAAGTTTTTCTAAAGCGGCGAAAAATCTGTATATCTCTCAACCATCTTTAAGCGCTGCTATAAAAAATATTGAACAGAAAATCGGTGCCCCCATATTTGACCGAAGTACTTCGCCCCTTCGTCTGACAGAAATTGGAAAATTATACATGGAAACTGCGATGAAAATTATGGACCAGGAGGAAGCTTTTCTGGAAGAAATGCAAAATAACAATACGCTTCAAAAAGGTACACTTTCTGTCGGCGCAAACCATATCACCGCTTCTTTCGTATTGCCTGACATTATCCAAAAATATTCTGCTTTGTATCCCAATATCCATATTAGTGTGGTAGAAGCAGGTGCCAGCCAGTTAAAATCCTATTTGAAAGAAGATAAATTGGATTTGGTGATAGACAATATTGAGAACGAGGATATTTCATTTTTCTCAGAATATTTCGGAACAGAGACACTTTTTCTTGCAGTTGCTAAATCTAAAGTTAATTCAACAATCCTGGAAAGTCACTGTTTAAGTGTTCGCGATATAATTGCCGGAAAAGATAAAGAAAGTGTCGTACCAGCTTTGCCGTCGTTTTATATTGCCCAATTTCCTTTTATTCTGCTATGTAAAGGCAATAATACTCGTTCTTATACAGATTATTTTTTCCAGGAATCAAATGTTCATCCTCAAATTTTAATGGAAGTAAATCAAATGGCAACAGCGTATCATATTGTTGCCAGCCAAGTGGGAGCGACAGTGGTCAGCGATACGCTTATAAAATCTGATTTTGTGAGAGATGAGGTTCTGTTTTTCAAATTGCCCTGCAAAAAAACAGAGAGGAATATCAATATTTTGATTCGAAAAAACCGATATATGACTCGTGCTACAAAGAAGATTCTGGAAATTATTCGAGAAAGCCGAGAAGTATTATTCTGATTTTTAGAGTTTGAGAGTATTTCATAGAAAGTGCCAGAAAATATGATTTACAAACAAATCAAGAAGCGGTATAATATGGTACTGGAATGTGAAAATGCAGGATTGATTTATGAAAATTGCAAAGCATGGGTGTCTCTTACAGGCAGACGCCTGCTGCGGATGAAATGGGTTTGGAGGATAATAAAGGATGAAGAAAGTCGTAAAATTCGGCGGAAGCTCTCTTGCGAGCGCCGAACAGTTTAAAAAAGTCGGGGAAATCATACGCCAGGACCCGGCAAGGCGGTATGTAGTGCCGTCCGCACCGGGAAAACGGTTTTCCGGAGATACAAAAGTAACGGATATGCTTTACAGTTGTTATGGAGCTGCCATAAAGGAAAAGAAGTTCACAGAACAGCTTGCCCAGATTCAGGAGCGTTACCAGGAGATTATTGATGGACTGGGACTGAGTCTTTCTCTGGATGACGAATTTCAGATTATTAAAGAGAATTTCAGCAAAAAGGTCGGCAGAGATTATGCGGCTTCCAGAGGAGAATATTTAAACGGCAGGATTATGTCTGCCTATCTGGGATTTACATTTATCGATGCTGCAGAAGTGATACGTTTCAATGAGGATGGAACGTTTAACGATGAAGCGACAGATAAGCTGCTCTCTGAGCGCCTCGCAAAAGAGGAAAATGCGGTCATTCCGGGATTTTATGGCGCCAAAGAGGACGGCACGGTTGTAACCTTCTCAAGAGGAGGCTCTGACGTGAGCGGTTCCCTTGTCGCTCTGGCGGTGACAGCGGATATCTATGAAAATTGGACAGATGTATCAGGATTTCTGATTGCAGACCCGCGTATTGTAAAGAATCCGAAATCTATTGAGACGATTACCTACAAAGAATTAAGAGAGCTTTCTTATATGGGTGCCAGCGTCCTTCACGAGGATGCCATTTTCCCGGTAAGAAAGGCGGGTATTCCTATCAACATTCGCAATACCAATGCGCCTCAGGATAAAGGAACTCTGATTGTGGAGGGTACATGCAGACAGCCGAAATATACCATTACAGGCATTGCGGGGACTGACGGCTTTGTCTCTATTACAATCGAGAAGGCGATGATGAACTCAGAGATTGGATTCTGCCGGAAGGTGCTGCAGGTATTTGAGGAGAACGAGATTTCCATCGAGCACATGCCGTCCGGAATCGACACGATGACGATTTTTGTGCGCAAAGATGAGTTTGAGGATAAGGAGCAGCGGGTTCTCGCGGGAATCCATAAGGCGGTAAATCCGGATCATGTCGAATTGGAATCAGACCTTGCACTGATTGCTGTCGTAGGAAGAGGTATGAAATCTACACGCGGAACAGCGGGCAGGATATTCTCAGCCTTAGCGCATGCGCACATCAATGTAAAGATGATAGACCAGGGCTCCAGCGAGCTCAATATCATTGTAGGCGTCAGACATGATGAGTTTAAAAATGCGATTCGTGCACTGTATGAGATTTTTGTTTTGACACAGCTTTAAGAGACAAGAGAGAAAAAGGCGGCGAATAAAGTGAACATATTGTTCTTTTTGAAACCAAAAAGTGAAGTGGCTTACATTTACGATTATAGCACCTTGAGACAAGTTCTTGAGACGATGGAATATCACAAATATGCTTCCATTCCCATGCTGAATAAGGCGGGAGAGTATGTGGGAAGCATAACAGAGGGAGACCTTCTCTGGGGAATCAAGGCATACACAAATCTGAACTTAAAAGAGGCGGAGAACATCTTCATCCGAGATTTTCCGCGAAAAGCAGATTATGAGGTGGTGTCTGCGGATTCCGATATGGAGGACCTCATCAAAAAAGCGATGAATCAGAATTATGTGCCGGTGGTGGATGACCAGAAGAAATTCATCGGTATCATCACACGCCGGAGTATCATAGAATATTGCTATGAACGGCTGGGAGACAGCGATAAATAGAGATGAAGAGGTCATATGCAAAGTCACAGATGGTATGACAGCTTTGGCAACAGATTGCGGAAAAAATCTGACGGTTTTTTGACAGTTTTTTCATAAAACTATTGACGGGATAAATTTCCTTGTGCTATACTACAACGGTATGCCGCACAATGAGGTTTTTAAAGTTCTGCCCTGACGGCGGACACCGTAATTGGCGAGTAATGATAATAGGAGGTGCCATATGTACGCGATTATAGCAACAGGTGGTAAACAGTACAAAGTCGCTGAAGGCGATATCATTAAAGTGGAAAAGCTTGGTGTGGAAGCTGGCGAGACTTATACATTTGACCAGGTGCTCGCAGTGAACAATGACAAGCTGGTTGTCGGCAACCCGACAGTAGCAGGCGCTACCGTGACAGCTTCCGTAGTTGAGAACGGAAAAGCGAAAAAAGTTGTTGTTTATAAGTATAAGAGAAAAACTGGATACCATAAGAAAAATGGTCACAGACAGCAGTACACAGCTGTTAAGATTGACAAAATCAACGCTTAGGTGTTGGGATGGTTCAAATCACAGTTTATCAGAACAAAAAGCATGAATACGTAGGGTTTGATATAGACGGGCATGCGGGCTTTGATGAGAGCGGTCATGATATTGTCTGCGCGGCAGTGTCAGTTCTGGTCATCAATACCATCAATTCCATTGAGAGGTTTACTTCTGACCATACAAGTTATGTGTCGGACGAGGACAGTGGGTGCGTGCAGTTTCGTTTTCAGGAGAAACCCTCGCATGATGCGCAGCTGCTGTTAAAATCGATGCTCCTCGGTCTGGAGGAGATAGAGGATGACAGCGCTTACGATTCATACATTGACATTATTTTCAAGGAGGTGTAACAACATGATGAAAATGAACCTTCAGTTTTTTGCTCATAAAAAGGGAGTTGGTTCTTCCAAGAACGGACGTGACTCCGAATCCAAGAGACTGGGTGCGAAAAGAGCAGACGGACAGTTTGTAAAAGCTGGAAATATCCTTTACAGACAGCGTGGAACAAAGATTCACCCGGGTGTGAATGTAGGACGCGGCGGAGACGATACTTTATTTGCATTAGTAGATGGTGTCGTAAGATATGAAAGAAAAGGAAGAGATAAGAAACAGGTTTCTATCTATCCAGTGGCTGAATAACAGTATAACAGCGAGCCTCAGACTTTTCGGTCTGGGGCTTTTATGATAAAGGAGTATTTATGTTTGCAGACAGAGCAAAAATATTTATCAGGTCAGGCAAAGGCGGCGATGGCCATGTGAGCTTTCGCAGGGAATTGTATGTTCCCAACGGAGGTCCCGATGGCGGTGACGGCGGCAAGGGCGGAGATTTGATTTTTGAGACGGACAAGGGATTGAATACCCTCATTGATTTCCGGCATAGGCGCAAATACGCCGCGGGAGACGGAGAGCAGGGCGGAAAGCGAAGATGTCATGGTAAAGACGGCAAGGACCTTGTGCTTCATGTTCCGGAGGGAACCGTCGTGAAAGAGGCAAAGACTGGTAAGGTCATCGCGGATATGTCCGGAGAGAACCACAGACAGGTTATTTTAAAAGGCGGTAAAGGCGGTCTGGGAAATCAGCATTTTGCCACAGCTACCATGCAGGTGCCGAAATACGCACAACCCGGACAGCCGGGGATGGAGCTGGAAGTCATGCTGGAATTAAAAGTCATCGCGGATGTGGGGCTTATCGGCTTCCCCAATGTCGGAAAGTCCACACTGCTTTCCCGTGTCACGAACGCGGACCCCAAGATTGCAAATTACCATTTTACCACATTAAACCCGAATCTGGGCGTTGTGGATTTGGAAGGAGCGAAAGGGTTTGTTATGGCGGATATTCCCGGACTCATCGAGGGCGCTTCCGAGGGCGTCGGTCTGGGACATGAGTTTCTTCGCCATATCGAGCGGACGAAGCTGATGATACATGTGGTAGATGCCGCGGGTACGGAAGGGCGCGACCCGGTGGAAGATATCTATAAAATCAACGCCGAACTCAAAGCCTACAATCCCCAGATTGCAGAGCGACCACAGGTCATTGCTGCCAATAAAACAGATTTGATATACGGAGAGGAAGACGAGACTATCTCGCGCCTGAAAAAGGAATTTGAACCCCAGGGAATCCAGGTATTTCCGATTTCCGGTGTTTCCGGTAAGGGGATAAAGGAGTTGCTCTATGCGGTGAGCCAGAAACTGGATACACTGGACAGTGAGCCGGTGGTATTTGAGCAGGAGTATTTTCCGGAGGATGAGCTCATCTATGAGGAACTCCCCTACACAGTGGAACGTCAGGACGATGTGTATGTGGTGGAAGGACCGAAGATTGAGAAGATGCTCGGCTATACGAACCTGGATTCGGAGAAAGGCTTCGCCTTCTTCCAGAAGTTCTTAAAAGACACGGGAATCTTAGACGAACTGGAGGAAGCCGGCATTCAGGAGGGCGATACCGTAAAGATGTACGGTCTTCAATTTGATTATTATAAATAGCCGTCTGTTTTACCCGAATCAAAACGGCGCAAAGTAGAATTGAGACAAAGCGGCGCCCTATTGCCGGCGCTGCTTCAAAAGGAGAACGAAAGAAATGACGACGAAACAGAGAGCATATCTGAAGAGCCTTGCCATGACTATGGAGCCCATTTTTCAAATTGGGAAATCCAGCATGACACCGGGACTTACACAGGCAGTCAATGAAGCCTTGGAAGCGCGTGAACTCATCAAATTGAGTGTTCTGCAGAACTGCGGTGATGACCCCAGAGAACTGGCGGAAATCCTGGCAGAGCGCACCCAGTCCCAGGTGGTACAAGTGATTGGAAAGAAAATCGTTTTATACAAAGAGGGCAAGGATAATAAGAAAAAAATCATCCTTCCATAACAGGGGGAGCAAAATGAAAATCGGAATCATGGGCGGCACCTTCGACCCCATCCATATCGGGCACCTCCTGCTGGGAGAGTTTGCCTATGAGGATTTCGGTCTGGATGAAATTTGGTTTCTGCCGAACGGAAACCCGCCCCACAAAGATACAGCGATAAGTGAGAGTATACAAAACGACAGTGCGGAAAATGATGCTGCACAGCAAAGCAATACGGTGAATGGTGCGGCAGAAAAGCACGCTCTGCAGTCGGAAAGAGAGGATTTGGCAGAGATGACGGAAGAGGAGCGCGCGCTCTTGCACCGGGTGGAGATGGTGCGCCTCGCCATCGAGGGGACGCCGTATTTTAAGCTTTCCCTCCATGAGGCTTCTGTCTCCCGCCATTCCTACACTTACCGCACTATGCGGGAATTTAACCGGGACTATCCGGACCACGAATTTTACTTTATACTGGGAGCAGATTCCCTCTTCGCCATCGAACAGTGGAGATATTTTAAGGAAATCTTTCCCACCTGTACGATTCTGGCTGCTATGCGGGACGATAAGGATGTAAAAGACATGGAGAGGCAGATTCACTACCTTTCCGGGAAGTATGACGCGAAAATCAGTCTTTTGCGCGCACCCCTCCTGGAAATCTCCTCCACGACAATCAGGGAGAGAGCTGCCAGGGGCTTAAGTTCCCGGTATATGGTACCCGACAAGGTGGCAGACTATATCCGCAGGCACCGCCTCTATCAGTCTGTATCAGAAGCATAGGAAGGAGCATATGGTATGAAAGAACAATATATATCCATCCGCAAAAGCTTAAAAAAACTGCTGAAAAAGGAACGATACGAACACACCCTGGGTGTGATGTACACTGCAGCCTCTCTTGCTATGTGCCACGGAGCGGATATGGAGGCGGCAATGCTCGCAGGGCTCTTGCACGACTGCGGGAAATACGGGTCAGGCAAGGAGCAGATAGACAGATGCCGGGAATATGATATCCCATTGTCTGAATCCGAGCTTCAGATGCCCGCTTTAGTCCACGCCAAGCTGGGCGCTTATCTGGCGGAGCGTGAATACGGTATCACAGAGAAAGAAGTCTTGTCCGCAATCCGTTTTCACACTACAGGAAAAGCGGATATGACACTGCTTGAAAAAATCATCTATATTGCAGACTATATTGAGCCCGGCAGAAAAGAGATTCCGGGGCTTTGCGCTGTGAGAAAGGCTGCCTTTCAAAATCTTGACGAGGCGGTTGCACTATCGGCAAAGGGGACGATAGATTATCTTACCGCCGCGGGGAACCCCATTGACCCGTTGACAATAGAGACTTATGAATATTATCGGGACAGTATCTTATGACGCAGGACGTGAATTGGGATTTCAAACGAAATAAGAGGTAGAGTGAAATAAGACGAGAAACTAATATGACAAAATGCAGTTCAAGTGTAATCTAAAACAGAGCGCAAAAGTTTTGCGCGGCAGAAAGGAGACGGTTATGGAACAGGCAAAAGAAATGGCGCGTCTTGCCTTTGAGGCATTGGACGAAAAAAAGGGCGAAGACATTCAGGTCATTGATATCACAGGTATCTCCGTGATGGCGGATTATTTTCTCATCGCCACCGGAAACAGCGACAGCCAGGTGCGGGCTCTTGTGGAGAATGTAGAAGAGGTGCTGCATAAGGCAGGCTATCCTCTGAAGCAGAGGGAAGGCTATCAGTCGGGGAGCTGGGTGCTTTTGGATTTCGGCGATGTCATCGTCCACATTTTTGACAAGGAAAACCGCCTGTTTTACGATTTGGAGAGAATCTGGCGGGATGGGAGAGCAGTCAGCGCAGAAGAATTGGCTTAAAGCCCGAATAAAAGCAGCCAAAGTAAAAAGCAGGATTGCAATCCGCCAGTATACAATGCGGAGGCGGCAATCCTGTTTTTTTATAGAAAAAGCTGTGTTTTGGTGTTATAATAATTTTAGGTTTTAGTGTGGTTTTATATTTGAAAGGATTTTTATGAGAAGTAGAATAGTACTGTCATCAAGGTCTGGTGGCAGGCAATTCACATGGGGGAAATTATTTATACCGGTACTTTTGCTGATTATTATTTTGCTTACATACATTACATTTATAGCGGAAAACCGAAGATATATATTGGAGTTGAATGAAAAATATATTGAGGAAACAGCTTCGCTCACGGTGCAGCGTGTTGATGAACTGCTCTATGCCCGTCAGAAAAGTTTGGATACTCTTGCAATCACCCTTCAAGGTTGGATTGATGGTCCGGAAGTTGACTCTGAAATGCTTAAATTTTTACAGGATAACTCTATTTTTGACTATGTTGAGTTTATTGATTCTACAGGATTAAATCACAATGCTTTTGATGTGAATTCGGACTCAACCGACAGGGAAAATTATCTGAAAGGTATTAAAGGAGAAAGTGGTCTCTTTACCATATTTAATTCCAGAATTACATCGGAAACTCTAATTTGTTTTTATACCCCACTGTATTATAAAGGGGAGATTTTTGGTGTGCTTAACGGAATGTACAGGGAAGAGACTCTCTTGAGTGCAATTGATACAACACTTTTTGGAGAATCTGTGGAGTCTTACTTGTGCATGGAAGACGGAACAGTCATAGCATGTAAGGAAGAAGACGATACTACAAATATTATTCGCCTTTTTGAGAAAGGGGGAAACTATGCTGTTTCCGAGGAAAGTCTGTCAAATATTCGCAGCTCCTTTAAGCAGCATGAACCCTACAGCTTTACATATGAGGACAGTATTGGCACCGGGACTGTTTCCATAGCTGCTGTGCCAGGCAATGACTGGATGTTTGTGCAGATTTTTCCAAGCACTCTTGTGAAGTCTATGTATCGTGATGTCAGTCAATCAGGTACAACTCTGACAATTGTTATTACGATTTCTTTTATGATTTCCATAGTGCTCATAATCCTAAACAATATGAAACGGGAACATAAAATAATACGCCACGCCCAGATAGATCAAATGACCGGATGCTTAAATCAAACTGCCATAAGAACGGCAGTGGATGATTTACTGCAAAAAAATCAAGAGAAGCTATATGCTTTTTATATTTTTGATATCGATAATTTTAAACAGGCAAATGATACATTTGGACATGTTTTTGGCGATAAGGTAATCTGCAGGTTTTCTGAATTGATTCATTCCTGTATCTCTGAAGATGATGGACTACTGGGGAGGATTGGCGGAGATGAGTTTGCTCTTCTGCTCCCTGCTCCAGATTATGAATGGGCAGAAAAAAAGGCGTTCACACTGAATGAAACTTTGGATACCGACTGTATCAGCGGCGATATCTGCTGGCATATGTCAGCCAGTATCGGCTATTGCTTCGCTCCAAAGGATGGCACTTCGTTCCATGAATTATACAGAAAAGCCGATGCTGCCCTGTATATGTCTAAGCATAAAGGTAAAGGCACAAATTCTATGTTCTATTAAAGAATAGGATGCTGAAAAAGAATAAGATGCTGAAAAAGCAGAATTGACGCATCGTGACATCATAAAAAGCAGGATTGCCGTATCCGTCATCACACAATGCCGGAAGCGACAATCCTGCTTTTTATTATGGAATCTCTGTTTTAACCAAATACTTTCTCAAACAATTTATCCTGCTCAGGAAAATGGATGGAATAGCCCACAGCCATCTGGTTTCCCGTAGCTTCTATAATCGCTCTGGCGCCTTCCTCGCCAAAGGCGCCGCACAATTCAATACATTCATATCCTTCTTTTAACAAAGCCTGCGCGAGAGCGCACGCCTCATCCAAATCACCCACCCCGTAAAAGTGATTGTCATTGTAAGCATTTTCAAAGGATACATGGTGCTCCTTGGAAGAGAAGTCTTTTCCCATGAAAAGAGCAGCGAATTTTACCTGTTTCATTGAGATGTCCTCCTGGCTGTCATTTTTACATGAAATTAATTGTTAAAATCCTATATTTATCGAAAGAACCGGAATACTCCGATGACTTTCCCCAATATCATCAGTTCTTTGACGATGATGGGGTCCATATTGTCATTCTCCGGCTGCAGGCGGAAGACGCCTTCTTCTTTGTAGAAAGTTTTTACCGTGGCGCCGTCCTCAATCAAAGCAACGACCATGTCTCCGTTAGAAGCAGTGCGCGCCTCCTCGACCAACACCATATCCCCGTCCAGGATTCCGGCATTTATCATACTTTCGCCCTTGACCTTCAGAAGGAACGTCTGGTTGTTGGGCATAATTTCCGCAGGAATCGGGAAGTAGTTCTCGATATTTTCCTGCGCCAGTATGGGCTCTCCGGCAGCGACCTGTCCAATGATGGGAACATTCACCAGCTCCCGGCGTGTCAGATTAAACGTGTCGTCCAGTATCTCAATCGCTCTGGGCTTAGTCGGGTCCCTGCGGATATATCCGTTCTTCTCTAAAGTCTCCAGATGGGAGTGGACAGAAGAAGTGGACTTTAAGTGTACCGCCTCGCAAATCTCCCGCACAGCAGGCGGAAAACCGCGCTCCAGAATCTGGGACTTGATATATTCTAAAATTTCTAATTGTTTCTTGCTGATTTTCCCCTGTGACATGAGATTCCTCCTGATTACACTTATAAGATATAACTATAGTATCATAGCTCTTTGCAAAAAGCAAACACTTGTTGCGAAAATATGTTCGATTTTTTAGTGAAAATCTATTGACAAACATTTGTTCGTATAATATAATAACAACATCGAAAGAACAATTGTTCGATTGGAGAAATTGCAATATATAAAAGTAAGGGGATTTCAGGGGGAAGTTGTATATGAACAGAGCATACAGAACAGATGGAACATACAATACATGCAGAAGTGATAAAGAAGCGAAGGCGGCAGTGAGCAGAAGAAGGAGAGTCGGCAGAGCAAATCGTATTTCTGCCATTCCGTTTTTCATCGGAAGCTTTCTTCTCATTGCGATATGTTGTCTGGTATTCAATACGTTTTTTGTTTCCGCGCACGGGAACCAGGCAGAGGAACCTGTTGCCTATACTTATTATAGAAGTATTCAGATTGAAGCCGGAGATACATTGTGGGATATCGCGGAAGAATATATGACCGCTGATTGTTCCTCTGTGGAAGAATATGTAGAGAAGCTGATGGAGCTTAATAATCTGTCATCTGATGAAATCCATGCCGGCGAAAAGCTGATGATTGCCTACAATGATACAGAATTTGTAAAATAGGCAAAAGAATCTCAATCAGCAATGAGGATTGAGATTCCGAATTTATTATTTATAAATCATTGTGGTATCAATATACATCCCTATGTATTGATATATAAAACTCACCCTAGAGAGGCAGTACAAATCCCATGTATTGCCTCTTTTTGTTTGTGCCTGCAGTAAAGTACGTGCTTATCTTAAGACCTTGACCATTGTTTACAATCGGGAAATGAATGAGGAGATAACTCTGTTCATATAGGTACATCTATACGACAAATACTGATTTTCCAAATAGATATAGACAAAAAAACGCGTACATGGTATGCTTAATCATGTAAAGCTAAAAAGCCCTTTTTATCCATATAGTTAAATAATACTATAATATCAGGCAGCGCTGTATTGTTGAAAATCGGCGTCATAAATTCACATACAATCAAGGAGGTTTACTTTCTTATGGGAGAAATAAATACCGAGAACAGAAAAACTTATCATGAACAGAATTATATTGACAACACTTTGAAGCTTCGTGAAATCCTAAAGACATTACCGCCGTTTGCAAAGGATTATTTCCGCGCTGTGGAACCGACCACATCGGCAAGGACCAGGATTTCTTATGCCTATGATATCCGTGTGTTTTTTCATTTCCTGATGGAGAATAACCCAATATACAGGAATTATACTATTGACCAATTCACAGTACAGGATTTAGAAAAGCTGGAACCCGTGGATATTGAGGAATATCAAGAATATCTGAAGGTATACCAGAACAGTGAAGACAAACAGATTACCAATACAGAAAAAGGGCTTTCCAGAAAAATGTCTGCGCTGCGCAGTTTCTACGGATATTATTTCAAACACCAGGTTATCACGAAAAATCCCACACTTTTGGTAGATATGCCGAAACTTCATGAAAAGGCAATTATCCGTCTGGATACTGACGAGGTGGCGGCGCTTCTGGACTACATCGAGCATGGCGGTGACGAACTGACAGGACAGAAAAAAGTTTACTATGAGAAGAATAAAAACCGCGATTTGGCTATCATCACTCTCCTGCTTGGCACCGGAATCCGTGTGTCAGAATGTGTGGGATTGGACATACAGGATGTGGATTTCAAGAATAACGGCATCAAAGTGACTCGCAAGGGCGGAAATGAGATGGTTGTATACTTCGGCGAGGAAGTGGAACATGCGCTGAAAATGTATCTGTATACGACAAGAAAGACGACTGCTCCCCTCCCCGGTCATGAAAACGCCCTCTTTCTCTCCACACAGAGGAAACGTATCGGCGTCCAGGCAGTAGAAAATCTGGTGAAAAAATATGCCCGCCAGGTGACACCCAATAAAAAGATTACGCCTCACAAGCTGCGCAGTACCTACGGAACCTCTCTCTATAAAGAGACCGGGGATATCTATCTCGTGGCGGATGTGCTGGGACATAAGGATGTCAACACCACAAAGAAACACTACGCTGCCATTGACGAGAACCGGCGCAGACAGGCGGCAGGCGCGGTAAAACTACGGGATGTTTAAATGAGATGCAGTAATTTCTATTATGTATGAGGCTTGTACGAGGCTGCCAAGGCAGCTATCTGCTTATGTTTCATACCGGAATATTTTTCTCATCGATATCTGCGCAGTACAAGGACATACAGCCTGGACAGGTTTCGTGCGTACTGAGTCATCAGCACGGACAGTTCAGGCTCTCCTTCTATATATCTCTGATATTTCATGCCTTCAATATTTTTCAGCTTTTTCTCCTTTTTTAAATGCTGGATTTCCTGAATCTGATTTAAAACATAATCATTGTAGCTGATGTACTGCTCCATTACTCTGCGCGCCTGAGCACTCCGTTTTTTGTGCGTGACATGGAAAAACATCTGCTGGATTTCCGATGCCATCCGCCAGGTGACAGAGAGAACTTTCAGATAATACTCTTCATCCTGCGCGGCAGTTTTCGGCAAATCCTGCTTAATCTGGGCATGAACCATATGGTACTGAAGCTGCGCATCGCAAAGTCTCCAGTAATCGAGTGGATTTGTGAGGCAATCCTCCAGTATACGAAGATACATGTGATGCATATGGAACAGCATCTGGAAATTATAGCGAAGCTGGCTTCCCATGCTGGTGGGGAAGAAAAATCGGTTGATTACCAGTACGAATATTACTGCTGCGATGACATATGCCATTCTCAGCAGCGCTGCTGTCGTCTCTCCCATCGCCAGAGTCGTCATTGTCAGCGCAAAACAGGTGACAAAAAGGGCGTGAATTGTCGTGCCGGGAGTGGCTGTATACATACATGCAACCATAATTCCCGCTATTATCAGATGCGACAATGTATCTGTACAGAAAGGAAGTAAAGTGGATACAAGTATACAACCTGCTGCTGTCCCAATAAAACGGGTTTTCATACGGTAATTGCTGTCCTCATACATCGGGCGCAGCAGAAGGAAGGCGTTCATGGCAAACCAGTACGAATGCCCCTCGTCAAACAGGAGATTGACTGTTAAGCCAATCATGAGAACAACACTCATCCTGAGAGCAAAACGCATCTCGAATGTATCCGGTTTCATTCGGTACAGGATACGGTCCTTGAATTTCTGCTTTGTCGGGACCTCCCAGCGCTCACTTAAGATTCCGTTATCCTTCTGCTCTGCCTGATGCAAAATGAGCAGATACATGCGCAGGAAGTTTGTCACGGAGCGATAAAAATCATTCTTTTTCTTCTGCGCCTCTGACAGAAGCCTGCGCCCTTCTTTTTTGAGCTTTTCTGTATCCGCTTCCACTGTATCCGCGCCCATAAAGTCGATTTCAGCGGCGGTTTTCATATATTCTGCCAGGCGAAGTGCCAGTTCCTTGCCTTCCTCGTCTTTTGGAAGAAGGAGCTGGCTCTGTCCGCTGACAAAATAGGCGGTCCGCTGTATCAGAATGGCGAACATATATTTTAACTTGCCCGCCGCTGTCACGACGTATTTCTTTCCTCTCTCCTGGTATGCCTCCTGATAGAGTTTTCTCTGTAACTCAAATAACTGAGAAAGTTCTGCTTCTATGCTTTCCTTATTTACAGTCTTTTCCAGTATCTGCCCCAGCAGCCCCATGCAGAGGCGTTCTGTCTCTCCTCCAGATACTTTTTTTCGGGTTTTTGAGGAAAGAAGGACAGCCAGGAACACAAAAAGGCAGCAAAACAGCATGACCTCACTCTGCACCAGGAATCTCTGCCAGTCTATCGGCATGAGCTGCAGAAAAGTAAATGTCATGAGACCGGAAAAGTATCCCAACTGATTGAACTGGGAGGACTTTGAAAAAATAAGCCAAAAAGGGACAATCAAATTAAATAGCAGACACAGCGGAATATTCCAGGTAGCAATAAAGGAAAGTATCATCAGAAATATCTGCTGCAGGAGTATCACAAAAAGCGAAGCGGCTGTATGCTGCTTCTTATAATTGACTTGAAAAATGAGGGTGGCAAGAGATACCACCATAGTATACTCAATTCCAAAGAGAAGGATGACAGAGTAAAACATCAAAAGAAAAAATACAATGACCGGCAGTGCCTGCAGAAATTTGCGGCGTATATCTTCTGTTTTTTCATAAAATTGCGGAAAACCGACAGGATTCATTCCGTATCCCCTCCCTTTCTTTTTCATTTTACCACACTTTCTCTTGTATTTGCAGTGCAGGATAAGTATAATATAAAAATAGCGCGTAAAAAGAAAAAGTCAGGGGCGCGCGCGGGAAAGGACTACATAAATATGCAGTTACAGAGATTATTGAGCTTTACGAGAAAAGCTGTTGATGAATATGAGTTGATACAGGAGAATGACCATATTGCGGTGGGAATCTCAGGCGGCAAAGACAGCCTGACGCTCCTCTATGCCCTTCATGGTTTAAAGCGTTTTTATCCAAAGAAATTTGAGCTGAGTGCAGTTTCTGTGGATTTGGGATTTGAAGATTTTAATCTTTCACCTGTGGCGGAACTCTGCAAAGAATTGGAAGTCCCATACAAAATTGTGAAATCCGATATCTATCATATCCTTTTTGATATACGCAAGGAAACAAATCCATGTTCTCTCTGCGCGAAAATGCGCAAAGGAGCGCTGAATGAGGCTGTCAAAGAGATGGGCTGCAATAAGGTGGCGTATGCCCACCACAAGGACGATATCGTGGAGACAATGCTGCTCTCTCTTCTGTTTGAGGGAAGATTTTATTCCTTCTCTCCGAGGACGTATCTGGACCGTATGGATTTGACGGTCATCCGCCCTATCATGTTTGTGGAAGAAAAAGATGTCATCGGCTTTAAAAACAAGTATGCGCTGCCTGTGGTGAAGAGCAAATGTCCGGTGGATGGCTACACAAAACGCCAGTATGCCAAAGAGCTGCTGACCCGTCTGGAGAGAGAACATCCTGGCGCCAAAGAGCGCATGTTCCATGCTATTTTAAACGGCGATATCAAGGGCTGGCCGGAGCGTATCATACGAGAACGGGAAAAATCCAAGTCGCCCCCACCCGTAAAACGGGTGGCTCGGGACGCGGGCTCTAAGCCCGCC